>CAZOLW010000036.1:0-30436 GCA_964580775.1 uncultured Chitinophagaceae bacterium | reverse complement strand
GTTTGTACAAAAGTAAAGCATCCCTCCGAGAGAGATGCTTTACACATGGATGAAAAGATTTACCAGTTAACGGTAACTCCGGCGTTGGTCATGAAAGGAAAGCTGTTGAATCCTCTCAGATCGTAGAAATCTGTATTGCTGATATTCTGTGCATCAGCAAAAAACTTAATATTGTTATTCAGCTGATATTCAGCATAGGCATTCAGTAAAAAATAGCCTTTCAGCTTTGTGTCTTTTACCTGGTAACCTGTTACATCATAACGCTCACTAACATATTTGCCGCTGATTGATGTAGAAAAACGGTTGCAGTAATAAGCAGCAGTAAGATTAAACTGATGAACAGGCCGGCGAAGCAGGTAGCTGTAAGCTGTATCATTAAATGTCAGTCTGCTTTGTGAAAATTCTGTTCCATTTACATAACTGTAGTTACCGGTTATGCCGAATGATTTATTGATTTGAACAGAAGCTTCATATTCAAGTCCACGCACAAACTGTTTTGGGAAGTTGAAGTAAGTATAGTTTACATAATCAAAATCAATTCCTGATTTTATTTCACGGTAAAAATAAACAAGCCTGTGTTTGATGGATGCTGTTTGATGCTGTATGCCGAATTCAACGTTTTTACTTTCTTCGGGTTTCAAGTTTGCATTACCATAGCCTGAGTAGAGTTGATACAATCCCGGTGCTTTAAATCCTGATGCAATACTTCCAAATACACGTACATTTTTGGTGATGTTATAACTCGGATTAAACGTGTAGGTATAATTGCTTCCGTAGCGGCTGTGTACATTTAAACGTCCGCCAAGTTCAATGTTCAGCTTTTCATTCAATCCATTATAAATAACAGAAGCATATAAGGATGATTGACTCACTGAAGTATCATTGAACTTGGTTGGGTAAGGTCCGAAACTGCTGATAGAAAGATACTGGTTGTTAAAAGAACCAAACCTGTAATCAGCTCCCTGTAACAGTGTGAATGATTTATTCAGTTTTACTGTTGCATATAATTCAACAAACTGGCTCTTGCTGAAATAATCATCACGCATATAAGTTGAAAACCCGGAAATATCTCCACTGTCGTTGAGAAAGTGACGGTTGTTTTCACTGTACTGATAATTTCCATTCACTGCAACGGCATCATTTTTAAATGTAAAGCCTGCACCTGTTGTAAGATTTGCATTTCGGATGGTAAAATCTTTATCATCTGTAAAAGCAGACGCATCTACATCCGATTTGTACTTGCTGTATTGTACAAAACTCCGCAGGTTCAGTTGTTTGGTTGATTGATATTGCAGGGAAGCATTGACAATATTTCCATGATAACCGTCTTTATCAAAACCTTTAGTTCCGCTGCTGTCTTTTGCTGATGAAAAGCCTCCAGTATTGATGGTTGAATATCTTGTTTGATAACTGAGCTTTGCTGCCTTGCCAAACAGTTGAAGGTTGCCACGAAAGGCATTGTAGTTGCCGGCTGAAATGGTTGATTTAAAATTGAATGGTTTGGTAATATTCTTTCGGGTGGTGATGATATTAATTACACCTGCCACGGCATCGCTTCCGTATAAAGTTGACTGAGCACCCCTGGCAATTTCAATTCTTGTTACGTCGTTAATGGAAAGAAAATTGAGATCAAATTCGTTGCTGATGAAAGAAGGATCTCCAATAGGAATTCCATCAATCAATATCAACACTCTTCCGCTGGCAGCACCACGCATAAATACTGTTTGAACAGTACCTGCATTATTCAGAGCACCATTAATGGTAATGCCTGCCTGTTCGTTTAATACCTGTGCTACTGATTTGCCGGGGCTTTTTTCCAGTACATCTTTACCGATAACTGTTACCACTTTACCTGTTTGCGATTGCTTTTGTTCCATCCTGTTGGCAGTGATGATCACTTCGTCTAATTGTTTGGATTTGGAACTGTCCTGTGCTGATAGTTGACTGCCGATGATTGATGCAGTCAACAACAAAAACGTTTTTTTCATAATAGAAAAATTTTGTTGTGACTGCTTTCAGAAAAAAAAGAGATGGAAATATAAATGCCTTGCAGCTTTTACACTTCACGCTTTTCACCCGAAAGCAAAATGAATTTGAATGGTACCGGCAGGTCTTCTGGCTCAACGATCAGCTCAATACGCCTTCCCGATTTTATTCAGTGGCTAAGTAGATTGAGATGTTGCCTTACTCCTTTTCTTGAGAGAGGCATCGCTTTACAGCTACGGGGATAGCGCCGGATTTACACCGGACTTCCCTTTTAATGGCGCTAAAAGCGCCAACCGCTACGGCTGCAAAAGTAGGGGAGCAGAATTGGAGATTCAAATTTGTTTATTCAGGATTATTCACATATGCAGCGGAGTTATAAAACCAGATCATAGCAAGTTTTTAACAGATCAATCATATTGATTTGAGTGATTCTGCGTTTCTTTTTTATCCGCTGATCTGTTCTACACTCTATTCTTACCAAACGACTGTTCTTATCAGAACCATTGATACTTAAACCTTAAATCAATTTGTATGAATAGTCGTGCCAGTATCTTATTCTTTATTTTTTATTTCGCCACTCATGGGTCTTCTTTACTTGCACAGCAAAAAAGTTCGAAGTATGAAGTAGGTATTAATGTGGGCGGATATGTGTACCAGGGTGATTTAGCGCCAAGTGCCATTGGCTCATGGAAAACAATTAAACCGGGTATTGCCATTCATGGTTCAAGGAAATTAAATTCAACATTTGCTCTGCGTTTAAATCTTTCGATTGCTTCTTTAAAAGGGGATGAATCAAAGTATAACACGCCTGCTTATCACCAGTACAGGAGTTTTAAATTCAAGACTCCTTTAATTGAACTGTCGCCGCAAATTGTATGGAGCCCGTTGGGTTGGGATGAAATAGGAAAAAGAATTTCTCCCTATGCTTTTGCCGGAGTTGGGTTGAGCTATGTGCGTATTCGCCGTGACTGGAGTAATTTCAACTCAACACATTTTTCACTGGAAGAAGATTTGCCTGCACGCATTGCACAGGATGCTGCACACCGCACACCTGTTTTAATACCATCTATACCTGTTGGCGCAGGGCTGCGTTATGCAGTATCACCACGTATAGTAATCAATGGAGAAATATCGTACAGAAATATGTATACCGATTACCTAGATGGATTCAGTAAGGCTGCCAACCCACGGTTTAAAGATCATTATTACAATATAGCTGTAGGGGTAATTTACCGCTTTGGTAAAAAGAACAGTTGGGACTGCCCGCCGGTGAAGTAGAATTATATTGATGAACTTTAAAAAGAAAAAATTGGGGCTTTTTATATTCTATCGTATTAAATTTTGTAAACATATTTCGGAACGAACTTGCAACTGACTTGCATGGAAATAAATGCGAAACATAGTGAGTTGGTTTCAGTTTTCCTTTTCGAAATTTCTAAATTGAGATCGGAAGTAAAATTTCATTTGAATTTTGCTTTTTTGATTTAAGGAATCCCTCTTATCATAATATTCTAAGCTTTCCATATCGATATAGCCAAAAACAATCGGTTTGCTAATTGTATCAGGTATCTGTGTCAAATGAAGTTTGTAACGCAATAGAGGTACTTCAATCTGACTTGAAAAGGGGTCATCTTTATTGATACGGAAAAAAGCTTGACCTGAATGGGGTGCTCTAAAAAACGATGCATTAAACTTGCCATCAACGAAACGAATCAGGAGAGCCGCTGTTTCAAATTGACCTACGTGTGCACTAAGACTTACAGTGTCATTATGACTACTATACCAGGATACCATGTGGAAATCAGGCTCAATGATACTATCAACAACTACATTATTAGTAAAGATGTAAGCATGTATTGGTGTCTTAAATTCAGAATAGTATCGGTCAGAAATGAAATGAATCTTGTTTTTAATGCTATCAGCCTGCAAGCTGTCTTTAATTAATACTTGAGAATTATTAACGAAAATTGCGGGGGTGGGTTTTTTTATCTTTCCACATCCGTTTATTAATAACCCTAAAAAAATGGCAAGAGTAAAGCTGTTTTTCATTATTTCAAGTTACGACAATCTTGAGTTATTTGTACTCAGACTTTTTTCGAAAACCAAATTATATCGAGATGTTTCTTGCTTGAGATACAGGAAATTAGGAGTTTCGTCATTTCGACGAAGGAGAAATCTCTACAATTTCATACAGCATAAAAATCAAAACAAGCTACTTCTTTTTACAACCCTGAAACAGTGAAATCCCCGCATAATAATTCCGTCCCGGCGCCACATTGTAAAAACGGTTTGCTGGTGCCATGGCATTAATATCATTTCCTAAACTGTAGGTTTCGTTGAACAGGTTATCGCCTCCAACAAATACTTCAGCCTGCAGTTTGCCAAAAAAGATTTTTTTGTAACCAAGTCTTACAGCCAGTAAATGATAATCACCCGCATAAAATGTATTGGCATCATTCAATGGAGTTTTATCGTTGTAATTGTAAGTAAGATTGATATAAACTCCGGGTTTAATCATTGCGTCAATACCAATGGCAAGAGTATTTTTTGGTACACTGGGTAATTGGTTGTTTTTATAATTGAGTATAGTGTCACGGTTATTTACACGGGCGTATTGTTTATAATCTTTATACCTGAAATCATTGTAAGTATAACTCAGCCATACATTGCTCTGTGAAAGAAATTTGCGTTCACCGGCTGCAATCTTGTACTGAACAAATGTTTCAACGCCTCTTTGTCTTGTTGAACCTGCATTGGCAAAATAATCTGCACCACTCAAATCTCTTCTTTGCACAATCGTATTATTCAGCTTGAATAAAAAACCATTCACATCAACGAACAGTCTTTCTTTCCAGTTGAATCTTGCACCTGCTTCATAGTTCCATCCTTCTTCTGCATTGAGGTCAGTTGTAATAATTCCAGTTGATGGTAATACTTCAACAGAGGTAGGAGGTGAAAAACCTTTTGCAACAGATGCATACACCGAAAATTCTTTTGCAATTTTTTTCAGCAAAGAAATTCTTGGCGCTATTTCATTGTCGTATGTTCTTTTCTGCGGACTGAGCGGAAACTTATTCAACCGTATGATTTCAATTTTATTCTGATTCAGACTTGCACCTGCTGTAATAATCCAGCCTTTGGGCAAGTTCCAGTCGGCCTGTGCAAATGTGCTCCAGATGAATGGGTTCACTTCATCTTCTGTCTGCAATGTATCGCTTGCACCATTTTTATTTTTATATACTCGCAGGTTATACCATCCCTTCTGTAATTCTGCTCCTGCAATAAACTTCAATTCACCTAAACCAATCTTTGGTGTAAATGCAAATACTGTTCTTCCGCCTGCATGCGGTTCTGATCTTCTTTCATAATTACGTACAGCAGCATTGGCAAATTGGGAGAAAGCGCCATAAAGTGTGGTAATATTCTTAAAGCTTTCTGTAATGGCAAACTCATGACTGAAGCCACCAAAAAATGTTTTCTGATGAACTGATGCATTGGCAGCTGCACTGCTCGGAAATGCACCAGCAGCAGGTCTTGCCTGTTTAGGATTGGCTGCAAATTCAAGAGGATTTAATCCGCCGGGTGTTTGATAAAAAAGATCAGCATACATTAAAAACGTACGGATGCTTTGTTTTTGATTCAGTTCAAATTTTGTATCCCAGCTGAACACGGTTCGTTTTACTTTGGTCCAGTCACGGTAGCCATCACTTTTTAGCTGGTTAAAGCTGATCGTTTGCTGTGAATTACCTTCCCCAATCTGTGCATGTACATTCATGGTTTGTAAACCAAAACTTCCAAACAGGTAATCAATACCAACACCTGATGGTTTATTCATGCCCTGTGTTTTAAGTAAAACAGTTCCGCCACTTCCTGCACCATATAAACTGGAAGAAGGTCCTTTTAATATTTCAATGGATTGAATATTGTAAAAGCCAAGCTGGTTAAGATAAGTTGATCCGCCAGGTTCTGTAAACGGAATTTCGTTGAGATATACTTTTACATTCCGCACACCAAAAGGCGAACGCAATGAACTTCCACGAATGTTTAAACGGTAACTGCCGGGACTGCGTTCTTCCATACGAACCCCGGGCGCTGCATTCATTGCAGGCAGGATGGATGTATTACTGAAACGCATCAGTTGCTTTTGCTGAACAGCACTTACAGCTGCAGGTACATCCATCAGCTTACGGTTTTGTTCAAATGCTTTGATAATGATTTCACCTAATTCTTTCGAACTTGTATCAGGTTGGGTTTGTGCAGCAGCACTGGCGGCAATACAGATTGCGGCGGTAATAGACAGTAGTTGGTTCCTCATGAGCTACAAAGGTAATTTACAATTGGATTGGTTATTCAGTTTTTTAAAACGCAGATGATAAAGAAAAAGTATCTTCAGCGCATAGATTATATGGCATGAAATATACATAAAAATTATCGAGCTAATTTATACAGGCAGCGATGATATTTTTTATGGATATACTATGTGGCCAAAAAAGGCAATAAAAATGAGCACATGAAAACTTCCAGTAATAAACTCAACCTGTTCTCTTTTACCATGATCGTTGTAGGCCTGGTGATTGGAATGGGTATTTTCCGAACGGCGGCTACCAGTGCAAAAGATGCCATTGTGCCTTCTGTTTATTTCAGTGCCTGGATCATTGGTGGATTGGTGGCTTTATGTGGTGCATTGACTTATGCAGAGATCGGAAGCCGTTATCCTGTTACAGGCGGTTATTATAAAGTGTTTGCACAGGCTTATCACCCAAGCATTGCCTTTGCCATCAACTGTTTAATATTAGTGAGCAATGCGGCCAGTTTAAGCGGTGTTGCATTGATCGGCAGTGGCTATTTATTGAAATTATTTCCCGGCGAATGGAACGATATGCACAAAGCATTGGTTAGCTGCGGAGCTATTCTTCTTTTCTATGTCATTAATTTGCGTGGATTAAAAATATCCTCAGCTACACAGAATATTTTAATGGTCATTAAGATTGCCATGATTCTTGTGCTGATTGCTGCTTTATTCTTTCCTGATAAATATGCAGCCGTTATTCAGGAACCTTCAATCATTCAACCTGCTGCACCATTCAGTTATTTCGACTGGGTAAAAAGTTTAGGTGTGAGCCTGATTGCTGTTTCATTTACCTACGGTGGTTATCAGCAAACGATCAATTTCGGCAATGAAGTGCAGAATCCAACCAAAAATATTCCCCGTGGTATTTTCATGGGAATTGCAATCATCATCGGTTTGTATTTACTGGTGAACATGAGTTATTACAATCTTGTTGGCTTTAATCAGATGAAGGGTGAAAGGGAGATTGCTTATGTGGTGATTGATAAAATTTTCGGTACAACAGGAGCCACTGTTTTTTCTGCTTTTCTTTTTCTGGGTGTACTGGCTTATGTAAATGGTTTGTTGATGAGTAATCCCCGTGTAATGTATGCAATGGGTGAGGATGGAAGTCTGCCAAAACTCTTTGCCAAACAAAACGAAAAGAACAATGTGCTTACTTTTTCGCTCACCATCTTTGCGGCTATGTGCCTGGTGATTCTGTTTTTCGCACAGGAGTTTGAAAAAATATTAACCTTCACCATTTTTCTTGATTGTTTTGGAATGGTGCTGAGCAGTGCAACAATTTTCTGGTTTCGTAAAAAAACAAAACATCTTGATGGAACAGGTATTTATAAAATGAAACTATTCCCGTTAATGCCCTTGATTTTTATAGCTGCTTATTTATTTGTTGGTATCAGTATTTCTGTTGCCGATCCGGCCGCAGCATTAACAGGGTTGGCTGTGCTGGCAGTATTTGTGCTGATTTATTTTTTATTCCATAAAAAGAAAGTTCAATAGCATGTTACAGAAACTGCGTACGGTGATTTATCATGTAAATGATCTTGCAAAAGCGAAAGAATGGTATACCGCACTTACTGGTATTCAGCCTTATTTTGATGAACCGTTTTATGTTGGGTTTGATATTAATGGTTTTGAATTGGGCCTTGATCCTGATATGACGAATGTGAAAGAAGGAAATCAAAGCACGGCTTACTGGGCCGTAGAAGATATTCAGGCGGCAGTAGATAAAGCAGTTGGGCTGAAGGCCAAACTTGTTTCGCCAATCACAAATGTTGGCGGTACCATTGAAGTTGCCATAGTGGAAGACCCTTTTGGAAATTCAGTTGGATTAATTACAGGAGCTTAATTATATATATGGACTTATCCTACATCCTCAACGAACTGGGCGAAGACCGTGAACATTATTTCAATGCCGTTTCGCCGCCCATCATGCAAACCAGCAATTTTGCGTTTAAAAAAGTAGATGATCTGCGGAGTGCTTTTGCTGATGAAATGAGTACTTATCTGTACAGCCGTGGGTTAAACCCAACGGTTGATATCCTGCGTAAAAAACTGGCGGCTTTAGATGGAGCCGAAGACTGCCTGGTGTTTAATAATGGTGCGGCTGCCATCTTTGCTGCTGTGCTGGCCAATGTAAAAACGGGCGATCATATTGTGAGCGTCAGTAAGCCCTACACATGGGTGCAGCGCATGTTCGATGTTATTCTTCCCCGTTTTGGTATTACCACTACTTATATTGATGGAAGAAAAACAGAGAACTATATTGAAGCAACAAAACCCAATACAACCTTTTATTATCTCGAAAGCCCCAACAGCTGGGATTTTGCTTTGCAGGATATTGAAGCGGTAGCTGCCTATGCAAAACAACAAAACATCATCACCCTAATTGATAACAGTTATTGCACGCCACTTTATCAGCAGCCCTTGCAGATGGGAATTGATATGGCCATGCAAACAGCAACCAAGTATATCGGTGGACACAGTGATACATTGGGCGGGGTGCTATGCGGCAGTCATGCCATGATGAAAAAGATTTTCGACAGTGAGTACCTGAATATCGGCAGCGGAATTCAGCCCTTCAATGCCTGGTTACTCATCCGTGGATTGAGAACTTTGCCTGCCCGTCTGGAACGTATCAACCGATCAACCCAAAAAGTGGTTGCTTTTATTAAGAATCATCCGGCTGTTTCGTCCATCATTTATCCATTTGATGAAAACTTTGACCAATATCAGCTGGCGAAGAAACAAATGAAGGAAGCTCCCGGTTTATTTACCTTTTATTTTAAGGCAAGCTCCCGGCAACAGATTGTAACTTTTTGCGAAAGCCTGCAACATATACAAATGGCAGTAAGCTGGGGAGGCCATGAAAGCCTGTTATTACCGAGGTGTGCAGCTTTACAGGATGGGGATTTTGATGCCGCCAACCCAGAGCATCAAATGGCCAGAATCTATGTTGGGTTAGAAGATCCGGAATACCTGATAGCTGATCTTGATCAGGCTTTTAAAGCTGCTTTTTAAAGTAAAAGAGTTAAAAACAAAGAATGTTCAGGAAATAGTCGGCTTCACCGTTAAACCGCTAATCAAAATTCAATACATTCGTGCCCCTTAGAACTTATTTTTGTTATATGAGAAAAATTGTTCCGGCATTGGTTTTAACAGCGGCCCTGTTTTTATCTATGCTTCACCTATCTGCCCAGGATAAATGGGATCTCCGCCGTTGTGTGGATTTTGCTGTTGCGAATAATCTCAACATTAAGCAGGCCGATATACAGGCAAAGATTGCTGCCCTTACGTTACAACAAAGCAAATTGCAACGCTGGCCCAATGCTAATTTTCAAAACAGCAATGGTTTCCAGTTTGGCCGTTCAATTGATCCTGCAACCAATGGGTTTACGAACCAGCAGATCACTTTTTCACAATATGGACTTTCTTCCAGTGTGAGTTTGTTCAATTTTAATTCGCAAAAGAATCTTATTCTTGGGAATGAACTTGATGTGAAGGCTCAGCTTGCAGCAGTTGAAAAGTGGAGAAATGATATTTCGCTGAGTGTTGCCCTTGCTTATCTGCAGGCACTCCTGTCAAGGGAGCAGTTAAATATCAGTGCTGTACAACTGGGTCAAACAAGAGAGCAGTTAATATATACAAAGAAACTGGTTGATGCTGGAAGCCTGCCTGAACTGAATGCAGCTGAACTGGAAGCACAGTTGGCAAGAGACAGCAGTACCTATATTGTTGCTTCCACAACTTATCAATCGAATATACTGAGCTTAAAAATATGGATGAATTACGATCCGGCATTATCCTTTGAACTGGATACTCCTCCGGTTGATATGATTCCGATTGAAACATTTGCTGAATTGCAGCCTGATCTTGTCTATCAGCTTGCTCTTCAGAATATGCCTTTGCAAAAAGTAAACCTGTTACGTTTACAGGCATTGGAAAAGTATCAAAAATCGGCAAGAGGTAATATGTATCCAACTATTGGAGCTTTTGGAAATCTTAACTCCGCTTATTCAAGCGCCTTAAAGAGTTTGCCCAAAGGTGCCAATGTTCCCATTACCATTCCAATTGGATATACAGGAGCAGGCTCTCCAAGCAGTCCAAATGTATTTACACAAACCTTTGTTCCCGGAGCATATTCGAAAGCAAATTTTGCACGGCAGCTTGATTTCAACTTCCGCCAATCAGTAGGTATCAGTTTAAATGTGCCCATCTTTAATGGTGGCCAGGCAAGAACGGCATGGCAGCGCAGCAAACTGAATTATCAAAACCAGCAACTCCAGGTTGATAAGGATAATCAAACACTGAAGCAGGATATCTACAGCGCTTACATCAATGCAACGGCTGCTTTTCAGCGTTACCAGGCTTCCGTTAAAACAGTTTCAACTGCGGAGTATTCATATGATCTCACAAGAAAAAGATATGAAGCGGGGTTGTTGCGTACCATTGATTTAATTACCAATCAGAATAATTTATTCAGAGCAAGGCTGGAAAAAATTTCCAACCAGTTTGATTATGTGTTCCGTATGAAACTGCTTGAGTTTTATAAGGGACAGGGATTAAAATTATAAGCTATCAATAACATTAATTAACAGGCATAACATCGTTATATGAATAAGAAAATTTGGTGGATCATCGGAATCCTTGTTGTAATAATCGTTGCACTCGTCATACTGAAAAAAACCGGGGCGGTTGGTAAAGACGAAGCCGTGAAGGTGGCAACTGAAAAGATCAGTAAGCGTACAATCATTGAAACCGTTAGTGCAAGCGGCAAGGTATATCCTGAAGATGAGCGCAAAGTGAGCAGTGATGTGAGCGGTGAAGTAGTGGAAATGTATGTAGAAGAAGGCGACAGCGTTCGTAAAGGACAAGTACTTGCCCGTGTATTTGCTGATGTACTCACTTCTGCAAGAGATCGTGCATCATCTGTTGTAAACCAGCAGCAGGCACAGGTGGGAAATACGGAAGCATCGATTGCATCTTTTGAGGCAAGACTCAACCAGGCTAAACAGAATTATGACCGGCAAAAAAAATTACTGAACGATAAAGTTATTTCAAAATCAGAATTTGAAACTGCCGAAAGTCAGTACCTCACTGCACAGGCCGATTTGAATGCAGCCCGTCAAACAGTAAAAAGCACCAAAGCAGGTGTGCAGAGTGCACAGGCAAGTTTAACTGAAGCAAATAAAAACCTGTCACGTACAACAGTGATTGCGCCCATGGATGGAATTGTTTCCTTACTCGCTGTTAAAAAAGGTGAACGTGTAGCAGGTAACAGTTTCAGTTTGGGTACGGAAATTATGCGTGTTGCAGATATGACGAAGATTGAAGTGAGAGTTGATGTAGGTGAAAATGATATTCCGAAAGTAAAGATCGGCGACAGTGCCATCATTGAAGTGGATGCTTACAACGACCGGAAGTTTAAAGGTGTGATTACACAAATTTCCAGCAGCAGTACTTCTGCTCAACAGGTCAGTGCAACAAGTGATGTTACCAACTACAAAGTGTATATCCGTATTGATCCGGCTTCTTACGCTGACTTAATTGATCCTGCCAAAGGAAAAAACCTTCCTTTCCGCCCGGGTATGAGTGCAAGCGCCGATATCATGACTACAAAGCATGAAAACATTGTGGCTGTTCCGATTCTTGCTGTTACAACACGGGATAAGAATGAAAAGGAAACAAAAACGAAAGTAAAAGAAGAACAGGATAAGAAAAAGGCACAGGGACAGGATGCTTCTGCAACGGAGAATGCTGTTATGACTGATGAAATGGAAGAAGTGGTATTCATAATACAGAAAGACGGCACAGTTAAAAAAGTTGCCATCAGAACCAATATCCAGGACAATGAATATATTGAGGTAATGAGCGGAGTAAAAGAAGGGGATGAGGTGATCAGCGCTCCTTACAATACCATCAGTAAAACGCTGAAGGATGGTATGAAAGTGAAAGTGGTGCCAAAAGATAAAGTATACGAAGACAAGTAATGAAAGAAATAAGTAAAAGAATCCCGCCCTGAAGGCGGGATTCTTTTTGCCGGAGATATTGAACAGAAAAAAATATGGAGATTGAAGGAAGAAAAAAACAATCAATGCACCTGAATAAAGAGCGAATCAGTATTTTACATGTTCTTAATGAAACTGCTTGAATAAGGAAGAAGTAAAAAATAAGTTTGCCATGATTGGCAGCGGAAGCTTTGCAACTGCGTTGACAAAGATCCTGAACGGAAATAAAGTGCCCGTGCATTGGTTTGTACGCAATCAGCATATTGTTGAGCACGTAAAGAAGCATGGTCATAATCCAAGCTACCTGCGTTCTGCCTCTTTTAAAACGGAACTGCTGGAGTTAAGCACCAATTTGATTGAAACGATTGAGCATGCGGAATATATTATTCTCGCCATTCCATCTGCTTATGCTGAAGAAGTGTTGGGAGGGTTGCCGAAGAATATTTTTGAAGGGAAGAAAATCATCTCTGCAATAAAAGGTATTATTCCCGGCAGAAATCAGTTGCTCAATGATTACCTGAAGAGTGAATTTGAATTTGATATCAATGATTACTACACCATCATGGGTCCCTGCCATGCAGAAGAAGTAGCATCTGAAAAATTATCTTATCTCACTTTTACGGGCCTCCACGATAAAACAGCACAATGGATCGCTGATCAGTTTAAGAATCATTATATCAACACCGTCATTAATGATGATGTGTATGGTGTGCAGTTTGCCGCCATCTTAAAAAATATTTATGCGCTGGGCAGTGGTATTGCACATGGGCTGGAATATGGCGATAATTTTTTAAGTGTGCTCATTGCCAATGCCGCTGATGAAATGGCCGGTTTCCTGCGTAAAGTGGGGATCCGTAATATTGAAGTGGGTGTGCACAAGGAACCAATACCGGGTGTGCAGCTCTTAAAAAAGTCCTTCAGTAAATCAGCCAACTATGCAGCCAGTGTGTACATGGGCGATCTGCTGGTAACCTGTTATTCCATGTACAGCCGTAACCGTACGTTTGGCAATATGATTGGTAAAGGATTTACGGTAAAAGCAGCACAGCTTGAAATGAACATGGTGGCAGAAGGGTATAATGCCAGCAAGAGCTTTTACAATATCAACAAAGAAGTGGGCGCCGATATGCCCATTGCCAATACCGTGTATAAAATTCTATGGGAAAACGTACCGCCTACTCTTGCATTTGAGCAGTTGGAAGGAGAGTTGATTTGATTTCAGAATAAATTCAACACTGAAATAATTTATTTAAGTGGCCCGATTTAATCTATCTATATTAATTCTATTTCTGGTTTCATGCAGTAACCCTAAATCCAATAGTGAAATCAGGGGGAAAAATGATACAGTTAAAATTATTGAACTAGCAATAAGAACAGCCTTTGATCATGAAAATCTCCCTGGGATCAGTCCTTTAAAATACAACTACAGATTTAACGATTCAATTTTATTTACTTCAGATGTACTGTTACTAAGCTATCTTCCTCAAACAGTAGATTCAATAAGCTTTAAAATTCTTTCAAAGAATCAAATTTCTGCAATGCTTATCGCCGATAGCAATGAGCTAAACCTTCCTAATTATTTGTCAATTGCTGATTTTGAGAAAAATGATACAGGATACTATGTTAATATCAAGAGCTTAAGTTGTTTTCCTTTTGGAGAAGGTGGAAGCTGTGGCATATATATAACCGATAATAAAGGCTCGTTTCTTGTTTCTGAGAAACATAGTTGGTCAATAAATTAGTTAAAATTCTCATCCTCCCTAAAAACACCCAAAACTCTTTGTAACTTTATACAAACAAAAGAAAATGCCAGTTTCATTTACAGGTTTTGGTGGTTGGGCGCTGCTGCTGATGCTGGTAATCGGTATAGTCCATCATCTGCTTACCCAGCGCAATGCAAAGAAACATTCGGTTGAATAAGTTTCTCATCTGAACGAATTCCCTTCGTCTTTTCCATACAATTTTATGAGTAATGCTGCCCTGTAATAAAACAGGATGGAAGCGGCCATGAACAGGTGACTGATATCGTTATAATTAAACC
The DNA here is from genome assembly GCA_964580775.1 of uncultured Chitinophagaceae bacterium. GTDB lineage: Bacteria > Bacteroidota > Bacteroidia > Chitinophagales > Chitinophagaceae > Lacibacter. The sequence continues at coordinate 16,053 of CAZOLW010000036.1, read as the reverse complement.
AGCGGTTCAGGCTCAGCTTCAGGGCATGGCAAAGAATAGCACCCACTCCGGCTGCTGTTGCATACAGCAAATACTGAAATGCTTTTTCTTTTGTTTTCATGTACACATACAGTTCAAAACTGAACACCACTATAACCAAACCATAAGTGGCATGTAATTCCACATACAGAAAATCCAGATTTACCAACGAAAGCGTCATGAAAGTGAGAATCTCAACAATATTCAACACAGAAAAAAAACGGCCAACATTTTTATTCATCAATGGCCGGCCATGTGAAATAGCAGCCCGTTCAAATGCAGCCACACCCGCCATGCTGATATACCAGCCGGGAATTTTCCCATACAACCCTGTTGCATATAAAAACGCATGACCAACCACTCCGCCAATAATAGTTGCCCAGCCAATCAGCAGAAAAAAATAACCGATATAGCGGTGAGTGAAAGATTGATTAAAGCCTCTTTTCTTTAAACCATAATAAGCATAAAAACACGCAAGAGCAATCAGCAGATTTGTGAGAACTGTAAACGGTTCAAGGATGGTAATGCCGAAGAGATGAATCCTTGGCATGTCGGCTAAATTCGAAATTGCTTCGTACATGCGAACTTTATTATAGCTGAGACTTCACTAAATTAAACAAGCTTTTCCATTTTTAATGAATTCATTCTCTGTGCAACTCCACCTCTCTTTTACTCTGTGTTGAACTCAATCGAAAAACAACTCAGCAGCAATTCTGTCTGCAAATAACTTTCCTTCACCAGTTAAGATGAGATGATTGTTTGCTTCCATCAGCCAGTTTTTATTTACAAATGCAATAGATTCTGCTTCCAGTTGTGCGGCTTTCTCTTCTCCGAATTTTTCTTTTATGGAATTTAAATCACACCCTTCCATCAAACGGAGGCTGGTCATAATATATTCATTCAACTGCTGAACAGTAGTCAGCTCTTCTTTTTCAAAAAGAATAATATTTTGCTGCAATGATTGAATGTATTGCTGATTGTTTGCCACATTCCACTGGCGGCTGTTACCATTAAATGAATGGGCGGATGGTCCAAGCCCCAGATAATGTGTGCCATGCCAGTAACTGCTGTTGTGTTTACTCCTGTGGCCGGGCTTTGCAAAGTTTGAAATCTCGTAATGTTCAAATCCTGCCTGCTTCATGGTTTGCATCAGCAATAAAAATTGGCGGCTTTGCTGTTCGGGATCAATATCCACTTTCTGATGAAGCCGGATCTGTTTATCTAAAGGAGTTTTTTCTTCAACCGTTAATGCATAGCAGGAAAGATGGGTAATGTTTTGCTGCAACACCCAATCCATATTCTGTTTCCACTTGTCGTCGGTTAAACCGGGAGTACCATAAATTAAGTCAACAGTAAAATTGTCAAATCCTGCATTTCTTGCTTTTTGAATCACCTGCCTGGCATCGTTAGCTGTATGTGCCCTGTTCATCCATTGCAGGTCTTCATCAAACAATGATTGAATGCCGATGCTGAGGCGATTGATGCCGGAAGCTTTCCATCCTGCAAGTTTTTCATCTGTTACATCATCCGGGTTGGCTTCTAATGTTATTTCTGCACCGGGACTAACCACGAACTGTTCCTGAAGTTTGTTCAGGATTGATTTTACTTCTTCGTTGGAAAGCAAACTGGGAGTGCCTCCGCCAAAATAAATTGTTTCAATTACCCGGTTTTCTAAATAATTATTTGCCGACTGTAATTCAATCTCCTTCAATAAAGCAGCCAGAAAATCGTTTTTATACCGCAGACTTGTACTGAAATGAAAATTGCAGTAATGACATGCCTGCCTGCAAAACGGAATATGTATATAAATACCTGCCATTAGCTGTTAAATAATGTGTGTTTTATTTCCGGCAGGTAAACCTGTTTGCAAAAAGGGATATGAATGTATATTCCGGCCAAATGAATGCTTAATTTTATCACTTATGTTGATACAGCAAAACTAACCGTTCGTGCATCAAAAAAACAAAGCTTCTTCCAGGTATCTTCTTCTTTCATGTATTTGCTGCATGATTGTATTTGCTTTGCAGGCACAAAAAAAATATCCCATTCTGTATCGCTTTACTGATACGGCTGATGTTTCTGTTTCACTTGGTTTACAAACCGGTTTTGATGATAAAGCCTCCTGCAGTCAGTATATTTTTCTGCTTCCTCAATTGCTGCAGAAGAAAGGATTTGTAACTGCATCAGTTGACAGTGTACAGATGGATACTGCTTCAGCCAACATACTTATCTTCCTGGGTAAGCAATACCGCTGGGCAAAACTCAATATCGACTCTCTTCCACAGGAATTATTAAACAGCGCAGGTTACAGGGATAAGAATTTTAAGCAACAACCACTTGACTTTGCTGCTGTTCAGCAATTGCAGCAACGCCTACTTGATAAACTTGAAAATGCAGGCTATCCTTTCGCCAACATTTATTTAGACAGTTTTGATTTGCAGGAAGAAGGAGTGAGCGCTGTTTTGAAAATGGAAAAAGGTCCACTATACAGAGTTGACAGTATTCGTGTTTATGGTGATGTAAGAATCAACAGCCGGTTTCTGCAACGTTATCTTGAAATTCCTGATGGCTCTATTTATCAAAAGCAAAAATTACTCATCATCAGTTCAAAGCTGTTGCAGCTGCCTTACTTAACCGAAGAACAGAAATGGAATATGAGTTTTCTGGGAACAGGGTCAATCGTAAACCTGTATCTAAAAGAAAAAAAGAGCAGCCAGGTCAATGGATTGATTGGATTTTTACCGGCAACTGATCAGCAGGGACGTAATAAATTATTGGTAACAGGTGATTTCAATCTAAATCTCCGCAATAGTTTTGGTTTAGGAGAAGCATTGAGTGTGGTATTTCAACAGGTGCAGGTTCAATCACCACGGCTGCAATTAGGTTACCAGCAACCCTTCCTGTTTGGCTCCCCATTTGGTGTTGATTTTTCCTTTGATGGGTTTAAAAAAGATACCAGCTTTCTCAATATTAATCTGCAATTGGGTGTACAGTATTCTTTTGGTGGAAATAAAAGCGGGAAAATATTTTACCAGCAGTTTATCTCCAACCTGCTCGATGTGGATACCAACGCCATCCGCAACAACAAGCGGTTACCCGACCAGATAGATCAGACAACATCAAACATTGGGATCGAATACGAATGGTTCAATACAGATTACCGGTTTAATCCACGCAAAGGAATTGATATGAAGCTTACCGGTTCGGCAGGTATCCGGCGCATCAGGCAGAATAATAACATCAGCAATATTAAAGATCTCTCTAATCCCGGGTTCAACTTTCAATCCCTGTATGATTCGCTGGGTACAAAGGCATATACGTTCCGCTTCAGAGGGAATGTGGCTAAATATTTTAAGACCGGTAAGCAAACAACATTTAAAACGGCTTTGAATGTAGGGTTGGTACAAAGCCCACGCATCTTCCGGAACGAATTATACCAGATCGGGGGATTTCGCCTGCTGCGTGGATTTGATGAAGAAAGTATTTTTGCATCGGCTTATGCAGTTGCAACCGCTGAGTACAGGATTCTTATTGGCTTAAACAGTTACCTCTATGCATTTACAGATGGTGCATGGGCACAAAATCACAGTCAGTATGCCCACACATCCAATACTTATTTCGGAACGGGATTAGGACTTGCTTTTGAAACCAAGGCTGGTATTTTCAATATTGCTTTTGCTGCGGGCAAACGAAATGATCTCTCCTTTAATCTCAGGCAAAGTAAAATCCATTTCGGTTATGTGAATTTTTTCTGATGGATAGTTTGGCTTGCATATTTTTGCAGCAACCCATGCGTTTACTTATACTCATTTTCACGTTGTTTTTTTGCTGTGATTCTTTTGCACAGGATTCAACCGTTGTAAAAAGAACAGCAGGGAGCCTTACAAAGGATACTATTGTTGTGGTAAAAGTTGATTCTGTTCAAACCGTTATTATCACTCCTTCCATTGATTCCTGCCGGAATTATATTCTGCATAACCTGGTAAAGCTGAACCTGTTTGGAAAGCCTGAGTTTTTTATTGAAAAGGAAAAGCAACCCAATGAAAGAGAGTGGTTGTTTTACTATATCCTTGGATTGTGCTTACTGTTTGGTTTACTCAGGTTAACTTATCTCCGGTACTTTAAAGATATGTTCCGTGTGTTTTTCAGGACTTCATTAAGGGTAAACCAGATCAGGGAACAATTGGTGCAGTCGGGTCTGCAGTCGCTTTTGTTTAATATGCTGTTTGCAATTTCTGCCGGCACCTATGTTTATTTGCTGGCAGCTCATTATAAGGTATCGGTTCAAATACCCGATTTAATGATTCCTGTAATCGCCTCTGCCATCATTGGCACCCTGTACCTTGGGAAATATATTTTTCTTCGTTTCAGTGGCTGGCTCTTCAGTATGCAGAATGCCACAGAAGCTTATTCCTTTATTGTATTTCTCAATAATAAAATTATCGGTGTTATCCTCCTGCCTTTTATTATTGTCATTGCTTTTGCTGAAGCCCAGCTGGTGGATGTGGCTATTACAGCATCGCTGGCGATTATTATCGGGCTGTTTCTGTATCGGTTTCTAAGAGCTTACAACCCAATCCAGGCTGATTTGAAAGTGGGGAGGTTCCATTTTTTTATCTTTTTCCTTGCTTTTGAGATAGCCCCCCTGCTTGTTATATACAAGGTCTTCATTCAATTTTTGTAAATAATTGTACATACCTTTGCAGAAATTTTCCAAGAACACGTATGGATAAAAACGTTGTGAAGGCAAATAAAGAGAAGGGTGTTAAACACGTCCTTATTACGCAACCGAGGCCCGAATCTGAAAAGTCGCCCTATTACGACCTTGCCAGAAAGTACAACCTTGAATTATCTTTCCATCCGTTTATTCGAATTGAAGGAGTTCCCTCCAAGGAATTCAGGAAACAGAAAATCGATATCATTTCCTATTCGGCTGTGATATTCACCAGCCGCCATGCCATTGATCATTTTTTCAGAATCTGTGAAGAGATGAGAATTACCGTTTCGCAGGAAACAAAATACTTCTGTATAACAGAAGCAATTGCATTATATCTGCAGAAATTCATCCTCTATCGTAAACGCAAGGTCTTTTATGGCGCAGATGGAACCAATAAGAGTTTGTTTGATGTGGTGAATAAACACAAGAGCAACGAAAAGTTTCTGTACCCCTGCAGTGAAAATCTGGATAATGAAATTATGGGCTGGCTTCGCAATAACAATTGTGAATTTGCCACTCCAATTTTGTACAAGACCATCAGCAATGATGTAAAAGATATTATCTCCGCCGGTCATTTTGATGTGATTTGCTTCTTTACACCCAGCGGTGTAAAAAGCCTGTTTGAAAATCTTCCAAAGTACAAACAGAACGGAACTTTTATTGGTGCTTTTGGTGCCAACACCTTCAAAGCAGTAGAGGAGGCCGGGTTAAAATTGCAGATTAAAGCCCCCGATCCAATGGCTCCCAGTATGGCATCAGCATTGGACAAATTCCTTGCTCAGCAGGGAAAATAACCCGTTCACACCAGTTTTCTCTTTTTCTTCAACAAAAAATGTAGGTTTGATGTTCTACTTTTTTGATGAATTCAACTATGCAGCATATTAACCGTCTTGCAAAGGAAAACAGCCCTTATTTATTGCAGCATGCCCATAATCCTGTTGATTGGTATCCATGGGGTGATGAAGCTTTGCAAAGGGCAAAAGCGGAAGACAAACCCATATTGGTAAGTATTGGTTATTCGTCCTGTCACTGGTGCCATGTAATGGAAAGGGAAAGTTTTGAAGATGAAACAACTGCTGCACTCATGAATCAGCATTTCGTCAATATTAAAATTGACCGTGAAGAACGCCCCGATCTTGATCATGTATACATGGATGCATTACAGGCAATGACAGGCAGTGGCGGATGGCCACTGAATATTTTTCTCACTCCTGAATTGAAACCATTTTACGGGGGTACTTATTTTCCTCCAGTAAAAGCACATAACCGTGGATCATGGAAAGATGTATTGAGTGGAGTTTCTACTGCTTTTAATGAACGCAGATCAGAAATTGAAGCACAGGCTAATGAACTGCTCAAACATCTGGAAACTGCCAATTCATTTGGTATCGAAAAGCAGTTAGGTATCGATATTCCGGTTGAAGAGTTGTTTTTACAAAAACACGCCGGTGAGATGTTTGCTAACATCATGCAGACAGCCGATAAAGAATGGGGAGGATTTGGGAGAGCACCTAAGTTTCCACAAACATTTACCATCCGGTATCTTTTACAATACTATCATTTTACAGGAAATACGGAAGCACTTGAACAGGCCTGTTTGAGTTTGGATAAAATGATTGAAGGTGGTATTTATGATCATGTTGGCGGAGGCTTTGCACGTTACAGCACAGATACAGAATGGCTGGCTCCGCATTTTGAAAAGATGCTGTATGATAATGCACTTATCGTAATAACATTGAGCGAAGCCTATCAGTTAACCAAAAAGAAACTCTATAAAAAAACGATCATTGAAACACTACGATTTATTGAAAGAGAAATGACTTCACCTGAAAATGGATTTCACTCTGCACTTGATGCGGACAGTGAAGGAGTAGAAGGAAAATATTATACTTGGACAAAACAAGAAGTTGATGAAATACTGAAGCAGGACTCAGATCTGTTTTGCCACTACTATGATATAACTGACCATGGCAATTGGGAAGAAGTGAATATTCCCAGGACTAAGAAAGCAGCAGAGGTTTATTGTGCTGAAAAAGGATTGGATGCAGTTGCCTTTGAAGCACGGATGGAAAAATGCCTGCAGCAATTGCTTATTGAGCGGGAAAAAAGAATAAGACCTCTGCTTGACGATAAAATAATCCTCAGTTGGAATGCTCTGATGAACACGGCTTACAGTAAAGCGTTTGCAGCATTGGGTATAGAAGAGTACAGGACTAAAGCTATCAGCAACATATCATTTTTACTGGATGTTTTTCAAAACAAAAGGGGCGAAGGCTTGCTGCATGTTTATAAAGAAAAGGAGGCCAGATTTCCTGCATTTCTTGATGATTATGCATTTCTGACCCAGGCATTGATCCATTTGCAGGAAATTACTTCAGATACCGGGTATCTTGATAAAGCAAAAGAGCTGACCGAATATGTACAGAAATATTTCATTGATTCGGAGTCGGGTTATTTCTTTTTTACACCGGAAGGTCAGGAAGATATTATTATCCGTAAAAAGGAAGTGTATGATGGAGCGGTGCCATCCGGAAACTCTGTTACGGCTTTCAATTTAAACTATCTGGGTATTATTTATGATCAGGCAAACTGGAAACAGCAAGCAGTCAAAATGCTGTCAGGGCTTCAGCAGGCCATTGTACGTTACCCCAGCTCTTTCGGAGTATGGGCAGCTGAAGTACTGAATTTTATCAAAGGGTATAATGAGCTGGCAATTATTGGGAAAGGTTATCAAACCGGCAGGGACTTGCTTTTGTCTCATTATTCGCCAAATCTTGTTATCCAGGCGGCAGCAGAAAGCAACCGTAATTTCCCTTTGCTGAAAGAGAAAACTACGGAATATGATCAAACGATGTTTTATCTGTGCAGGCAGTATGTGTGCCTCACACCAACAGCCAACCCCTTGGTAATACAGGATCTTCTAAGTGAAATGGCTTATCATACAATAAAATAGATCACAAATCGTTAAGGAAAAGAGTGCTTAAAACATTTTGATAATTAAAAAATTAATATTAGCATTGCGATAAATTGTGAAGAACCTCCCTTGCGGAATTCTTACATTTGTCCAATACCTAATAAGAAAAAAATAAACTCTTAACAATGAAGAACCAACTGTTAAGTTGCTTAGCAATCGCCGCCCTATCCGTACTTGCTTCAAGTTGCGGGAAATCTAAATCGTCAACGAAGACTGCGAACAATGGTCAATTGGTTGGTGCCAGTTATGGTGCTAAAACCAATAACAATACTCATTTGGGTATGGTCCATATTCCGCAGGGAACCTTTCACATGGGTCCCAGCGACGAGGATATTAACTATGCCTATACAGCACGTAACCGGCAGGTTTCTATCAGTGGCTTTTGGATGGATGCAACTGAGATTACCAACAGCGAATACAAACAATTTGTATTTTATGTACGTGATTCCATCGCTGCAACTGTACTGGGATATATTGATCCTAAGACAAATGCAATCGACTGGAAAAAAGCGAATGGTATCTGGAAAGAAAAAAATGTATACGAAAAACTCGGTTCTCTGATGATGGCGCCGGATGATCGTATCATGGGTAAAATGGAAATTGATCCTGATAAATTAATTTACCAGGAAGAGTATGTAGACTACAAAGCTGCTGCTTACCGCAAGCCAAACGAACCCCGTTCTAAATTCATTATTAAGAATCCGGTAAAAATTTATCCTGATACACTTGTATGGGTTCGTGATTTCTCTTACAGTTATAATGAACCAATGAGCCAGCGTTATTTTGCTCACCCTGCATTTGCAAACTATCCTGTAGTGGGTGTTACCTGGAAACAGGCGAATGCATTTTGCAATTACCGTACACATCTCCTGAACAGTTACAACGATACAAAAAACTACGCTGCAGAATCTAACTACCGTCTTCCATCAGAAGCTGAGTGGGAATATGCAGCACGTGGCGGCCGTTCGCAATCAATGTTTCCATGGGGCAACTATTATCTCCGTAACCGGAAGGGTTGTTTAATGGCCAACTTCAAACCAGGCCGTGGTAACTATCCTGAAGATGGCGGTTTCTATACTGTGCGTGCCGATGCTTACTGGCCAAATGATTTTGGTCTGTACAATATGGCGGGTAACGTAGCTGAGTGGACCGGCTCCCTTTATTACGAAGGTGGTTACAACTTTGCGCACGACATGAATCCTGATATCCGTTACAATGCTAAGGACAGTGATCCTCCCCGTATGAAGCGTAAAGTTGTTCGTGGCGGCAGCTGGCAATCTGTAGGATATTTCCTCCAAACCAGTACACGTAACTACGAATACCAAGATACAGCGAAATCTTATGTAGGTTTCCGTTGTGTGATTGATTTACCTCCAACAATACGTAAACGTTAATCTGCATCTCACTAAACATTCTTTATAAACCCAAAATTAAAACGGCAGAGTAAAAGCAAGACTTTTGCTCTGTCAGTTCTCATCTTCAAATCATCTTTTTAAAACCAATCTTATGGCAGTTTCTAAATCAACTGAAAAAATTACAAACATCATCGTATCAGGTGGTGCGGCAGTGGTAATCTTTGGTGCATGGGCAAAACTCCTTCACTTACCGTTTGCTGATATCATGTTAACAATAGGTCTGTTAACTGAAGCAGGCATTTTCATGGTATATGCTTATTTAGCTACACAGGGATATGGTATGAGCGATCATAGTCATGATGCTGCTCCTGCCGGAACTCCGGCTTTAGCTTCTTTAGATAAAATGTTAATGCAGGCTGAAATCACTCCTTCAAGTCTGAAAAGTCTGGGTGAAAATTTTCAACGTCTCAACACTACCGTTGGTGGTATTAAAGATGTAAGTGATGTAGTTGCATCAACCGGTGAGTTGAGTGCTAAATCAAAAGAAGCTGCGCAGGTTTTAAGCGGAATGAAAGATGCTTACCAGCAGGCTACTGCCACTGTTTCTTCTTTTAACCTGGCTGCGGAAGGTACAAAAGCTTACCATGAGCAGGTGCAGGTAATGACCAAAAATCTTGGATCTTTAAATACTATCTACGAACTGGAATTACAGGATACCAACAATCATTTGAAAACAATGAACAAGTTTTACGGCAATCTGGCTTCAGCTTCTGAAGCAATGCAGGGAAGTGTTGATGATGCAAAAAAAGCACATGAACAAATCACTTCACTTGCCAGAAATCTTGGTACACTGAACAATATATACGGTAACATGATCAATGCAATGCAGGGACGTTAATTAACAGATGAACCGAAACTAATTTACCTGAATTAAAACCCACAAATCAGAACATCATGTCACTACCTAAAGAACCCAGGCAAAAGATGATCAACCTGATGTACCTGGTGTTAACAGCAATGTTGGCACTGAACGTATCAGCAGAAATCATCAATGCATTCAAAGTGGTTGATAACAGTCTTACATCAACCAATTCAGTGGTAGACAGATCTACCGGAACGATTATGGAATCGTTCAAAATAAAATTACAATCGCCCGAATCAAGGGAAAAAGCGTTGGTATGGAATCCCAAAGCTGAAACTGCTGTTCAGTTAACAAAAACTCTTTTCGATTATATTGAAGGGTTAAAAACGAAAATAAAAGTTGGCGCTGGCTTTGACCCAACCGACCCCAATTCAACTTTTAAAGAAGACGATACGAATACTTCAACAAGACTAATGGATAAGCAGGGCGAAGGTGAGGTTCTGAGAAAGAAACTTGCTGACTATAAAGCTGCCATGCTTGCACTTGATCCTGAAGTTGGAAAGATGTTTGAAAAAACACTTCCTATCAATACAGACATACCCAAGTTAAATAACACTAAACTTGGAAAGGTTACATGGGCATCAGCATACTTTCGTATGACGCCTACAGTTGCAGCTTTAACCATGCTGAGTAAATTTCAGAATGACGTAAAAACTACTGAAAACCGTTTTGTGAATGAATTTCACAACCGAGTTGGACAGGTAGTGGTTCGTTTTGATGCCTTTGAACCAATTGTTGGATCAAGTACAAGTTATCTGTTCCCCGGACAGGAACTGGAAATTACAGCTGGTTTAGGTGCATACAGTAAAACAAAACTTCCAACTGTTTCAATAGGAGGATCTCCGATTGCTCTGAATGAAAAAGGATTAGCTGTAAAGAAATTTAAAGTTGGAAGCACCAGTGGTTCTGTAAATGTTGTAGTAAACTATACAGATCAGGATGGTAATCCACAATCAAAAACAACCACCATTAACTATACCGTAGGTACTGCTACCGGTGCTTTTGTAAGTGCCGAAAAAGTAAAAGTGCTTTATATTGGTTTAGATAATGAGTTGGCTGTTAGCGGTGGTAATGTTGGTGATGAAAAAGTAACTGTAAGTATTAATAATGGTTCTTTAAGCAAAATTGGCCCCGGCCGTTATGTTGCCAAGCCAAGTTCAGTTGGTAAGGCCACTGTTACTGTTAATTCTGATGGTAAGCCAAGCAGCTTTGAATTCCGTGTAAAAAATGTACCTGACCCTGTTGCAATGGTAGGTGCAAGTAAAGGCGGTGTTATGCAATCAAATGTATTCAAAGCACAACAAGGCGTCAGAGCTGAATTAGAGAACTTTGTGTTTGAAGGCGTAACATTCACCGTAACAGGTTATGTAATTTATTTAACAGGCGCCGGTTTTCCTGACCCACAGTACAGGCAGGTACAGGGAAACAGTTTCGCCCCTGTGCAGGATTTGATTAATAAAGCTAAACCAGGAACAACAATTACACTTGACGAGGTTCGTGCATCAGGTCCGGGCGGAAGCAGACGGATTCCCGGTATATTTTTCAATCTGAGATAATAACAGTTCATTCAATATTATTTTAATAAAAATTGCGTTTATAATAAAAACTGGCAAAATGAAAATGAAAAACCTTGGGATTGGCCTTTTGCTTTGTTGCCTCATGGGTTCTGTTGCAGTATCTGCCCAAACAAAACCCAAAAAGACAACAAGAACAAAAACCCAGCGGCCGCAGCCATCAAGTTATGGCAATCAACCATCAAGCTATGGCAATCAACCTGCTGCCAATCAGCCATCAAGCTATGGTAATAACAATCAGCCACAGCAAACAAATCAACCGGCCGCTAACGTTCCCATTATTGTAGTTCCTTCAACAGGAAATGCAGCAACAGACTCAATAAAGCCATCCTTGAGAAATGATGCTTCTATTGAACGGAACCTTGTAAAGGATCGTCAGCCACTGCCTTATGAACATATCCGTGAGGATGATGCGGTTTACCGTCAGCGTGTATGGAGAGAGATTGATACCCGTGAAAAAATGAACCTTCCCTTCCGTTATGCGGCCGATGAGGACAATGGAAACCAGCGTTTCATCTCTATCATTTTACAGGCAATCAGAAGCAGGGAAATAACAGCTTTTGATCAGGCAGATGATCGGTTTACTACACCCCTTACACCTGAGAAAGTAATGGAAACATTTGCCGGCGGTGTTGATACAGTTCCGGTATATGATATGCAGGGTAATATTACACGTTACGAAGTACGTACCCGTGAATTTGATCCGGATAGTATTTATCAGTTTCGGATGAAGGAAGAATGGGTGTTTGATAAAGAATCTTCAAGAATGTTTGTACGTATTCTTGGTATTGCACCTGTTAAGCCACAATACACAACTTCAGGCATTTTTGTTGGAATGATTCCTATGTTCTGGATTTATTATCCTGATGCACGCCCGTTACTTTCAAAGTATGAAGCATTCAACGGCAAAAACTTTGGAGCCAGAATGACTTGGGAAGAGCTGTTTGAGAACAGAATGTTCAGCAGTTATATTACCAAATCAACGATGGATAATCCATACGACAGAAGGTTGAAAGATTATATTAAAGATCCGATCCTCCGTTTGCTGGAAGGTGAAAATATTAAAGACAAGATTTTTAACTACGAACAGGATCTCTGGTCGTATTAAAATCAGAAAATACATTTTAAAAGCCGCTTTTACAAAAAGCGGCTTTTTTTGTTTTAGAGCGCAATTATTTGCTTTTCTATTTGAAACCACGTAGAAGTACTATATCAAAATGATAGATTATCAGGCCTGAATAAAAATAAAATTTTCTAAAAAATACCTGTTTGTAGTATTGATTTGTAAATAAGTGTTTGTATCTTCGTTTCGGTTTTTCATAGGATATTGGATTTTAAAGACGGGGCTGGATTTCTATCCTGGCCCCATTTTTTTTATACCTGCAGTCTGGTCTTCACCAATCTTGCTTTTTGTTCCCCAATAACTGCAGCAATCTCTTCAAGAGAAGCACTCCTGATTTTTGTTACAGATTTAAATTCTTTCAGCAACGTATCAATTGTTGCAGCACCAATACCTGCAATGTTTTCCAGCTCGGTTTTAAATGTTCCTTTACTTCTTTTATCTCTGTGAAAAGTGATGCCGAAGCGGTGTACTTCATCTCTTATTCTCCTGATCAGATTTAATGATTCACTGTCGTAAGGAATCTTTAATGATTGCTGATCTCCTGCAAAAAAGATCTCTTCTACATTTTTTGCAAGCCCAACAACAGTCATCTTGTTTTCAAGCTTTAATTCTTTAATGCTTTCCATTGCAGATGATAATTGCCCTTTACCGCCATCAATAATTACTAATTGCGGTAAAGGTTGATTCTCTTCTGTTAAACGTTTGTAGCGGCGCCCGACTACTTCTTTCATTGATGCAAAATCATTGATGCCTGTTACTGTTTTAATATTGAAATGCCTGTAATCTTTTTTGCTTGGTTCGCCATTCTTAAAGCATACCATTGCCGCTACAGGGTAACTTCCCTGGAAATTTGAGTTATCAAAGCATTCAATGTGCAAGGGTAGCTGCTGCAGGTGAAGTTGCTGCTGCAATTGCACCAATATTTTTTGTGTAACTTCCTGTTTCCTGTCTGATAGATGAAGAGATTGCTTTCGTTTAAATTCGTCTACAAAAACAGCCACATTTTTTTGCGACAGTTCCAGTAATTTTTTCTTTTCTCCGGCTTTGGGAGCAGTTATTCTTAATTGCTCATCTAATAACTCTATCTCAACCGGTACAATGATTTCAGGTGAAATGCTTTCAAATTTGTTACGGATAAAACTCACAGCAAATTCAAGGATTTCTTTTTCAGTTTCACCAAGGTGGCTTTCTAATTGTATATTTTCTGTTTGAATAATGCTTCCGTTTTGCACCATCATATAATTCAGGAACGCTTTATTCTCATTTAAAAGAATAGAAAACACATCTGCATCACCCATTCTTGGATTTACAACAGTAGAGGTTGCATTATAATTTTCCAGGTGCTCAATTTTCTTACGGGTGATTTCTGCTTTTTCAAAATTCATTTCAAAAGCAAAGGATTTCATTTCTTCTTTTAACTGCCTGATAACAGGGGATAGGTTTCCTTTGAGCAAATTTTTAACCTGTTCCATGTTTGACTGGTAATCTTCCAGCGATTGTAAACCCTCGCAGGGGCCTTTACAGTTACCTAAATGATATTCAAGACAAACCTTGAACTTCCCTTTCTTAATGTTGGTTTCTGAAAGTTTGAGTTTGCAGTTTCGGATAGGGATGTTCTGGCGGATAAACTCTATCAGATCCCTCACTTTTGCAACAGATGTAAACGGTCCAAGGTATTGTGAACCATCGTGGATTTTTTTTCTTGTCAGAAAAACTCTTGGGAAAGGTTCTTTTTTTATTACGATGAATGGGTAACTCTTATCATCCTTCAGATCAATATTAAAAACTGGCTGGTATTGTTTGATCAATGAATTTTCAAGAAAGAATGCATCCTGCTCAGAATTAACAACTGTAAACTCAATCGTATGAATTCTCCTTACTAATTCCTGTGTTTTGTACGATTGAAGTGTTTTAGTAAAATAGGAGGAAACTCTTTTGCGCAGGTGTTTTGCCTTGCCAACATACAAGAGCTTTTTATCAGCATCAAAATATTTATAAATGCCTGGTTGTGCCGGGATTCCGGGCAATACCTTTTTTAATTCTGCTTCAGTCATGATTAATCGTCTTCTCTTTCGTCCCAGATCACCCGTTCAGTTGTAACTTTTTCCGGCTCATTCTTTTTTGTTACAGACGTAATCAGGGTAAAGCTTTTGTTATGCTTCCATAAAATTTGCTGTGAAACGGCTGAGTCACTGTTTTCCTTATAGCGCACCAGGTATAACTGGCTGATCTGTTCTTTTTCAGGGTTTACATATACATCTACCCTTGAAATGGGGCAGCTTGTACCGATTGCATCGTACGTGATCGTTATAGTATGAATAGTGGCATCAGCAAAAGAAGTTTCTTTGAAGTTTTTTTCGAAATTCTTTTTTTCAAGCTCCTCTACGAGGAATTGACCTGCAATCTGCTTCACCTGTTCTTTTGTGATGAATTGTGAATCTGTAAACACAGTATCCTGCTGAACAACTTTTAAAAAAGCAAAAGGAACTGTATCAATATATTTCAGCTGGCCTTTGAGATAGGAGCTTACATCAATATAATCTTTAGGTTCTTTTTTTGCATTCTTACAGCTATTGAAAGTAAACACAGCCGTAACACAGAACAGACCTAACATGAATTTTATCATGCTGTAAAAATATTGAAAACTATTGTTTCACAGCAGGAAGAAACTGATCAGAAAATAATTATCTCAAGGGTTTAACAATACCGATGCGGAAACCATAATCAACCAGGTGTTCCCTGATTGGATATTCACCACGAGCATTTGAAAACAGCTGGTAACGTAATTGAGGACCGGCCTGTATCAGGAAGCTTTTAGCATCCCAGCGGATAAATGTTTCAATGGATGAGTTCACATTCAAATGACTCATCAAATCAGGAGCTTTTACGTAATTCTTTAAATCATTTGTCAGCAGGTATCCGGAAGCTTTCAGCAGATAAGAGGGCTGAAGATTGGTTGCCAGATTCCACTGTACTTTTTTCTTACCGGCTAATTTAAATTCCAAACCTAACGGGATTGAAACCTGGTATGTTTCATTTGCCACATCTTTTGCATAATAACCATTATCATTATTCAACGTTGTTACACGCTGTATACTTGAATAGTTAAGACGTATAGTTGTTAACTGCGGAGCAGCTTTAAATGCATTTACCTCGTAGTGTGTATAGTTAAACTGAATACCGGTTCTGAATTTAACTCTCTTTGAAACGGGAAACAGAATGGCGGCTCCGGCTTCTAAACCAAGTGAAGGATTATGTATTGCTGCATTTTCCGGGCTCTGATGTGGCAAATTGCCAAAAGCAATTTTGTTTCCGGCATATAAAACCCGGTAGCTGAGAGAGGGTGTGATATAAAACTGCAGTTGCTTCA
>CAZOLW010000035.1:30375-52731 GCA_964580775.1 uncultured Chitinophagaceae bacterium | reverse complement strand
TTGATATTTTTGCGAAGATAAGGGAAGGGTTGGGAAATGTGAAATTGCAATAAATATTCAGTATTGGAGTAACAAAATGATTAATATCAGCTAATAGGCCTTGTATTTTTAAAATTCAAGTCATAAGTTTGTTCTATTAACCAAAAACAAATTCAATGAAAAAGATCACTTTGCTATTAGCTTTTTTTGCATTTGCATTTGTAAATGTAAATGCTCAGGTACACTTTGGTATTCAGGCAGGTCCTGCTTTTACTTCAATGACAAGTAAATCGAGTGGGCTTAAAGTAACCTACAATAAAACAGGGTTTACTGCCGGCGTTCTTGCGGAACTCCCACTTGGTGAATCTGGCCTTCATTTCCGTCCTGCCTTGAATTTTATTCAGAAAGGTGGTGATTTTGAAGGGGCCAGTATTAACCTGAACTATCTTGAAATCCCATTAGACTTCACCTATAAAATAGAGGCAGGTTCAGGCAAGTTGTTTTTAGGTGCAGGTCCTTCTTTTGCATTCGGCCTTTCTGGTAAAGTGAAATCCGATGGGTTGTCTGAAGACATCGAATTTGGAAGTAATGATGGGGAGATTAAACCCTTAGATTTGGGTGCAAATATTTTAGCAGGATATGAGCTTTCTAATGGTCTGTTTTTTAGCCTGAATTATAATTTAGGGTTAAGTAATATCAGTAATGATACAGAAGATAAAACACGCAACAATTACTTTGGCATACGAGTTGGTTATTTGCTTGGTAAAAAATAATAGCAAACTGAATTAAAAAAACCCCCTTTCATGGGGGTTTTTTATTTTTTATAAAGAACTTCGCCTTTAAAAGATTCTATTCAAATGAATAAAGAACAACTGGAACAACGAATTGAAGATTCCTTAGTCAGCGAACAATTTAAGATCAGCACAAAAGATTTTTCCCGTCCCTGGGGTGGGTTTTTTGTATTAGATGAAAACCAGGCCGACCTCTTTATTGAGACCTACTTCCCAACCTATAAAAAGGAAGACCTGATGCTTGGTAATAAACTCAGCCCTAAAATACTGGTGGTTGAACCGGGTAAGCGTTTATCCTGGCAATATCACCATCGCCGTGCAGAAATATGGCGTGTGGTAGAAGGTGAAGTGGGAGTGGTTATGAGTGAAAATGATGAACAAACTGAACCAACTTTATTCGAACCGGGCGACATCATTGTACTTGCTACCGGGCAACGTCATAGGTTGGTGGGATTAAACGATTGGGGTGTAATTGCAGAAATATGGCAGCATACCGATACTGAACATCCTTCTGATGAAGATGACATTGTTCGTCTGCAGGATGATTTTGGAAGATGATTGTATAAAAAGAGTAAATAAAAAAGATGTGTATGTATCCGGCACATCTTTTTTTATTACCTTAAAGCAGAATTAAATTGCCGTATATGAGAAAAGTTTCAAATATTCTTCAGCGAAAAGGAAAATCAGTGATTTCTGTTGAACCCGGGTTGCCGGTTATCAATGCGCTGCAGTTAATGGCCGATAAAAATATCGGTTCAGTGATGGTGATGGATAATAATGAATACCTCGGAATTCTTACTGAAAGAGACTATGCAAGAAAAGTGGCACTTAAAGGAAAATCTTCTGCAGACATTATTGTGAAAGATATTATGACAACAGGACTGCCAAGAATTACTCCTGATAATTCCATCGAAACCTGCATGCATATCATGAGCGAAAGTAATATCCGTTATCTCCCGGTTTTTGACAACGACGAGGTGTGTGGCATCATCTCTATTACTGATGTGGTTACGGAAACAATTCTGTCGCAAAAGGAAACAATCGAACAGTTAAAGAGCTATATACAGTCATAATCATTTTAACTCATTGATGAATGGTCATGCAGGTTGGTTGGTAATTGTAACTTTGTCGCTGCATGAAGCATCTTTCCTATCTCAATAAATATTTCTGGAAGTACAAGTGGCGTTTGCTGCTGGGTATCCTTTTTATTTTTATCTCCAACTACTTTGCTGTACTGGCACCGCAGGTTACGGGGTATATCATTGATAAAGTTCAGACAAACTTAACAGGCGGAGCAAAAGAAAAAATTATTCAACACAATGATTGGTTTGTTAGTTGGGTGATAAAGAACATTGAAACATTCTCTTTCTCATTTACAGGTATAGTAGCATTGTTTGGAATTGTCCTCTTGCTGTTTGCCATTTTGCGTGGATTCTTCATGTTCCTGATGCGGCAAACAATTATTGTTATGAGCCGGCATATTGAGTATGATCAGAAGAATGAAGTGTTTCAGCATTACCTGAAACTGGATACCAACTTTTATAAAATTCATGAAACGGGTGATTTGATGAACCGCATGGCTGAAGATGTAAGCCGTGTGCGGATGTACACAGGCCCCGCAGTGATGTATCTCATCAATTTGATTGCATTAATATCGCTGAGTGTTTATTATATGGTGAAGAAAGATCCGGAACTGTCTTTCTATGTATTGGCACCTTTACCCATTCTGGCCATCACTATTTATTTTGTCAATAATATCATCAATAAAAAAAGTGAAGAAGTACAGGCAAAATTGTCTGATCTCACTACGAACGCACAACAGGCATATTCAGGTATACGGGTAATCAAGTCATATGTACAGGAAAATGCAATGCTTCGTTTTTTCCGTTCAAACAGCGAGCAATACCGAAACAGCGCTATGAGTTTGTATAAAACAGAAGCTGTTTATTTTCCCATCATGGGTTTGATCATTGGTATCAGTACATTATTGGTGATCTTAATTGGCGGCTTAAAATACATGAAAGGTGAACTCAACTTCGGCGATATGGCAGCTTTCATCATGTATCTCACCATGCTTACATTTCCTGTAAGTGCAATTGGATGGGTCGCCAGTACCATTCAGCGTGCAGCAGCATCACAAAGAAGGTTGAATGAATTTCTTTTAACAGAATCAACCATACAGCCTCCTGCAAAACCAATCGAACATCAGTTGCAGGGAACAATTGAATTCAGCAATGTAAGCTTTGTGTATCCGCATACAGGGATTGAAGCATTGAAACATTTCAGTTTACTGATTAAGAAAGGAGAAAAGATTGCAGTGATTGGCAGAACAGGTTCGGGCAAAACAACCATTGCCCAGTTGATACTTCGCTTTTATGATCCAACAAAAGGTGAAATAAAAGTTGATGGAGTTGCTCTTTCACAACTCAACCTGCAGCATTACCGCAGCCAGGTAAGTTATATTCCGCAGGAAGTGTTTTTGTTCAGTGATAGCATTGCCAATAACATTGCTTTTGGTGCCGTATCAGAAGCTGATGACCGTATAAAGATGGCAGCAAATTCCGCATCTGTTCATAAAGACATTCAGTCTTTCCCTGCAGGATACCAAACAATGGTGGGAGAAAGAGGCGTAACATTAAGCGGAGGACAAAAACAACGTATCTCTATTGCCCGTGCATTGGTAAAAGATCCGGGTTTGATTATCCTGGACGATTGTTTAAATGCCGTAGATGCAAGAACCGAACGGGAAATTCTTACTCACCTGTCAGGGTACCTGCAGAATAAAACAGCCATCGTTATAACACATCGTATTTTTTCGTTGCTCCAGTTCGACCGGATCATTGTAATGGATGACGGTTATATTGCTGAGCAGGGAACGCATGAAGAACTGTTGCAGAAGCAGGGTTTATATGCCGATTTGTATAACCGCCAGCAGGTGGAAGAAACCCGTTCTTGATTGATGAAATCCTCTGTTTTTAATGCTCTCCGGAAAATTTTGCCAAATCGAAAAGAACTATATCTTTGTCGCTGTTTAAAAGAGACTTGAACAACTAAAACCAAAAACTGTGGCGTACGAAAATAACGACAAACGGATGGAAAGCATTTACAGCAAACGGATCCGTGCAGGAAAGAGAAGAACTTATTTCTTTGATGTAAGGGCAACACGTGGAAATGACTATTACCTCACCATTACGGAGAGCCGTAAACGTTTTACCGGTGAAGGATATGATCGCCATAAAATTTTTCTTTACAAGGAAGACTTCAACAAATTCATCAAAGGGCTGAGCGAAGCCGTTGATTATGTGAAAACAGACCTGATGCCTGATTTTGATTTCGATGCGTTTAATCATGAAGATGCTCCTTCAAGTGGCGATGGTGAATATGCATCAGAATCATCTTCAAACGGAAACGGAACTGCAGCAGTTGCAGTAGCACAGGTCCAGGAAACCCAGGCTCCTGTTATTGAAGAAGAAAGGCTGGTTGCAGAAGCACCGGCGGCTGAAGTTGAAACCAACGATAATGGTTTAGCCAGCGAAGAGGTTGACAAATGGTAAGAACCCAAACCGACTGATAAAAGAAAACCCCGCATTTGCGGGGTTTTTAGTTTCCTATAGAGAAAGTGTTTAATAAACTTTTACCATGAATACATAATCCTGTAATTTCTTCACCTGTTGCACCTGGTCCATTCCTTTTACGGAAGAAGCGGATGGAAGTTTCAGATCATGGATGGTTGTATCATCTTTCTTTAAATCGTTTACAGCCTGTATAATATATTTTGACTGGATAGCGAATACAACACCTTCGGCCTGAGTTTCTTTTGTACTTAATATACCAATAACCTCACCTTTACGGTTGAACACCGGTCCGCCGCTGTTACCAGGGTTGGCAGCAACTGCAATCTGGCAGCTGAGAGTATCACCATTGAAACCTGTTTTAGCACTCAGGTAACCTTCGCCGTACACAATTTCATTACGGGGATAACCTAAGGTAAAGATCGGTTCAGCTACATCAGTAGAAGCTTTGCGGATGCCATAAGGCAATGTGCCCATTGACTTATAATCCTTATCCTGAATTTTCAGGATGGCAATATCCTTTTCCAGATCAATCTTTACAATAATAGCTTTGAATTCAACACCTTTATTATTCAAAACAATGGCACCTTTTGCATTTCTAACAACGTGTGCATTGGTAACCAGGTAGCCTCCTTTTCCATCAACCAGAAAAGCAGAGCCGCTTTCTTTAATTACAGCACCGGGTTCTATTTTACTGATAACAGTATTGATTTTGTTATCCTGCTGACGTTGCTTTATTTCAAGATTGTTGACCTTACGGCTAAGATCAGTCAATGCTTTTGTATCATTTTTAGGAGCCAGTAAAAGCGTCATTCCGCTAATTGATAAAGCCGTAATACCTGCAATAGAAGCAGCAATGGTAATGGTACGTTTGTAACGTTTCCAGATATTCACCACTTTAGCACCTGTTGTAAGATTTTCTTCTTTTATACCACCATCCTGCAGCAGTTGGTTATGTACCTCATGCAGTGAATGTTTCATTTCACGAACAGCACCATAACGCTCCAGTTCCTGTAAGAAAAAAGAATGCTCAACCACCAGCTGATCAACTTCAGGCTTTGTTTGCCTTAATTGTTCAAACAGGGTCTTCTCGTCAGCGTTCATTTCGCCTCTCAGGTAACGTTCAGTCGCATCTAATAATAATAATTCATCCATCTCAGTCCCCCTTTTTATATTGAGCAAAAAATATCTTTTTCAACCGCATTAAACACTTGTACTTCTGGTTCTTCGCATTATCGGCGTTGGTATATCCAAAATCACCGGCAATATCCAACATTTGCTTTTTCTGGATATAATAGGCCTCCAGTAAACTTTTGCAGGGTTCTCCTAAATGGTTCATTGCCTTTTCCATCACACCAAAAGCCTCATTTCTCCGTTCATGCCCTTCCAGTTCCTCTTCAACCGGTACAATCTCTTCCAGGCTTTCAACCGGCGCCCCAAACCTTTGCAATTGCTGTAACCGTTTGAGCCAAAGTCTTCTGCAAACTGAATAGAGGTAGGTTTTAATCTGACAATTCAGTTCAAGTGAACCCTCCTTTGCCTTCTCAAAAAGAACAATCATCGCTTCCTGAAAAATGTCTCTTGCATCATCTGTTGTTCCGCTGTTATTCAGAATATAGGTCTGAACCATGCTGTAATTTTGCTTATACAGTGTTTCAACCGCTTTTCTGTCGTTCCGGGCTAATCCTTCCAGTAATTCTGCTTCGTTAATCTCAGGTTTCACGATCTCTGTGTGTTTTAATACCAAAATGGGCAAATTGTAACCCAAAGAACGGCTAAAAAACTTTTTTAAAAAAAACGGGGTTACCTTTTTCTGCTTTCTGTATTAATCCCTGATAATTATCTTAAACTTTAAAAAAATCAAAAGAATGAAAAAGGTTTTATTAGCGCTCGCTATCCTCGGATTTGTAGCATGTAACAACGAAACAGAAAAAACTGAAGCAACTGACACAACTACTGTAGCTCCTGCTGTTGATACTGCAGCTCCTGCTGTTGTTGATACAACTAAGAAAGATACAGTTGCAGTTGACACAACTAAGAAATAATCTTAGCTAAGGACTCAGGTGAAGAGTGATTATCCCTGCTTGCCGGGTGCTGAGTGGGGGTCCGAAGTAAAAATTTTCATATGGCAAGCAATCGTTAACGGCCGCTCTATTCTTAGAGTGGCTTTTTTCGTTTCCAGACTTTTTTTGATACTAACACTTGTTTTATCATTTCGCTATTTTATATTTGATCTGCAATGACACAGTCTAAAGGATTCCGTTGGTTTTATTTTAGCTTCTTTTATTTTAGAATGAAGCCGGGAATGCTTTTGTTGACTGTACAGAACTGAACAAACTAAATCAACATAAAGAATCCCGGCCAAAAGGTCGGGATTTTTGTTTGCCCCCAACCCCTGAAGGGGAGTAAAGGCATGAGTTTAAAAATTTTATGATGACAGAAAAAAAAGAAACAAGTTTTAGAAGCGAGCCAAGTGCGGATGCAGGTTCCCCCTTTAGGGGGCGGAGGGGGTTTGCTGTTACAATACAGGGTTATGAAGGCAGTTTTCACCAGGAAGCTGCCAGGCAATTCTTCGGAAAGGAAGTTGAAGTAATTCCATGTGCCACCTTCAGGGAAGTGGTAAAGATTGGTGCAAACAAAAAAGAAAGCGATGGAGCTGTAATGGCGATAGAGAACTCGATTGCCGGCAGTATTCTCCCCAACTATAATTTATTACAGAAAAGCAACCTGAAGATTGTTGGTGAAGTGTACCTGCAGATTAAGCAGAACCTGATTGTAAACCCCGGTGTAAAACTGGAAGACATTAAAGAAGTGCATTCGCATACCATGGCTTTGCAGCAATGCTATGATTTTTTAGACAAGCACAAATGGAAGCTTGTTGAAACAGAAGACACGGCTTTGAGCGCCAAACATATTTACCAGCATAAAAGCAAACATATTGCTGCAATTGCCAGCAAACTGGCCGCTGAATTGTACAACCTGGATATTCTTGCACCGGCTATTCAAACCATGAAGAATAATTATACCAGGTTTTTGATTTTGCAAAGAGAAGGTGTTGTGCCTGTTATTACAAATGCAAATAAGGCTTCAGTAAATTTTGTAACCGATCATTCAAAAGGAAGTCTGGCAAGAGTGCTGACAAAGATTGCGGAAGGCGGTATTAATTTAAGTAAGCTGCAAAGTTTTCCGATTCCCGGCAGCGATTTTAAATATAGTTTTCATGCAGATATGGAATTTGAGACGATTGATCAGTTTCATCAGGTGATTGAAGAAATGAAACCTTCAACAGTTGAACTGAAGATTTACGGCATCTATAAAAACGGAAAACTATAAGCCCCTCTAAATCTCCCCTGAAAGGGAGACTTGGCTGCAGCACAGCCCACATGTGAAACGGGTTGATTAAATAAATAGATAACTAAAGTTGAACAGAGTATGCAAACAGCAAAACGATTGGAAGGTATTGATGAATATTATTTCTCACAGAAGCTGCGGGAAATTGATGAGCTGAATAAGCAGGGAAAGAATATCATCAATCTCGGTATTGGAAGTCCTGATTTACCACCACATCCTGAAGTGATTAAAACATTGCAGGAAGAAAGTGCAAAACCCAATGTACATGCTTATCAATCATACAAAGGCTCTCCGGTATTACGTAAGGCCATGAGTGATTGGTATAAAACATGGTATGGAGTTGAAGTAAATCCTGATACAGAAATATTGCCATTGATTGGAAGTAAGGAAGGTATTATGCATATCTGCATGACTTATTTTGAAGAGGGAGTTGCTGTATTAGTTCCCAATCCCGGGTATCCTACTTATTCAAGTGCAGTGAAAATTTCCGGGGCTGTTCCATTGTACTATGATTTAAAAGAAGAAAATAATTATGAGCCTGATTTTGATCAATTAGAAAAATTAGTAAAAGATGGCGCTGCATTCCCCCTTCAGGGGGTTAGGGGGCTATTTGTGAATTATCCGCAAATGCCAACCGGTCAGTTGCCTTCAGTTGAACTGTTTGAAAAATTAGTAGCATTTGGAAAGAAGAATAATATCCTGATCATTCATGATAATCCTTATAGTTTTATTTTGAATGAACACCCGATGAGCTTGTTGAGTGTGGAAGGTGCAAAAGATTGTGTACTTGAATTAAACTCACTGAGTAAAAGCCAGAACATGGCTGGATGGAGAGTGGGTATGTTATGCGGTGCTAAAGAACGCATTGATGAAGTGCTGCGTTTTAAAAGTAATATGGATAGCGGAATGTTTCTGCCATTGCAACTGGCAGCAGCAAAAGCATTGGGGCTTGGAAAAGATTGGTACGATTCAGTAAATGCTGTTTACAGAAAACGCAGGGAGAAAGTATTTGAACTGCTCGATTTATTAAACTGTGTTTATTCAAAAGAGCAGGTGGGTATGTTTGTTTGGGCGAAAATACCGGCAGCTTATAAAACAGGATTTGAATTAAGTGACGAAGTATTATACAAAAGCAATGTGTTTATTACACCGGGCGGCATTTTTGGAAATGCAGGGAATGGATATGTACGGGTGAGTTTGTGTGCGCCCGCAGAAAAATTTGAAGAATCGATTAAAAGAATAAAAA
The DNA here is from genome assembly GCA_964580775.1 of uncultured Chitinophagaceae bacterium. GTDB lineage: Bacteria > Bacteroidota > Bacteroidia > Chitinophagales > Chitinophagaceae > Lacibacter. The sequence continues at coordinate 43,792 of CAZOLW010000035.1, read as the reverse complement.
GCCCCCTCTAAATCTCGCCCGGAAGGGGAGACTTGTGAACAGTAAGATTAAATAGAGCATAAAACTTTTTGATATGAGTGAAGATTCAAATAAATCAGATGTTTTGAAAAGCGAGGCAAGTGTGTTGGTGGCTTCCCCTTTTAGGGGGAAGTCGGAAGGGGGCTTGGAACGTAAACGAATTGCAATCATTGGTCTGGGATTAATTGGCGGGTCGCTCGCTATTCAGCTGCATGAGAAAAAAATCTCATCGAGACTGATTGGTGTGGATGCAAATCCTGAACATGAAGCCAAAGCACTGGAACTGGAACTGGTGGATGAAATTCTTCCTTTGAACGAAGCTGTTCAACAGGCAGAAGTGATTATCCTCGCTATCCCTGTTGATTTAATGACAGATTTGTTGCCGCAGGTCCTGAATAAAGTTGATCAGCAGATTGTAATTGATTTGGGTTCAACCAAATCACAATTGGTGGAAGCAGTTGCCAATCATCCAAAGCGTGGGCGATATGTGGCAACACATCCTATGTGGGGTACAGAATACAGCGGTCCTTCTGCAGCAGTACGTGGTGCATATGAAAATAAAGCTGTCATTCTTTGCAATGAAGAAGAGAGTGATAAAGATGCTGTTGAATGGACAACGGCCATGTTTAAAAAAGTAGGAATGCATTTGCTGCATATGGAAGCGAAAGCACATGATCTGCATGCAGCTTATGTAAGTCATATTTCACATATCACTTCTTTTGCATTGGCGAATACAGTATTGCAAAAGGAAAAAGAAGATAATGCCATTTTTGAAATGGCAAGTGCCGGATTTGAAAGTACTGTTCGTTTGGCCAAGAGTAATCCTGCCATGTGGGTGCCGATCTTTTTACAGAATAAAGTGAATGTGCTGGATGTGTTGAATGAACATATTGAGCAGCTCACAAAATTTAAAGAAAGTATTGAAACAGGAAATACAGAAACATTGAGAGTGTTAATTGAAGAAGCCAATAAAATCAGGAGGATACTGAAATGATTTTTCGGGAAGCAACAGTGAGTGATATTGAACAGATACAGCTTGTACGGAATGCTGTGAAAGAAAATGTATTGAGCAACCCTGCGTTGGTGCCCGATAAAGATGTGGAAGAATATATAACGAAAAGAGGAAAAGGATGGGTTTGTGTAATTGATGATGTAGTTGCAGGGTTTTCCATTGCTGACCTGGTTGATCATAATATCTGGGCATTATTTGTACACCCCGATCATGAAGCAAAAAGAATTGGTAAACAGCTACACGACCTGATGCTGGATTGGTATTTTGAGAAAACAAATGAAAAAGTATGGTTGGGTACAGCACCCGGCACAAGAGCCGAAACATTTTACCGGAAGCAGGGATGGAAAGAAGTGGGTGTACATGGAAAGGGAGAGATTAAATTTGAGATGAACAGTGCTGAATGGAAAACCAAACGTACAAGAGAGTGACACAACAGAAGCTGAACATTGAACAAAACGATGACTATATAAAAAACTTAACTTTACAAACATTAACAATGCAAACAATCGAGTCAAACATGAAAGAAAAAGTGCAGGAAGCCTGGGGTAAAAAACCGCTCATCATCAGCGGACCATGCAGCGCTGAAACCGAAGATCAATTAGTGGCAACCGCACAACGGTTAGCTGCAACCGGAAAAGTAGACATGCTGCGTGCCGGTATCTGGAAACCACGTACCAAACCCGGAATGTTTGAAGGCATTGGTGCCAAAGGATTGCCGTGGCTGCAAAAAGCAAAAACATTAACAGGTTTGCCAACTACTGTTGAAGTGGCAACCGGTAAACAGGTGGAAGATGCATTAACGTTTGATGTAGATGTATTATGGATCGGTGCACGAACAACCGTGAACCCGTTCAGTGTACAGGAAGTGGCTGATGCATTACGTGGTGTTGATATTCCGGTATTAATTAAGAATCCAATCAATCCTGATTTGGAATTGTGGAGTGGTGCAGCTGAACGTGTAGCACGTGCAGGTGTTAAACAGATCGGTTTAATTCACCGTGGATTTTCTTCTTATGGTAATTCTGAATACCGCAATGCACCGATGTGGCATTTGGCAATTGAAATGAAACGCCGCAATCCTGATATGATCATCATTAATGATCCATCGCATATATGCGGACGCAGAGATATTTTATTAGAGACTGCACAAAAAGCAATTGATCTTGATTTTGATGGTTTAATGATTGAAAGTCATATTGATCCGGATAATGCATGGAGTGATGCGAAGCAGCAGGTTACTCCTGAGCGTTTGGCTGAAATGCTGAACAGCATCATCTGGCGTAAAGAAGATGTGGCATCAGAAGAATATCATGCAGCATTGGAAAAATTACGTCAGCAGATCAATCACCTTGATGATGAGTTGATGCAGATCCTCGGTCAGCGTATGAAAATTGCAGAAGGAATTGGGCAGTATAAAAAGGATAACAACATCACTATCCTGCAGACCAACCGCTGGAATGCAATATTAGACAGAGCATTTAAAGAAGGTGAGCGAAAAGGATTGAGCAAAGAGTTCATCACCAAGTATTTTGATGCGGTGCATATGGAAAGTATTAATCATCAGAAGAAGATACTGGATAGTTGAGAGCCTCATCCTCCAACTCCTTCTCCAAAAGAGAAGGATCGGGACAGTGGTACTTTAATAGACTTTAGTTCTTCCATGTCAACTGCAAAGTTTTGTTCAGCATATTGACTTTGATGAAATGCTGAATTACAACTGCAACATATAAATACAAAAGCCCGGCCTCCCTCTCTACCGGAGAGGGAAGGAGGGAGAGGCCAAAAATGAAAAAACTTACATATAAATTTTCAACTGCATCAGTTGATTATTATTTAGACGGAAGTATTACGCAGTTAAAAGATGTCGTTGATAAAACGCATACGATCATCATTACTGATGAAAATATTTTTAATGCACATACCAAACGTTTTAAAGGCTGGAACACCATTGTTTTAAAAGCAGGAGAAGAGTTTAAGATTCAGCCAACTGTTGATACGATTATTGAAGAGCTCATTGAAATGGGTGCCGACCGTAAATCAACATTGGTTGGTGTTGGCGGTGGAGTAATTTCTGATCTCACAGGTTATGTCGCATCGGTATACATGCGTGGAATCAAATTTGGGTTTATTCCAACCACTGTTCTGGCAATGGTTGATGCAAGTATTGGCGGTAAGAATGGAATTGATGTAGGTGTGTATAAAAACATGGTGGGTATCATCCGTCAGCCATCGTTTATTTTACATGATACGGCTTTCCTGAAAACACTTCCGCAAAGTGAATGGGAAAATGGGTTTGCAGAAATTATTAAGCATGCCTGTATTAAAGATGCAGCCATGTTCAAACAACTGGAAGCAGGTTCATTAAAAACTTATCAGAGCAAGAAGAAGCTGGTTGCTGAATTGATCAAACGCAATGCTCTGATCAAAACCAAAGTAGTGCAGCAGGATGAATTTGAAAGTGGTGACAGAAAACTATTGAACTTTGGTCATACCTTGGGACATGCTATTGAGAATATGTATGAGCTGTCGCATGGGCAGGCTATTTCAATCGGGATGACTTATGCCTGTCATATTTCTGAACAGCTCAACGGCTTTAAACAAACCGAAAAGGTGACTGATTTATTAAGTAAATACGGATTGCCAACTTATGCTGAATTTGACAAAACAAAAGCATTTGATATTCTGCAAAAGGATAAAAAGAAAGTGAAGAGCGAAATGAATTATGTGTTGCTGGAAAAGATTGGAAAGGGGGTAGTGAAGAGTATTCCGATGATAGATTTAAAGAAGATCATTACAAGTTTATAATAGTGAAAGTTATCATTCAACCATCAACATTGTCAGGAAGCATTCAAACGAATGCTTCTAAAAGCTCCATGCAAAGGGCTTGTGCTGCTGCATTGCTGGCAAAGGGGATAAGTGTAATCAAAAATCCCGGCAACAGTAATGATGATAAAGCTGCACTGGATATTATTCAGAAGCTGGGAGCAGTGATTGAAACAAATGACAATGAACTGATCATTACCAGTAATGGAGTGAAGCCCATTGGCAGTGAAATTAATTGCGGTGAATCGGGGCTCAGCATCCGCATGTTCACCCCTTTGGTTGCATTAAGTATTCATGCAATTACTGTTAATGGTACTGGAAGCCTTACAACAAGACCCATGGATTTTTTTGATGAGATATTGCCGCAGTTGGGTATAAAAGTAAAAAGCAATGGAGGTAAACTTCCATTGAGCATCCAGGGGCCAATCGTTCCGAAAAATATTGAAATAGACGGGTCGCTCAGTTCACAATTTTTAACTGGGTTACTTATGGCTTATTCAGCGGCCTCCCCAAACCCCTCCAAAGGAGGGGCTTCAGAGTCTGATGATTCAATCGTCACGATAAAAGTCAACAACCTGAAAAGTAAACCATACATTGATTTAACATTGAATGTAATGAAGCAGTTTGGTTTGCTTCTTCCAGAGAATAAAAATTACCAGGAGTTTGTTTTCAATTATGCTGCTGAAACTCACGACTCTCGACTCACCACTCATCATTACACGGTAGAAGGTGACTGGAGCGGTGCTGCTTTTTTATTGGTTGCTGGTGCTGTTGCAGGAAATATTACGGTGAAAGGTTTGGATGTATTTTCAACTCAAGCCGATAAAGCTGTACTGCAGGCATTGATGGATTGCGGTTGTATTCTTTCTGTGCAACCCGAGCAGATTGAAATCGGTCCGGCACCGTTAAAGGCTTTTCATTTCAATGCAACAGAATGTCCTGATCTGTTTCCACCGTTGGTGGCACTCGCTGCAAACTGCAATGGCAAATCAGTGATTGAAGGAACCAAACGATTGGTGCATAAAGAAAGTAACCGTGCTGTTACCTTACAGGAGGAATTTGAAAAACTGGGAGTTCAGATTGATCTGCAGGATGATCTTATGATCGTTCATGGTGGTGGTGGAATAAAATCTGCAACAGTTCATTCACGTCATGATCATCGTATTGCTATGGCCTGTGCTGTTGCTGCATTAAAAGCAAATGGACCGGTGACGATTGGAAAAGCAGATGCCGTCAATAAGTCTTATCCTGATTTTTATGAGCATCTGAAGTTACTTGGAGCAAACGTATCTTTATAACATAAACAAAGAACATTGAATTCATTCGGTAAAATATTTCGTGTATCCATTTTTGGAGAATCGCATGGCGAATGTGTTGGTATTACCATTGATGGTTGTCCGGCAGGTTTGGCGTTAACTGAAGATGATTTACTTCCTGATCTGGAAAGAAGGAAAGGCGGTAAGCAAAAAGGAACCACACCAAGACAGGAGGCAGACTACCCCATTTTCAAAAGTGGAATTTTCAATGGAAAGACGACAGGATTTCCGATTACCATCCTGTTTGAAAATAATAATACACGCAGCGAAGATTATCAGAAGCAGAGAAGTATTCCACGCCCTGGCCATGCTGATTTTACAGCACATGAAAAATTTGGTGGTAATGAAGATTACCGTGGTGGCGGACATTTCAGTGCAAGACTCACAACAGGATTAGTTGCTGCCGGTGCAATTGCAAAGAAATTAACGGCTGGTCTCGACATTCATGCCGAGGTAATTGAAATAGGTGGTGAAAAAGATTTGGAGAAAGGCTTACAGAATGCCATTGATGCAAAAGATTCAGTGGGTGGTTTGGTTGAATGTAAGGTCAATGGATTGCCTGTAGGTTTGGGTGAACCTTATTTTGATTCAGTTGAATCGGCTTTGGCACATATCATCTTTGCAATTCCTGCTGTGCGTGGTATTGAATTTGGAACCGGTTTTGCTGCAGCCAAAATGTTTGGAAGTGAACATAATGATGCCATTGAAGATATGCATGGTAAAACAACAACCAATCATGCAGGCGGAGTTGTAGGAGGTATCAGTAATGGAAATGAACTGGTGTTTCGGTTAGCCATCAAACCAACATCGTCCACACCAAAAGAGCAAAAAAGTTTAAACTGGGATACAGAACAAATGGAAAATTTTTCTATTAAAGGACGTCATGATCTTTGTGTGGCGTTAAGAGCTCCTGTCATTGTGGAAGCCGCTACAGCTATTGTACTGGCTGATCTGATGATGCAGGAACAGCATATTAAAAGAGTATTGTAATTATATTCTTCAACATGTTTCAACGATTAACGATTCTGCTACTTGCTGTATTTTTTTCTGCTCAGTCATTTGCACAAACCGAAGCAAAGATTGAAGTGGTTAAACACAATCATGTTGCTTTACAGGTAAAAGATATTGCCACCAGTACAAAATTTTATAAAGAAGTGTTGGGGTTAGAGCCCGTACCTGTTCCCGATTCATTGAAAGCAATCCGCTCCTGGTTTAAACTGGGAACAGATCAGCAGATTCATTTACTGGCAGGAAGAACTATGCCTGTTAACAATGACCGCAATGGCAGTCATTTTGCTTTATTTGTACAATCGATCAAAGCTGCTGAACTATATTTGCAGAACCAGCAAATGAGCTTTCACAAACAGGTTCGTTTTGATGGCGCTGTTCAGATTTATCTTGCCGATCCGGATGGTTACTTAATTGAACTCAACGAAATTAAACGTTAACGATGCCCATTATTTATCATGTTACAACTGCTGCCGAATGGAGTGCAGCCAAAGCAAATGGTTTTTATGAAACGCCTTCTTTAAAAGCGGAAGGATTTATTCATTGCTCACAGGAAAACCAGGTGGGAGGTGTACTGGAAAGATATTTCTCCGGCAAAACGGATGTTGTAAAGCTGGTGATTGATACTGACAAACTCACAAACCGTTTTGTGTTTGAATGGAGTCCTTCAACTGAAGATACCTTTCCGCATGTGTATGGTGTGATTAACCTGGAAGCAGTGATTGATGTAGTTGCTATTTAGAAAGCATATAGTCTTCATATACTCTTTCACCGAAATAACTGAAGTATTTCTTTCTGTCAAACTTTGTATTGGATAAAATGCTGTAGATAAAACCATTTTTCTCTACCTGAACTGTGTGATAAATCAACCCTGCTGGATTTTGCTTCAGATGAATCTGAATTCTTCCCTTTAAAGCAGAGTGATGGATGAATCCGGTATCAGTTGTACTGTTGAATGAAAACCTGTGTGACAAATCTCTTTGTAATAAACGGCTTCTATACCATGTACCTCCGGTTGGGCTCACCAATGGCGTTCCATTATAAATCACAACACTGTCGTTATACGCAAGTGCAACAAGATTGTTTTTTCTGTTTTGCTGAAGCCAGTCTGTAATTTTTTTTTGATGGCGTTTAGTTTCATAACCATAATCACTGTCAAGAAATGCAATTCTTTCAATTGAAGGAGGAATTGTTTCAACTGCATCGAGGTAACCAAAAATAAAACTGCCGCCACCACTATGTCCGTTCAGAATAATATGCGGTTGATATGTTTGGAAAATGGAGCTAATGCTGTCAACAATCTGTTTAATGATCCTGTTAGCATCAGGATAAGTTCTTTTCCAGGCAGGCCAGCTTTTTTGCTGGGTCATAAGATAAATGACGACGTAGTTGTTTTTCTTATCTGCTGATCGGATAAATCTTGTTTGTGCTGCGACATGCTGAATAACAAAATGCCAGTCATCACCGGCAATTAACTTTTTTCCTTTGGTCCATTCAATTGTATTGCCATTAGGCAGTGCATAAAATATGAGATAAGTTTTTCCTCTTCTGCTGAACTGCAGGGGAGCGTTGATTTCTAGAGTAACATCTTTTGGCTGATTGTTGATTTGCAATACCTGTTCATTAAAACTCCCTGTTGATACAAAACCGGCTAAAGGTACTTGCTCAGGCTTGCCTTTTTTTACCGGCTGTGCCTCCGCTGCGTGGGTGAGCAGTAAAAAAAAGATACCAACACCCGTTGCCATTTGCAACCTATTCCTTACTTTGACTATCTGAAAAACATCCATTACTGCTGATCATTTGGTGATGGTGTAATAAATGTAATCAATACATGAGGTCCCGTCAAAATCTATCCCCCCAAGTTTTAATTATACTGCTGTTTATAATGGTTGGCTATGCCTGTAATAATAGCCAGCCGGAAAACAAACCGGATATTGTTGTTGAGCCTGAACAGATGAATGAACGTGTGGTGAAAAATATTCAGGAAATACTTGAGTATACTGTTTCTAATGAAGGGAAACTGAATGACAGCATTACTTTTTCGCTCGTGAATGCGGTGAATGATTATTACAAAATCAACAACTATAAGAGTATCTGGAGCAGTAAAGAAAACTGGCTCCCTATTGCTGATTCACTGATGAACTTTATTGAATACTCAAAAGAGCATGGGTTGTTTCCCCAGGATTATCATTCTGAATACCTGCAGATGATTTACAAGCGATTTGCTGCTGATACGCTTTCAACAGGCGATAAAAGAGATGCAGCACTCTGGTCAAAAGCTGATTTAATGCTGACAGATGCTTTTTTCCGCATCAGTTCTCATTTATATGCAGGAAGGCTGAAGAGCGACAGTATTTATAAAAAGACAGATTCTATATTAACAGACAGTTTTTATCATAAAAACTTAAATACTGCATTAAATGCACATGCTGTAAATGAAGTGTTTCATTCACTTGAACCATTGCACCGTGGATATATTGATTTACGTTCTGCGCTGAAACAGTTTTTAGACAGTGCCGATTTCAAAATTCCCACTACCTATGTTTCCTATCCGTATAAAGATTCAATAGCGTTTATAAAAACATTAGTGAAACGGTTGAAAGAAGAGAGTGCCATTCCATGGCAAACAAAAGAAGTTGATACGGCGCAATTAAAAGCAGCTATTATACAGGTGCAAAAAAAGAGAGGTTTGAAAGTGGATGGGAAATATGGAGTACAGCTGGTTCGTTCACTTAACAGTACAGATGCAGAGAAGTTTAAACGAATTGCCATTAATCTTGACCGTTATAAGTTAATGCCCTATCCAATGCCAAACAGGTATATCTGGGTTAACCTTCCCGGCTATTACCTGCAGCTGTGGGATAATGATACAGTTAAAATTGAAAGCAGGGTGGTAGTTGGTAAGCCCAATACAAGAACACCATTGCTGACCAGCCAGATCAGTGATATGGTTACCTATCCTCAATGGACAATCCCCAACAGCATTATCATGAAAGAAATACTGCCGGCTTTAAAACGTAACCCCGGTTACCTGGCAAAGAAAGGTTATATGCTTATTACATGGGAAGGTGAAGAAGTAGATCCTTATTCTGTTGATTGGGAGAAATATAAAAAAGGAATACCCTACCGTATTGTTCAAGGCAGTGGTGATGCAAATGCGTTGGGAATTTTAAAATTTAACTTCCCCAATAAATATTCTGTCTACCTGCATGACACCAATCAGCGGTATCTGTTTAAAAATGCAAACAGGGCACTCAGCCATGGATGTGTAAGGGTACAGGAGTGGGAAAAGCTTACCTATTATATTTCTGCACTCGATAGTATTAATTACGAGTCTTCTGCGAGCCAGTATGTGGGTGATTCTATAAAAGTGTGGTTAAACCGCAAGGAAAAACATATCATTCCTGTAAAAACAAAAATTCCGGTTTATTTCCGTTATTTTACAGCAATAGAGAAGAATGGGAGGGTTGTTTTTTATGATGATATCTATGGTGAAGATAAAGCAGCCCGTGAAGCTTATTTTTTAACTAAATAATGTTTGATGATCAGATTGCTGCCATTCTTTTTCTGCGCATTTTTATTTCTGGGATCAACTGTTTCTGCTCAGGAATCAACGAAGAACTCAAAAAAATCTGGCAGCAACAAGGCAAAAATTCAATATGGAATTGCCAGTTTTTACTCCAATAAATTTAACGGAAGGAAAACCTCAAACGGTGAAATATTCAATCAGCAGAAACTTACCGGTGCACATAATTCCCTTCCAATGGGTACTTATGTAAGGGTTACAAATCTCAGGAATGGCAAATCAGTAGTAGTGAAAATAAATGACCGGCTGCATCATCGAAATAAACGGATTATTGATTTAACAAGGGCTGCTGCGCAAAAGCTTGGGTTTGTAAAAAGTGGACTTACACGGGTAAAACTGGAAGTATTGGGCAAAAAACCTCCTGTAAAAAAATAATCGGATAACAATGCCGTAATGTGCATAATTAATTTCAAGTTTACGGCACCTACCTTTATTTTTGCACTTTCCAAAACAATTCTTATATGAAACAATTGTTCCTTTTGTTACTTACCGTTAACTGCCTGTTTGCAGTAAACGGACAAAATAAAAATCTTAAAAAGCTCCCTTCTTTAGGCTTCCAGTTTAGTTTTATTGATTTTAAAACTGCCAGTGACATACGAAATAATGGTCTCAACAATGTACTTATTGAAAAGAAATGGTACAAAACAGATCGTATGAAACCCACAATAACAATCAATTATCTTCAGGGGATCAATAATAATTTGGATTTCATGGGGCGGTTGACATCATCCTTTGCTGAATACCCTCTCAGAAATTCAACAATTTCAGGTTCAGGTGATAAATTTTACATTGAAGCTGATGCAAACGTTAATGTTAAGTTGCTGCCTGATAATTATTGGGTAGTGCCCTATTTACAGGCTGGAGCAGGTATTGCCAAAGAAAGATCTCAATGGCTTGCTTATATACCACTTGGGGTGGGTCTGCAGGTAAATTTATATGATGAAGTATTTATACATCTGAATTCAGATTACCGTTTACCGGTTACCTCTCAGGCGAACTATAGTTTTTTGCATTCTGTCGGGATCAGCGCACCTTTGACCAAAAAGAAAGAAGTTGCCCCACCACCGCCTCCACCAGCACCAGAACCACCAAAAGACAGAGATGGTGATGGCGTACTGGATGAAAATGATGCCTGTCCTGATGTTGCAGGCGTTGCAGCTTTAAAAGGTTGCCCCGATGCTGATAAAGATGGTATTGCAGATAAAGATGATAAATGCCCCGATGTATTTGGATTAGCCCGGTATGTTGGTTGCCCGGTTCCAGATGCGGATAAAGATGGTATCAATGATGAGGAAGATAAATGTCCTTCTGTAGCTGGTGTGGCCCGTTATGCAGGTTGCCCAATTCCTGATGCTGATGGTGACGGAGTAAATGATGAAGAAGATAAATGTCCTTCAGTTCCTGGTGTTGCATCAAATGCAGGTTGCCCTGAAATAAAAGCTGAAGTAATTACGAAAGTTGAATTTGCTGCCAAGAATGTTTTCTTTAACACAGGAAGCTATCAATTACAGAAAAAATCATATGTTCCTTTGAATGAAGTAGCTAAGATTTTAAAAGATAACCCAACACTTAAATTAGATGTTGAAGGTCATACTGATATTACAGGCGATGCGGTTAAAAACCAAACATTGTCAGAAAACCGTGCTGCAGCTGTAAAAGCTTACTTAGTTGCACAGGGTGTAGATGGCTCAAGGTTAACTTCAGCTGGTTATGGCTCAGACCGTCCGATTGCTGACAACAAAACTGCTGCCGGTAAGGCAAAGAACCGCAGGGTTGAATTAAAATTGAGAAGCTATTAATCACCACGTATTTGTTCGATAAAAAAAATCCCCTTGCCGGCAAGGGGATTTTTTACGTAAATACATTTCTTACTGAGAATGAAAATGCAGGTTTCTGCATACAAAACTCTCATTATCTTCGCCGCCTTACCGGTTTGGTTGAAAAGAAAAAAGTTATGAGTACAAAGAGAGAAATTGTCATGAGTGGTATCCGTCCAACAGGTTACCTGCACCTGGGAAACTATTTTGGTGCCATGCAGAATTATGTAAAGATGCAGGAACAGTATGAGTGTTATTTCATGGTGGCCGACTGGCATTCATTAACCACTCATCCGGATACAAAGGAGCTGAGAGAAAATGTAAAAAGAGTTTTTGCAGAAAATATTGCCTGCGGATTAGATCCTGATAAAGTTGCTCTTTACTGCCAGAGTCATATTGTTGAAACAGCTGAATTGTATTTATATCTCAATATGCTTGCTTATAAAGGAGAGTTGGAAAAAACAACAACCTTCAAAGACAAAGTAAGAGCACATCCGGATAATGTGAATGCAGGTTTACTTACTTACCCTGTGTTAATGGCGGCTGATATTCTCCTGTTTCGTGCCAGTTATGTTCCGGTTGGAAAAGACCAGGAACAGCACCTTGAAATGGCCCGCAACTTTGCAAACCGTTTCAATCACCGTTATGGAGAAGTGTTTCCTGAACCCCTGGCTTTTAATTTTGGAGGTGAGCTGGTAAAAGTTCCAAGTCTGGATGGATCGGGGAAAATGAGCAAGAGTGAAAACCATAATGCAACTATTTACCTTGCTGACACAGATGAAGTGATCAAAAAGAAAGTGATGAAGGCGAAAACAGATCAGGGGCCAACTGAACCCAACTCTGTTAAACCCGATTATATTGAAAATCTTTTTCAATTGATGCGGTTGATGAGCAGTCCGGATACAGTAAAGAAATTTGATGATGATTTCAACAACTGTAATATCCGTTATGGCGATTTGAAAAAGCAACTCGGTGAGGATATTGCAAAGTTTGTAGCACCTATCCGTGAAAGGGCAGCAGCTATTCAAAATGATGAAGTATATCTGAAAGATGTGATGCTGAAAGGTGCTGAAAAGGCAAGGATCAGTGCACAAAAAACAATTGAAATTGTCAGGCAGGCAATAGGACTGAATTATTTTTAAAAAACCCGAAATCCAAAACCCAAAATCCAAAAAGAAGTTTTACTTTGAACGTCCGTCTATTTTGGATAAGGGACATTGGAATTTATCAGATTTATGGCAAAAAGTAAAAAACCAAAACATGTGGCAATTGCCGGAAATATTGGCGCCGGCAAAACAACGCTGACCGAAATGCTGGCCAAGCATTATAAATGGATTCCCCAGTTTGAAGATGTAGATCATAATCCTTACCTGAATGATTTTTACGAGGACATGCCCCGCTGGAGCTTTAACCTGCAAATCTATTTTTTGAATAACCGTCTTAATCAGGTGTTAGATATTCAACGGGGAACTGAAACGGTAATCCAGGACAGAACCATTTTTGAAGATGCCAATATTTTTGCGCCGAACCTGCACGACATGGGTTTAATGGGCAAGCGTGATTTTGATAATTACTTTTCTTTTTTCTCTACATTAAAAACAATGGTATCTCCACCCGATCTGCTGATTTATCTCAAAGCATCGGTACCCACATTAGTGGCACAGATTCAGAAACGTGGAAGGGAATATGAAGAAAATATCCGCTTGGATTATCTGAAAAAACTGAATGAATATTACAACAAGTGGATTGAAACATACAAAGAGGGCGGCTTATTGATCATTGATGTGGATCAGAATAAGTTTGCTGAAAATGAAGAACATTTTGGAGAAATCATTAA
>CAZOLW010000035.1:8532-30275 GCA_964580775.1 uncultured Chitinophagaceae bacterium | reverse complement strand
ACTTTCGGCGCTGCAGCTAAGATTTCTTCGCCGCTGCCGGAAGCATATTTTTTGAAATTAGTTACAAACTGTTCAGCTAAAGACTTTGCTTTTGTGTCATAAGCTGCTTTATCGGTCCATGTATTTTTTGGATTGAGTAATTCAGCCGGTACTCCTTCACAACTGGTTGGAATGGCAAAATTGAAAATGGGCATGTTTTCAAACTCAACATCATTCAATTTTCCGTTAAGAGCGGCACAGATCAATGCACGGGTATAAGAAAGTTTTATACGTTGTCCAACACCGTAGCTGCCGCCGGTCCAGCCAGTATTAATCAGCCATACATTCACTTTCTGTTCGTTCATTTTCCTGCCAAGCATTTCTGCATATTTTGCCGGGTGTAATGGAAGAAATGGTGCACCAAAACATGCACTGAATGTTGATTTAGGTTCTGTAACTCCGGCTTCTGTACCGGCTACTCTTGCAGTATATCCACTGATGAACTGGTACATCGCCTGGCCTTCAGTAAGCTTTGCAACAGGAGGCAAAATGCCGGTAGCATCACAGGTGAGGAAGAAGATATTTTTTGGTAAACCTGCAACGGCCGGTTCTAATGCATTACTGATATAATGCAATGGGTAACTTACTCTTGTATTTTCAGTAATTGCTTTATCGCTGAAATCAATTTTATTAGTGCCTTGTAAAAAAGCAATGTTTTCTACCAATGCACCGGGCCTGATGGCTTGAAAAATTTCAGGTTCTTTTTCTTCACTTAAATCAATACACTTGGCATAGCAACCTCCTTCAAAATTAAAAACAGAGTCTTCATCCCATCCATGTTCATCATCACCAATTAATTTACGATTGGGATCTGCACTCAATGTTGTTTTTCCTGTTCCACTCAAACCAAAGAATACTGCCACATCATCCTTCTTTCCCACATTGGCACTGCAATGCATACTCAATACATTTTTGTTTTGAGGAAGGATATAATTGAGAACAGTAAAAATTCCTTTCTTCATTTCACCTGTATAACCACTGCCGCCAATTAAGATCATTTTGTGGGTGAAACTCACAATTGAGAAGTTACCATTACGTACACCATCAGTAGCAGGATCAGCAAAAAAGTTGGGTGCCTGTATAATATGCCAGTCGGGTTCAAAACTTTCCAGCTCATCATCTGCCGGACGGAGAAATAAATTGTAAGCAAATAAATTACTCCAGGGATTTTCATTGATGACACGGATGTTGAGCCTGTATTTTTCATCGGCACAGGCATAGGAATCTCTTACCCAGATTTCTTCTTTGGTACCGAGATAATCCATCATCTTCCTGTACAGAATATGAAAGTACTTTTCATCAATGGGTTGATTAAAATCATTCCAGTGAACAGTATCTTTTGTAATGGCATCTTCTACAATGAACTTGTCTTTAGGCGACCGGCCAGTAAATTGTCCGGTGTTAATACAAAGTGCGCCGGTATCATTGTAAACTCCCTGCCCCCGTGCAACAGTTTGGGCACATAATTCCTCTGTGCTGAGCTGATAATGGATATTGTCGGATAGTTTTAACCCGAGCATGACTAATTTCTGCCCCGGGAAGAAAATGGTTGGTATTGACATGGCAATTGTTCTGTTTTTTGGCTGTGCTTACTGGCCAAATGTAAAGGCTTAAAAAGAACAAAAAAAATACCGGGGCAAATCGAAATTTGATAGTATCATGTCATTACTTGGTTTGGTTGAAATTTATTCAACGAATGACGAATATTTCTTAGTTAGGTTGAAAAATATCAAAAATGGGTAGATGTCTTGTAAACTTTTTACAAACAGGTGTTAGTTTTACACTTTCTGTGGATTTATTGATATCAGAATTGGGTGGGCAGTACCGATATCTTATTTTGCATATCTAATTTTATTCAGATGAAATTTCAACCCATCAAACCCGAACTGTTCAGCAAAAACCGTCAGCGCTTTAATAATTCAATGGTTCCCAAATCCATTGCCATTTTTGTGAGTAACGATGAATGGCCAATGAATGGAGATGCCATTCATTCATTTAAACAAAACAGCGATCTGTTTTGGCTCAGCGGTATTACGCAGGAAGACAGCATGGTTGTTTTGTTCCCAGATAATCCTGATCCAAAATACAGGGAAGTGCTGGTGCTTGTTCGTCCCAATGAACTAAAAGAGAAATGGGATGGGAAAAGATTGCGTGCTAATGAGGCGAAAGAAATTTCAGGTATTGAAACCATTGTTTGGTTAGACAGTCTTGAAGGGTTACTTCAGCCATGGATTCATTTAGCTGATAATATTTATTTAAGCAGTAATGAAAATGACAGGAAGGCATCACCTATACGCAGCAGGGATTACAGGTTCATTGATGAAATGAAAAGTAAATACCCTCTGCATAATTTTCTTCGTGCAGCAAAGATCATGAAAGAATTGCGTGGAGTAAAAACTGCTGAAGAAGTAGAGTTACAGCAGAAGGCAATTGATATAACAGAAGTTACATTCCGCCGTTTGCTGAAGTTCATTAAGCCGGGTGTAATGGAAAATGAAATTGAAGCAGAAATTTATCATTCATTTTTATCGCAGAGTTCAACCGGTCCTGCATACGGAAGTATTATTGCCAGTGGCGACAGGGCAAGAACATTGCATTATGTAAGCAATAACCAGGAATGTAAAGAAGGTGAATTGATATTGATGGATTTCGGTGCAGAGTATGGTGGATATTGTGCTGATCTTACAAGAACGGTTCCTGTAACTGGTAAGTTTGAAAGAAGACAGAAAACGGTTTACAATGCCTGTCTGCATCTCCATAATTATGCAAAGAGTTTATTGAAGCCCGGTATTACCATTGTTGATTACACAGATAAAGTAGGAGAGGAAGCAACACAGCAATTTTTAAAAATTGGCTTGCTGAAAAAAACAGATGTAAAAAATGAAAACCCTGAGAACAGGGCATACAGAAAATATTTATACCATGGAATCTCTCATCATCTTGGTGTGGATGTTCATGATCTTGGTACAAAGACTGAACCTATTAAAGCAGGAATGGTTTTTACAGTAGAACCCGGAATTTATATTCAAGAAGAACAGATGGGCGTACGTATTGAAAATAATCTCTGGATTACACGTAACGGAAATAAAGATCTGATGAAGAATATCCCGATTACAGTAGAAGAGATAGAAGCATTAATGAAGAAATAATACCAGATTTATCAATCAATATTTCAATGAAGCAAATTCCCAATCTGTTCACATTACTTAATCTGATTTTTGGATGTATAGCGATCATTCTCATTTTACAGCCGGGTGAAAATATTACTTCGGTTGACCAGGGAACCCTGATCATCAATCTGCCTGAAAAAATTGCCTATGCATCCTTTTTCATTTTTGCAGCTGGGATTGTTGATTTCCTCGATGGCTTTTTAGCAAGACTAATGAAGGCCTCTTCTGAGATGGGGAAACAACTTGATTCATTAAGTGATGTGGTAACATTTGGTGTGGCACCTGCCATGATTATGTACCAATTGCTGCGGATGAGTTATCTGAAAGAAGAATCAGCATTGGATACATCCATCCTTCTGTTGTTGCCAGCATTGCTGATAGCCTGTTGTGCTGCATGGCGGTTGGCAAAGTTCAATATTGATACACGTCAAACTACTTCCTTTCGGGGTGTTCCAACACCTATTACTGCAATGGTTGTAGCCGCATTGCCACTGGTGATCTGGTACAATCAATGGAACCTGCCCGGAGTTATTTTAAACAGGTGGGTGCTGTATGCAATTACACTCATCATCAGTTACCTGATGGTTACAGATATACCAATCATGGGACTAAAGTTCAAAGATTTCAGCTTTAAAAATAATCAACCCAAATTTATACTGGTTGGTCTTGCAGTTATCCTGGCTATAGTTTTCCAGTGGGCGGCTATTCCGCTTATTTATTTAGCCTACGTTGCTTTATCTTTGCTGCTTCGTAAACAGATATCATAATTTAATCTCTATACAATGACTTATACAGTTCAGGTGAAAATAATGCCGCTCAAAGATTTATTAGATCCGCAGGGAAAAGCGGTAATGGGTGGTTTAAGCAATTTGGGTTTGAAAGGTGTTAACGATGTCCGCATCGGCAAAAACATCAGCATGCAAATTGATGCAGCAACACCTGATGCAGCAAAAGCTATTGCAGAAGAAGCCGCCAAAAAACTGCTTGCAAATGCTGTAATGGAACAGTTTGAGATCACCGTTAATTAAATAATTTGGCAATTTGAAAATTTGGAAATTGAATCAGCTTCGGTTTTCATTTTCAAATTATTTCATTTTCAAATTTTCAAATTTTGTTATTCATTATTCCCACTCCCATCGGCAATTTAAAAGACATTACACTCCGTGCACTGGAGGTAATGCAGGAAGTGGATTTGCTGCTTGCTGAAGATACCCGTACAAGTTCTGTACTGCTCAATCATTACAATATTCAAAAGCCTCTTTCGCCTTATCATCAGCATAATGAACATAAAATTGTGCAGCATTTGATAGATCAGTTGAAAGGCGGAAAGAAGATGGCCCTGTTAACGGATGCAGGAACTCCCGGCATCAGCGACCCTGCTTTTTTACTGGTAAGGGAATGTGTGAAGAATGATATTATCGTTGAAACACTTCCCGGAGCTACAGCATTTGTTCCGGCTTTGGTAAACAGCGGATTACCTGCAACCCGGTTTACATTTGAAGGGTTTCTGCCGCAGAAAAAAGGCCGTCAAACTGCATTGAAGCAGCTGGCAGAAGAAGAACGTACCATGATTTTTTATGAATCACCTTTTCGCCTTGTAAAATCACTGGCCGATTTTATGCAATACTTTGGCGAAGATCGTTTGTGTTGTGTAAGCAGGGAGCTCACTAAAAAATTTGAAGAGAATAAACGGGGCGCTCTTAAAGAAGTGCATGACTATTTTGCTATAAAGGGTGTTAAAGGTGAGATCGTGATTGTTGTTGCAGGAAAAGATGAGTAGCTTAATTGTCTCAATTTAAAACCTGCAGCATGAAATTCCTTTTTCTTATCAGCACATGTTTTCTTTTTTCTTTCACAGTACATGCACAACTGTTTGCCGTTCCTGAATTGGTAAAGCAAAATTTCAATAAGCAATATCCCGAAGCAAAAGATCTGAAATGGAGCGATGGATTGGATAATCATACCGTCCGTTTTACGCTAAACGACAAAAAGCTGAAAGCAAGCTATACCCCAAAAGGTGATTGGAACTGGACAGAAACACAGATAACTATGGCACAGTTGCCGAAAGTTGTACAGGATGGATTTAAGGACAGCAAATACAAAGATTGGCCGGTGAAAGACATAGTGGCCATTGAAAAACCAAGAGCCGTTGCAAATGAATATAAAATCATTGTTCAGAAATCAGTGATCACCAAAAAAATACTTGTCTTTGATGCGAAGGGTAGATTATATGAAGAATTTACAGGGTTATAATCTTACTAACCTCTTTCTAAAAGCAGCTTACTGCAACTGATTCCCCAAAAGTGGTATTGATTTAATGGAAGAAAAGTGTAAACTTAGATGTGTCTTTCAGTTCACTTTCAAACCTTACTCATCATGAAATATCCAAACAGGATCATTAAAGAGGGGGAAAGCAATTCAGCAATTGTAAAAGCCATTCAAAAAAAATTAATCGAATTAAACATTGGTGATTTGCAGGGAACAGGTGTGTATGCTGTTAAAACAAAAAATGCAGTCAAACTTTTCCAGGCGACACACATGGATCAATATGACAACCCTCTTGAAATAGATGGCAATGTTGGGTCACTTACATGGGCTGCACTTTTTGGTACTGAGGATATGGTTGTATCTGATACAGCTTCCGGTAAATTACTTACAGAAGTATTAAAATCAGCAATATCTCAATTGGGTGTTATGGAAGTTCCTCCCGGAAGTAACAAAGGCCCTGAAGTAAATCAGTACCTTGCAAGCGTTGGTTTAGAGCCTGGATTGTTTTGGTGTGCAGCTTTTGTTTACTGGTGTTTTAATGAAGCTTCCATAAAATTAAACAGAGCAAACCCGCTTGTGAAAACAGGTCATGTAATGTCGCACTGGAACAAAACAACAGGGAAGAAAATTCTTACAGTCAATGCGGTTAATAATCCATCACTCATAAAACCCGGACATATATTTATGCTGAATACTGGTGGCAGTGCAGGACATACCGGGCTGGTTGAAAAAACAGAAGGCGGCTTTATTCATACCATTGAAGGCAACAGCAATAATGCAGGCAGCAGGAATGGAATTGGGGTATTTCGTCTGCAGCGGAAAATAGCTAAGATCAACCGGGGTTTCATTGAATATAAATAATCGTTAATGCCCTTATCCGCTTATCCAAAATCGTTGTCAATCACAATTCAATTCAATTTTTTCCAGTAGGTTTGGCGTTATTCAAAAACGTTGAACATGAAATTGATTTGTTTTCTTCTTCTTTGTATTTCAGTCAGTACAATCCAAGCCCAGCCCAACCGCTGGCAACAGCGTGTAAAGTATGTAATGGATATTGATATGGATGTAAATACCAATCAGTACAAGGGCAAACAAAAATTAGAGTACACCAATAATTCACCCGATACATTAGATAAAATATTCTATCATTTATACTGGAATGCGTTTCAGCCAAACAGCATGATGGATACAAGAAGCCGTGAACTGGGAAAAAATCTTGTTAACAACAGACCCGATTGGGACGGCCGTGTAAAAGACCGTATCCTCAACCTGAAAGAAAATGAAATTGGCTATGAAAAAGTAAAATGGCTGAAGATGAATGGTGTTGTGCAAAACATCATTGAGCATGAAACCATTTTAGAAGTAAAGCTCAGCAAACCTATTTTGCCTAAACAAAAAGTGTTATTAGAGATGGAATGGGATGCACAGGTTCCTCTCCAGGTTCGCCGCAGTGGAAGAGATGCAGCAAACGGAACAAAATTTTCGATGTCGCAGTGGTATCCAAAATTATGTGAGTATGATAATGACGGATGGAATCCCAACCCATATGTGGCCCGTGAATTTTATGGTGTGTGGGGCGACTTTGAAGTAAACATCAGCATTGATAAAAGTTTCATGATTGCAGGTACTGGTTATTTAACCAATGCCAGCCAGGTAGGATTTGGATATGAAGCAAAAGGAACAAAAGTCGTTCGACCTGTAGGAGAAAAACTTACCTGGAAATTTACAGCTCCCAATGTGCATGATTTTGTATGGGCAGCTGACGCCGATTTTAAGCATATTGTTCGGCAAGTGAAAAATGGTCCAACACTTCATGTGTTTTATAATTATATAGCAGGTAATCAGAAAAATGAAGACGACTGGAAGAAAGTTGCTGATGCTGCTGAAATAGTTTTACCGTTTATTGAAAAAAACTTTGGCGCATATCCTTACAAACAATATTCTTTCATTCAAGGTGGTGATGGTGGAATGGAATACCCTATGGCTACTTTACTCAGTGGACCGGGGCTTGGAACTGTCATTCATGAATGGATGCATACATGGTACCAAATGCTGATGGGAACCAATGAAAGTTTATATGCATGGATGGATGAAGGCTTTACTGAATTTGCCACCGACAGGGTGGAAGATTATTATAAAACAGAAATGGCTAAACGGAATGGTACTGTTTTTATTAATAATGGGTTGCCAAAATACCATGCAGCAAATTATGCAGGTTATTTCAATCTTGTAAAAAGCAGGCTGGAAGAACCCATGACAACACATGCTGATCATTTCAGTACAAACTATGCCTATGCAAATGCCGCTTATTCAAAAGGGGCAGTATTTCTTTCACAATTGGGATATGTCACAGGTGAGGAAACAAGAAATAAAATCTTGCTGGAGTATTATAAACAATGGCGTTTTAAACATCCCAACGTAAATGATTTTTTACGTGTGGCGGAAAAAACAAGCGGGCTGCAATTGGATTGGTACAAAGAGTATTTCGTTAATGGAACTAAAACAATTGATTACAGTATTGACAGTTTATGGGAAGAAGGCGGTAAAACAAAAATCAGGTTAATGCGCAAGGGTGAAATGCCAATGCCTGTTGATGTTGTGTTAACGTTTAAAGATGGATCGCAGCAATTGCATTATGTGCCGATGTATTTAATGTTTGGTGAAAAACCTGCAGAAAATGAACTGCAGCGAACAGTTTACCCTGCATGGAAATGGACGCATCCCACTTATGTAATTCAATTTGATAAACGACTGAGTGAATTAACCACCGTTGAAATTGATCCTACCTTCCGGATGGCTGATGTGGACTGGCGGAATAATAAACTCGAATTGAAATGGTAAAAGTTTAAAAATAAAAAACCGCCATCCGGCGGTTTTTTTGTGCATGAAAGTTTTGCTTATCGTCCGAAATATTTATTTACCGCTTCTACACGATTATTAACATGAAGCTTCTCGTAAATATGATATACATGTTTGCGAACTGTTTCCGGACTGATGGTTAATTCGGTACCAATTTCTTTATAAATTTTCCCCTGAGCCAGCCATTCAAGAATTTCTTTTTCACGGCGTGATAAAACAGCAATGTCTCCCATTTGCGTTGTGGAGGGAACAGCAGCAGCAACTTCCTGTACTTCCTGCACAGGTAATCCTTTAAAAGCAGAAACAACTTTCATGGCTATCTGACTGCTCATTGGTGCACCGCCATCAACCAGTTCACCAATAGCTTCAATTAATTTAGCAGGAGAAGATTTCTTCAGAATATATCCACTTGCACCGGCCCGCAGTGCATCAAATATTTTTTCATCTTCTTCATAGATCGTACACATCATATAAAGAATTTCGGGATACTGGGGTTTCAGTTCCTTTACCAGATCAATACCATTGGTAGAACCCAGACCGATGTCCATCAGCACTACATTTGGCTTCACTAATGGAATCTTCACCAAAGCCTCTTCGCCTGATGAATATGATCCGGCTAACTTACAATTTTCACTCAGTTCGATGATCTGCTCCAGCGCCTGGCGGATATCAGTTACATCTTCAACAATACACACGGAGATTTTATTCATACTGCAAAATTGACGTATTATCAGAACATGAAAAATACCACGAAGCGGTAATTCGGATGAACGGGTGCCGTCAGCGCCTGACTGAAAGGATATATTTCTGCTTAAAAAAGTCTTCGCTGAAAAGTTTATCAATTTCCCAAACTATCGGGTGCAGGCCGCTTTCTTTCACTTCTTCGGTTAAATCACCACCTTTCAGACAAATAAGTCCACCATAGATTTTCTCTTCATCAGCAACGGCAAACTGCCCCTGTCCTTTGGCTTTGATGATAGGCAGGCTCCAGCGCCAGAGATCCCGTAACGGAGCTACAGCCCGGCTAACCACAAAATCGAACTTACGGTTTTGGATTTCTTCTGTTCGGGTATGCTGGGTAGTTACATTTTTTAAACCGATAGCCGATGCCACTTCGTTCACCACTTTTAATTTCTTGCCAATACTATCAGTTAAATGAAACTGCACTTCAGGAAAAAAAATGGCTAAGGGAATTCCCGGAAAGCCCCCGCCTGTTCCAAGATCAATAATACTTGTTCCGGGTTGAAACTGAAACACAGCGGCAATGGACAGCGAATGCAGCACATGCTTTTCATACAGGCTGTCTATATCTTTCCTTGAAATGACATTGATCTTTTCGTTCCATTCTTTATACAGTTCTTCCAGCTGCTGAAATTGCTGTAATTGTGCAGGAGTGAAATCAGAAAAATATTTTAATACTACTTCCAATTCTTTCGGGGTTTTTTAAATAATGTGTTGGCGAATAAAAGATAATAAAACCATTGCCAGATATCAAGCAAAGGATAAAACCAGAAGAGATCTTTTTCTTTCAGCTTATCCATTGTACGGTAATAGATTAATCCCTGCAGTAAAAAGCGTACTCCGAATACACAGAGTGTTATCCACCAGTTAAAGAAAAGAATACTGGCTGCCAGCAACGGATAAAACAAAAAATGAGAGAAGGAGAATAATCCCAGCAAAAATTTATGTGATGCTTTATAATATTTGCCGGTTGAATAATGCCGTTCTTTCTGGCTGCGCCATGTGCTCCAGCTTGTTTTAGCTTCAGAATAGGTAAATGCATCTGCATCCAGTACGATAGCGGTATTTGTTTTTGTGGCAACACGGTTAATGAACAGATCATCATCTCCACCTGCCAGTTTGTTGTGTATTGAAAACCCTTTGTTACGGAAGAATAATTCTTTGCGGTATGCAAGATTTCTTCCTACTCCCATGTAAGGCATGCCTGCCAATGCATAAGAAAAGTATTGAAGAGCAGATAGAAACGTTTCAAAACGGATGAATTTATTCAGCAGGCCGGGCTTTTTATTATACGCTCCGTAGCCCAATGCAATTTCTTTCCCGTTTGAAAATACATCCTGCATCCGCTCAATCCATTTGTTGCCGGCGGGTTTACAATCTGCATCAGTTAATAACAGCAGCTCATATTTTGCTTCTTTGATACCAATGGATAAAGGAAATTTTTTGCCGTGAATATGCCTGGCTTCCTGTTTTAACTCTACCGGGCGAAGGTTACGGAATGGTTTGGATAAATATTCCAGCACATACTTACTGTCATCAAATGAATTATCATTTACAGCTACTACCTCAAATGTAGAACGGTAATCCTGTTGTAACACATCCGGTAAATTATCAGCCAGGTTCTGTGCTTCATCTCTTGCGCAGACAATAACAGAAACAGCATGTTGCATCGAACTTTCCTTCACAGGCTTTTTATAAAAAGCGAGACGCAGAAAAAAATACAGGTAGTAGAACACCTGGATGGCTGCCATTGCACAAAACGCAGCAAAAATGATTTCGGGCCATTGAACACTCATAAGCAGCTGCGAATTTATTGCATTGGCGGCAAATAGGCGCTTACTATTTATCTTGCACCTATGGCGGCTTTACAATTTCAATTACAGCACACAGATGCTCAATCAAAAGCAAGAGCAGGGGAGATTACGACTGATCATGGCACCATTCAAACGCCCATTTTTATGCCGGTGGGAACTGTTGGCAGTGTTAAAGCACTGACGATTGAACAGTTGAAGACAGATGTAAAAGCTGAAATCATACTTGGTAATACCTATCATTTATACCTCCGTCCTGGGACTGAGGTGTTGGAAGCAGCTGGTGGTTTACATAAATTCAACGGATGGGATAGGCCCATTTTAACCGACAGTGGCGGATACCAGGTTTTTTCGCTCGCAGGAAACCGGAAGATCAAAGAAGAAGGAGTGATTTTTCAAAGTCATATTGATGGAAGCAAACATTTGTTTACTCCTGAAAGTGTCATGGATATTCAGCGGAATATCGGTGCTGATATTGTGATGGCCTTTGATGAATGCCCGCCTTATCCCAGCGATTATACCTATGCAAAAAAATCAATGGAACTAACGCATCGCTGGCTTGAACGTTGCATCAAACAATTTCATTCAACACCTGATAAATATGGCTACTCACAAAACCTTTTCCCGATTGTGCAGGGAAGTACCTATAAAGATCTGCGTACAGCTTCTTCGCAATTTATGGCTGAAGCAAATTTAACAGGTTGTGCAATTGGTGGTTTAAGTGTTGGTGAACCTGAAGAGATGATGTATGAGTTTACAGAATTATGTTGTGATGAATTACCTGTTCAAAAGCCAAGATATTTAATGGGTGTTGGTACTCCCTGGAATATTTTGGAATGTATTTCTTTAGGTGTTGATATGTTTGATTGTGTAATGCCAACAAGGAACGGACGCAATGCGATGCTCTTCACCAGTAAAGGTGTCATCAATATTGATAATAAAAAATGGGAAAAAGATTTTTCTCCTTTGGATGATGGCATTGATTGTGAACTGAGCAATTATTACAGCAAAGCTTATCTGCGTCATCTCATCAAAGCAAAAGAGATTACAGGGTTAACCATTGCCAGTGTACATAATCTTGCATTTTATTTGTGGTTAGTAAAGCAGGCAAGACAGCATATTATAGAAGGTGATTTTATGAGCTGGAAAAAAGAAATGGTAGAAGTAATGAAGACGAGATTGTAAACAGTTATTTTCTCCACGGCAAATCAATTGCTCCCTTTTGCAAATCAACTAATGGAACTGACTTAATCCATTGTTCTAATACTGAACGGTAGTTGTAAAAATTATGTGGCAGTTTCAGCCCGAATTCTTTCTTTATTTTGTCATTCGACAGTTCATGATCGCACAGATAAAATTTCAGTGTGGTGGCATTGAGATCTGATTGCGGTAAGAAACGGGAAGAAAAACGTATGATTGATTGCGGTACACGAATTGAAATGTTTTTCTTTTCGCTGAGAATATCCCAGATGCTGTTAATCACATCTCCCAGTAAGTGTGTCGGGTTGTCAGTAATATTAAACAGTTCATAAGAATATTTTTTTTCAGAAACTATAATTCTTTCTGTTGCCAGCAACAGGTTTTCAATATTCGTAAGTGATATTTTGTAATCGAGTTCTGCAGGAGTGATTAGAAATGGACCTCTTTTTAACCGCAGAATCCTGGGCAGTAGAATCCTGTCACCTTTTCCGTAAACTCCTCTTGGCCGAAGCACAGTAATTTTTTTTGATGCTGTTGCCTGTAACTGTAGCCATGATTCTGCTCTGTGTTTGGAAAGACCATAGTTAGACAATTCAGCTTCATTAATCAATTCATCTTCTTTATGCAGTAAACCGTTGGGAGGGTAAGCAGATGCAGAAGAGAGATAAATAAAATGATCAGCATGAATATTTGCAAATACATTCTTTGTTCCTTCTGTATTAACAAGCAAAAGGTTGTCCCTGCTTTCTTTATCAGATGCCAGTCCTGCGCAATGAATACAAACCTTCGCTTCCAGTTCAGGAACTGTATTAGCAATATCAACTGATTTATAAGTTGCACAATTTAATAAGGCAGCAGATGGTTCCTTACTCCTTCCTAATGCCAATACCTTATAACCAGCTGCAGAAAAATAACGGGTATATGCGGCGCCAATAAAACCGGTTGCTCCTGTTATGATGATGTCGTAAGTGATGGTAACTGTTGTTTTATCTGTTCAAGTAATTTGTTTCGGTCAACTTTTTGCTGTCTGCCTGCTTTTGGTATTGGTTGAAAAAAAATATGATCGGGTAGTGCATCTGAATCAATCGCATTCTTTCCGTTCTTTAATTCCTGTAATACCGATTTGGCTGTTACTGTTTTATCTGCATCAAGCACAAGGATCACCCGTTCATCATGAATCGATTCATCATAAATGCCGATCATGCAAACTTCATTTATTCCTTTAATCTGCGCAATGGTTGTTTCATACAAACCGGGATAAATATTTTTATTGGCTTTGATAATCATATTCTTTTTCCTGCCTTTCATTACCAATCTTCCTTCTGCATCCTGTTCAACCAGGTCGCCGCTTGCATGAAAGTCATCTGCATCCTGCAAATGAAAGTAACGTTTAAATAATAGCGGAGATTTGATGAGCAGCTCACCATCATCATTGATTTTGTATTGCATTTTCTGTAATGGCCAGCCCAGCAGATCACCTTTTCCTTTGTAGTTTATTTTTTCATCTCCATCCACACTGGCAACAACCAAATGTTCCGTCATTCCATACAGGCAGGTAATTTTTGCGTTTGTTAACTGACGTAATTCAACCAGTAATGATTTTAAAACCGGTGCTGAACCAAGAATTAAATGGCTGAGACTTTCTGGGAACTGTTGGTTATGTTCTTTACAATACATCATCAGTTCCCTGTATTCTGCTGGCGGACCAAACAATGTTGTGATCCTGTGTTGTTTGATAAAAGCAATTCGTTCTTTTGCCGGCAAGGTTTCTTTCCAGAAAAATGTTTTGTATCCTGTGATCATGCCAATCAATGCAAACTGCGGCAGATGAGTAACCATGGATGCATGGGTATTATTTTCAAACAAGCCGGCAATGGTTAACATGCTTTCATACAGGCTGTTCATAGTATGCACTACAGCTTTCGGTTCAGCTAAGGTTCCTGAAGTATATACGATCAGGAATTCATCTTCCGGATCACTTTCATGAAATGTATCAATTGAATGTACATTGTATTGTAAGCGTTTGTTTTTTTGCAGCAATGGCAATCTGATACCTGTTGCAAAAATTCGGTATGCTTTTGAGTAAGGGATATAAAATGGGTTTTTTGCTGTTTTTTTATAAATGAAACGGATGAGTGGATGTTCCTGTAACAATAAAATTCTGCTGTCGATAAATGCCCATTTCGGTTGAAATTGTTTCAGCTTGGCTGCATACAATTGATTGCCCATATGCGGATCAACCAATGCAATTTTGGCACGCAGATGAATTAATGCAATAAAAAGAATCAGAAATTCAATACCCATTTCACAGGCAAGTAAAACGTGATCGCCTTTTTTTACAGCATTCTGTTCGAGATAGGCAGCCAGTTTTTTGCTTTGA
This sequence comes from uncultured Chitinophagaceae bacterium, assembly GCA_964580775.1. Classification (GTDB taxonomy): domain Bacteria; phylum Bacteroidota; class Bacteroidia; order Chitinophagales; family Chitinophagaceae; genus Lacibacter. The sequence goes on along the minus strand of CAZOLW010000035.1, from coordinate 15,807 downwards.
TCAATCAGTTCTTTGGCAGTAAGTACTTTGTTATTATGAATGCAAATTTCATAAGAGGGTGGAAGCTGTTCAAGCAATTGCAGGAAAGGGGAATTGTACAGCATTACACTTTCATTAACTGTACAGAAATATTAATGCCTGCTGCCATACCAAGTAACATCACAATATCACCGGGTTTGATTCTCTTTTCATTGTATGCATATTCCAGTGCAATGGGAACAGAAGCAGCTGCGGTATTGCCATAAAGATGAAATGTCTGAATGATTTTATGTATATCGTAATCCAGCGTTTCCGCCACCATTTTGTAGGTATCTCTTGAAACCTGGTGCGTACAAATCAAATCAATATCATCTAATGTAATACCTGCTTCCTTAATACAATCCTTTACAAACGGTGGAGCTATTTCATAAATCACAGTTTTCAATCCAAATGTATCGCCGCTAAAGCAGAGCTTGGATGCATCTGCAGGAAACATGGAACCACCACCGGGTATGCGGCAGAGTTCCCAGTAATTCCCAAATGTATGATGGCGGTGATAAAAGAAACCTTTGTCTTCTGTTGTTGAAGCCAGCAGCAAAGCCACACCTGCATCTCCAAATGAATAAGCTGCAAAATGATCTTTGATGGTTTCTTTTTCAATATTGTTGTACTTGATGCTGTCGCTTGTTTTTTCACCGCAAACAATGAGAATGTTTTGATAAGTATTACCCATGATCAGTGAAGCTGCAATTTCAATTGCATTGGTTACACTGTTGCAGGCATTCTTTAAATCAAAAGCCGGGCAGCTCAATCCTAATTTATACTGAACAATATTTGCCGTAGCAGGTTCAATCAAATCGCCCGAGGCAGCTGCAAAAATCAGCAGGTCAATTTTCCGGTCGGGAACTTTTGCCAGAACTTTCCTGGCAGCTGTGGCAGCAAGGTCCGACACCTGTTCATCTTTTTCTGCATAGTAACGCAATTCACTGCCAATCATTTTTTCAAGCAAACCTTCCGGCATATCAAATCCGCCCTGTTTAATTTTCTGTTCAACAAATTCATTGCTGATCTCTTGTTTGGGAAGGTATGATTCGATATGTTCTATGAATACACGTTTCATATGTTGGCGGAAAGAATTCTTTTCCAAAGGGGTTTGGTAATGAAATTAAATCCGTTGAATTCTTTTACAAATTCAATCAGTTCATCGAGATAGAATTGTCCGAATTTTTCTTTCAGATTTTTCTTTGCGGCTTCTGCATACAATGCAGGATCGTTTACTCCAATTGCTTCAAAGTTTTGTTTGGTTACATACAGCGATCGCATGTACCAGATATTCAGCAGTACAACAATGCTGAAAGCTGTGCGTTTGAAAAAGCCTGCTTTATCTGTATAGTATTTCATCCAGAGTTTGGTATAATGAATATGACGCCCCTCTTCAATATGATGCAGTTCGGATACTTTTCGTATCGGCTCAAAAACTCCAGGCGATTTGCGGATGAGTTTCCCATAAATATCAGTGACTAATTCAACAGCCAGCACAGAAATGAACTGGTAAGATGCAGGCATATAGCGGCTGTGAAACCTGCCGACAAACTGATGTGCTTTCGATATTTTAATCTTTTTCCCTTTCAGCAAACGGATGGCTTTTGCAAACATATCCTGGTGACGGAATTCTTCGATCAGTTCTTTCACGAGATAACGGTATTCAACAGAATCAGGAGGAATTTTCAACAAACGTTTATTAAAAATGAAACAGGCCAGCCCTTCTGCCCATGCATAAGAATACATCACCTGCACCACTTCATGCCGGCCCAGTTCTCTTTTCTGTTCTGCTGAAAGCGTATCAAAAAGAGGGTGGCCATGTAAGGAAACAATTTCTTCGGGCATCAGCAGTTCATTATCCTCCTTCATTTCCCAGGGAATAAATTCATCGGGAAGAACTGCGTTTGTTTCGCTCAGCCTGATCAGGCGTTCCACTTTTTCTACATCTGCTGCAGTGATCATGAATTGCGTTTAATGTGTTTAAGGGTGTGCAGCCTGCTAATATAAATGGCTGAATACTTAAAAATACCAAAAAGCGAACAGTCAGTATAACATTAAGAGCGTATTTAACAGTTCAGGAGTAAATGCAAGCCGGTAGTAAATACAGGCCGATAGTGAATACAGTCGGTAGTCATTAGTAAATGCAGATTAACCGGCTTTTCACTATCTGCTAATGACTACCGGCTATCGGCTAAAGGCTTTCGTCTTACTGCCAAACTCCCCTTAACACTTTCTTTTCCATTTTCTATCCTTACTTTGCAGCTTCTCATGAAGACCTTTGACTGGTACATATTAAAGACGTTTCTCAAAACATTTGCCTTCTTGCTGTTGATCTTTGCCATGATCGCTGTAGCTATTGATGCCAGTGAAAAAAGCGAGGATTTTGTACGGAGCGGTCTCGGCTTTACCGATATTGTAACGAAATATTATTATGGATTTATTCCACATATTATCAGTCTGCTGTTTCCGGTATTTGTATTGATTGCCGTAGTGTTTTTTACTTCCAAACTGGCCGGCAGAAGTGAAATTGTAGCGATGCTCAGTATCGGAACAAGCCTGCGTCGTTTACTGCGTCCCTATTGGGTTGGTGGAATTGTTCTTGCATTGTCGCTTGCACTGGCAAATCATTTTGTAATTCCCGAAGCAAATATTATCCGCACCAATTTTGAGAACAGGTATATTGATATGGGCAATATCAACAGGCAGCAGAAGCAGTATCTCAATAATCTCCATTTCAGGGTTGATACGTTTACCTATGCAGGTATGCGCAGCTATGACACTACCTCCAAAATTGGGAATGGTTTTTATCTCCAACGGGTAAAAGGAAACGAGGTAGTTTATAATATCCGTTCAGAAACGATTACATGGGATACAGCAAAAAAACAATGGAAACTTGAAACTGCCATTGAACGGAAAATTAATGGTATGCATGAAGAAGTAAAAATGCTTCAGACAACCTATATGCGGCTGGGTTACCGTCCTGCCGATATTTCAGAGGATGAATATCAAAAAGATAAACTCAAAACGCCTGCCCTTAACCGGTATATCAGGCAGGAAGAAATCAGGGGATCAGAAACAGTGAATGCATCAAAGTTTGAACGCTACCGCAGGGATTCAAGTGCAGTTGCTGTTATCATTATGACCATGATTGCTGCTGTACTGGCCTGCCGGAAAATTCGTGGGGGAAGTGGGTTTCACCTGGCACTGGCCTTTGTAATTGGGGTTGCTTTTATCATATTTGATAAGTTTGCCATGGTGTTTTCTACCAAGGGTAATCTGCCTCCCCTCATTGCGGCATGGATTCCCGACATTGTTTTTGCTTTTGTTGCCCTGTGGCTGTATAAAAAAGCACCTAAATAAAAGAAGTTTACCAACTTTTCATAACGTTGAATGTTAATGAAGCGGTTGTTTAACTAACTTTGGCTATCTACCGATCAATAAAAATAATTGTACGTCTATGGGTATTATGAAGAATCGCTTTATGGCCAAAACCGAAGCGGCAAATGCAGAAATCAAGGATCTGATCAAACAGCACGGAACGAAGGTAGTGGGGGAAGTTACCCTTGCTCAGGTGTACCAGGGTATGAGGGGAATTACAGGGTTAGTAACAGAAACATCTTTGCTCGATGCGCAGGAAGGTATTCGTTTTCGTGGTTATTCCATTCCTGAATTACAGATAAAATTACCCAAAGCACCCAAGGGCGAACAGCCTTTACCGGAAGGATTATTTTACCTGATGCTGCTGGGCGAAATGCCTGATGATGAAATGGCCGAACATGTAACGGACATCTGGCAACGCCGGAGTCATGTTCCCAACCATGTATTTGCTGCTATTGATGCATTGCCGATCAGTACACATCCCATGACGATGTTTGTTGTTGGTGTAATGGCTTTGCAAACAGAAAGCTATTTTGCCAAAGAATATGCAAAAGGATTAAGTAAAAAAGATTACTGGGAACCGGTGTTTGATGATGCAATGATTTTGATTGCAAGGTTGCCACGTATTGCTGCCTATATCTACCGCCGTAAGTATAAGAATGGTGAACATATTCATCCCAATGGTTTGCTTGATTGGGCAGGTAACCTTGCACATATGCTGGGTTACGAAGACAAAGAGTTTATGGAACTGATGCGTTTGTACATGACCATTCATGCCGATCATGAAGGTGGAAACGTATCTGCACATACAACCCATCTTGTTGGTTCTGCATTGAGCGATCCTTACCTCGCTTATGCTGCAGGTATGAATGGCCTGGCAGGTCCTTTACATGGATTGGCCAACCAGGAAGTGATCAAGTGGATTTATGAAATGGAGGAAAGCCTCAATACAGATGCACCTACCAAAGACCAGATTGCAGAATATGTAAAGAAAACATTAAGTGAAGGAAAAGTGGTGCCCGGTTATGGTCATGCGGTATTACGCAAAACTGATCCACGTTATACCGCACAGATGGAATTTGGCAAAAAACATATGCCCGATGACAAACTGCTGAACACAGTGTGGAATATTTATGAAGTAGTGCCGCCAATTTTACAATCAATGGGTAAGATTAAGAACCCATGGCCAAATGTGGATGCACACAGTGGTGCATTGCTGGTACATTATGGAATGGTGGAGTATGAATATTACACGGTGCTCTTTGCCGTTAGTCGTGCTTTAGGTGTAATGGCAAGCCTTATCTGGGACAGGGCACTTGGATTGCCGCTGGAACGTCCAAAATCCGTTACAACTGAATTAGTGAAATTGTGGCTTGAAGGAAAAGATAATATCTGGGGGGAATAAAATTGAATTCAAGGATAGTAAAAAGCCGCTTCTTTTTTGAAGCGGCTTTTTTATTAAACACTTAAGAAAGGAAATACATCTTCAATATTCCCCGGTTCTTTACTTCAATTTCACCCCGGTACTCACAGAGAAATTCATCTTTGATTTGCAGGTAAGTGATTTCGGATAAATTAATTCTTCCCGGTTCTGATTTGGATTCCATTCTTGAAGCGATGTTAACCGTATCACCCCAGATGTCGTACTGCCATTTTTTTATTCCGACAATACCTGCTACAACAGGGCCGGTGTGTATACCGATTCTTACATCAAAATGACTGAGACCATCTTCAGCATTCATCGCATTTCTCACCAGCTCAATCATTTCTTTTGCTGCCAGGATAACATTCCGTGCATGTGTTGGATTGGCTGTTGGTAAACCGCATGCACACATATAAGAATCACCAATTGTTTTAATTTTCTCCAGTCCATATTTTGTGGTGATCTCATCAAAGCCCTTGAAATAAAAGTCAATACTTTTTACCAGCTGCACCGGTTCAACATGCTCGGCTAATTTTGAAAAAGAAACAAAATCAGTAAACAACACAGTTACCTCATCAAATTTTACCGCATCCACTTTCCCGTTTAGTTTTAGTTCTTTTGCTGTTTCGGCAGGAAGGATGTTGAGCAACAGACTTTCTGATCTTTTCTTTTCTCTTGAAATGGTTTTGAAATACCAGTATAAGGTTCCTAACAGCACAATGGCTAAACCAAGAATAATGAAGACGGATATCAGCATGATCCGCTGGTTCCTTTTTTCCTGGTTAAGCAGATCTACTTCTGTCTGTTTTTTCGACACTTCAAAATCGGTACGCAGATCAGCCATTTTCTGTACCGATTTGATATCATTTACACTATCCCTGTATGCAATATAATTTTTGTAATATTTAAAGGACTCTCCTGTATTCCCTGCTTTTTCATACAGCTCCGAAAGTTTGTGATTGGCATCACCGATCTGTTCTTTCAATCCATATTGCTCGGCCAGTTGCAGACTTCTTTTTGCATAATTCATCGCCGTTTGCTGATCGCCTTTTTGCACATAGATATCGCACATGGAAATGAGATAAACACAGATGGGATAATAATCTTCTGCTTCTTCCAGTATACGAATGGCTTCATTAATATTTTTTTCAGCAAGGTTAGTTTGACCGGTATTGGCATACACCATGCCGATATTGCCCAGTGTATAAGCCTTGCCAATTAAGTAATTGACTTTTTCAAAAATAATCCCTGCTTCTTTAAAGTGCAGAAGAGCAGAGTCATAAATTTTGTTGTTAAGAAATTCATCGCCTGCATTTGAAATAATAGAAGCCAGGGCAATGGAATCATTGGACTGACGCAGGGTTGCTATCGCTTTGATGTAGTAATTTCTTGCATTGAGGTGATTGTTTGAAACTGCATAAATATCTGCAATGGCAGCATAGCTATTCCCTTCCCCCTTGGTGTATTTTGCTTTTCTTGCAGCTTCGCCGCTTTTAAAAAGAGCATCAAGAGCTTCTTCCAGATCGCCCAGTAATCTTTTTATATTTCCTTTTTGAAAATAACCTCTGTGTAAGTATAAATTATTTTCAAGCTTTTGCGAAAGACGAATCAATTCCTCTGCGTATTGTAATGCAAGGGTAAGATCCTTTGATTCGTTGAAAGTGATATTTCTGAGTAATTCCAGTTTAGCGGAATCTTCAGGAACTTTCAGCTGATAAATTCTTTTAAGACTATCCGCAATTTTCTGATCCTGGCTGCTGACAGGATGAAGTATAAAAAAGAGAAAGCCTGTTAATAAACAAAAAACTTTCTCTTTAAAAAACATAGTGTCTGATTGTAATTTACTAGGAATTTATTCTGATTATCGGGTCGTAACTTTTGGCTTGTCCTGCACCATCTTTTCCAAGCCAGCCGGTGCCGCCGGTTATCCAGTTGATTGTGTAGGCCTCTTCTGTGCCTACCGGAACAGCAGGATTAACGGTTCCCTGCCAGTTGCTGGTACCGCTTACCGGGCCGGGGTCAGGATTGAATACATCGGCAGAGTTGGGCTTTTCAACAATACCGGAAATGCTTCCAACACCTGAACCTGGTCCAATTACCCAGGTTACCTGGTCGCCTTGTGTTACATTGGTAACTCCCTGGTCTGACAAGGTTAAAATTCCTGTTGCAGGATCGCCTTTTGTGATTGTGATGATGTGATCACTCATAGTTGTAAATTTTGGTTGGTTATGTAAAATTCTCCCTTGTTCAATCAGTTCCTGATCGAACAAAATTCTTTATCTGTATTTCAGCAATTATTTACTTCGAAAAAATGGTATCAAAGGATAGTATATTCAAACTGCATTGCAGGTTGAAAAATTGAAACTGTATTCTTATGGGGTAGGGGAAACGAATCTCTTGCATCGATTCATCTGTAATGTAGATAAATAGTTTTAAAGAACAAATAGTTTCAT
>CAZOLW010000035.1:0-8432 GCA_964580775.1 uncultured Chitinophagaceae bacterium | reverse complement strand
GGCATCCGTGAATTTATTTCAGCACCTGCTGATGAATTTATTGCGGGTTGGACGAGCGCTCATCCGGATGTTTCCATTGCAGCAGTGCTGGCAGATACACAAAATGAAAGGGCTGCAGAAATAATCAACGGGTTAACAAAACAGCAAACAGCCAAAGGCTTCATTAATTCATACTGGTGGCGTGGACCGCATTATGCAACTACTTTGTTTTTACGTGCAGCATCAAATGATATATATCAAATATCAAACGATCATGCAGTTTTGATTGCAGAGTCACTTGTTCGGGAACAATTAGCTGATGGCGGATTTTCTCTTGACTCATCAGCAGTGATGAATCCGTTTACTACTGCATTGGCTTTAGAATCATTTACGCATCTATCTTATCCCGGGAAACATGATGAAGGAATAAACTGTGCGAATGCATTACTGCATGCGCAACAGGAAAATGGAAGCTGGGCGGGGGATTATATTCTCCGCATTCCGGCTCCGTATATAACAGACCCCAACGAAGTTGCATCATGGAACAATGCAGATGGGGGTGGAAATTCTTTGATTGAAGATAAAGACGGACTGTTTGCAACTGCCATGTGTTGTTATGCACTTGATTGCTTGAGAAATGCTGAAACAAAAAAAAACACTATTTAATGGAATGGCAGAGCCACTTTCAATCAGCATTCTTTGAAACCTGGCGAAGCGCAGGATTACCCCATCACGATAATTTTTTATCAGCATATTATACAATGCTGGAACAGCGGGATAAAAAAATTGAATGGATTGAAAACTCAACAGGTATTGATCACAACAGATTGTATGATGTATATGGTTTTGGTGTAACAGTGGGAAAGGTTTTTGGAGAGATGTTTGATTTAACTGCTGAAGAAACAATGCATTCATCCGAGTGGTGCGGACGTTTTAATTTGGGCATCAGCCTCTTTGATTATATCAGCGATGAACAGGATGGAGCAAAAAGTATTACTTCGTTAAAAGTATTTCAACCGTTTAGTAAAGCAAATCATCCTGATAGCTCCTCATTGACTCCTTCAGAAGAACTGTTAAGCGATTTAGCAATCACAATTTTAAATGATGTAAATAAATCTCCCTGCAAGAACAGCCTGTTAAAAGCAATGCAGCAGATGTTTGAAGCGGAAGATTTTATTTCAACAACGAAACTGTCTGCAAATGCTGACCTGGATAAAATCAATAATGCACTTTATTTGAAAAGTGCAGAACCATTCAGAGTAATGGCTGAATATACTGCAGGAATGAAAGCAGCAACTGATCCCTTACTTCTCAACAGTGCCGGTGCAATTGGAAAAGCGATTGGATATTGTTACTGGATGATTGATGATGCAAAAGATGTATGGATTGATCTGGAAGCAGGACACTGGAATTTATTTCTGCACTCAGCAGCAGAAGAAGATGCTGATATCTTTGCTAAGCATGGAACAGATGCAGATACAAAAAGCCACTTGCTCAGTATCTGGGAACAATCCGGGCATGCACAAAAAATTTCCTGTCAAATTGTAAAAGGACTGGTTGAAGCAGTTGAAAAGATGGAACTGTCAGAAAAAGCAAAAGAGCATACACTGGGAATTGTATCAGCTTCGTTGTGGCAGTGGTATCATTCTTAACAGCAGCATATAAAGTACGGGGTAAATTGCTGAAGATGGAAGAACTGATGTAATTTTATGCCCCCGTTGCTGAGGGCTCCGAACAACAGCAACTGCCATATAATACTCGTCTCATGAAATACTGTATTCTTCCTGCGGTAATTGTTTGTTTCGCAAGCCTGTTTATTTCCTGTAAAAAGCAAAGCACTAAACCCCCAACTCCTCCTCCTGTTGTTATTCCGCCTGCTGAAATTCCTGCACCTGTTGTATATGCCGGTTATAATTTACTATGGAACGATGAATTTAACGGCGCAGGTATTGATCCACAGAAATGGAGCTTTGAAACAGGAACAGGAGTAAATGGTGATTTTGGAACAGGGCAGTTAGACAGGGCCACCGACAGAACTGAAAATATAAAAATTGAAAACGCTGTTCCCAATGCAGGTGGTGGCTGTCTTGCGATTATTACAAGAAAAGAAACATTTATCGACCGCAATTATACCAGTGCAAGATTAACAAGCAGCGGCAAAGGGTCATGGGGTCCGGGAACAAGAATTGAAGCAAGGATCTGGGCAAGGGATGTGCGTTACAAAGGACAGGGTTTTGCTTTCTGGATGATGCCTGCAGATATTCCTTCAGGTCAAACTTATATTATGTGGCCGCAGGGTGGTGAAATTGATATCATGGAATATGTGGGTACTATTCCTTTTCATAATCTCGGTTCGGTTCATTATGCATGGGCATGGGAAAATAACCAGTATCAAAGCTGGAACCACGGACATAAGGGTGCTTACTATTCTTATGCCGATGCACAGGTGCCTGCCAACAATCCATCCTTTGGCGGATGGCCGGCTAATATCAATGATTCAGCTGCAGGCAATAATAATTTTCACCTGTACCGGATCGACTGGTTTGCCGAACGCATGGAATTCAGTATTGATAACCATGTGTACCATATCCATTATTTTAAAGATGGTGCGGCTTTTAGTAATGCTGCCGACGGACAGGACCAGGATGTAAAACAACTGATCGATGGAAAGCGGGTGATGAAATCAGAATACTCGAATCATTTTGCTGAGTGGTCACCATTTGAACATAAATTCTTTCTGCTCTTAACGGCAGGTGTTGGCGGAAATGATAATTCCACTTATGGTGGTGCTATTGATGCAAGTGCTGTATTTCCCTGTTCAACATTTATTGATTGGGTGCGGGTGTATCAGCGGTTGTAGGAAGAAGTAAGACCAACCCAACGCTTTAAAGTGGGCTTTGAATGCAGGAGGCCCTGCCCTGCATAACAGGTTTGAAAAGAATATTATCCCACTTTAAAAACGGTGTCTTTACTCATCATGAACTCTGCCTTTTTTTATTCCCCTGTTTGTTGAAAAGATGGAACTATCTGAAGAGGTGAAAAATCATACACCCGGAATTGTATCTGCCTTGTTATGGCAATGGTATCATTCCTGATGGAGAAAAAAAACCTGGTGCATCAATATTGCATATACAAGAGCTTATAACTAATTTCATCCTGAAAGCAGTCAGAACAATAAACAGGATTATCCCGCTTCCTCCTCATAAAAAATTCATTTATGAATACACGTCGTGACTTTTTACAAAAATTGACCGCTTCGGTATTTGCATTGCAGCTTTCACCGGGGCAGGGGATTGCCGGTTTCAATGATATGTACAGCCCTGCTTATGATGGACCTGTTTTAAAAGTTGCCATCATGGGTTTAGGCAGTTACGGAAATCGTGTGGCAGAAGCCATGCAGGCGTGTAAAATGGCGAAGCTAACCGGAGTAATCAGCGGCACTCCGTCTAAAATTAAGGACTGGCAAAACCGGTATAGTATACCCGATGCCAATTGTTACAACTATGAAAATTTTGATGACATTAAGAACAATTCCGAAATAGATGCCGTGTATATCATTACACCTAATGCACTGCATCATAGCCAGGCCATACGTGTTGCTAAAGCAGGAAAGCATGTAATATGCGAAAAGCCAATGGCTGTTAATGCAGGAGAAGGAGCTGAAATGGTAGAGGCCTGTAAAAAAGCAAATGTAAAACTGCTTGTTGGTTACCGAATGCATTTTGAACCGAAGACACTGGAAATAATTCGTATGCGGAAAGAGGGAGAGTTGGGAAAGATGTTATTTTTCCAGGGATTATGCGGATTTAGAATTGGTAACCCTGCTCAATGGCGGTTAAACAGGCAACTGTCGGGTGGAGGTTCTATGATGGATATAGGAATCTATGCAGTGAATGGTGCACGGTACATGATCGGCGAAGAACCGGTTTGGGTAACGGCACAGGAAACCAAAACGGATCATGAAAAGTTTAAGGAAGGTGTTGATGAAACTATTCAGTTTCAATTTGGCTTTGCCAGCGGGGCAGTTGCATCCTGCCTGTCAACCTATAACATGAATAATCTTGATCGCTTTTTTTTAACTGCCGAAAAAGGATTTGCAGAATTACTTCCTTCTACCGGGTATGGCCCTATTAAAGGAAGAACCAGTAAAGGTGAATTAACGCATCCGCATGTAACCCATCAAACTGTACAGATGGAAGAAATGGCCGCCATTATTCTTTCGGGTAAACAACCTGTTGTGCCGGTGGATGGTGAAGAAGGAGTAAAAGATTTGAAAATTATTGATGCCATTTACCTGGCAGTTAAAACGGGAAAAAAGGTAGAGTTGAAATTGTAAAAGTGATCAGAAAATGCAGAGCCCGTTAAAATTTTCCTGAAGCATTATTTGTTACTGCTTCCTGCGTTGTTCTGTTTTTAGCGATTTATTTTTCTGTTTATAATCCTGTAACAGTTTCAGTGTATGCTTCAATGATTCCTTACTCAACCATTCCCCGTGACCGGGGATAATGAAGCTTGGTTCTTTAAATTCCCGCTGAATATTTTTAATAGTTACCGGCCATTCTTTTGTATTGGCATCTCCTAAATTGCCGAGGTCTGTTGCTTCAATGCTTTTGATTAAACAACCTCCGTGCAGAATTTTGTCTTTTTCAAACCAGATGACAATATTATCAGGTGTATGTCCCTGCCCTGCATAATAGGTTTGAAAAGAATATTGTCCCACTTGAAAAACCGTGTCTTTACTCATCAGGAACTCCGCTCTTTTTTTATTGTTCCGTTTACTTATTGAATCTGTCTGTTTGGTTGTATAGGTTTTGATTCCTTTCTGTTTGTAATATTCCATTGCAGCTGTTCTGTCTTCATGTGAATGCGTAGCAATGCAGATCACTGCTTTTTGATGATGCTTTATTTTGATGCTGTCGAGTAATGGTTGAAACTGTGTGGTATCCCATGGACTGTCGATGATGACCACGCCTGCATTTGTTACAAGATAAAGCCCGTTCGATGGAACAGCTGTTCCCTTATACTCATTGTAAGTGGTGTACACAAAAAAATCACCGGTAAGATGCGTAATGGTTAGGGCTGCTTTTTTTGTTTGTGCTGAAAGAAGAGAGGAGAATATAAGTGCTGTTATAAAGGTGATGAACGCTTTCATTAGTTGAATTGACATTTAGTTGTAAACCGGCAGATCAAAAATATACTGTTGCCTGCAATTTGCAATTCATTTTTTCCAGGCTTTATCTGCAATTGATTTATACCTGCCCCAGAATTTATAATAGGTCAGTGATGTATGCGAAATGATGGTTGCTGAAACTTTGTTCTTTAGAAGCAGGTGCTGAACTCTGTACAGCAGAAGAAGGGTAAGAAAGAAAACCAGGTTAGCGATAATAAATTTCAGTAGTGACGGCAGTTCAAAGGCTTTCAGTAAATACCTGTAGACCAGGCCAATGATTACTGAATATAAAATAAAAGTGAGGGCCAGTAAGCTATGGGAAACTTCAATTGCTTTTTTAGGACAAAAATTCATGCACCTCATACAGCTTTCACAGTGTATTGTCCAGAATGGTCTGTCTTCAATCCGCTTAATTGCTGATACCGGGCATTCTTTAATGCATATGCCGCAATTGTCACAATGCTGATTTGCATAGAATGTTTTTGCAATAAAAAAACGGCCGGCAAAATAGTACAGTAAACTAATTGGTGCAACCAGTATGTCCTGGATGATTTCTTTACGGGACAGAAATAATTTTTTCCCTTCAAGAAGAATACTGAAATGTTTTTTTACACGGTCATGATTTGTTTGATGAATATATTGAACCGTGTTTTCATTTAATGCAGGATGCAGTGAAATCCAGTTCGATGGCATATCGTAAGGAATTTGCCCGGTAATCCTGTAGCCTTTATTCTTTAGCCAGAATGAACATAAGTAAAATGCAATTCCAGTTACACCGGGAGTAACCCAGTTTCCTATTTTCAGTCCGCCTCTTGTGTTCATTAACACGATCCTGTTGTTTCCCGCAGGAAATGTTCTGATAAAATCCAGTGTAATTTTTGGATAATTAAAGCCGTGGATCGGTGAAATAAAAATGAGTAATGCATCTTTATCAATCGTTGTGTTTTGCTTCAATGGCTGATGTGCAATATTATGCAGATGACATTCAATTTCATTTTCAGCAGCTGATTCAGAAATCCACAAAGCAATCCGTTTTGCATTGCCTGTGCCGGAAAAAAAGAAAATGATTATTTTTTTCATCAGCTTTTCAGTGAGTGAACTAATGAAGAATGAAGGTAAAAATTTGTGTTCTGCTATTTCATGACGGTCATCATGGTAGGGGGATATGATAGCTGTCGGATAATACGCCATCAGGTGATGGTAATGCAAACAATACAGGTAAGATTATTTTAGCTTTTCCACACCTGAAAAGTCAAACAGGAAATCCTTTTCTGTTCCATCTGTATATTTCATGTGCAGTGCCAATTGGTCACTACCCATAATCTTTCCATTGTATTGATTAAACATTGCACCTTCCAGTCTTTTGTCGGGTGATTCGTCGTTGCTAACACTGAAACTTATTACCGATCCTTCGATTTTATACGTGCCCTTCCGTTCAAAGCGCCCATTTTTCCCTAACCATACTGCTACTTTAACCGGGTCAAAGGAATTAACTGTTTGGGTATAAACTGTTCCGTCAGGGTAAAACCTGATGTAAGTGTAAATCTCCATTTTATTATTGGGAATATTTACTTCACCAGTCTTTGCAACATACAGCCCGTCAAACCTGATCACAGAATCCGTTGTAACCTGTTTTGATTGATTTGTAAAGTAAGGTTTGGCATATAAAATAGCAGAGATGCAAATAAAGGTTACGGAGAACAGGATTGTTTTTTTCATTATATAGATTTAGTATGAGTAAGAATGAATGAAGATAAAAAACTTGTATTATACTATTTTATGACGGTTATCATAAGAGGTGAATCCGATAGCTGGCAGATTAGGCGATGACCTTTGCTGTGAAGGCAATGACTTTGAAATTCAGGCACAAGAAGCCAGCGCTTTACCTGCGCATCATTCTTGCGCCAGCCTTACTATTATTTATTTGCGTAGATGCTTACGCTATTGAGTGACTTTAGAATTAAGGCACAAGAAGCCAGCGCTTTTACCTGCGCATCATTCTTGCCTTTACTTTGATTTAAGTTTTTTTGAGATTAATTTTTCAAAGGAAAAGCAGAGGTGAACTATCATTCTTGATAAGTTAGCAGACTTATCTGGCGCATTAGTCCTCTGCTTATCCCTTTGACATTGTGGTTGAATAGCATCAAATAGAATGTTAGACTTGCAGGTCTATTAAAGGCTTTAATGCACTTCAACCTTTTCTTTATTTCCTAAATTAAAGTTATGAAAAAGAATTATCAGTTTTTTGTCGGAATTGATGTTTCTAAGGAGAAACTGGACTATTGTATTGTCACTGATGCCACTTCTTCGCAACATCAATTTGGTATTGTTTCAAATACCGAGACAGGAATCAGGCAACTATTAGCTGCACTTAAAAAAAGCAATATCACAAAAGCCGAAACACTTTTTTGCCTGGAAAATACAGGTGTGTATTCCATGCCTCTCTGTTATTGGTTACAGAATAATCAGTTTGATTATTGGGTAGAATCAGCTTTGCAAATTAAAAGAGCTAAAGGAATCAGCAGAGGAAAGAATGATAGTGCAGATGCAAAAGATATCGCTCTATATGCTGTTGCCCATTTACATCTTTTAAAATTATCTATCCTTCCTGAGAATGATTTTATAGAGTTGCGGTTACTATTGGCAGAAAGAGAAAAATTAATAAAAGCAACTGTAGCTTTTAAAGCAACAAGAGAGAACGAAAAGTTTCTGCCTGCTGTACTTTTAAAAACAACTTTAATGCTCAACAAGAGAACGATTCAATTGCTGCAAAAACAATTACTGGCTGTAGAAAAATCAATACAGGGGTTGATCGATAAAAACCAGGTATTTAAAACACAGGAAAAGTTATTGCTTACTGTTCCTGGTATTGGTAAACAAACCGCAGCTAATTTAATTGCAACTACAAATGCGTTTACTTCATTTAAAAACTGGCGGCAGTTTGCCTGTTATTGCGGCGTTGCTCCTTTTGAATACAGATCAGGAAGCAGTATCAGGAAGAAAACCAGGGTTAGCCATTTAGCGAATAAAAAAATGAAATCTTTACTGAATATGGCCGCTTTGTCTGCCAAAAAATCGGATGCAGAATTAAAAGATTATTACGACAAAAAAGTAAAAGAGGGCAAAAATAAAATGTCGGTTCTAAATGCTATCAGATGCAAAATCATCAGCAGAGCCTTTGCAGTAATAGAAAGAAACAACCCTTTTGTCAATATCACTAAATTTAAAGCAGTAGCTTAAAATTGTTGTGGTTTTATTTGTTTATTATCATAGAATGCGCCAG
>CAZOLW010000034.1:22269-53506 GCA_964580775.1 uncultured Chitinophagaceae bacterium | reverse complement strand
GATCAATATACAAATATTTATCCGTGTGCAAACGTTTTTACACGTTTAGCTTCGGGAGTAAACGGATAAAAACCGGATAAGGCTTTTGTGCCGGACCATCTTTGTGTTGTCAATCGGCAATAACATGAACGGTTGACTGAGATAACAAAATTCAAAACAATTAAAATTTCAAAGTCATGTACGCACTTAAGAACAAAGTTCAACTGATTGGTAACCTGGGCAACGCACCGGAAGTAAGAACATTGGATGGTGGGAAAAAGATGGCAAGGTTCAGTATTGCCACGAATGAAACCTACCGTAACGCAAAAGGAGAGAAAGTCACCGAAACACAATGGCATAATATGATTGCCTGGGGTAAGGTGGCCGAGATTGCTGAAAAGTATTTAACAAAAGGAAAAGAAGTAGTGGTTGAAGGAAAATTGGTAAACCGAAATTACACAGACAAAGACGGGAATAAAAAATACAGTACAGAAGTGCAGGTGAATGAGTTGCTGTTGCTGGGTGAAAAAGTGAAAGCTTAGCATTTCTAACACCGGTGTCTGGAAAGGGTAATCTGTATTTTCATTCGCCGGTGTTTTCCTTTATCACTTTATCTTTATCAGATGCAGACAGTTGAACGCAACGAAATATTTGATCTGGCTTTCCGTTTTGTAACCGAAACACAGGAAAGTATTTTCCTTACTGGCAAAGCAGGAACAGGCAAGACAACTTTTCTGAAGTATCTTAAAGAACATTGTTCTAAAAATATTATCGTAGCTGCACCAACAGGTGTTGCTGCTATCAATGCAGGCGGTGTTACATTGCACAGCCTGTTTCAATTGCCGTTTCATCCTTTTCTTCCAACCAACTCAGCCAAGAGTGAATTACTTTCCAAGATCAGGTATAACAAACAACGTTTACACCTGTTGCGAAAAATGGAATTACTGGTCATTGATGAAATCAGTATGGTTCGTTGTGATGTGATGGATGCCATTGATACAATTTTAAGAAGCGTCCGTTATCAGCATCATGTGCCATTTGGTGGAGTACAATTGCTTTTTATCGGTGACCTGTTTCAGTTGCCACCTGTTGCACAAAACCAGGAATGGAGTATTCTGCAGGAATACTATCAATCAAGTTTCTTTTTTGACAGCCTTGTGATCAAAGAGCAAATGCCTTTGTTGATTGAATTGAATAAAATCTACCGCCAGAAAGAACAAAGTTTTGTTGAGCTATTGAACAAAGTAAGAAACAATCAGATCGGGCCGGAAGATTTTGATCAGCTGAATCAGCGTTATATCCCCGGTTTTCAACCATCACCTGATGAAAAATATATAACACTTACATCACACAATAACCAGGCAGAACTAATCAACCGTCAGCAGTTGCAAAAGCTGACTACCTCTTCATTTACATACAAAGCAGATATTGAAGGAGAGTTTTCAGAGAATACTTACCCGGCCGATGCAGAGTTGGTATTGAAAGAAGGCGCACAGGTTATGTTTCTTAAGAACGATACAGTTGCAAAGAGATACTTTAACGGAAAGATTGGCATTGTGAAATCGCTGGATGATTCGGAGATCATTGTTACAAGTGATGGAGAAGATATTCATGTGCTAAAGGAAATTTGGGAAAACTCCCGTTATACATTGAACAGAAGTGACGGTAAACTGGAACAGGAGGTGATGGGGACTTTTGAACAGTACCCATTGCGTTTGGCATGGGCCATCACCATTCATAAAAGCCAGGGCTTAACATTTGATAAGGTGATGATTGATGCTGGCGCTTCATTCAGCAGTGGACAGGTTTATGTTGCGTTGAGTCGATGTACAAGTATTGATGGGATTGTGTTGCTGTCAAAAATTAATCCTTCTGTTATTTTCAATAACCAGCATGTTCTTAACGGACAAAACTCGTTAACATCAAAGGGTTCTTTAGCTGAACGGTTTGCACAGGCGAGAAAATTATTTACACAGCTTTTACTGGAAGACCTGTTTTCATTCGGTCAAACAGAAACTTGCATCAAACAATTACAGCAAAACATCAGCAAGCATAAACATGAGTTGAATGAAGAAGCTGAAGGCTGGAGTGAAGAATTGTTACAGCAATTTGAAGCAGAGAAAACCGTTGCTCAAAAATTTATTGTCCGCATCCATGAACTATTAAAAGACGAAGGAGTTGTTGAGCAGAACCCGGCTTTACAAAAACGAATCCAGGATGCAGCGATATATTTCCATCCACGTATTACTGCGTTGCAGCAAACAGTCAATCAGCATCCGTTGATTACAGAACTTAAAACAGCTGATGATGAAGTGAATGAACACCTGCAATCGCTTTGTGTTGCACTTCATACTTCTGCTTATTTATTACAGTATGGTAAGGAAGTTTTTTCTGTTACCGGTTTTTTGAAACACAAACTGAACCTTGCGATACCAAATTTCCGCATAACGAGTTATGCGGGTAATAAAAGGCAAACGGTTTCCAATATCAACCATGCAGAACTGTATTTTCAATTGAAGGAATGGAGAGACCGGGTTTGTGAAGAAAATAATCTGCCTATTTATATGCTGGCCAACAGTAACAGCCTCGCAGAGATCTGCACATATCTTCCTCTTGCTAAAAATCATTTAATGATGTTGAGTGGTTTTGGGAAAGCGAAGGTTGAGAAGTATGGTGATGAGATCATTGAAATGGTAGAGAGGTATTGCAGTGAGCATCATATCGAAACAAATATTGAAGCAAAGGGAGCTAATCCAAAAAGGCAACGGAAAGAACCTTCAGCTACAAAGGCTGAAAAAGTAAGTTCATTTTCTGTTTCATTGCAATACTATAAGGAAGGAAAAACAGTTGAAGAAATTGCCAAAGTCCGCAATTTAGCAAACAGTACAATCGAAGGACACCTGGCAGATGCAGTAAAGCATGGTGAAATATCTGTGTTTAAGCTGGTCTCAGATAACAAGGTAGAGATCATTAAAGAAGCCATTATCAGTAACCCTGAAATAAAATCAGGTGAGTTGAAGGGACTGCTTGGTGATGAATATACATTTGCAGAAATCAGAGCAGTTGTCAATCATCTGTCAAGACTTGATGCTAATCAGGATGTTAAATCTACCAGCCAGAATGGGAACACAGAAGATGTGTTCTGAAATTGTATAAATGAATCTTGCAAAATCTTTTTCTAAGAAGTAATTTAACTTTCGGTTTCTTTCCCTGTCATAAAGCAACTGAATATTCACTTCAAAAATTATTACATGAAAAAGATCTGTTTTGTTTTACTGGCTGTGATTGCATTTTCAACTTTCAACTCATTTATTTCTGTTCAGAAAGGCTGGCATTTTATAGGCGATAAATGGGCGGCATTTGGTCCCGATCGTGATGTATTACGTGTTGGCGGCAACGATGCTTACCGGCAAATCAAAATCAGGGTAACCGATGGTCCTCTGAGGATTGTTGATATGGACATTTATTTTGAGAATGGAGAAAAAATGAATGTTCCTTTAAAGAATGCATTCAGAGCCGGCCAGGAAAGCAGGGTCATTGATTTGCCCGGGGGTGTTAGAAAATTAGACCGCATTGATTTTTTGTATTCTACAATTGGCAAAGCTAAAGGCAAAGCAAGAGTTGCAGTTTGGGGGAAACGATGATACTTTACTTAACTCATCCATACAGCAGCAGAAAATTCTGCTGCTTTTTTATTTCTTCCCTTCCAGTTTGTTCACATATTCTAAGGATCCTAACCTGAAACGGAAAGGGATACCTGTCTTCTTTTCCAGTTTATATTCTCCTATACACATAATGCCCCAATGGCTGAACGGACTTCCCCAGCTAACTTTTGCGAGATTGTTTTTTGTTAAAAAAAGTGCAGGCTGATTGGCTAATAACTGAAAAATGGGCAGGGCAACTAGGGTTATTCCGGTTTGTTTTGTTATTGAGTCGGTTGATTGGGCATTGATTTTCAAAGAGAATGTTAAGAAAAGAGTTGCCAAAGCACAAAAATTGTTCCAATTTTTAAACATGACCTGATTTTTTAATAATTTAGCCGCTGAAAGAATTACATTGTAAAGATAAACTGTATCCGGAAAATGGCACTCAGTCAGGGACTTCAACAAAAATTACTGCAAAAGCTCTCTCCTCAGCAAATACAGCTGATGAAACTGCTTCAAGTACCTACGGCTAATCTGGAAGAACGGATTAAAGAGGAGTTGGAGGAAAATCCCGCCCTCGAACAATCAGACGAAGACAGCGATGAGCAGAATAATGAAGAAATAAAAGATGAGTTTGACAGCAGCGAAGAAGACGAATATGATTTAGAAGGAAGTGAAGATGAATATGGCAGCATAGATATTAACGAATATGTAAATGACGGGGATGATGAAATAGCTGATTACAGAACAAGAGAAGATAACTATGCTGATCAGGAGGAAAGGAAATCATCACCCGTAAGATTAGAAGCCAGTTTTTATGATTTGCTTCTTCAGCAGTTAGGTATGCTGAAATTGGATCATAAAAAGCAGGCAATAGCTGAGCAGATTGTAGGCAGTATTGATGACGATGGATACCTGCGCAGGGAAAACAGTGCTATCGTAAATGATCTGGCTTTCCGACAGAACGTTGAAACATCTGAAAAGGAGATTGAAGAGTTAATTCTGCTGATTCAGCAATTTGAACCACCCGGCATCTGTGCCCGTGATTTGCAGGAATGCTTACTCATTCAACTCCGGCATAAACTCAAATCGAATCCATCAAAAGATATCCATGCGGCCATCCTTATCCTGGAAAAATATTTCGATGAATTTACCAAGAAGCATTACGAAAAAATACAACGAAGTCTTTCACTGGATGATGAACAGTTAAAAGCTATCATCCGTCAAATAGTAAAGCTTAATCCAAAGCCCGGGGGTAATGTTGGTGAAGTAAATAAAGCAGAGGCTTATGTTGTTCCTGATTTCTTTATTCTGAATAATAACGGCAAACTGGAGCTAACCCTCAATTCCCGCAATGCACCTGATCTCCGCATCAGCGAAGGGTACAGGGATATGCTGAAAGAATATGACAGAGGAAGCAAACGGGATAAGCGTCAGAAGGAAGCTGTGATGTTCATCAAGCAGAAAATTGATGCTGCCCGCTGGTTTATTGACGCCATCAAACAACGGCAGAACACACTTTTACATACCATGAGTTCTATCATGGAACACCAGGAAGAGTTTTTTCTTACTGGTGATGAAACAGAACTCAAGCCCATGATCTTAAAAGATATTGCAGAGAAAACCGGGCTGGATATTTCAACTGTAAGCCGTGTAGCCAACAGCAAGTTTGTACAAACAGAGTTCGGGACTTACAGGTTGAAGTTTTTCTTCAGTGAATCATTAAGTACCGACAGCGGCGAAGAAGTTTCAACAAGAGAGGTAAAGAAAATTCTGTTAGATCTGGCAGAGGCAGAAGACAAGCGCAAACCACTAAGCGATGAACGCTTAACAGAATTACTTCAGGAAAAAGGGTATAATATTGCACGCAGAACAGTAGCCAAATACAGGGAGCAATTGAATATACCTGTTGCAAGGCTGCGTAAACAGCTATAAGTTATGGATCAAATGATGGTAAATGAGAAAGGTGGCCTGAATGTAAATCTGCACCCGCCGGTGTTGAGATTTTTTGCTTCTTTTTTCTCTTACCTGTTTCACCCTCTGTTTATCATATTGTGGGTTACTTTATACCTACTATATAGAAATAATCTTGTGTTTATCGGGGAAATACCCTTTGAACGATTAAAAGTCTTTATTCGGGTTTTCAGTACAAGCTTTTTTATACCGATAATAACAGTCTTATTGTTGAAAGCTGTGGGTTTTATTGATTCTATTCAATTACATACAAAAAAAGACCGCATCATACCTTATGTGGCCTGTATTACATTTTTCTTCTGGAGCTTTTATGTGTCGAAAAAGTTAGGTGATCCATCAGAACTTACGGCGTTTTTACTCAGTGCTTTTATTGCATCATCGGCCTCACTGATCATTAACAATTATATGAAAGTGAGTATGCATGCAATGGGGGTTGGCGGGTTGGTTGCTTTCTTCTCCCTGTTGCTTTTTGCAAACAGACTGGATGATGTGCTTTCTCTATTACTTGTGTTTCTCATTGCCGGTATTACCACAACCAGCCGGTTTATTATCAGTGATCACAAACCAGCGGAAATTGCTGTTGGTTTTATAACAGGGTTTTTGATACAGGTTATTACCTGGTTTATCATTCGATAAGATTGAAATGAGTTGCTGTCTGACGAATTACTTTTTCCTTCCTTCTTTTATCCTGGCTTGGAGTAGCTTTTGACTGGGCTTTGCTGTGTTTTGCTATGAAGTAAGCTCAAGCGTATCGTTTATGCTGGCTAGATTAAAAGTATAATCTACATGTAAAATAAAAAAGCCCCGGCAAACGCCAGGGCTTTCTGTGGTGTGGGCCGGGATCGAACCGGCGACACAAGGATTTTCAGTCCTTTGCTCTACCGACTGAGCTACCGCACCATTCCTGAAACACATCACTCCGGTAAGTGGAAGCTACCTTCATTTTTGTGCTTCGGGGTTGCAAATATAAAGGTATCAGGCTAAAATCTGAAATCAATTCTCAATTATTATCCGCCCGAAGTTCTTTGTGTTTTCTAACATCTATTAGCTAAAAGCTGACAGCTTATCCTCCTTACATTCCAAATTCACTCAGAAACTTAATCCGCATGATCTTCAGCTGTTCCCAGCTGTAGCCGCCATCTTCCAGTTCCTGTTGGGCAATCTTCAGATCGCTTGTACTGCAGGTTTTAAAATAATCAATGATTTCCTCCTGCTCATATTCATCCAGCCATTCGTCAATGGCATAATCCAGCCGCAGTTTGGTGCCGCTGGCAGCAATGGTTTCCATTTCTTCCAGCATTTCATCCATTTTCCAGCCTTTATTTTTGGCAATGGTTTCTAATGGAATCCGCTTGTCAACATTCTGTATCAGGAATACTTTATTACCGCTCTTGTTCACCACGCTCTTCATCACAAAATCATCGGGTTTTTCTACCTCATTTTCATCCACATATTTTGCGATAAGCTCTACAAACGGTTTGCCGTAACGGATAGCTTTCCCCTTGCTCACTCCCTGGCACTTTTCCAGTTCTTCCAGCGTGGTTGGATAAAGCGTGGCCATATCCTGTAAAGAATTTTCTAAGAAAATAACAAAGGGAGGTAATGCTTTTTTCTTCGCCTCTTTATGCCGCAGCTCTTTCAGCATATCAAACAATTTCTCATCTGTTGCTGCACCGGTGTTGCCTGTTTCAGTTCCTTCATCATCATCTGCATTGGCCTCTTCGTATAAATTGTTGAGTACAATTTTGAACGACTTCGGTTTCTTCAGGAACGCTTCACCATCTTTTGTCATCTTCAGCAAACCATATTCTACAATATCTTTCTGAATCAATCCATTCAGTAACATCTGTCTGATCAGTGAGTTCCAGAAATGAACATCTTTTTCTTTGCCCAATCCAAACTCTGCAATCTGGTCGTGTCGGTACATCTGGTTCTGCGGTGTTAAGCGACCGATAATAACAGGAATTACATATTCTGCTGCAAAGCGTCCGTCTAATGCTTTCACCACTTTCAATACCATCACTGTTTCATCCTTCGCTTCTATCTTTTCTTTCGGATGTAAACAGTTATCACAGTTGCCGCAGTTTTCCTGTTTGTATTCTTCTCCAAAATAATGAAGTAAAATCTTTCTTCTGCAAACAGAGCTTTCAGCAAAAGCCACAGTTTCCTGGATCATCTGTGCCGTTACTTCACGTTCACTCAATGGCTTGTCACGCATCAGGTGTTCCAGCTTGCTTACATCCTTATGCGAATAATAAAGCAAACATTTTCCTTCCATACCATCTCTTCCGGCACGGCCGGTTTCCTGGTAATAATTTTCTATACTCTTGGGAATATTATAGTGAATTACAAAGCGGATATCGGGTTTATCAATGCCCATACCAAATGCAATAGTGGCAACAATTACCTGCACATCTTCATTGAGGAACTGATCCTGCTTGCCTGCTCTCACTTTACCATCAAACCCTGCATGGTATGCAACGGCTTTAATACCATTGGCCATTAAAATATCAGCAAGTTCTTCTGTTGTTTTACGGTTCAGTGTATAAATGATACCGCTCTTTCCTTTGTTTTGAGAAATAAACTTTACAATACTTTTTACAGCCTGGTCCTTATTGATCTTTGGCTGAATTTCATAGTAAAGATTGGCCCGGTTAAAGGAAGAAATAAAAATATCAGGATTGCGTAGTCCGAGATTGTTGACAATATCACTCTGCACTTTTGGAGTGGCAGTAGCTGTTAAAGCGATGATAGGAATGTTAGGATTGATCTGATCCATCATTTCTTTCAACCGCCTGTATTCAGGACGGAAATCATGACCCCATTCACTAATACAATGCGCTTCATCAACAGCAAAAAAAGAAATATTTAAATCGCTGAAAAACTCAAGGTTTTCCTGCTTGGTTAATGTTTCAGGAGCCACATACAGCATCTTTGTTTTGCCGCCAAGCAAATCATCATGCACTTCCTTGGTTTCTTTTTTTGTAAGGGTTGAGTTGAGAAAATGCGCTACATCATCCTTGCTGCTGTAGCTGCGTACAAGATCAACCTGGTTTTTCATTAAAGCAATCAATGGACTTACAATAATGGCCACACCTTCACTTACCAATGCAGGCAACTGGTAACATAAACTTTTACCGCCACCTGTTGGCATAATCACAAACGTATCTTTCCCGTTCAGTACATTATGGATAACGGCTTCCTGTGTGCCTTTAAATGCATCAAAGCCGAACTGCTCGTTCAGAGCCGCATAAAGATCAACAGTATGAACTTTGCCGCCAACGGGTTTTCCGTTTGACTTTTTAGTTGCTTTTTTTGCAGTCTCCTTTACTGTAGTTGTAGTTTTGGCTGCTGTTTTTTTCTTAACTGTACTCATCACATTTTTTCCTTCTCTCTTTGGTTTTTACAAACTGGACTTACTTAGCAGGTAGTTCACTTGATCTGCACAGACCGTGCTTTTGAATAAGGGGAGCGAAGTTACTGAAATTGAGCCTTTCTACCTTTTCCCATTCGTCAAAAACATGCTAAAAAAGTTCATTATGATAAGATAAATCAATTTCGCTGATTGACAACAGGAAAATTTGCACAATTCCATTCTTTTATATTCTGCTTATTTAAAGTAGGTTTGCCCCGCCAATGAATCAAAAGAATATCAACCCCATAGAAGTTGCCAAACGCACTATTGCGCTGGAGGCTGGAGCAGTAGAAGGTCTTGCTGCCTTACTTACTGAAGACTTTGCAAAAATATGCGACGTAATTCTGGAGGCAAAGGGTCGGCTGATTGTGAGTGGAATCGGTAAAAGTGCGGCCATCGCCCAGAAAATTGTTGCCACCCTTAATTCAACCGGAACCCCTTCAGCATTTCTTCATGCAGCTGATGCCATTCATGGTGATCTGGGCATGATTCAAAATGAAGATGTGGTGATGATCATCAGCAAAAGCGGTGAAAGCCCCGAAATAAAAGTATTGGCACAATTGGTGAGAAACTTTGGTAACCCGGTGGTAGGAATGGTGGGTCATACAGACTCCTATTTAGCCAAACAGAGCAATTATGTGTTAAATACTACGGTGAGCCAGGAAGCATGCCCCAATAATCTTGCACCAACCAGCAGCACAACTGCACAAATGGTGATGGGCGATGCATTGGCTGTTGCCCTGATGGAAATGCGTGGATTTAACAGTAATGATTTTGCAAAGTTTCATCCGGGAGGTTCGCTGGGTAAGAAACTATATCTCCGTGTAGCCGATCTGTATATTCACAACGAAAAACCAAATGTGAGAGAAACAGCAACACTGAAGGAAGTGATTGTGGAAATATCAAAGAAACGTTTAGGTGCTACAGCTGTAGTAAATGAAAAAAATGAATTACTGGGTGTAATTACGGATGGTGATTTGAGAAGGATGCTGGAAAAGAACAGTTCCATTAATGATGTTATTGCTACACAGATTATGAATTTTAATCCAAAAACAATTGAAGCCGATGCCTTGGCAATTGATGCAATGGAACTGATGCGGAAAAATAATATCAGTCAATTGTTAGTGACAAATGAAAAGCGATACGCAGGTGTTATACATTTGCACGATTTAATTAAAGAAGGACTTATTTAGCTGATTACATAAACCGGTTAGCTGATTAATATAAACACAATGAACAAGAATCACTATGTAGCCATTATGGCTGGAGGAATAGGCAGCCGTTTTTGGCCAATGAGCCGTACCGGTTTTCCCAAACAGTTCCTGGATATTCTGCATACCGGCCGGACACTGATCCAGGCTACGTATGACCGTTATCTGCAATTTATACCAAACGAAAATATTTACATTGTTACATCCTTTGATTACAAAGAAATTGTAGCCGCACAGCTACCTGATCTGCCTGTTGAAAATATTTTGTGCGAACCATCACGCAAAAACACTGCACCCTGTATCGCTTATATCGCTTATAAGTTACAGCAACTGAGTAATGAAGGTTTACTGATTTGTGCCCCGGCTGATCATTTAATTTTAGATGCCCCTGCATTCAAAAAAGTGTGCATGGATGCATTCAAATTTGTAAATAATATCAATGCGC
Source organism: uncultured Chitinophagaceae bacterium (assembly GCA_964580775.1). Classification (GTDB taxonomy): domain Bacteria; phylum Bacteroidota; class Bacteroidia; order Chitinophagales; family Chitinophagaceae; genus Lacibacter. Next base: position 42,838 of record CAZOLW010000034.1, on the reverse strand, counting down.
TCGTTACACTCGGCATTAAACCAACCTATCCCAATACAGGCTATGGTTATATTCAGCACGAACCATTACCCGTGGCCGACAGTATGTACAAGGTTAAAACCTTTACAGAAAAGCCCAACCTGGAACTGGCCAAAACATTTTTAGCGAGTGGTGATTTTTTATGGAACGCAGGCATTTTCGTGTGGAAAGTAAAAAACATCATCAAAGCATTTGAAAAATTTCTGCCTGAAATGAACGAACTGTTTGTTGCTGAGCAGGAACAGTTCAATACAGCCAATGAACAGGAAGCCATTGACCGCATCTATCCGCAGTGCACCAATATTTCCATTGACTATGGCATTATGGAAAAAGCCGACAATGTGTATGTAATGCCTTCTTCTTTTGGATGGAGCGACCTGGGAACATGGAACAGTGCTTACGAAAATATGGAGAAGGACTATTTTGGTAATGCTGTTGCAGGAAAAACAGTGATGGTGATTGATGCCACAAAGAATGTGGTACATGTGGATGATAAAAAATTAGTGTTACTGCAGGGTCTTGATGATTTCATTATTGTTGATACCAAAGATGTATTACTGATCTGCAAAAAAGAAAAAGAACAGGAGATCAAGGAATACGTTGCAGAAGTGAAACGGAATATCAGCGACAGGTTTTTATAAGCTAAGAGAATAAAAGAGAAAAGGAGTTTCGCTTTGAAACTCCTTTTCTCTTTTATAAATTCTTTATCTAATATTTCTTTATTACCCTTCTTCCTCTTTTATCTCTTCCCCTCCTTTGAACTCTTAGCCCTCAGTTTTTATTACTTACAAATTCAAACGCTTTCAATGCTTTTCGAACAACAGCCTTTCTTACTTTAGTAATATTGTTAATCACTTTATGCCTGTTCAAATCAAGTACTTCATGTGCTTTACAGAAATTATCCAGCTCTTCAATATGAAACAGCACAGCATGCAGCCATTCCACTTCGTGGTCAATAGCCTGCTGACTGCGATGCTCGTTATTAAGCATAACTAGTAAGTCTCTGCGTTGGTTATGTTTCATTTGTTCAACTTCTGGCTTTACTGCCTTGTTTTTTGTCCGCCTTTCTGCGGAGGAAAATTACTGTTTCAACTCATTTTAGTATCCCACCATCCCTTTTTTGTTGGGACAGCCGCAACCATTCTTTTTTGATGCACTGCATCCTGACAATAAAAGAACACTCACTATTAACAATAGAAAACCAAATCTGGTTGAACGCTGCATAAATAAACTCACAAATTGTTTCGGAATCATTGGATATTCGGTTAAAAGGTGCATTACAAAATAACTATTTTTTGCGATTTATATTGTTTAAAGTTTATTTTGGCATCTGGAGAACCTGACCACAGTTTACAGGCTTTTACCCTGGAAATGATTTATTTACGAATGAATGATTCAAAAAATATACGGATTTTACTGGCGCCTCTTGATTGGGGGTTGGGCCATGCCACCCGCTGTATTCCCCTTATCCGGTATTTACAGCTAAAAGGATGCGAGGTTGTACTGGCAGCTGATGGGGCTGGGGCAAGCTTACTGGCTGCTGAATTTCCCAGCATCAGCTTCAGAACATTGAAAGGATATGGCATCCGCTATAATAGCGGCTCTTCTTTGTTTGGAAGTATGCTGTTACAATTACCCCGCATTTTCAGCAGCATTCAACAGGAACATTTTTGGCTGAAAGAATTATTAGAAAAAGAACAGTTTGATATTGTAATAAGTGATAACCGACCCGGCTTTTGGAATAAAAAAACGCACAACATTTATATCACCCATCAGTTACTAATTCATTCAGGTAAAGGAAAATGGCTGAACCGTCAATTGCAGAAACTGCATGCACGGTATATGAAAAAGTCTACTGAAGTATGGGTGCCCGATTTACCGGGTAACAGGAATCTTGCCGGTGAATTATCTCATCCTTTACAACCAATCATTCAACCAACCTACCTGGGCTTGTTATCAAGATTGGAGAAACAGGAATACAGCGAACAGATATATGATCTCACTGTTATATTATCCGGACCTGAGCCTCAACGAACAATTCTTGAAGAAACCATTTTCCAGCAGCTGCCGTCTTATTCAGGAAAGGTTTTATTTATCAGGGGATTGCCGCAACAGAATCATTCAGCACTTCAATCATATCCACACATTACTATTCATGATCATTTACCAGCTGTGGAATTGCAACACACATTAAGCGCTTCGAAATTGGTTATTTGCAGAAGCGGTTACACAACTTTAATGGATTTAATGAAGCTTGGAAAAAAAGCATTCCTCATCCCAACTCCAGGCCAGCCTGAACAGGAATACCTTGCTCAATACATGCAGGAGCAATCGTACTTTCCTTTTCAGCAACAGAATGTGTTTGATCTTTCATCCGCCATTAAAATAGCTGATTCATTTCCTTATCAAGATCCTTTTACAGAAGCTGATTTTGAAATTTATAAAAAAGTAATCAATGAATTACTGGAAGAAAGCTTGCGCAATTAAACTGTCTTCTCTTTCCCATTGTGCTCAAACAACCAGGAAAATGGATGTTGTTTTTCAGGACGGAGATGAAAGCGCTGGATACTTTTTTCTTTCAAAGTCTGCATAGCTTCTTCAATTGAATCTGTTACAAGCAGCAACTGATCATCTTCCATCGAAATAGTTCCTCTCTCTTTCATCAGCAGAATATGTTCCATCATTTCTTTATGAAAATCTTTACCCATTACAATCACCGGAAAGTTTCGGATCTTTTTTGTCTGGATAAGTGTGATAGCTTCAAACAATTCATCCAGCGTTCCAAAACCACCGGGCATGCAGATAAATGCATAGGAATATTTTATGAGCAGTGTTTTACGTACAAAGAAGTAACGGATGTTCACCCATTTATCCAGATAAGGATTAGGCTCCTGTTCATGAGGTAAAACAATATTGCAGCCTACACTTCTTCCTCCAACATCCTTCGCACCACGGTTAGCTGCTTCCATTAATCCGGGACCGCCCCCTGTTAATACAGTAAAACCCATCTTCGCTACTTCGGCTCCCACTTTTCTTGTAAGATCATAATATTCATGTCCTTCATTATATCGTGCCGAACCAAAGATGGTTACACAGGGACCAATAAACGCAAGACCACGGTACCCTCTCATAAATTCCCATAATACTTTCCACGCAAACCAGAGTTCTTTCCACCTGCTCTGAGGACCTTCTAAAAATTTAATTTCACTTATAGCTTTCATGTGTGTTTTTTTATAGCCCTTTTTGGCCACATAGTATATCCATAAAAATTATCATCGCTGTTTATATAAATTAGCTCGATAATTTTTATGAATATTTCATATAATTGGTTTTAGTACTGATGCAAAAGATGACTTATCTTTTCTTCTGCATCCAGTTCATTTCAGGAATAACGGCAGGATCTTTAAAATAGTGCAGCCGCAAACTGTCATTCCATCCATTTGGATTGCGGTTAAACGATTTGCTGCTGAAAAAAATCATACCCTGCACATTGGGTGTGTTACGTAACAATTCAATCTGTCTTGGGATCAGTGTATTGTCTTTCCATACATCGCTGCTGCCGGCACGGTAAATACCAAGGCCGATATAACAATGCTTGCCATACGTATGTTTGCCCCACCAGTCGATTAATATCTCATACGGTGCAGCTTTATGGCCAAACTCCCAATAGAGTTGTGGTGCCACATAATCAATCCAATCTTTTTCAAGCCATAACAGAATATCTGCATACAGATCATCATAGTTTGTTTGCCCGGCTTTGGTATTACTGCCACGAGGATCTTTATCACTGTTGCGCCACACACCAAACGGACTGATCCCGAACTTTACCCATGATTTTGTTTGTTTAATCATACGGCTCAGCCCGACAATAATTGAATCAACATTACTTCTCCGCCAGTCATCTTTTGTTAACCCATTTCCATACCGATGATAGGTAACAGAATCAGGAAATTCTTTCCCTGCAATGCGGTACGGGTAAAAATAATCATCAAAGTGAATGGCATCCACATCATACCGTTCTGTCATATCACGGATTACTTCCACAACAAATGCCTGTGCTTCTTTATTCCCCGGATCAAAATATTTTTTATCGCCGTAGTCTAAAAACCAAACCGGATGCAGGCGTGTAATATGTGATGGAGCAATGGATGCTTTGCCCAATTTAAAATCGGCACGGTAAGGGTTGCACCAGGCATGAAATTCCATTCCACGTTTATGTGTTTCCAGAATCATAAACTGCAAAGGATCATAATAAGGTGATGGTGGTTTTCCCTGCACACCGCTTAACCATTCGCTCCACGGTTCGTAGGCTGATGGATAAAACGCATCTGTTGCAGGACGTACCTGCATGATCACTGCATTCATTCCATTTTGTTTGTGCAGATCAAGCAGTCGGATAAATTCTGCTTTTTGTGAATCAACAGCAATTCCTTTTTTGGAAGGCCAGTCAATATTATCAACTGTTGCAATCCATACGGCTCTGAACTCAGGTTTGGCCTGCGCAGGAAGAAAGTGAGCAAGGAAAATAAAACAACAGAACAAGAATACACGAATCATACAGTAAGTTAAACTGAACCCCTGATTTTATCGAGCAAGCTGTTTAAAAGCTTGGCTTCTTCGTTATTAATATTATTAACAATTTCATCAATCGTCGCCTGGCTTTTATCAAGAGTCAAAAGCAGGTTCTTCCCTTTTGCAGTTATTGTAACATCTACCAGCCGCTTATCTTTTTTGCTGACAACTTTCCTGGCAAGGTTCTTCAACACCAGTCTGTCAACTATACGGCTGGTATCGCTCATCTTATCCAGCATCCTGTCCCTGATCTGTAAAGTAGACAATGGAGCATTGCTGCCACGCAGAATGCGGAGAATGTTGAACTGCTGAAGTGTAAGGTCCTTCGACTCTAAATGCTGTTTTAATTTTTCTGTAACCCAGTTGTTGGTGAAGATGAGATTTACAATGGCTTTGTGATGTTCGCTGTTAAATTTCCTTAGCTGGGATATATCCTTTTCAATACTCATACGGCAGTTGGTTTGGGCATTTATCAATACTCTGACAATTGAGGTTTTATATCAAAAATACGATCAATCAATTTCATGACAGCATCTGCAGTTGGCAACACATCAACCGGCTACGGTTTTCATACAGCTGGTCTTATTTTGTTACTCGGGGAAATGCTGTTGTAACGGTCCGATGATTCAAACTGGTGCGGAAGGTAAGAATTAATTTCCTGCAAATTTGGATGCTCCAACCAGCAATACACCGGTAATAGAATCAATTCTGAAATTCTTCAGTGTTTCATCACTTTCAAATCCTTTCCCAAAAATGGTTTTTGTTTTCTGCCTTATTTCAACGTCACTGTTGGTAAACAACTTATGCAGGTTCTGTTCCCAGAACAGTTCATTTGTTTTAAGTGTATCGCCATTAATCCTGATCACCACCACACTGTCATTGAGAATGACACGGCCCTGCTGTTCGTAGTAATATGCCTTTTTTGCATCGAGATAACTCTCGATCTGCATACTGTCGTTATAAAAGTCAACATGCAAAGTATTGGGGAATTCAACTCTTGGTACACTGTCGTAGTAGCGCAGCATAAACGGTGCAGAAAGTTTTGCTTTTAACCGGCCTCCTGTGCTGAGATAACTGGTTACCTGTTTCACTTCATCAACAGATAGTTTTTTCGATTGCATTGCCTGTATAACCTTGATGTCATTTTCACAGGCAAAGAAAAAAAAGCAGCCTGCAATAAATGCTGCTGCTTTTACAAATATGTTTTTATGATTAAACCTGTTAATCATACTTACGTTTAATAAACCAGATATCGCTCAACGAGAAACCAAGTGCAAAGCGAACATAATTTTCACGGAGTAAAGAAGTGCTGCGGTTTCCTCTCTGTCCTATTTCAAAAGCTGCATTCACAATATTATTACGGTTGAATTCACCAAAAGAATAACGTTTAATCGGCAAACCGATTCCCAAAGTAAGACCATAACTTTTCATATCACCATTCACTGTATAAGGTTCGGTACCATAATGAAATCCTGCACGGTAAATCACCTGTCCCCAGTATGTTTTTGCTCTGCCTGAAATATCAGGAATAAACTGGCCACCAACTTTTGCCTTCCAGCTGTTCTGCAAACCGTCTTCACTTCCGTAATAACGGTAGCTGCCCCAGTTGGATATTTCAACATCGGCACCAAGACGCAGGTTGCTTTTTCCAACAACATCATACATTACACCAAATCCATAGGAAGAAGGATAAATAATATCGCCTTTAATATTTTTTGTTTCTGATACAGAATCAACCCTGCTTTCATTGCCGGCTTCATCTGTTACAAAATAGGTTTCAAAAATTTCATCACGGGTTGTACGCATTTTGCTTTGTGTACTGGTATATGCACCGAGATGTAATGAACTGTATTTTCTTTTTGCTGTATCACCCGACAGTTTTATCTCGTACTGTACACCCAGTTCAAGAAAAGGAGCACCGAAATTATTTCTCACCTGTTTTTTACCCTGCCTGTAACGGTCGGGTACTGTATCATTATAAATACCAACTCTTGTAGTGTAATCCTTTGAACCGAAACGATAACCTGTATTAAAACCAATGCTGAAGCCTTTATACCCAAAAGCCGAACCGATAAATGCCTGGTAGGTTCCACCGCTGCCTTCATAAATATTCTGTACACTATCGCCGGAAGCCATTCTTCCTCCGCTCTGAATATTGTAACTCACTTTAGTGAGCGGACGTAATCCAAATGCCATTCCCAGATCATATTTTGCTTTTTGTGGCTTGATCTGAAATCCGCTGGCGAGATAAGGGATATAAACGTTGTTGGAAGTATAAGTACTGCCTTTATTATTACTCAGCTTGCGACTGTTGATATCCAACCCAAGATCAAGGATGGCCCGTTGCGCTCCGAACTTGCTGTAAGAAGCAGGGTTTACAAAATTGATGGTTTGGAAATCGCTGTAGGCAGCAGATAAATGACCCATGCCCCTGTTGGCAACATTGCCCGATGGTACAATATCACCCAAACCATAACGGCTCCAGGGCGAATTATCCTGCGAAACGGCGGGGATCACAATGGCTGAACTCAGCACAAATAACACTAAAACACGCTTACCGATTGAACTCACTGATTGCATACAGACCTTTAAAGATTAGTTGAGGGTCTGCAAATATCATGTTTTTGAGCAGAGGAGCAAAATGAACCGTATCGCCCCCGGTTAACAGCACGTTAAAGTTCCCGTACTTTTCAGCATAAGCATCAATGATCCCATCGATTTCTTTGGCCATTCCCCAAGCCACTCCGCTGAGCAGATTGGTCTTGGTATCGTAGCCAATTAAAGGGAAGTTCCATTCCATTTTTACCAATGGCAGCAGGGCTGTTAACTGGTTCATGCTTTTGAAACGCATTTCAAGACCGGGTGATATACTTCCACCCAAAAACTGGTTCTGGTTATTGATGAAATTGTAGGTAATACAGGTGCCGATACCAATGGCTAAATTATTTTTTCCGGGAAACAGGTGAACAGAAGCTGCACAAAGGGCCAAACGGTCGGCGCCAATGGTTTCAGGTTTACCCACAGGAGTGGTAAAAGGCAGTTTTGTTTGATGTGATAATTTGTGAAAGCTGGTATGCTTTGCCAGCACTTCTTCCACCACCGGCTGATGATTGATCACCGATGATAAAATGGAAAAGCTGGGTTTGAACTGATCAACAATCTCTTCCATGCTTTCCCTGCTGTCATCTTTCAGGATAATAATTTCTTTAAGTTGATCCTGTTCAAACACGGCCGCTTTTAAACGGGTATTACCAAAATCGAAACAGATGGTTATTGCCATGGGGCGAAGTTACAGATCAAAACTAAACCCTTCTAAATTCCTGAAATGCCCGTTGAGTTTTACTTTTTCTTTTAAGTTGTCCATTTCGGCCAGCAAGGGTAACACTTTATTGAGGTGCCGTTTTAGATATTCTTCCCTTTGTGCTTCACGGAACAAACCCAGCAGTTCATATTCTTCTTCCATATTCAAACCCATATGGTGAGCCACATCAAAGGCTTTGAGTTCTTCTTCAGGTTTTTTAAAATCCTTACTTACCTGTATGAGTTTATGCAGTGCTTTAATTCCCTCCACCACTTTCTGCATCAGTAGCCTGCTGCCATCATCTGCATCATCAGGATAGCTAACAATGGCACCGCTGTATAATTTGTCGGGTACTTCTTTAATCAGTTCCAGCATACGGAACACTTTTACACCGCTGCTGGTAATATCCATCTTACCATCTTCATATACTTTTTTAATTTCTTTTATTTCCACCAGTGTGCCCAGGTCTTTTAATTCTTTGTTTACCACCGCCGGAATACCAAATGGTTTTTTCTGTTCAAAGCATTCAGTGATGAGTTGTTTGTACCGTGGTTCAAAAATGTGCAGGTTCAGGTTTTCGCCGGGGAAAACAATAATGCTGAGTGGAAAGATGGGGATGAAGTTGGTCATACAGGTTTCTTCTTTTAGAAAGCGAATAGAAACACTGATGACACAGATCATTACGGATTAGAAGCGGATCAATCAGTGCAAATTTGTAACAATCCGTTTTATCCGTGTTTCTATTGTATTCATTATTCCCTGTAAATTACGAAGAAAGCGAATTTATTTTTTCTTTTGTGGATGCTGTAAGCGGTAAAGTGTATTATATTTTATACGGGTATAACCGGCACGCATGGAAGCCAGCAGAAAACCCTCCACTCCATCTAAAAAACCAAGCTTTAAAATATAATTGCGGAGAAATGAAACGGGCGGCGACAGGTATTTTCTGTACCATGCTCCTTTTTTGCCCTGCCTGAAATATTTTTCACCGCTTGCAATGGCATAGGCTTTCATCTTTGTCTTGTACTGTTCGGTTGACTGAAGTGTTTTATGCAGAATGGAGCCATTCAGTTTTTTCACTACACAATCCTTTTCAAAAATCAGTTTTTCATGAACGGGATCACCATTCCAGGCAGCCTGGTTGCGGTTAAATAAACGGAAGGGTTCGTCCTTCCACCATTCACCAAAGCGGATGTGTTTTTCTTTGAAAAAATTCTTGCGGTGTACAGTAAATACCTGCTTCTCATCCTTCAGGTCAAGTGCAAGAATGGACTGCAGTAATTCTTCATCTATTGCTTCATCGGCATCCAGTTGAAGTATCCAGTCGTACACTGCACGTTCATTGGCCATATTTTTTGTTTGCCCATAGCCCACCCAGTCTTCTTCAATAACAACAGCACCGTTTTTTATTGCAATGGGAATGGTGGCATCACTGCTGCCCGTATCACAAACAATGATATCATCCGACAATAGTTTTACCGACTGCAATGTTTGTGCAAGCAGGTGAGCCTCATTCCTCGTAATAATAACAACTGAAACAGCTTGCATATCAGGGTTTAAATCGATTCGACAAATGCCAGTACAATATAAAGAAACTATACAAATAGACACCAAACTGATCGTCAATTGTGCATTCGTATAAAAAAACAATATTCATGAACAATACAAATGCAATGGCCTGTTTGTTTTGCCTCCACTGTGTTGAGAAGAAAGGTAATACAATAACTATGCTGAATAAAAACATGGCTGCAATGCCTGCACCACTGCCACTGGTCATCCATTGATTCAAGGGAAGAAACCGTTCTGATGCAGGAACAGCAGGAGCATGCTCATTATACCACTTATTGGTTTCTTTTTTAATATCACCATAACCAACACCCGTTAACCAGTTTTGCTGAAACACATACATTCCACTGCGAATAGATAAAACACGGTTGCCATCACTGAAACCGCCGCTTACATTTCCTGCTATCCGGCTTTCAAGGTCATACAATGCATAATGTATTCTTGTTTTAAATGTTGGTAATAGCTGATAAGCCAGTACCGGAAGTAATAATGCAATAAATAGAGAAGCAACAGCCAATTGCTTTTTTCCTGATGCATACATCTGCCAGATTGTTACCGGAAGAATAATGAGATACAAACCCAGCAACCCTGTTTTTGCAGCAAGTATGTGCAGGAACAAAATAAACCAGGTCATTACTGCACGCAACATCCATATCAAAACAGAAGATGCAATGGCTTTCCATTCTTCCAGCTTTAACCATAACAGCAAGGCAATGATGATCGCCATACTGAAACGGATATGATCATTGGAAGCAGGAGTTGGAATTGTTTTGGAAAAACGATAGAGAAGATTATACTGATCCTTTTGCTGCAGGTATTGTACGATGCTCCATACTGTTCCGCCAAACAATAAACCAATCCACAACAATGAAAAAAACACAAACTGTTTCCGTTCAAATCCTTTCTGCATCACTAAAGCAAAAGGCAACAGTAATAATGGAAGTTTAGCAAGCAATACATTCAGCCATTCTGTTTTATCCTCGCTCCATAAACCCGAAAGCAGGGGAAACAGAAACAAACAGGAAATGCCGATTAAAACTTTGTGCTGCAAAAAAACATTCCATCGCTCCTTTAAATCACTTTGCAAAAAGCCATTGGCAATAAGTGTAAAGGTTCCGATACTGAGCAATGCACGGCTGAACATAAACCCCGTCATCACGAGAAGTATGCCGGTAAAAAAAACAGTCAGATGTATGGTAGCTCTTGTTGATTGCATGGGTTCAGTGTTGCAAATAAACAATATTTAAATCTTTTCGTTTAGGTTTGTGAAATGTGGCAATCATTACAACAGGAAATCAGGGAAGGTAACCAGAAAAGTCTGGCCCGCTGTATTTCACTGATTGAAAATGAAGTGCCGGGTTATGAAGAGTTCCTGCAAACCATTCCCGCTTCCTCTACTCCTGTTATTGGCATTACCGGACCGCCCGGTGCAGGAAAAAGCACCATGGTTGATTCATTGATTGGTTTACTGGTTGATGAAGGAAAAAAAGTTGCGGTGCTTTGTGTTGATCCATCTTCCCCATTTAATTTAGGTGCTTTGCTTGGCGATCGGATCCGCATGAGCAACTGGTATAATCATCCCAATGTATTTATCCGTTCATTAGCTACCCGTGGTTCGCTGGGTGGATTGCATCCAAAAATTTTAGAGATCGCTGAAGTATGTAAAATAGCTGACTATGATTATGTGATTGTTGAAACAGTTGGTGTGGGACAAAGTGAAATTGAAATTGCAGGTCTTGCTGATGTAACTGTTGTTGTACTTGTACCGGAAGCTGGCGATGAAGTGCAAACCATGAAAGCAGGGTTGATGGAAATTGCCGACATCTTTGCGGTGAACAAAGCTGACCGTCCGGATGCGGAACTGTTTGTAAGGAATTTAAAGATGATGCTGGCTCCTGCTTTTGCAACCACTCAACAGGAAATCCCTGTTATCAAAACCATTGCTACGGAAAAACAGGGAGCAAAAGAATTGTGGCTGAAAATTGATGAGTTACTGAAACATCATTATACAAATGAACGCCGGAGCTGGTTACTGGCAGAGAAAGCATACTATTTAATTCAGCAGAAAAGGATGAAGGATGTACAGAAAAAAGAATTGAAGCTGAAGATTGATGCTGTATTGGAAAAAGGAGAATTTAATTTATATCAGTTTATTAAGCAGTATAGTAGCTAAGAGTTCAAAGGAGGGGAAGGAGGAAAAAGAGTTGAAAGAGTGAATACAAATACATTTACTTATACATCACAAATATCAGACTGAAATAAAAAGAGAAAAGGAGGTCGAATTGATCTCCTTTTCTCTTTTCCCTCTTTTGAGCTCTTAGCTCATTCAGCATCGCAGCCAATCGGTGCTCCCGGCGGAGCTTCTTTATGTAAGGTTGGTTTGGCATCTTTTGGATTTTTCATCCGTTCAATAGCGAGTAGCAGATAACCATTGTATGTTGAGGTTGCTGTCTTCAGTTGCAGGTCAATATATTTTTTCAGATCGCTCAATGCTTTTTGCACAACGCCTCTTACAGCAAATGAATTGTTTTCATCAACTGATGCAGCCAGCAGGTAAGTTAACAGCACCTGTTCTGTTTGCTGCTGAATCAATCCTTCCATGCCGTTTCTTCGTGTGGCTTTCCATGTTTTATCAACAAGAGTCTGAATCATTTCATTCAAACCTAATCCGCCATTTATTTCAAATTGTACCATGCGGCTCAACCGTTCACTGTTGAATAAAAAAGAGAACGGAAGATCAGCAGCCGTTTCAGCTGGTGATAACTGATCAAACGACAAGCCTGTTCTTTTCCTGAATAATTCTCTTGTGCCAATATAAGCCGATGGCCGTGGCGGAATCAATGCAGCAATACGATCAGATATCTGCAGTACTTTCGGATCAATACAATCAATCACTGCATTCAATGCATTTTGCTGTTCAGCTTTGCTCAGCATTTTTGTAATCACCTGCCCATCGCCTCTTACCGCATAGGAATAATACATGCCGCCCACAAGTTTTGTTACTGCTTCAATCTGGTAACGGTGATAAAAATAAACAGGCACCAGTGCATCTTCAAGCATTGCCATCGGCATCCCTGGTACAATATTTTTCTCGCCAAAATCCTGCAATGCTTTAGCACGCACTTTCATCACTTCTTTCAATCCATCAACCACATTTGTTCCATTATCCCACAAATGTGCATCGGGATGTAACCCACCCGGCGATCTTGCATCACGGTCGCTGATGAATTGCAGCCCTTTTTTAATTGCGTCAGCCATGATTTTATTCAAAGCGGTTTTTTCATTCACGGTTGAAGGAAAATCCTGGTAGCCCCAGGTAACAGCCACCTTATCCCATTCACCAATCTTATCATCATATACATTCGAGAAATCCATTTCACCTTTTGTATTCAGCTGAATCAGCGGATGCGGATAATCCATTACACTTGCACGGCTGCTTACACTGCTTGCATAGTTGTGCATGAGCCCAATGGTATGTCCTACTTCATGTGCAGATAACTGACGCAATCTTGCCAATGCTGCATTCAACATCTGATCGTTTGCAGGAATCCCTGTTTCATACGGTGATAATAAACCCGAGAAGATGAGATAATCCTGTCGCACACGAAGTGAACCGAGTGATACCTGTCCTTTAATAATTTCTCCTGTACGGGGATCAACAACCGAAGCACCATAACTCCATCCACGTGTTGAACGATGTACCCAGTTGATCATATTGTAACGGATATCCATGGGGTCAGCACTGTCGGGCAATACTCTTACCTGGAAAGCATTTTTATATCCGGCAGCTTCAAATGCCTGGTTCCACCAGCCTGCACCATCGAGCAATGCAGAACGTATCGGTTCGGGTGTACCGTTATCTAAATAATAAATGATTGGCTTTACCGGTTCGCTGATGACAGCTGTTGGATCTTTTTTCTTTAACCGGTGACGGATGATATAATATTTTTCAATGGGTGAACTCACCGGCGATGCATAATCGTAAAAAGAAACCGGAATAAAACTGCTGCGTGGATCAAACACCCTTGGCTGATAATTATTATCGGGCAGTTGAACCAGTGAATGATGAATGCGTAATGTAATGGCCTCGGTTGATGGTGCAACAGGTTGTACAAAATTCCCAACTTCACCATCTGCATTGGTATAAGTAACGGTTACCTCCAGCTCGGAATTGAGTGGAAAGTTTTTTGTACGTGCCAGGTACATAGCACTTCTTGTTTTATCGAGCTGGTAATTTCCCTGGCGCATCCGGCGGATGGCATTGCTCACCTTCATTGCATCACGCATTAAAAAATCCGTAGCATCAACCAAAAATTTTCCATTGCTCTCTGCTTCAACCGTAAATCCCCAGATGGTTGATTGAGCAAAGGATTGCTCGACGGCTCTTTTTTCTGCATGGTCATTTGATAAAGCCCTGTATCCATAGTTGGGTTGCATCAATAAAATCTTTCGGCCCACTTTACTGAATTTCACTACACGGTCATCGCCCAGTAATCCCCGGTCAAGCCCAATATCATTCGAACCTAAAGCTGCCGGTAACGAAACAACATATAACCATTCGGTTTCAAGTTTATCTACTTCCAGCCAAACCTTACCGGTATTTTCATCCCAGTAAAAGTTGAAGTAGCCTTCATACTTTTTCAGTCCGTTTGTTTTTTCTTCAATAGTTGGGAGCCCTTGCCTGCCGGCAGGCAGGTTCTGTGCTGCTATTGATAAAGGAAGCAGCAACAGCAAAAAGAAATATTTTCGCATATACAGTTGGTTAATGCATACAAGTTACGGGAAGAGGGTGATTGCAAAAAGAGAAAGTGATCAGTGGCTTATGCTTCTTCTTCTTTCTGGCTTTTCCACCAGCGCCAACCAATAAAACCAACAATGGCAAAAGGAGCTGCCATAAGATAGATGATGGCACCATTCAAGGCCTTGGCTGGTTTTTCACCCAGCTGTGAAGCGGTTTTGGTACAGATAGAACATTGCGCTGCAGCATCTGTTGAAAAAACAACAACAGCAACAATGACGAAAACCAGTATCAATCCCCACTTATTCATTTCAGAAGTATTTACAGCAAAGTTAAGGCAAAGCAGAAAAAAGAACTGAATTAAACCGGCTGACTGATTTTCTGCTGCAGTAACTTTTTTTCAATGGCCGATTGGGTTAGGGTAATGGCTTCTTCAAAATAGGCTTTGGCTTTATCGTACTGTTTGAGCTGCCAGTGCAGTTCGCCCAGTGTTGCCGGAAGCAGGTAATAATTTTTTAAGGAAGAAAGTTGCTGAATGTTTTCAATGGCGCTGATGCCTGCGGCTGCTCCATTCAATTCACTGATCACAATCGCCCTGTTCAAAGCAATGATGGGTGTGGGATAAAGCTGATACAGCAAATTATAGCAATGCAGAATATTGTTCCAGTTGGTGTGATGAAAATCTCTTGCCTGTGCATGCTCATATGCAATACCTGCTTCAATATGATATTTGCTGATGGTTTCACCCGCTGCTGATTCTTCGAGATGAAACACACCTGTTTCAATCAATGCCCTGTTCCATTTACTGCGGTCCTGTTGCTTTAATAACAGGATATTTCCCTCCTTATCAAGCCTTGCATCATTTCTTGATGCAGTAAAACACATTAACGCCATTAATGCATGTGCGTTGGCATGTTTCACTTTTTCGTTGCGGCAAATCAGTTCACACATCCGCATGGCTTCATTCATCAGGTCGTTTCGGATCAGGTCTTCATGATTAGTAGAGTTATAACCTTCATTGAATAAAAGATAAATGGCCATTAATACACTCTCCACCCTGTTATCAAGATCTGCAGCTGCAGGTAACTCAAACTGTACATTGTTTTCACGAAATGTTTGTCTGGCACGGTACAATCTTTTTTCAATCGTATCATAACCGGTTACAAATGCTTTGGCAATTTCTGTAACACTGAAACCGCAAAGGGTTTTCAAAATCAATGACACCTGTGCTTCTGCTGATAAAGATGGGTGACAGCAAACAAACATCATCCGGAGCTGATCATCATCAATGGTATTTATATTTACCATTTCTTTTACTGTTGGTGTCAGAGTATATTCTGATTGAAGAAGCGGAATTATGCTTTTGGAGAATTCGTCTTTTCGTTTTTGCTGACGCATAACATCAACAGCTTTATTTCTTGCAGCCGTAAATAACCAGGCCGAAGGATTTTGTGGAAGTCCGTTGATTTTCCAGTTGCTGAGTGCAGTTACCAATGTATCCTGCACCACATCTTCTGCCAGTTGTAAATTCTGCGGACCAAACAGTTTGGTTAATACAGATACAAGCTTTCCCCACTCATGCCGGAAGAGATGATCAACTGTTTCATCAATATGAGAGGGAGTATTCAAACAATCTTTTCTGCAATTTACCCGATCTTTTATAATAAACAGGCTGACTCCTTTATTTGCCGGGAGGACGGCAAGAAAATAACAATTGCGAACCAACACTTACCAACTTCCCGTCTTACCGGCTCATAAATTAAAGGCAGCTTATTGACTTCTTGAAAAAATTACTGTTTGGGAAAATCAGGATGTGCTTTCAATTCTGCAATCTGCAGGGTGTGCCGTTTTGTATGGGCACTTAAAAAAAGCAGCAGCTGATAAGTATCAATCAACCCAACAGGTGTTTCGGCAAAATGATTGCGCAAATCATCTTCTGTTGATTTCATGTACTTAATCAGGTCAGCACGACGCTCTTTAAACACGGTTAAAGTTTGTGCTGTATTTCCGAATTGCCCCGTTGGATAAAAGCCTTCTCTTGTTTTAACTTTCACCGTGCGGCTGCCGATCATGTTCTTAATAGCTTCATCATCATGTTTCAGCTCCTTTCTCTTTGAAGGATCGGCAGGAGCTTTCAGTGTGCCCATTCCCCAGTCAAACAGATTCTTTTCAGAAATGGTAATGTGTTCAGCACAATTGGCAACACTCCAAACACTGTCTGCCGGTTTCCAGTTAAGTTGTGCTTCGCTCAGCCCCTTAATCTCTTTTATAAAGTCCTGCTGCGTTTGTTTAAAATAACTGATGGCTGATTTTCTTTCCTGCTTTGTAATACTGTTATCAATACCTGTAAAGCCGAATAAAATCAACAGCCCAATTAAACCCAATAGTTGTTTCATACCTGAATGTTTTGAGGTGAAAAATACTGACCGTTAAAATACTTCAATTAATTTCTTTTTACAATACCTCCTGTTAAGCCGGCATATCCATTTTCTGAACCTGGCGTACAATAACGGCACCACCTCTTTCATAATCGGGGTAATCATCACATAACGCAACGGCTTCGTCATAATCAGCTGCGTTAACAATAAAGTATCCACCGATGATTTCTTTGCCCTCTGTAAACGGGCCATCAGTAACTGTTTTAGCGTTTCCTTTGATGATTTTACCGCCGGGCAGGAGAGGCTCCCCTGATTCATACTTACCGGCCTTTACCAGTTTATCTATCCACGACATCCATTTACCCATTATTTCCTGCATTTGCTGGGGCGATGGTGTTTTACCTGTTATTTCACTCTCGAAGATCAACATGAACTTTTCCATAATGGTTGTTTTATTGTTTTGAAATGATTTCTGTAATGACGTCCAGAGTTATAATTTCCGGACATACCATTCATAAAAAGAGGAAAAAAAATTAAAATTGATCAATTAAATTTAAGAATTCCCAACAAAAAACGCTTATGGTAAAGTATGCTTTCTGCCTGATTACTGTATTGAGTTCTTATTCTTCCTTCGCTCAACAGAATAATAAACCCTGCAGTAATCCTGTTTACCGGCAATTCGATTTCTGGGTCGGCGAATGGGAAGCCTATTCAACCAATGGTAAAAAAGCCGGTGACAGCAAGATCAGTGTTATCCTCGACAGCTGTATCATTTTAGAAGAATGGACAAGCACCGCTGTTACACAGGGATTGCGTTATGCAGGCAAAAGTTTTAATACCTATAATTCAACCACCAAACAGTGGCAGCAAACCTGGGTTGATAATGCAGCCGGCAGTACAGAATTTCTGGAAGGAAAATTTGAAGACAGAAAAATTATTTTCCTTACCAACCCGTTTCCGTTTGCACAGGACAGCATGGCAATCAGACGGCTTACATTTTTCAATTTAGGCTCAGATAAAGTTCGCCAGCTGGGTGAAATAAGTAAAGACAACAGCGCAACATGGCTAACAGAATATGACCTGGAGTACCGCCGTAAGAAATGATGAACGGAATAAATTCTTTAACTCTATTTCGGAACTTTAAAGAAAGCAATAACCATGAACCGGAAATCTTTTTTACAGCAGGCAGCAATTGGCAGCAGTATTCTTGCTGTTCCATCATTTCTTCTTTCGCAAACCCCTCCAGCAAACAAACAACCCAAAGAAGATCCGTTACCGGCAGAAAAAGTAAAAGACTTTGTTGGTGCAGGACACAACAACCTTGATAAAGTAAAACAGCTCCTGCTTGAATTTCCTACATTGCTGTATGCAACCTGGGATTGGGGCGGCGGCGATTTTGAAACCGGACTGGAGGGTGCAGGACATGTTGGCACTAAAGAAATTGCCAACTACCTCATTGAAAAAGGAGCAAGAACAAATTTGTTTGTTTTAACGATGCTGGGTAAAACACAAATAGTAAAAGCCTATATTGAAACCTATCCTGCTTACCTGTATGCAAGAGGCGCACATGGCTATACACTGTTGCACCATGCACAAAGAGGCGGTGAAGATGCAAAAGAGTTGGTTGACTATTTGCAAAGCAAAGGATTGAAAGAAACAAGAACTGCTTTATAACCAATAAATATAAATTGTATGGACAACGCAATCAGCTGGTTTGAAATACCGGCAACCGACATTGACAGAGCTCAAAAATTTTATGAGAGCATTTTTCTGATGAAGATGAATGCAATGGATTTTCCCAGTATGAAAATGCGGATGTTCCCGCTGGATGATCCAATGAAGGGCGTTGGTGGAACATTAGTTGACAGTGGCGGCTTTCATAAACCTTCGGCTACCGACGGTCCATTGATTTATTTAAATGGGAATCCTGATGTGGAGATTGTATTGGGCCGGGTGGAAGCAGCAGGTGGAAAAATTACAGTTCCCAAAACACAGATTTCAGAAGAGTACGGTTATATGGCTGTGTTTCTGGATACAGAAGGCAACCGTATTGCTTTACATTCAGTTCCTGAAAAATACTTACAATGAAAAAAGTTGTGCTTTATTCCGGCATCATTCTGCTGTCTGTCGCATTCTCAAACAAAGAGAATTCGCATGCTGCAAATATGAATTCCTTTGACTGGTTGATTGGAAGATGGAAGATGGAAACAAAGAAAGGAGTTATCTACGAAAAATGGAAATCTTCAAACGACAGCACACTTTCAGGTAAAAGTATGCTGGTGAAAAACACCACCGGTGATACTGTTTTTCTTGAAAAGATTCAACTGGTATACAGGAATAACGGATATTTCTACATCCCTGTTGCAGAAGGTCAGAATAACAATCAACCGGTTGAGTTTAAACTTACATCTTACAACGAAAACGGGTTTGTTGCAGAAAACCCTGAACATGATTTCCCAAAAAGAATCATGTACAACCTTATTACCAAAGACTCCATTCATGCAGTAGTAGATGCAGGGCCGGCAATGCCGCAAAAAAAATCAAACTTTTATTACTCCCGTCAAAAACAATAAGTCATGAGTGCATACGATTGGAGCCGCTTTGTTACCAGGATTAATATTCACACAACAGTTGAAAAACTGTACAATTGCTGGGCTACAAAACAGGGAATGGAATATTGGTTCTTACGGTTAAGTGAATACAAAAAGCCGGATGGAAGTTTACGAATGGATAATGAACCTGTACAGTCGGGCGACAGTTACCGCTGGCTCTGGCATGGCTGGGACGATGATACAGTTGAACATGGAAGCATCCTTGACTGCAATGGAAAAGATTTTATTCAGTTTAGTTTTGGGAAAGCCGGCAACTGCAGTATTACAATTAAACAGGAAGAAGGAGAAACAATTGTTGAGCTGGTTCAGGATCATATTCCAACTGATGAACAGGGAATGCATTACTGGCACCTCGGATGTAAAACAGGATGGACCTTTTATTTAGCCAATTTAAAAAGCCTTTGCGAAGGAGGAATAGATCTGCGTAACAGGAATGTACATGTAAAGAACGTTGTAAATTCATAAACATCTTTTATGGCCTATAACGAAAAATTAGCAAACCAGACAAGAGAGCTGATTGCTCTTACGCACAAACATGTAGACGAGAAAAAAATGTTTGGCGGATTGTGCTTTATGGTGAATGATAAAATGTGTATTGGTGTTGAAAAAGAACGGCTGATGGTGAGACTTGACCCGGCAGTTTATAACGAGGTAATGGAAAAAGAAGGTTGTACAGCGATGGATTTTACAGGGAAGCTGATGAAAGGTTATGTATTTGTAAGTGCAGATGCTGTAAGCACCAAAAAGAAACTGGAGTACTGGGTAAAGCTGGCGCTGGAGTATAATAAAATTGCCAAAGCATCAAAAAAGAAGTAATAAACTGAACCTCCAAAACCAAAACATATGCAATCTAAAGCAACCACAGTTGCAGAATATCTCAGTGAACTTCCTGCAGAAAGAAAAGAAGCAATCACCAGGTTGAGAAAAGAAATTAAAACCAATCTTCCAAAAGGGTTTAAAGAAGAAATGAGTTATGGAATGATTGGTTATGTAGTGCCGCATAGCCTCTACCCTCCCGGTTACCATGTTACGCCCCATCTTCCTTTGCCTTTTTTGAATATTGCTTCACAGAAGAACTTTATTGCAGTGTACCATATGTGTCTTTACGGAAGTCCAAAACTGCTGAAATGGTTTACCACTGAATATGAAAAAGCGAAAATCGGGAAACTGGATATGGGAAAATCATGTATCCGTTTAAAAAATCCGGAAAAAATCCCGTTTCAGTTGTTTGGCGAACTGGCAAAAAAAATTACTGTTGACGAATGGATTACGATTTATGAAAAAAATTTAACCGTTAACACATGAAATGAGACATGAAAATTATCCCTGCCCGCCTTTGACATTCAGGCGGGGAGCAATCCCGATAATTATCGGAATATACCAG
>CAZOLW010000034.1:0-22259 GCA_964580775.1 uncultured Chitinophagaceae bacterium | reverse complement strand
ATGATAATTTTTATGGCGAATAACATGTGACAAACAATAAAATAAAAAATAACAAATGAAAATAATCTTCATTGTACTGCTATGCTTCGTTTCACTGGAGTCAATTGCACAGGATACAACAAAAGTAAAACTGAAAGAATATCTCGGCGTGCTTACCCTTACTGAAAAATACAGGGATGAAAAAAACTGGGGCGCTGCTGAACAGGCAATTGTAGGTGAACATTTTCAACGGCTCGTTAAATTTAAAAACGAGGGGGTGATTGTACTGGCAGGTCGTACAAATTATGAAACGGCTAATCCTGAAATGATGGGGCTGGTCATTTTTTATGCGAAGGATGATACAGCTGCGCTTGAATTTATGCTGAACGACCCTGCCGTTAAAAATAAAATCATGAATGCAAAAGTGCATCCTTATGGCATTGCTGTAACGAAATGCAAATAACTAAACCAAATTTATATGAGCAGCGAAGCAATTGAGAAAGCAACTCAAACACAAATTGCCAACATTGAAAAAGCAACCGGCAAAAAACTTGCTGAATGGATTACCATTATTAATAAGTCCGGTTTCAGTAAACATGGTGAGCTGGTTAGTTTCTTAAAAGAACAACATGGCTTCACACATGGAAATGCAAATACGCTTGTTCATTTTGCCAAACAATCCCATGCCGGAGCCGAAGGAAATGATACCGATTGGATTGCAGAACAGTACAAAGGAAAAGAAGAATTAAAAAAATGGTATGATCAGATAATGAAAGACATCAATGGGTTTGGGAATGATGTTGAAGTATCTCCAAAGAAAGCCTATGTAAGCCTGCGCAGAAAGAAACAGTTTGCAATCCTGCAGCCATCAACAAAAGACAGGCTCGATGTGGGGCTGAATATAAAAGGAGTTGCAGCTTCGGGAAATGTGGAAGATGGAAGTAAATGGAATGCCATGTGTACCCATCGCATCAGGGTGGAAGATCAAAAAACAATCAATAAAGATTTAATTAACTGGATAAAGCAGGCGTATGATCAGGCAGGATAACAACGCCTCCATGAATAGATTGCAAAACCTGGTAACGCAGATTGAATTACAACAGAACAGGCGCCGGTGTTTGTAAAAAAAGACTGAGCTTTTTTACCCGCCATTTGTCATAAATCACTTTTTTATTTGATATAACAGGCATAACTTCTTTCCTTCATTACAGAATAAAAAACATTTTCATGAAAAAAATACTTCTCATCCTGACTATTGCAGTATGTTTCGCAACAGAAAGTAAAGCAAAAGAAATCCCCATACTCATAACAGCACAATGGCTGAATGATAACATCAGTAATACTGATTTAGTACTGCTGCAGGTAAATTTTCTGCGGCTTGATTATGAAAAAGAGCATATTGGCGGTGCCCGTCTTTTATGGCCCGACTGGCTGGCTGCCAATTCACCTGATGGAAATTTTAATCCGCCCGATGCTGCAGAAGCAACAAAGGTTTTACAAAAACTGGGAATCAATAAAAATTCAATTATCATACTGTACCATACCAAAGGAGATGTAAGCGTAACAGCCCGGATGTTTGTTACACTGGAATATCTTGGCTTACAGGGACAGGTTCATTATTTAAATGGAGGATTGGAAGCCTGGAAAAAAGAAGGATACCCGGTAACAGCTGAACTGCCTGTTATAAAAAAAGGAAATTATATAGCTTCTGTCAATAAAGTGCTGGTAAATAAAGAGTATGTATTAACATCGCTGCATTCACCAGCAGCTGCAGTGGTAGATGCAAGAATGAAACGGTTTTATGATGGTGATCCTACAGGTAACCCAAGAGACGGCCATATCACGGGTGCAAAAAATATCCCTTACCCTGATCTGCTTGATTCTTCGTTTCAATTTAAAAACATGGCTGTACTCAATGCGTATTTTCAACCGGTGGTACCCGATAAAAAAACAGAAATTGTAGCTTATTGCTTTATTGGTCAAACAGCAAGTGTAATATATATGGCAGGCCGCATTTTAGGTTACACTATGAAAGTATATGATGGTTCAATGCAGGAATGGAGCCGCTTAGAAAATTTGCCTATGGAGAAAACAAAAAAAGAATAGTTGCCTTTGCCAATACAGTTAAGCCTTATCATTATAAAGAATGATGTGTGCTCTTTTGCTATTTAATCAGCACACATCATTCAAATAATTTTCCTTTCAGATCAGTTTATAAATCTCCATGATCTCTTTCAGGATTTTTGGAAAATCAATTTTCAAATCAATCAGTTTTCCAGTGTGTATATCAAACACCCATCCATGCACCATTAATCCTCTTTCCTTATGAGCTTCCTGTACGGCTGCGGTTTTAATCAGGTTTATACATTGCTCCTGTACATTTAATTCTATCAGCCTGTCGTATCTTTTTTCCTCCTCAGTAATTGCATTTAATTCTTCTTTATGCAATCTGTACACATCACGGATATTTCTTAGCCAGGGATTTAATATACCCAGGTCTGCGCTTTGCATAGCAGCTTTTACGCCACCGCATGCATAATGGCCGCAAACAATAATATGATTCACCTTTAAATGTCTTACAGCATAATTTAATACACTCATCACATTCAAATCAATGCTGATGACCATATTGGCAATATTGCGGTGAATAAACACTTCTCCGGGTTGTACTCCCATTAAGTCTTCGGCAGTAACCCTGCTGTCGCTGCAGCCGATGTATAAAAATTCGGGTGATTGTCCCTTGCTTAAATCTTCAAAATAAGCCGGGCTTATTGAAAGTTTCTCAGCTACCCATTTCTGATTGTTTGCAAATATCTGTTCAATCTTATCCATAATCAATTACTGGTTATTGAAATAATGTATTAGCCTTGCTGCGGCATCTGTCATAAACCTCATTCTAAATAAGAAGTTACCGAAATTACTGAAAAGCCAGCATCTCAGACAAACCACCATTTATATCCGCCCACAGGAATTAAAACTCCGAATGAACGGATATTTTTTAATTTTTTTATTCATAAAACAGTACTTGTATAAGTTGATCTTCATCCAGTCAACTTTTTTATTACCTTTCGATACTCATCACCAAAACAATTGTTATGAAATCAGCCAGGCTTGTAATCAGCATACTGCTGCTTGCTTTATCCATTTCAGTTTTTGCACAAAAGAGAACAACTGTTCCTGTAAAGGAAGAGCCAAAAGATGTATTAACCTCTACTCTGTTCAATGGTCTTCAGTTCCGCAGTGTCGGACCGGCAATTACTTCCGGCCGTATTGCTGATATTGCCGTTAACCCAAAGAACAGCAGTGAGTATTATGTTGCAGCGGCCGCTGGTGGTGTTTGGAAAACAGTAAATGCCGGTGTTACCTACACACCCATTTTTGATGGTGAAGGTTCATTTGCCATCGGATGCCTGGCAATTGATCCTGCCAATACAAATGTAGTATGGGTAGGCAGTGGTGAAAATAATAATCAACGTGTAGTTGGTTATGGCGATGGCTTGTATAAATCGGAAGATGGAGGAAAGAGTTTTAAAAATGTTGGTTTAAAAAATTCAGAACATATTGGCCGCATTGCGATTGATCCAACTAACAGTGATATTGTTTATGTAGCAGCTTATGGCCCGGTATGGAATAGTGGCGGCGAACGTGGCATTTATAAAACAACAGATGGCGGTAAAACATGGAAGCTGGTATTGAATGTAAGTGAACACACAGGTTTTAATGAAGTAATGGTTGATCCACGTCATCCGAATATTGTATATGCAGCAGCGCATCAACGTCAGCGGAAAGTGTTTACTTATATTGGTGGCGGCCCAGAATCTGCTTTATACAAAAGCACAGACGGTGGCGATACCTGGAACAAGATGATGAAAGGATTACCCGCAGGTGATCTTGGAAGAATAGGATTGAATTATTCGCCGGTTAATCCGGATGTGTTGTATTGTGTAGTGGAAGCAACTGAAGGAAAAGGCGGTGTGTTTAAAAGTACCGACCGTGGTGCAAGCTGGGAAAAACAAAGTGGTTATTCAACTTCGGGCAACTATTACCAAAAAATTTATTGCGATCCAAAAGACATCAACAAAGTATTTGTGATCAATGTGTACATGGGTGTAAGTAAAGATGGCGGAAAGAATTTTTCTATTCTTGGTGAAAAGAACAAACATATTGACAACCATGTGATCTGGATCAATCCAAAAAATACAGAACATTATTTAGTGGGTTGCGATGGCGGTGTATATGAAAGTTTTGATAGTGGTGAAAACTGGAACTTCAAAGCCAATCTTCCTGTAACACAGTTTTACAAAGTGGCAACCGATAATGCATTTCCGTTCTATCATATCCATGGTGGCACACAGGATAATTTCAGTATGGGTGGGCCATCACGTACCCTAAGTGCCAATGGTATTTTCAATTCCGATTGGTATTTCACAAGTCTTGGTGATGGTTATGAATCGCAGATCGATCAGAGCAATCCTGATATTGTATATGCACAGGCACAGTATGGTGCATTAACCCGTTATGATAAAAAGAGCGGTGAATATTTATTCATTCAGCCACAGGAACCGGAAGGAGAAGCCTATCGCTGGAATTGGGATGCACCTTTGGTGATCTCGAAATATGATAACAAACGTCTTTATCATGGAGCAAATAAACTATTCCGCACTGATGACCGTGGCAACACCTGGAAAGTGATCAGTCCTGATCTCACACGGCAAATTGATCGCAACAAATTACCGGTGATGGGCAAAGTATGGAGCATGGATGCTGTTGCAAAAAACGGTTCAACAGATATTTATGGCAACATTACCACCATTGCCGAATCGAAGTTTGATGAGAATGCCGTTTATGTTGGTACAGATGATGGATTAATTCAAATTACAAATGACGGTGGTGCTACATGGACAAAGGTTGATAATATACCCGGTGTGCCCGAACGAACTTATGTGAATCATATCATCACATCGCAGCACGATAAGAATGTAGCTTATGTTACATTCAATCATCATCGTTACGGCGATTTTCATCCTTATGTTTATAAAACAAGCGATGGCGGTAAAACATGGAAAGCCATCACCAATAATTTACCCGAAAGAGGGACATCATATACCATTGCTGAAGATCATGTAAGCAAAGACCTCTTGTTTGTTGGCACCGAGTTTGGTTTGTTTGTAAGTATTGATGGCGGTGCTAAATGGGTGCAGATGAAAGCAGGCTTACCAACTATTGCTGTGAAAGATCTGGAGATTCAAAAAAGAGAGAACGATTTGATTCTTGCAACATTCGGTCGTGGCTTTTATGTGTTAGATGATTATACACCGTTACGCAATTTAAAAAGAGAAGATCTCGATAAACCTGCTATCATCTTTCCCGTTAAAGATGCATGGATGTTTATACAATCCCAACCATTGGGTGTAAGAGGAAAAGGTTTCCAGGGCGAAAGCTTCTTTACAACACCTAATCCAAAAGTGGGCGCCGTGTTTACTTATTTTTTGAAAGATGATATTAAAACGATCAAAGAAAAACGCCGTGCTGCTGAAGCAGAAAAAATAAAGAAAGGTGAAGCACCTGTTTATCCATCTGTTGATTCATTAAGACTGGAAGATGAACAGCCTGCACCGCATTTATTATTTACAGTTACAGATGAACCCGGTAATGTAGTTCGTCGTATAAAAGCGCCGGTTAAAAAAGGAGTGAACCGCATTGTGTGGGATTTCCGTACATCTCCCTTCGGTCCGATTGACCTTACTCCGTTTGATGAATCATTTGCCTTCAGTTCACCCGACCAGGGATATTTTGCCCTGCCCGGAACATATAAAGTATCGCTCAGCAAATTTGAAGATGGATCGTATACAGAAATTGTTGCACCGCAACAATTCAAAGCTGTTGCATTAAATGCAGCTACACTTCCTGCAACAGATAAAAAAGCGCTCGATGATTTCTGTAAAAAAATTGCAGAGCTGAGCCGTGTTACAGCAGCAGCAGATCAATATCGTGGTGAACTGGTGAATAAACTCCGCTTTATGAAACAGGCAGTGATTGAAACACCAAAGCAATCACTTGATATTTCAAAAACAATCTTACAGGTAGAGAAAAGATTAAACGCTGTTAACCGTCAATTGAATGGCGATGGAACATTGGCAAGAAGAGAATTTGAAACAACTCTATCTATTGGAGGCCGTATTGGTTATGTGATTGGTTCTTTATGGAACACAACAGCAGCACCAACACAAACCCAACTGAATTCTTACCAGGTTGCTGCTAAGCAATTCACCCCTGTTTACAATGAATTGAAAGCAATTGCAGAAGAAATCAAAAAAATGGAAGACATGCTTGAAAAGAATGGAGCACCTTATACGCCCGGACGAATGCCGGAGTGGAAAGGAGTGTTTTAAATAATAGAAGGCCGGAAAAATTTCCGGCCTTCTTATTATCACTCAGTAATATTATTTCTTTCGCCTTAAAGTGCCTTCCATAAATTTCGTTTCCTTACCATCGGGGCCTGTGCCATACATGGTTGATGTGTAAGAATCATCATCATGATATACATTCACCTGGCGGATATCTGAATCCTTACCTGTTATCGGATCAGTTTGTTTGCCTTTCAACTCAAGGCTTTTTGTTTTCTCATTGTAAGTACCTGTCATAAAAATAATCCCCGATCCAAAACTGTCAATCCAGGTAAGAACAAAAATTTTCTTTGCATTATCATATCCCAATGTACCCTGCCCAGTGAACGGCATCCCCATCATTACACTTGAGTAAGTGCTTGATTGATATAACCCATTCATGATCATTGAAACCGTTTCTGTTGCCTTAGATTTTACCGGGTCGCCGGGCCCCATCCAGCTACTCATTTCAGCTTCCCATGTTCCAACCTGTTTTGCCATCCATTGATGCATTGGTCCCGGAGTCATAAAGTTCTGCCATGCCTTCATTTCTGCTTCACTCTGAGCAGAAAGCTGTGTTGCACAAATGAACATTGCACAAACAGCGATGAAATATTTTTTCATAACGATAAGTTTTAGCAGAAAAAGCTACAAAAAACCCGCTGCATTTGCAACAGGTTTTTTTCAGGAAGGAATACTAAAGCCTCTTTTTTACAGCTGCTACTGAATAAAAAAATTATGCCTGAAAAATTTCGCCATATAACCTTTCAGCATCTTCTTTTTTAAATAACTGGGTTCCTTCATTCATTGTTGCAGCACTTCCGCAGGCAACACCATATGAGATCGCTTCTTTTAATGAACGGTTTTGTTCCAGCATAAAAGTCATACCAGCCACCATACTGTCACCTGCACCAACTGTGCTTCTCTTTTCAACTTTTGGTGCAGTTGCAAAATAGCGTTCTTCCTCGCTAACAATCCATGCCCCTTCGGGCCCCATACTTACTGCAATTATTTCTGCATAACCATCCATAATGGCCTGGTGAGCTGCATCAGCCACTTCTTCTTTATCAAGCCAGTCTACATTCAGCATTTTACATAACTCACCTATATTCGGTTTGATGAGGTATGCACCTTTTCCCTGCAATGCCTGCAATGCCGGACCGCTTGTATCAACAATACATTTTGCTCCAACTGATTTTGCATTCTTTACAACCAGTCCATAAAAATAATCGGGTAAGCCGGGAGGCAAACTGCCACTGGCAATAACAAAAGATGGAGAAAAGCTTCTGATCTGATCAATGAGAGTTATGATAGTTGCTTCCTGTACCTGCCGGCCGGGAAAAGTAAACCTGTATTGATTAACAGTTGAAGATTCCAGTACAATCCAGTTCTCCCTTGTTTCAACTTTTGAATCAACCGCATGGAATACAATATTCTCTTCATTCAGCAAAGAGCAAAGCATGTTTCCATTATTACCACCTGACGGAAATAAAGCAACGGATGTGGTATCTAATTTCTTTAACGCTTTACTTACATTGATACCGCCGCCGCCCGGTTCGTCTACTATTTCACTGCAACGCAGCTTGCTTTCGGGCTTCATCTTCTCTACTGTAGAACTTTTATCTATACAGGGATTAAGAGTTATTGTAAGAATCATTTTACTATTTAATTAGTTGAATAAATTATTTTCCACCTCTGTTAGTACGAGTTCTATGCGCTTGGCCAGTGTATCATAATCAGTATACCCCCTTGCAAGCAAATGGAATTTTGTTTCTGTTATCTGTATCAGTACCTGCGGAAAACCGGTTACCTGTAATTGCTTACACAACTGGAATTCGTAGTATGCTTTCTCTTTGTAGTCTTCCAATTTCAGTTTGCTGTAAAAATCATCTGTATTGATTTCATACTTCTCCAGTAAATGACGGTATGCTTCATTATCTGTTAAATCCCTTCCTTCATAATGCAGACTGTATTGCAGATCAGCAACAAACTCTACCTGCCGTTCAGGATAGATTTCTTTAAAGATACTTAATGCAATGGCTGGTTTTTCTGATGATGGAAACCAATCGCTCTTATCGGGGTTGTTGATATGCCACAAATAATCTTCCCCGAATTTTATTCCAGTCCGCTCTTCAACAGTATGGTAGGCTTCTTTAATATAACCGGCTGTGGCACTGATATGAACCGGATGTTCAGGTAATACCATACCCCCGCTTAACACTTCGGCATGCAGTTTATCCTTATATACTTCTGCTATTTTTTTTATCACGGGGCTAAACCCATAACACCAGCCGCAATAGGCATCATAACAATAAATAAGTGTGGGTTGCATAGGCGGCAAAGGTAGGATGATAAATGAAAATGAATGAACAGCTGTTAAATGACCGGTATCATAAAGCAGCGGAATCGAAATCAGTAGTTCATTTTATTTATGCTGAAATACTTACAGCCATTAGGTTTAAGCAATTGCAATTCATTAACAGCAGCTTTATTATTTATTAATGTGCCTCTAACCAGTTGGTGCCTGTTCCTGCTTCAGCAATGACCGGCACCCCATGTGTTAATGGCATGGCAGTTTGCATACAATCAAGAATCAGTTGTTTAATTTCGTCAACCTCTTCTTTCAGTACATCAAATACCAATTCATCATGCACCTGCAAAATCATTTTACTTTTAAAATGACTGTTCTGTAATGCTGCATGTGTTTTAATCATCGCCAGTTTAATCATATCAGCTGCTGTTCCCTGTATGGGTGAGTTGATTGCATTTCGTTCTGCAAAACCACGAACCGTGAAATTAGATGAGTTGATATCTCTTAACCAGCGCTTGCGGCCCATCAGTGTTTCCACATAACCATTCTCTCTTGCAAAGTTGATGGTATCATCCATGTATTTCTGGATGCCTGCAAACTCCCGTTTATAATTATCAATGATTTCTTTTGCTTCGGTTCTGCTGATGCCTAAGTTGTCGGCCAAACCAAAGGCTCCCTGCCCATATATAATTCCAAAGTTTACACTTTTTGCTTTGTAACGCATTTCTTTGGTTACATCTTTCTCATCAATCTTATACACTTTTGCAGCAGTTGCTGTATGAATATCTTTTCCCTGGATAAATGCTTCGCACATGGCAGGATCACCACTGATGGCAGCAACAATACGTAATTCAATTTGAGAATAATCCGCACTCAGCAGCACATGATTTTCATCTCTTGGAATAAATGCTTTACGGATTTCTCTTCCCCGTTCTGTGCGCACAGGAATGTTTTGGAGGTTGGGATTGTTACTGGCCAAACGTCCTGTTACAGCAACTGCCTGTCCATACGTTGTATGCACTCTTCCTGTTTTACGGTTGATCAACAGCGGCAATGAATCAACATAGGTTGATTTCAATTTTGTGAGTTCACGGAAGGTTAAGATATCTTCTACAATCGGACTGGTATGTGCCAGCTTCAGCAACACATCTTCACCCGTAGCATACTGCCCTGTTTTTGTTTTCTTTGCTTTGGGATCAAGCTTCAAATGATCGAACAATACTTCGCCCAACTGTTTTGGTGAAGCAAGATTGAATCTTAAACCAGATGAGCTGTATACTTTTTCCTCTGCTTCTTTTGCATCAATCTCCAGTTGTTTGGAATATACATTCAGGAAGTCTACATCAACTCTTATTCCCTCATACTCCATGTTCATTAATACTTTCACCAACGGATTTTCCACTTCATAAAAAACCCTCTCCACTTCTTTTTCTTTCAGCATCGGGAATAGTGCTTCCTTCAGCTGCAAAGTAATATCTGCATCTTCTGCTGCATATTCTGTAATCTTCTCCAGTTCCACATCACGCATGGTTCCCTGAACCTGTCCCTTCCCTTTTTTGCCAATCAGTTCTTCAATGTGTACCGGCTCATAACTCAGAAACTGTTCGCTTAAAATATCCATGCTGCGTTTGCCATCCGGTTCTACCACATAATGAGCAAGCATAGTATCAAATAAATTTCCTTTCAACTCCACATCATACCATTTCAATACCAGCAGATCATACTTGGTATTTTGTCCGATCCATATTTTTGATTCATCATCAAACAATGGCTTGAAAAGATTCAATATTTTTTTTGTTTCTGTTTGATCAGCAGGACAGGGAATATACCAGGCTTTACCGGCTTTATAAGAGAAACTCAATCCCACCAGTTCGCAATCATTTGCATCTAATCCAGTTGTTTCACTGTCGAAACAAATTTCTTTCTGTTTAGATAACTCATCAACCAGCTTCTTAATATCTGCTTCTGTTGTTACAGCAATGTATTCATGCGGCGTGTTGTTAATGTTTTTTGATGCACCACCATAATGCTCTTCGGCAACAGCAGTTTCTTCTGAAACTTCACCGGTTTCATCAGCAGTTTTGTTACTGAAGTCAATTTCCTGCTCCGTCTTCTTTGTTTTGGCCGGAGCTTTCTTATCTTTTCTTACCTCTCCCATCGTTGTATCAACCACATTCCCGAACAGATCTTTTTGAACAGCAACAGGTGCTGTATTAAATGTATTAAAGTCTTCTCCCAGGATCCGCTTACCGATGGTTTTAAATTCAAGTTCAGTAAACACATCTTTCAGTTCTTCTTTGTTCCATTCTTTCAATCTGAAATCTTCTTCATGAAACTCAACCGGCACATCCATAATAATTGTTGCCAGTTTTTTACTCATAATGGCCAGGTCTTTCCCATTCTTTACTTTCTCACCCATTGCTCCTTTAATCTTATCTGCGTTCTCCAGTACGTTTTCCAGCGTACCGTATTCAGCCAATAATTTAGCAGCTGTTTTTTCGCCCACACCGGGAATACCCGGAATATTATCTACTGCGTCACCCATCATTCCCAGGATATCAATTACCTGGCTCACATCTTTGATGTTCCATTTGGCACATACTTCGGCCGGACCCATAATTTCTACATCACCACCCTGGTAAGCCGGCTTATAAATTTTTACTTTTTCAGTTACTAACTGACCATAATCTTTATCGGGTGTAACCATGAACACTTCATAACCGGCAGCTTCGGCCTGCCTGCTGAGTGTTCCAATAATATCATCGGCCTCAAACCCGTCTTTTTCAATTACAGGTATGTTGAATCCTTTGATGATTCGCTTAATATCGGGTAAAGCTTCCAGTAAATCTTCAGGAGCATCCTGGCGATTGGCTTTATAATCGGCAAAATCAGTGTGACGTTCAGTGGGGGCATGTGTATCAAAACAAACAGCCATATGCGATGGCTTCTGCTTATTGATGAGTTCAATCAAAGCATTGGTAAAACCAAACTGTGCATTTGTATTTCGTCCTTTGGATGTTATCCTCGGGCTGCGTATAAGTGCATAATATGCACGGAAGATGAGTGCAAGCGCATCGAGCAGGAACACTTTTTTATCATTAGCCATTCCGCTAAGATAAGTTGCATAGATAGCCTGTACAACTAAGAAGTGGTAAAAATTTATAAACAAAAACAGGAGGTGGTAGAAACCACCTCCGCAAAACTTACATTATGAGAAAATTCAACACCGGCAGCTAAAAAAAGGTAGGGTACGGATTGCCGATTATTGACCTGCTTTACAAAAAAATTGATAATGTTATTTGCCTGTGTTCTCAGCCATTTCACTTTCCAGTGGTTTGGCTTCTTTTGGTTGCTGTGCTGTTTGTTGCTTAGACATTTCAGACTTACCTGCAACAACTCTTGCAAGGAAAGAATCTTCTTTGTAGAACACGTTTAAGTAAATAGCAAAAAGGAAAAATACGAACGAGAAGAAACGCAATGGTTTTTTCATGACTATTGGATTTAGTTTTTTCAAAAGAATTGGACAATTCAAATGTAGATACAGTATTTGACTTAAACAACAGTTTACAGTTGTTTCTGACAAAATTGGGGGTTACTACTTAAACACCCTGCGGTAATTTTACGGTAAGCTGAAATGCAGTGCTGCAAAGGATTACAGCACTCCTTCTTTGATCTCTTCCCACAGGTCACGGTAGCATTGAGCAGCATAACTGCTGCGTGCAAACTCTTCTAACGGTGCCTTGTGAACGCCCATTTTTTCAACGTCGCTCAGGTAAGGAATATAACTGCTGAAGAAGCGCTTGTCTTTGTATAATTCTTCCATTACTTCATTGTGCATATTGCGGCGCAGATCTGTCATGGTAAAAAAACAGGTCATCTTTTTTATGTCAATACTTTTTTCTTTAAAGAAATCTTTTACCATATGATAGGTACGTACAGAAAGTGTTGTGGGAATAATCGGCATTAACACAATATCAGATGCATTAAATATGTTTTCTGCCAGAGAACTTAATCCCGGGGGACAATCAATGAACACAAAATCATATTCATTCTTCAGTTGTTTTAAAATAGTTGCCAGGCGTTTTTTCGATCCCTGCATTTCATCAATCATGATATCATGAGCTTTTGCAGTTATATCAGCCGGAATAATATCAAGATTTTCATATTCCGTACTCATGATACTTTCAGCCAGGCTTGCATCTTTCCCCACCAGGTCGAGCATCGCTACTTTTTGTTTTGGTTTTACTTTGTAGTAAAACGATGTTGCTCCCTGCGGATCAATATCCCATAACAATGTTTTATACCCGTCTTTGGCAGCGAGATAAGCAAAGTTTACACAGCTGGCTGTTTTACCAACACCGCCTTTGAGATTGAATAATGCAAATGTGAACATGGCTGATTGTTTTGATCGTGGTCTTGAAGTTATGAAATATCCATAAAAATTATCGAGCTAATTTAAACAAACAGCGATGAGAATTTTTATGGATATACTATGTGACCAAAAAATCAATAAAAATAAACACATGAAATGCATCTTGATTTTTCACCAAACATTCCAGTCAAAATCCTTTAATTCATTGCGGGTGGTGGGTTTTTGCATCCCATCAGTGAGTTGTTCCACCCGCTGACCCACATATTTCTTGAGTTCCGATACTTTGATGGTTTCGTTTTTGCTTAAAGCCTCCAGTAAACTATAGGTGAAAACTCCATTACGCAATTCATTGCGTTCCTGCGCAAACTGCACTCCCCCTGCAGCTGAAATGATGGTGGTTCCCGTTCCCTTGCCAACCTTCACAAACAGCGACTGCATGAGTTCAAAACTGTTTTGCAGGCCAATTGTTTTGGTTTCTGTTGTTTCCTCTTCTGAACCACGGTTCATGATTAATCCTTTATTGCCTGCTTTTGTTTTTGCTGTTTGCATCACCAGCATTTCTTCCTTATCTACTTCGCCACTGTGGCAGGCGTCAAGCAGTAACAGCTTTTTTCGTGCAGGAATCCCATCCAGCAGATTTTCAATTTCTTCATAAGCAATACCATTCTCTTCCGGTTTGCTGAAGTTTACATCAAAGGAGGATAAATAGTAATCATATTGCTTTGACAACAACCCATGACCTGAATAAGCAATGATCACTTTGTCGTTGATAGTTGTTTTCAGCAGTTTTTGTTTCAGTGCCTGCACATTGCTGAGTGTAACGTTTTCATCAAATAATGTATCAATGATAATATTATCGCCGTATTTCTTTTTGAACTCAATGGCCAGATCACGGATATCTTTTACACACCATTGCAGGTTATGTTTGCTGTCTTTAAACTGATTGATACCAATGCCTATAAAATGTACAGTTTCTGAAATGGTATCTTTTGGTTGATAAATTACTGATATCTGTTCATGCATTGATTCGACTCCTTTATTATTAACACAGGAAATTGAAATTTTATTATTACCGCCGGTCAATAAAACAGGAACAGAAAGCTCCCATTCCGGGCCAGGGTTTCCCGACTTTAAACCTCTGTTACCATACAATGGAATATCATTAATTGTTACATACACAGATACAATCGTTGATAATGTTTCCGGGTCTTTACAATTTATTTTTAAAACAATTTCGCTGGTATTCACAGCCTGTCCGTCTTCAACGGGTTCAAGAATGGTTGTTACCGGAACTTTTAACCCCGGACGAAACATACTTTCATTGATACCCGTTTTCTTTAGTCTCTTTAAATAGGCTTTATAATAAGCTGCTGCCAGTAAAGATTTCGGATTATCTAATACTTCAATTACTTTATCAGGGCGATTATACTGAATATCCCATTGATCAAAATCATAAAACTGATTTTCTGCTTTCCAGGCCAGCAAACGAACAGCTGAAGGAGTAACCAGGTAATAACGGTCGCTGCGGTAAACAATAAAATCACCTGAGTCTAATGTTGACAGAAAATAAGAGGCTTTTTTACTTCCGGGTTCCATGACTCCTATTCTATCATTGGATTTAATGATTAATTTATTTGTCTCCTCATAAAACATTACTGCTTCAAAGCCTGGAGGAAGTGGATGATGGCTGACTAATTTGCCCGTCTTTACATTCCATGCGAGCAGCTCCTTTTCTGTAACTGTATACAAAACATTATTTGATACACTATATGTAATTACCGTTTGAAAATCCGGATAAGAAAGTTCGAAATATTTTTCCTGCTTTACAAAATCATAAATTAATACCTTTTGAATTCTTGACTCCGGTAAATATTCAGTAATGAAAACAACAGATGAATTTGGTTGCTTAATAAGAGGAATATTTGTTGAGAAATAACTCTCCGGCAGATACAGCTCTGACACATCTTCATAGTAAACAGAATCTTCTGTTCCTGTTTTTTCCCAATGAGGCAGCTGCATTCCGCTCAAAAAACCTCTTTCACCCGTACTGAAAAAAAGACATTGATTGTCATCTGAAAACATAATTGCAGGTTTATAATTGGGCTTATAAATTACAACCCAACCACCTTCAACGAATTGACCCGGCCGAAAGAAAGATGTTATAAGTTGGCTGTTCACAAGATTCCATACCTGAATACTGTCGTTGTTACGATCCTCTTTTATACCTGCTAATAGTTGCCCGTTACCTGAAACAGCAATTGATGTCAGCCGTACAGGCAAAACCAGTTCATACAGCAAAGCTCCGGTTGAAATACTCCATCCTGTTATACGGTTATTTTTTCCTGAAATAATGAGTTCCGTTTTAGTGCGGTTAAGCGAAAGGTCAAAACTGCCATCTAAATCCTGGTGATAGAGTAATTTCTCCTGCTCAAGATCGTACAGACCAAATGAACTGTAATACCTTAAGATCACTTTATGTGGATCTGCGGTCAGATAAACATCATCAAGCGAATTGTATTTCTCCTGATTGGGAAAACGAATACTACGGCCTGCTTTCAATTTCCAGTAATTTGTATAGGAGGCCTTAATTTCAAAGATGTATTCCCCATTATTAGTCATCAAAGTCTTCTCAAGGGCTTCTACTTTTCCGGAAAAATTCTTTTGTATTTCAGTATTAGGCAAGCTTTCCTTTTTTAAGACTTTACTTTTTTTCCCATCTTTAGACCATTCTTCTATTGTGTCACCTGTTTCAATAAAAAATGATGAATCTGAATCTGTGAAGCTATATAAACTGCTGCCTTTCTTATATAAGGCAACTGTAATAACAGGCTGTTTTAATAAAATGCTGTATACTGTAACTGAATCTCTTCTGGAATGAAGCAGAGCAGTATATTCCCCACTACTGCCGACGGCAACTCTATTAATCCATTTTTCGTTGATATAAAATTGAGCTGTATTTTTTACTTCAAAAAAAGCGGTTACTTTTTTTTCACAATGGATGGCGACAGTTTGATTATTCAGGAACAGAATTTCTGTTGGATCAAGATTAGCCATTTCGTAATATCCGCTATCAGCAACAATTCTGCTTACACATCCAATATTCTTTCCGCCTTCCGTTTCATAAAAGCACATCCCATCCTCTTCTCTGTAAAGTGCAATTGTTTTTTTATCCGGACTTATTGCAAAGAGTTTAATGTATTGAGAATTATCATCAGCAAAAAGCTCATCCTCTATACCTCCCTTCAGGTAAGATTTTACCATTGTTAATCCCTTTTGCAAAAGCACCACACTATCACCCGACAATAAAAACAGCCTTTTGATAGCTGCTTTTTTGGGTGAGTGATACAACAGTTTGCCGGTTTTAATATCCCATTTAGAGTAAGTTCCATCGCTGGAGCCGAGAACAATAAAACCAGCATCGCTGCTCATTTGTAAATCCACAATAGCGCCGGAATGCAACACGAGATTATACCTGAGTTTACCTGTTCTGTTATTCCAGATTTTAGCAGTTCCATCTTTTGAGGCTGTAATGACATACTTATTATCAGGAGTAGTAATGACGCCTGAAAGCTCATCAGTATGCCCGACAGGCAATACCAGTTCAGGTTCTTGTGCTATACAATTATTAGTAGTAAGCAAAAAAAGTACGGATACAACAATCAGTTTCATGCCGTTAAGATAAGCTTCCTGCTAAAATCAGCCCATACCAATTCTGCGGTAATTTATAGTTACCATACACTCCAGTCAAAATCCTTTAATTCATTACGGGTGGTGGGTTTTTGCATTCCATCTGTCAGTTGCTCTACCCGAAGCCCCACATATTTCTTCAACTCTGATACACGCATAGTTTTGTTTGCATTCAGGGCTTCGAGCAAACTGTAGGTGAAAACTCCATTGCGTAACTCATTGCGTTCCTGCGCAAACTGAACACCGCCGGCAGCAGAGATGATCGTTGTTCCCGTTCCCTTGCCAACATTCACGAACAGCGACTGCATCAGCTCAAAACTGTTTTGCAGACCAACTGTCTTTGTTTCTGTTGTTTCCTCTTCTGAACCACGGTTCATGATTAATCCTTTATTGCCTGCCTTTGTTTTTGCTGTTTGTATCACCAGCATTTCATCTTTATCCACTTCACCGCTGTGGCAGGCATCAAGCAGTAACAATTTTTTTCTGGCAGGAATACCATCCAGCAGGTTTTCTATTTCTTCGTAAGCAATACCATTTTCTTCCGGTTTACTGAAGTTTACATCAAAAGAGGATAAATAGTAATCATATTGTTTTGATAACAGCCCATGACCGGAATAAGCAATAATTACCTTGTCATTGATATTTGTTTGCAGCATTTTTTGTTTCAGAGCCTGCACATTGCTAAGTGTAACGTTTTGATCAAACAGTGTATCAATAATGATACTACTGCCATACTTTTCCTTGAGCTTTAATGCAAGATCACGGATATCTTTTACACACCATTGCAGGTTATGCTTACTGTCTTTAAATTGATTAATACCAATGCCGAGAAAGTGTACAGTTTCTTTGACGGGGTTTACTGCCGTGTATTTCATGTACAGGGGCATACGGTAACTTTCGGTTCCGTTCACATTGGTAACAGACGTTTCAATTCTGT
This sequence comes from uncultured Chitinophagaceae bacterium, assembly GCA_964580775.1. Lineage (GTDB taxonomy): Bacteria > Bacteroidota > Bacteroidia > Chitinophagales > Chitinophagaceae > Lacibacter. The sequence goes on along the minus strand of CAZOLW010000034.1, from coordinate 4,587 downwards.
TTTCTCCCTGTGATAAGTTGATACTAATGATTGTATCAAAATGATTGCTGTTCCTGTTGCGGATATTAATTCCTTTGATACCAAACAAAGGCACTTCATTGATCCAGATGTTGAAACGGTCAAGTTTGTAATTACTGTCGATTCCGTTTACTTTTATGCTGAGCTTCTCCACCCTCTGTTCATATTCAACCGCATCACGGTTTACAAAATCTGCTTCGGGCACACTATAACCATCGCTGAACTGTGTTGTGTCAATGCCAAGTTTCCTGATGCGTTTTTCATAAGCCCGTTTATAAGAATGAATTAATGCTGTATCGGTGTTACCGATCGCTTCCAGTACTTTATCGGGGCGGTTGTATTTTACATCCAGCTGTTCGAATGAAATGATCTTTGCATCAGCAGTAACATAATGCAGTTGCTTAGCCGCCTGTTGTGACCCTTTGTAATACCCTGCGGGGATGGTTGAAATATATTCATTCTGTTTAAATGGAACTGTTTGATAAACCAACTGTAATTCTTTTCGGTTATAGCGCCAGTATTTGATTGTTCCATCTTCTGAACTTGTGATAAGCGAAGAATCATTTACAAAAGAAACAATCAAACCTGATGAATGAACTTTTACCGTGTATAACAATTGACCCGATTGCATATCCCACATATTCATCAACCCTCTCTCGGTTCCTGAAGCAATCAGTTTTTCATCTTTAGAAACAGAAGCCCGGTGATAGCCCCATAAATTGTTGATGGGAAATATTCTGAATAACTTCCATGCTTTGTAATCGTATAATTCAATCCCTTTATTCGTGGTAATTTCTATGTATTTGCCCGATTCTGTTTGCCTGACTTCAAATACCCAACCAACGGTTTTTATTTTTTTGAGCGGCTTAAGGTTGAGATCATTAATGACAACACTACTGTCTGTTTGATTACAATAAAACATCAACCGTCCATCCCTGCTGAAATTAACAGCTGTAAGCCGTTGTTTTGCTTTAAACAAACGCACTGTTTTGTTCCGTTTCAAATCAAACACTTCAAGTGTACAACCTGTCTCCTCATAACTGAAAATATCCGGCTTGTAAATCATGGCAAGCAGATTTTTCTGATCATTGATAACAGCACTTTTAACAGCATACCTTCGTTGTATTTTTTTCAATAAGTTTTTAGTAACCGGGTCCCAGATTTTTACAGAAGAATCCCATGAGGACGAGATCAACGATTGTTTTTTTGATGAAAAACTTAAGCTGCTCAGGAATTCGAGATGCATTTCAAAACTGGAGATGACTTCAGCTTTATTGATATCCATAAACTTAGCAAAGCCTTCACCATCACCGATCACCATCTTATTTCGATCAAAAAGAGCCTCATTTATATTCTGCGTTTGTCCGGTAAAAGATTGTGTAAGCAGGCTGGTATCACCGAGGATTTTATACTCTTTAATCACATTATCCGACAGTACGAAATAATATTTTTTCAGCAGGTCATTCGACACAACACGACTTTCAACGTTTTTAATGTTCCTGCTGTCAAATGGTATAATAAAAATCTGTACCGATTCCCCTCTTTCTGTATTAAAGTTATAAGCACCGTTATCATCCTGCACAATAAAATGTCTGCCCGAATCAACAAAACCCATCTGTCCAATTCCGTATTCAAATGGATCAAAGGAGTACATCTGACCCTCGCTCACATTCAATAGAACTAATGAACTGTCTTGCATAGCCACCAAAAGGTTCCCATCATAATTTGATTCACGGAACATGACCGGCTTTTGATACATGCTGTCAATAGTGATTGTACTGATTATTTTCAAACTGTCATAGGCAATTTGATGGATATAGGCACGCTTCCCATCAAAACGTGTTGCATATAACGTGTCCCTGAATTCTGAAAAATAAGCTCCCGAATTACCCCGGATCAATAACGATTTTTCTAACTTCAAATTTTTATCCAGCACATCGTACACAACTTTATCCTGCTTTTTTCTTCCAATCAGTACCTGACGATCATGATTGATAAAGCTGAACATTCTAATGGAATCTTCTGCTTCATAAATGCTCAACATTGTTCCTGATGCAGATTCCCAAAGCTGCAATTTGTTTGCACGTGCCGTGAGCAACAAATGACCATTGGAAGAATACACAGCCCCATCAAAAATTCCGGCTATCATAACTTCAGCCTTACCTGTTATTAAATTAAAGATGAAACTGGAATCAATACTCCCGTTAATAAACACATGTCTGTCTGCGGGACTCAATCGCATCATGGATGAACCATCCGGAACAGTAAGATCATGCAAAAGTTTTCCTGTACGGGTATCCCAAACTTTTGTATTAATGTCGTTAAATGATTTTGATAACAGGTATTTCCCGTCAGTTGTTACACGAATATCCGTTACACCCTGTGGGTGACCGATGGGTAATACCAGTTTTAGGTTTTGTGAAAATGCCTGTTGCAGGAAAAGAAAACAAAACAGGGACAGCAGAACGGATTTCATGCCGTTAAGATAAGCTTACTGCTAAGAACAATCCATACCAATTCTGCGGTAATTTATTTCTTCATCTCTTCAAGCTCTTTTTGCATCCTGAACATCTCGTCTCTCAATCTTGCGGCTTCCATGAAATCAAGATCACGGGCGGCTTTTTCCATTTGCTTTTTGGTTTGGGCAATGGCTTTCTCCATCTGCGGAATGGTTTGATATACTTCCTGCTCTTCAGCAGCTACACTCACCAGCTCACCATCAGGAGCCATGGCGTATGGTTTGGATGTATCGTATCCTTTGATATCAAGCACTGACGTTTGCTGCATCACCTGCTCAACGCTCTTGATGATTGTTCTTGGTGTAATGCCATGCTTGATATTAAACTCAATTTGCTTTTCTCTTCTCCGGTTGGTTTCTTCAATAGTGCGGCGCATACTTTCCGTCATCTTATCTGCATAGAAAATTACCAGGCCATCTACATTTCTTGCAGCACGGCCTGCTGTTTGCGTTAAACTTTTTTCATTGCGCAGGAAACCCTCTTTATCTGCATCAAGTATTGCAACTAAGGAAACTTCCGGCAGATCCAATCCTTCACGCAATAAGTTTACACCCACCAGCACATCAATTGTTCCTAAACGAAGCTGACGGAGAATTTCAATACGCTCCAGTGTATCCACTTCGCTGTGAATATATTTTGATTTGATGTTGATGCGTGCCAAATATTTATCCATCTCCTCCGCCATGCGTTTGGTGAGTGTTGTTACCAGTACACGGTCACCTTTCTTGATGCGTTTATCAATTTCATCCAGCAGGTCATCAATCTGGTTAACGCTTGGGCGGATTTCAATCGGCGGATCCAATAACCCTGTTGGCCGTACAACCTGTTCAACCAATACACCACCTGTCTTTTCCATTTCATAATCATCCGGTGTGGCACTTACAAATACCACCTGGTTAATCAAGCTTTCAAACTCATGAAAGTTCTGCGGACGGTTATCCAGTGCACTCGGCAAACGAAAACCATAATCAACCAAAATCAGTTTCCTGCTTCTGTCGCCGCCATACATACCGCTCACCTGCGGAATGGTTTGATGACTTTCATCAACCATCATCAAATAATCTTTCGGGAAATAATCAAGCAGGCAATAAGGTCTTGTGCCGGGATGTCTGCGATCAAAAAACCTTGAGTAGTTTTCAATGCCATTGCAGTAACCCAGCTCACGGATCATTTCCAGATCATAATCAGTGCGTTCTTTCAAACGCTGTGCTTCAATATATTTTCCGGTGCTTTTAAAATATTCAACCTGTGCGGCGGCTTCATCCTGAATTTCATAAATAATTTCCTGCATCCTGTCTTTTGGTGCAATGTATAAGTTGGCGGGGAAGATGGCAGCATTCTCCACTTTTGAAATGCGTTTGCCCAGCTTTACATCAATGGTTTCAATTTCTTCAATATCATCACCAAAGAAGGTAATGCGGTAACCGAAATCAACATAAGGAAGATTGATATCAACTGTATCGCCTTTTACTCTGAATGTTCCTCTTGTAAAATCGCCCTGCGAACGGTTGTACAAACTGTTGACCAGTGAATGTAAAAATCCCTGACGTGAAAGTGTTTGCTTTTTCTCAATGCGGATAATGCCGTTTTCAAAATCAATGGGGTTACCCATGCCATAGATACAGCTTACGCTTGCTACTACAATAATATCTCTGCGTCCGCTTAACAACTCACTGGTTGCCTGCAGACGAAGTTTATCGAGCTCTTCATTAATGCTGAGATCTTTTTCAATGTAGGTGCCACTCACAGGCATGTATGCTTCGGGCTGATAGTAATCGTAATAGCTAACAAAATAGCCGACTGCATTATCAGGAAAAAATTGTTTGAACTCACCATACAATTGCGCCACCAGTGTTTTGTTATGTGTAAGAACCAATGTTGGCTTCTGCACATTCTGAATAACATTGGCCATGGTAAATGTTTTACCGCTGCCGGTAACACCGAGAAGGGTCTGGTATTTTTCTCCATTCAGAATTCCTTCGGTGAGTTGCTGAATGGCCTGTGGCTGATCGCCTGCGGGTGCGTATGGTGAATGAAGTTTGAACGGCAT
>CAZOLW010000033.1:0-55031 GCA_964580775.1 uncultured Chitinophagaceae bacterium | reverse complement strand
AGCACTTTCATAACCCTTTTTTGTATTCAGTTTAATTAACCTGACACTTTCTAATACCAGTTTCAGATACTCATGTACTTTTATATGCAATGGACAGCAAAGCTTTGCCACCAAATTTGCATAAAGCCTTACATCGAGTTTGCTAAACAGGATTTCAGTTTCTCCGGTTTCCCTTTCATAAATCATAAACTTGACTTCTGACTTTTTAAACTGCTCAAAATGTTGATCAATACTTTGATCTTCCATTTCATGACTGTATAATTCGGGAAAGGTTGGTATTACATCATGATCCATTTGCCACCTCCTTTGATTTACCGAACCACATTAATTTATTTGCTTCGTCTATCCTATTGTAAAGTCTTAGTGTATTCCTGTTTAACGGGATTGTGTGAATGGCACAATATTCATTTTTATAAACCTTCCTTTCTCCATTCAACAGATCAGCTTTCTCCATTGCATCTACCCGAAGGAGAAAACTCATATCCTCATACATGTTTGTTTTAAGCCATGATACTTTCTTTGAACAGTTCCATATCTGACATTTAAACTCCCCTTCATTCTTTGTAACATAGAACGTGAGATAGTTAGCAATTGCTTTTATATTCTGTCCGGTGATTGCCCGTACATCAAATGCAGAAGATGGTTTAAAATTTTCATCTCTGGGAATGATCCCGTTTTTTGCCTGTAAGTCAAGCCAGTATTTCCACCACCTGTCAATTTTCCAGTATTTGTTTGTGATCAAATGAAAATGGATATTATTTTCAAATACTTTGTTTTCAGTTTGCTTTTCAGCTACCCATAAATATTGAAAGTCTTTACTTCGTTTTGTTACATTATCCAGAAACTTTCCTAAAATCTTTACGGCTTGAGTTTCCTCCACTTTATTTAAAAAAGTAAGTGTAACAAAACTTAAATGTTTATGAATACGTGCAAAGGCTAAAATCTTTCTCCTGATTTTACTTTTTGTCCGTCTTGACATTACTTTGGCCTGTCGTTCTTTCTTTTCAGTTTCAGGGATAAGCGGTTTACTTAAAAGACGTTTGATATAATCCTTTTCAGTTTGTGGCTCTCTTTCAAGTGATGAACCTGATAATTCCCCAAGTTTAGACATATCAAATCCTTTGCTTTCAAATACGGAAGTAACCCCATAGGTGTTTTTTGTGATCAACATTCAGTACCTCCTTTCTCATTTAAAAGCGTCGGAATCGTTGAGCTATTATTAAAACCATTAATAAAGGTGGTTTTATTGAAGGTGGCTTTATTAAAGGTGTTTTTCAAGGTTATTGGATTTTGAGTTTGTGCAGAGAGGTTATTACCAAAGGTGAATTTTTGGGTAAGTAAGAAAACCAGCATCAGCATACCTAAAATTGCTGGTACTGTGTTCCCTGGGTAGAACCTTTTCAGAAATTGTTTAGAGCCTTTTTCATACACATTGAAATACTTCCATGCAGGATGCGATTTTGAAAGGAACAGCATAAAGCCGGTAAGGCTGGTTACATATTTCCAACGCTTTACCGATCCATCAGGGAAGAAAGCGAAACAGGCATACATTTTAGTTTTGTGCATACTGTAACCCTCCTTTCCGATGTTTGAATGATGGAACTTTCTCTAAAGTCTGTTTAACTTCTGATTCTTTGTAAAGTACCCTTGTGCCTATTTTGTAGGACTTTAAAATTCCCTGCTTTGTCCAATCGTGCAGAGTGGGTAAAGTAATTTTCAGAAGCCTTGCAACCTCTTTACGTGAAAGATAATCTGATTGGATTTCCTGTTTGTTGGGTACAGACTTACCAAGCCTGTTATCTATGACCTCTCCAATCTTCTCCATAAGGTCATTTAGAGTTAACCCAGATAAAATAATTCCATTTAACATATTTGTTTTGCCTTTGATTAATAGGCAGAACAAAATTGAATTATAATCTATCGGGGGTAGGGGGTTAGGGTATCCCCTATTTTTCAAGTTTAGCCAAATCGTCTAAAATCTTATCTGTTTGATCAGTAAGTTTTTTCAATCCTGCTTCCTTGAAAATCTTATTAACGACTTTGTAATTTGCTGTACTCTTTAGATAAGAATCTTTTTTATTAATTGCTGACAAGTCATCTTTGATATTATCCTGACTTGCATTAAGCAATGCTGATAAAAGTTTTGCCTTTTTTACGCCAGAGATATCTAACTCATTCAGCTTGTCTAATATTCCAAGATGATGTAAAATAAGCATCTGTTGCGCCCTATGTGTTATAGTTTTTCGTTCAGTTTTTAGAACTCTATTTTCGAGTTCCATTATACGATCATTTAACTCATAAAAATAACTCTCCAAAAGTGATGTGCTAATTTTTCCAGACATGTGATAAATCCGGTACTTATGCTTATTCTTTTTTTGAAGTTCACTTAGTTTATCAAAGTCTGTCAGATTCATATAAGTTATTTAAAAAATGGGTGATTGATTAATTTATTGGCATTGTCTTCCTGACTAATTTTTATGTATTTCATAAAAGACTTTTCTGTTCTATGCCCTGTTATTTTCATTATTGAGATAGTAGGTACATTTTGAAGATAAGCATTTGTTGCAAATGAGCGGCGGGCTGTATGAGTAGTGATCAATTGCCACTTTTTAAACGTTTCAGATTTCATAATGCCTCCCTTTGTAGCAGAGATTAAAACATCTTCTTTAATTTTTGCTTTCGCTCCTATTTCTTTCAGGTATTCATTCATTTTTTGATTAGAGATAATTTGCGGAGGGATGCCGGAATATTTGTTTAAAATATCTTTTACATAGCCCTTCAATGGAATGATAACCGTTTCACCTGTTTTGATAGTTCGGACTTTTACTGTATTTCCGTCCTTGCTTACATTCTCTTTTCTCAATTCAGCGAGATCAGAGAACCTTAAGCCAGTATAACAGGCAATTATAAACATATCCCTTACCCTGTCTAAATATGGCTTTTCAGTAAGATCAAGATCATAGATAGTTTTAATCTCCTTTTCAGACAGGTAAATAGTTTCAGAATTTTCCTCAACAGTTTTAAACCGTCTATTCTTAAACTGCAAATTTGTTGTAAGCTTACGATCAACAGCCTCATTCATAAAAACCTTGATATTTTTTATCAATGTGCCTATTGTGTTCTTACCGTAGTTCTTTCTAAGTAAAAAGTCTACAAACTCATCATAAAAAGTAAGATCAATAGAATCCAGATGAAGACTTTTATTTGATTCCTGCTTAAATTCTTTCAGGTTACGTATAGCCTGCCCTAACTGTTTTTTTGTAGCTGGCTTTCGGTCTGTACTATCAACAATGTATTGAGCAAAGCTTATAAGGTCTTTCCCCTTGCTATCTCCCTTTTTGCGCAATTCATCCAACGGAATCTTTATCAGGTCAGGAGTAGGGGTAATTTTCTCATTCAGAAGCCTTCTGTATTCATTATGAGCAGCAATTTCCAAATTATCCAAGAGGGTATTAAATTCCCCGAATCCATCAAAGTCTTTTACTTCCTTTGCTCTTTGTTTTTCTTTTTTGGGATTCCATAACTTTGGTTTAATCTTTTGCCCTGTTGAATATTTAAGAGTAACGTTATTAAACCGAAACATCAGGTAAACTAAAGTAGGTTCTTTTCCTGTTGGGTCTTTGAGTACGAATGTAGAGGTAGCCATTCCATTTATTTTGCCAAATATAAGGCATGTGATTTAATTACGGGGGATGGTACAGGGGATGGTTTTGTTTTATTTGACTTTACCCGTTAAGGTTAGTAAATTTTCTGAAACACTTTACTGCAAAGGATTTCAGGGCATAAATGAATAAAATGTACAAAAATGTACTTACCCTGACAGGACTTCGTTCCGGGGCACATTGAAAGCAACGAAAGTTGCTTTTTTTGTTTCTCCTGTTTTCCGCACAAATAGTTATGAGGTTCATCTTATTACAAAACCCAATTTGTATCATTCTTTTCTTTGTAGAAACACGATAGGTTTGCTTAGCTAAAATAAAGTTATATGAAACTCCTTGTTATCATTACTTTCTGTTTTTGTATTATCGCTTGTAAGAAAGATAATAAATCTGAAAACTATCCAATTAAAGCAAAAATGAATACGAGTTCAGGAAAATCCTTTTTTGCAAATTTTCTTGAAAGTGAAACAAATATCTATAAGAGCGCTGTTCCACAAGGAGAGGAGATTATTATTTCGGGAATTAAGAAAGGGGGAGAATATTCTTTGACATTGGTAATACTGAAGCCAAAAGTGGGAATAATTGATCTATCTAATAACGCCAGCTGGAATGGTTCAAATTGTAACGCTCAGATACCACATTTTAGCAGTCAATATTCTTCTTGGGGGTATGGATCAGGAAATATTACAATAGAATCTCTTTCAGACAGCACAGTTAGAGGAAGCTTTAATGCAGTTTGCATAAGATTAAATGACACTCTCCGAATAACGAATGGAAGTTTTAATGGCAAACTTCATTAATAAACTGCAGGAAGCAATTCATGTACTTTTCTTCTTATTCAAGTCTCCTTAAAAAAACAAATCATTAAATAAAAGATGTCTCAGGCGAGTCTCGGCAATGAGCCTGAGCTTAGCCGCCTGACTCGCCGTGATTCGAAGCGGTATCTCAAACCTAAATTCACCATACTAATACAGACTGATCACTATCATACTAAAGTTTAATTATTCGCAGCATTTACTTTTAAAAATGAATATACTTTGGGGCAGTTAAGAACACAAACAAAGGTGTTGTCGAAACTATGATACAGTCTCTCGAAACCCATAGAGTGAAAATTTTGAAACTGGTTTTGTTAATACTTTGTATTTCACTTTTCATTGTATCTCTGTTTTTGTTACCCTTCACGATAGAAGGTGATAATCCAAAACCCTGGCCGATCGGGTTATGGTGTTTTTTATTAGGCTGGTTGACAGTTGCGACAGGTGCAGGTATTTCCTGGCTGGCAAATCCATTTCTGATATTAAGTTGGTTTATGTTTCATCGAAACATCAAGGCTGCTATTTGGCTAAGCTCTGTAGCGACATTTTTTTGCTTTTCCTTTATGTTTTTTGATGAAGTTGTCACTAATGAAGCAGGGCTGCATAAAAGGATCAATAGTATTGGAATCGGATATTACGTTTGGTTAAGCAGTAGTGTAATAACTTTTGTCTCAACTATCATTCTTCCATTCTTTCAAAGTAAGCAACCGTTTATACATCCGCATAAACTGGATTCTTAATGCGCTTAACATTAGCTGATGTATCAGACGAGGCCAGCAGCCAACACACAAAGCTATTGCCGAGACTCGCCTGTGAACTCAAGCTACGAACCAAAGCCAAAAGAAAAGCGTTTATTGTGAACAGTTCTGTTGCCATAAAAACGGAACCCCGAAGTGAGTGACACAACAGGCGATGATATAAAACTCAATAGCCAGTATCAACCCAATAAAAAAACCGCCCAAAGGCGGTTCTTCCTATTCAAACAGAATGTCTTATTTATACTTTGGTGTGTACAATGAACTTTCAGGCACTTCTACATTTGGTTTACCTGCGTAACGTGAACCGTACAGTTTATAGCAACCGCCGAGTAAAAAAGCGGCTACACAAAAAATCTGTACATAAAACAGAAAACGGGATGAAATAACCCAGTTACTTGTAATATCCTTGTGCTTTTGATCAATAATTTCCTGTGCCATGTTGGTTAATTTTCGTTGCAAATGTAAGGGATGATTGGAGACATCCGGTTATTTGGTCTTCACAATTTCAGAAAAAATTCTTGTTTTTTCTATGAAATACTTCCACACAATACTTCCCCTGTACACGCCCTGTAATGGAGCGTATCCGATCTGGTCCTTTTTCTGTTTGCTCAGGAACCAGGCAGCAAAGGCAAAGTGTGCTTTGTAAATGGCTTTCCAGTAAGCGGTGTTACCTGTGCTGAGCAGGGTTTTCCATGCTGATATGGCATCTAAACAAATCCGCAGGGGGAGCTTCCAGATCAATTGCTGTAAAGGCATGTTGCGGGTGATCATGATGAGGTTGTTCCGGAAGTTGAGATATACTTTCAGCGAATTACCGGTTGGCAATGTGCCGCCTCCTACATGGTATACCACCGATTGCGGACAAACATAAATGAGATAACCGGCCCGTTGCATGCGCCAGCAAAGATCAATTTCTTCCTGGTGGGCAAAAAAGAATTCATCGAACCCTCCCAACTCATGATACAACTCTGCTTTTACAAACATTGCTGCACCACTTGCCCAAAAGATGGGGGCATTATCATTGTACTGACCACAATCCTGTTCAAGTACATCAAACACCCGGCCTCTTGAAAATGGATAACCCAATGCATCAATCCATCCTCCCGATGAGCCTGCATACTCAAACATTTCTTTGTTCTGATAAGAAAGGATTTTCGGCTGACAGGCAGCAATCTTACTGTTGGCTTCCATCAGTTCAACAATGGGTTCAATCCAGCCGGCTTCCACTTCCACATCACTGTTTAAGAGCACATAATAATCGGCCTTGATTTGCTGCAGGAAAAAATTATAGCCTCCTGCGAAACCATAATTCTTGCTGCTGGTAAGAATTTCAACTGTTGGGAACTGCTGCTGCAAAAAAGCAACTGAATCGTCGGTAGATCCATTATCGGCAATAATGATCCGCTTGTTGATATAAGTTGATGCAATGACGGAAGGGAGGAACTGTTGCAGGAATTTTTGACCATTCCAGTTTAAAATAACAACAGCAACAGAGGGTTGATGGGACAAGTGTGAAAATATTTTTTCAAAAATAGCTGTTGCCAGCCAAACCTTGTCTAAATTAGGCGCATGCTTTTTCAATATTTTAACTGGCGCACACTTTTAGCACTGATTGCTATTGGTATTGTTACAGGAACCATCTTTTATTCCAATTACCTGGCAACACAAATTGCAAAAGAAGAACGGGTAAAAGTGGAACAATGGGTGGAAGCCGGGAAATTCCTGATCAATGCACCGGTTGATGCTGATACCAAACTGCCTTCACTCATCCGAAATGAACAGAAATCGATCCCCATTATTGAAACAGATGAGAAAGACAGCATCGTCAGTTTTATCAATATTGATTCTTCAAAAGCAGCAGCTGATAAAGATTATGTGCAGAAAAAACTGAAACTGTTTAAAACACAAAACAACCCGATTGTTCTAGAAGTAAACAAAGAACCTCTGCTCATCAATAAATATTATTACGGGCATTCGCAGGTTTTGCTGCAGGTACAGTACTACCCCATTGTGCAATTATTTATTGTGGCTTTGTTTATCCTCATTACCCTTTTCTCCCTGCAGGCAAGAAACAAATCAACACAAAACCAGGTATGGGCAGGTATGGCCAAAGAAACAGCACACCAGCTGGGCACTCCTGTTACTTCTTTACAGGGTTGGGTTGAAATGCTGAAAGAAAATGCCGGCAATGAACAGATAGCTACAGAAATTGAAAAAGATGTGAAACGGTTAAGGCTGGTAAGCGACCGTTTTGGAAAAATTGGCAGCACACCACAGCTTGAACCAAACAATGTGGTGAGGCAGGTGGAAGAAATGGTGGAATATATCCGCAAGCGTACAACCGAGAAAGTACACCTGGAAGTAAAAAGGGCACAGGCCGATATGATTGCTTCTATTTCCCCTCCTTTGTTCGATTGGGTAATTGAAAACTTATTAAAGAATGCACTGGATGCAATGGATGGTAAAGGATCCATTATTGTTGAGATGACGGAAGAAGAACGTACGATCATTATTGATGTAACCGATACGGGCAAGGGAATTGCCTTTCAAAATATCAGCCGTGTATTTAAGCCGGGCTTCACCACCAAAAAGCGTGGATGGGGATTAGGACTTTCGCTCAGTAAACGTATTATTGAACAGTACCATAAGGGCCAGCTGTATGTAAAGCAATCGGAGTTGGGCAAAGGCACAACCTTCAGGATTGTGTTGAAGAAATAGAGAAAAGCTGCAAGCTATCCGCTGCAAGCTGCAAGCAATACAGCATCTTAATTTATTTTCCTTTTTTTGACTCGTAAAATAAATTTGATGGGGTGCGGCAGGCATTTTACATTTGCTGCCCGCAAGACATGGTGTTGAACCTGCCTGCCCGGGTGTTGAAATTGGTAGACAAGCCACTTTGAGGTGGTGGTGTTCGAAAGGACGTGCTGGTTCGAATCCAGTCCCGGGCACGAGTAGTAAAATAGAGAAGTCCTGATAGTGTAAGCTATCAGGACTTCTCAGTTTTTGGCATTAACTTCATCGTCAGTTTTTCAACTGGCTTCTCTGCCAAGCTCACAATCATTAAACTATCTCATATGGGAAAATTAGCAGAAATTAAAACGAAGCAAACTTCTTCCAGTGTAGAAGCTTTCATTGAAAGCATCTCAGATGAGCAAAAGCGTAAAGACAGTTATGTTGTACTTAAACTGATGGAAAAAGCTACCAAAGAAAAGCCGAAAATGTGGGGCAGTTCAATGATCGGTTTTGGGAATATAAGATATAAGAGTCCTACAAGTGGCAGAGAAGTTGACTGGTTTAAAATTGGTTTTGCTCCACGGAAAGCAAATTTATCCTTACACCTGATTGACCTGACACGGCAGGCCGATGCACTGACTAAATTAGGTAAACACAAAACGGGTATGGGTTGTGTTTATATCAATAAACTGGAGGATGTTGATATAAAAGTGCTGGAAAAAATGATTATCGCTGCAGCGAAATAAAATAATATACAAATGCAATCAGAAATCATCTCAACCACACCTGACTGTGAAATTCGCAGTACAAGAATTGTCAACTTTCCAAGAGAGCTTGTTTATACTGCATGGACCGATCCAAACCATTTAAAAAACTGGTGGGGCCCGGCAGGTTTTACAAATACGTTTCACGAGTTTGATCTGCGGCCGGGAGGTAAGTGGAGCTTTATCATGCACGGACCCGACAAAGGAAATTACCCCAATGAAGTTGAATTTATAGAAATTGACAAACCGGCTTTGATTGCATGGAAACGTTATTCGAAACCCATTTTCCAGGTAGTTGCAGCATTTGAAGAAACAGCTCCAGATAAAACAAAGATTATTTTCAGAATGCTTTTTACTTCAGCTGATGAGTGCAGTAAGGTGAAAAAATTTGCAGTTGATAAAAACGAAGAAAATTTTGACCGGCTTGAAGTTGAATTAGCAAAAATGTCTTCAGTGAAATAAGACAGATTTGCACAATACAAACAAAAGGCAATTCAAAATGAATTGCCTTTTGTGTTTTATAAATTTTTTGAGCTGCTTATTACTTATAGTTCTTTAAAAACTGCTGTGTAACCCTTCCCCATTCTTTTACATCTTCCGGCTTCCATCCGCCGTTTGATGCAGCTGATGGATTTAAGATAGAGCAGGTTTCTTTTTTATCAGAAACAGACCATGCCACCCAGCTCAGGTTTCGTTCATTCATCCAGTCAACAAATGCCTTCCATTCTGCATGATCAACCGGTCCATCACCACTTGCTTCCATTCCTGCACATTCAGAAACAAAAATGGGCAAGCCTTTCTGCATAGCTTCATCTGTACGGTCACGTAACCATTTTTTATGTGTGCCCGCATAAAAATGCATCGTGTACATAAGGTTATCAAACCCTTTAATGGGATCTGCAGCAGGTAAATGAATATCCTGGTCCCACTTGGGTGACCCAACCAAAATAATATTATCCGGATCGTTGGCACGAATCACTTTAATCAATTCTTCTGAATATGCTTTTACTTCGGCCCATGTTTCATAATCGGGTTCATTAAATAATTCATAGATGACATGAGGATTGTTGCCATATTTTTTTGACATCATCGTAAAAAACCCTTTGGCTTCCTTGAGATGTATATTATGATCGTGCCAGTCGATGATCACATATACATTTTCTTTGATACAGGCATCAATAACATTTGTCATTAACTCCACTGAACGTGCAGGGCTTTTTAAATAGCCGCTGTCGTTCAGTTCAATACCCATGGAAGCACGGACGACTGTACTGTTCCAATCAGTAACCAATGTATGCACTGCCCCTTTATTATAAAACCTGGGCCAGAGATTATGCCAGCCAAAACTCATTCCATGCAATACAACAGGATTACCATGCACATCAACTAACTGTGTTCCTTTTACTTTTAGCTGTCCATGTGTTTTTACCGGTTGTGATTTACCGGCAAAACAAAATGCACTTAACAGAATAATCAATAAAATCTTTTTCATGTGTTCATTTTTATTTTATTTCACATAGTATATCAAAGAAAGTCATCATCGCTGGTTGTATATTTTTTTAAGATCCTTTTCAAAGAGTGTATAGGGATTGTTATAAAATTGCAGGAAGTTTTGTTCTGAAACCTGGCCGGGGAAAGGAGCATAGTAATGTGTAGGACTTTTACTGTCGTTCCGCCACACCAGTACATAACACAACTTTAGTTTACTGCGTTGCAGTGTTGCCAACAGTTTATCTGTCCACCATGTTGTATTAGGAATTGATTCAAGACCTGTCTCGGTGAATGCTGCCAGTTTATTTGATTTGATGGCATAATCAGAAATGATCTTTAACTTCCTGTAGCCCGCTTCGAGGTTATACAGTCCATAGCGTCCAAAATCCCCATAGTCATCTATGCCAACCATATCAACATAATCATTGCCTGGATAACGTTCTAAGTATTCTTCTTCAGTTGTAAATGTATTATCGGGTGAAAAAGCATAAATGAAATTATGAACCTGTAATGAATCACGCAGATAAGTAACTGTAAAACGCCACAGGGTTTTAAACTCATCAACCGTACAATGACTCTTGCCCCACCAGAACCAGTCACCATCGAACTCATGATAAGGACGGAAAATCATTGGAACAGTTTTTCCATCATTGCCTTTGATTGATTTTGCCAGGTCAGCAATTGTTGTGAGAATGGATTTATACTGTTCGTGATGCGTTCCACCCGGTACAATATTCTTTACAGCAGCAGCAACGGTTGAATCATTCCAGTAAAAAGATGTTGGGGTAACAGGATTATTAAAATGCCAGGAAACAGTTGTAACTCCTCCCCTGTTGTAAGTGTCTGCAATGTTTTTACGCAGAGAAGCTTTTTCTTTTTCAATCATATTCTCCGGCCGGCCCGATAAACCGCTGAAGTCAACGCCAATAACTGCAGGGTGTGAACCTGTTACTGATTTTACATCGCTTCTGTTTTCATCGCCAAACCATCCATGCCCATATTGAGTTGCATGCTGATGACCAAACAGAATATGATTTTGAGAAAGCTTATGTAAATTATAAAACAGGGCCTTTGTTTCTGCTGTTGCATGCGGATCGATCAACTGTATTTTCTTTTGAGAAAAAGAAACGCTTGAAAAAGAAAGCAGCAATAATAAAGGAAATACCTGTTTCATGTGTTTACTTTTTCGTGATTCGAATTGCAAAACCTCCACCCGGAGCAAGATGGATCTTCATTTTTGTTGATGCAGTTATACTGGCGGTTGTTTTTTTATAATCAGTTGCGTCCCTGTCGGCATTTAACCCGTCGGCAAAAACAACTGCTTCATAATTCCCTTCACCTAAAAAAGAGAAATCAATTGTGAGGTCCCGTTCGCTCCAGTTTGTCATTGCACCCACATACCAGCTGTTCTCTTTTTTTCGGGCTATCGCAACATACTCTCCAAGCTTTCCATCCAATGCAACGGTTTCATCAAATACAGTAGGCACACCTGCAATAAAATCTGTACACTCCTGCTCTTTCATATAAGCAGTGGGATTATCGGCCAGCATTTGCAAAGGCGCTTCAAATATTACATACATGGCTACCTGGTGACAACGTGTACCCTGGCTCATGGGCATTGAATGCAGCGGTCTGAAATAAGGTTTGGTTGCATTCCGCATGGCACCGGGTGTATAATCCATTGGTCCTGCTATCATACGGATGAAGGGAATCATTACATCATATTCCGGCACATCATCATTGGGAGTCCATTTACTATTCTCTAATCCTTTCACACCTTCAAAATTCACCACGTTGGGATAGGTTCTTTGCAAACCAGTTGGTTTAAACATCCCATGATAGTCGATGATCAATTTATATTCTGCTGCTTTTTTTGCAATCGCAAATAAGGATGAAACCATTGGCTGATCATCCCTGTCCATAAAATCAATCTTGAAACCTTTTACACCCATGGCTGCATACTTACTGAAAGCTTCGTCCATTTTCTGATCAACTGCATACCAGCCTGCCCATAAGATGATCCCTACATTTTTTTGTTTACCATAGTCAATGATCTCTTTTAAATTCATTTTGTCTGATACTTTCATCAGATCCATATCATCGCTCCATCCTTCATCGAGAACGATGTATTCCAATTTATTAGCAGCAGCAAAATCAATATAGTACTTATAAGTTGCGGTATTGATCCCTGCCCTGAAATCAACATGAGAAATGTTCCAGTCGTTCCACCAGTCCCATGCAACTTTACCTGGCTTTATCCAGCTTTCATCCGCAATTCTGGAAGGAGCAGATAATTTTTGCACCAGATCATTATTGAGTAAAGCAGCATCATTATCACTGATAACAACTGCACGCCATGGAAAACTCCTGCTTCCATTTACTTTAGCAATATAATCAGCCCGTTTACTTACCATGGTATTCAGTTTGTTGTAGCCTCCCTGAAAAAACTGCAACGGGAAAGGAGCAAATACTCCTTTCAATCCATTCTTTGAATTACTGTTTACAAACATGCCCGGGTAATCTTCCAGGTCGGCTTCTAAAATAACTGCTTTCTTTTTCCCTTCATTAATCAGCACAGGCAAAAAGCCAAGTGTATCTGCATATACTTTTGAAACAGTTTGCTTTGTGTACAATGCTTCGTACGATTGAATGTATTGTTCTGTACCTCGCAGGTCACGTACATAAGGGATAAGCGTTGCATAATCTTCATTAAAATTAAATTCAGCCTGTTCTGAAAACACAGTGATCATTCCATTTTTCTTGGTGAAAAACCGATAAGCAATCCCGTCATTATAAGCTCTCACAATAATTCCATAATCAGCTTTACATGTAATCGTAAGCTGGTTATACTGATCAATGACTGATTTCTTTTTATACAGAGGTGTATTAAATGAGGTATTAACAGAAACCGTTTTTGCAGAAATCACTTTTACATTACTACCCAATACTTCGCCATTATCTATCGTTAATGAAATGATGGATGGTGCAATAATAAGATCAGCCTCATGTTTTACCGACCAGCTCAATGCGGTGCCGGCTTCGATTGTTATATCAATTTTATTATCGGGTGATTTAACATGATATACCTTTTGTTGCTGAGCAGTAAGAGATACCGTACTTACTGCTGTTAAAAAAATAACTACTAATTTTTTCATACACTTTTGTTTTCGCTATTTAACCCTTACTTAATTTCCATTTACAGCAGGCCGCAAACTGGTCTGCATTGATTGTATTTTAATTTCACCCCGTTTCAATCCGTTTGCCGTTGCAGTTACAATAATTTCACCCGGCTCACCGGTTGACTGAACAATGACCTGTGCAAGTCCGTTAAATAACTTTCGCTTCCACTGTGCCGGGGGAAAAACCATCTGTATCATTCCCGGATCCCGGTTCACACTTTCCCAATCAAATTTCTTCAACAAGGGAGTTGCCACAATGGAGATGCTGTTATTACCTGCATGCAGTTCGGATACATTTAACCTGTATCCCTCTTTATTGCCATCTTTAAAATTCACGGCAATTTCTTTCCCATTAATATAAACAGATTGCTCCTTCCCGATATTTTTATAAAACAGTGTGATGGTTGCTTCTTTATAATTAGCCGGCAGTGTAAATGTTCCCCTGTACACAAGTGCCTTCACTGATTCGCCGAATTTTTCAGTGCGGTCATCTGTAAATGCAGGCTTCCAGTCAGCATCATTTACAGTTGCTGCTGTTTCATTTCTGCTATTGAGATCAGGTACAGCTTTTTCTTTCAGGTTAGTGATCTTTGCTGTTGTGATGGCTTCAATAAATTTATCCGGCTCAAGAGAAGTTGGATCACCATTACCCACACCAATAATTTTTCCCGGACCAGTTACAGAAAACAAAACTTCATTGTTTGCAGTTGGCACCTGCAGTTTATCCTTGTCATTTACAGCAACTGTTATCATTGCAAGATCTTCTTTGTCTGCTTTAACTGTTAACTGCTGCGTATTGAGTTGAATACTTACAGGCTGATCTGTTGTTTTCACTGTCTCTGCCATCAGCTTCTTCCCATTCCTGTATCCAATTGCACTTAAAGTACCTGCTGAATATTTTACTTTCCATTCAAGATGCCCGTTTTTCGGCATCATTTTTTTTCCAAGATTTTTTTTGTTGAGAAATAATTCCACTTCATCACAATTACTGTAAACCCATACATCCATTTCCGGCCCCTCTTTTCCTTTCCAGCTTGCCTGTCCGGCAGGCAGGTTCCAGTGAGGTAAGATGTACAGTGTTGGCTGATCTGTCCACCATGATTTAAGATAGTACACATTGTCCTTGGCAAATCCGCATTGATCCAGCATACCAAAATAAGAACCGGTGGAAGGAAATCCGAAAGGAGTTGGTTCACCACGGTAATCAAAGCCCGTCCAGATAAACATCCCTGCTAAATAATCTCTTGTTGCATAATGTTTCCATCCGTCTTCAATACTGTAAAAATTGGGAGATGGTTTTTTATCGTATGCTGCAATCAATTGTTTTTGCTGATCATCAAAATAAACACCTCTTGTTGCACGGGTGCTGCCTTCTTCTGTTCCCCAACTTGGCTGATTCGGAAATTCTGCATGATGTTCATCTGTATTAATCTGTCCGATATAATTATAACCCATCACATCAATTACATTGGAAATACCCTTTCTCCATCCGCCACTTACTGCTGCTGTAATGAATCTTGTACTGTCAATTGATTTTGCAAATGCCTGCATAGATGATGCAATCGATGCACCTAATTCGTTCCCTTCAATTCCCCATTCTTCATTACCAATACTCCAGCTGATGATGCTTGGATGATTCCTGTCACGAAGCATGAGCCGCTTCAAATATTCATAATGTGTGGAAGTAACCCCCAACAAACGGTTTTCATCAATCACCAGCATCCCCAAACGGTCACATGCATCCAGTAATTCAGGTGTAGGTGGATTGTGTGAACAGCGGTATGCATTCACACCAAACTCTTTTAATTTTTTTATTCTGTATTCCTGCAATGCATCCGGTAAAGCAGCTCCAACTCCTGCATGATCCTGGTGATTATTTGTACCATGAATTTTTACCGGTTTTCCATTCAGGAAAAAACCTTTCGCTGCATCGAAAGAAATAGTGCGGATACCAAATGTTGTTTCGTAATGGTCAATGACTTGCCCATTTTCTATAACATCTGTTGCAAGCTTGTATAAGTAAGGTGCTTCAAGCGACCATAATACCGGGTTTGAAACAGGTATGTTTACCGAGATGTCTTTTTGCTGATAAGAAGAAAAACGGAGTTGTTTACTGCTTGTATTTGCAACCGGCGTTCCTTCTGCATTGATAATTGTCTGAATAATATCCACTGTTTTGTTTTTCAGTGATTCATTGATCAGCGTTATCTGTGCCGAAACATCAGCTCCATTATTCTTTACTGTTGCCGTTACAAAACTTCCATCTGTTGCCACATGCAAAGGAGATGTTTTATTCAGCCACACATGGCGGTAAATTCCTGCACCTTCATAAAACCATCCTTCTTCCATTGTTGCATCAACTCTTACAGCAATCACATTTTCACCACCATAATTCAAATATTCAGAAATATTGTACTCAAATCCTGTATAGCCACTTGGTTCTGTTCCCAAATAAAAACCATTCACCCACACAATAGAATTACGGAACACGCCATCAAATGCAATGCTGATATGCCTGCCTTTATCGGTTGCCGGAATTTGAAATGTTTTACGATACCAGCCAATGCTTGCATCAGGAAAATTTCTGCCAATTGCTTTAAATCCATGACTTGCATTTGTGTTGCTGCTGAATGGTTGCTCAACTGCCCAGTCGTGCGGCACATTTAATTTGCGCCAGGAACGGTCATCAAAATTTGCTGCTGCTGCACCATCACCATAACTGGCTTTGGTGAGATAAGAAAAGTAGCCGGAGCCGTTATCAAAATCTTTTTTAGTATCAAATGGATGACCATAGGCAAAACGCCAGTCAAAATCCATCAGAAGATGCTCTCTTGGTGAAAGCATTTCGTTTTGCTTCTGAGAATAAGTATAACCTGTACTTATTATAAGCAATACTGCAAACATTATCGATTTCCTGTTCATTATCATTCTATGCTTATATACTTTCGTTACTTAAATTCTTACTCATATATTTTCAATTGCATCATTTAATTAATCCGCTGTTACTTACAAATGCAATATGCTTACTATCCGGGCTCCAGCTCGGTGTATTGATTGTTCCCTGTCCGCCATACAAATACGCAATTACTTTTGGTGCTCCTCCGCTTACAGGCATCAAACGCAACATGACTCTTTTGTAAAAGGGATGATCTGTTGGATCAACTGTATTGGGGAAAGATAAAAAGGCAATCCATTTATTATCGGGACTGACATGAGCAAACCAGTTGTTATACTCATCAAACGTTAATTGTGTTTGTTCACTGCCATCAGTTTTCATTCGCCATAACTGCATTGTTCCGCTGATGGTACAATTGTAATAAATGTATTTTCCATCGGGTGAATACTCCGGACCATCTGCCAACCCTTTTGTGAGGTTTGTAAGTTGTACTTCCGCACCACCATTAATTGGTTTTTTATAAATATTATACACAGGGCCTTTCAAAATCCGTTGTGCAGTGTAAACAACATCCTTCCCGTCTTTACTCCAGCCATGCAAATAAGAAGGAGTACTGTCGGTAACTATTTTTGGTTCTCCACCTGTTAATGGTAAATAATAAACAGTACTTCCTCCACCAGTCATACCATCTCTATGCGATGAGATTCCGAGCATTTTCCCGTCAAAAGAAATTACATGATCATTATTGTTCTTTTTTGCATTACCTGTGTTCAACATCGTTGGCTTACCACCTGTTAAGGGTAAAGTATAAATACTTCCTCCCTGATTAAACAGCAAACTGTTTCCATGGGGCATCCAGTTCGGGGCTTCAAATCGTCCTTTATCTTCATAGATTACTTTTCGTTTACCATCAAACACATTCATGATTTCCATTCTGCTGCCCAGTATCCCATCCGTATATCCATTATGTGCATCAGGTACAGTTTGTTCAATACGTACATTCCATGCCTGTCCTTCTTCTGTTACTTCTGGATTATGACTGCAGAGAAAAATACCTGCCAAGACATCATCAGGCATTTCAATAGCATCTGTTCTTCCAATTTCCTGCAGCGGTTCACCGGGATGTGCAACACGCATGATAAATACCTTTCCCAACCGCTCAAGTTGTACGATTTCTGTTCCATTCTTCTTGGTAAAAATTTCATCCTGCGGGTCACGCATATGGGCACCACGCATTCTGCGCCATTGCATGGCAACCATTCCGTCACCATGTACAGTCGCCGTCATATGTGCCGCATCATCGCTTTCACTGGCTCTCACCATCCATCCGATTTTCCGATGAGGATCTACGCCTTTACCAAGCAGTTTAAAATTAGCAGTTAATATAAAATCGCCTTTGATTTTATTGTATGCATACTGAAACTCATCTCTTCCAAACCAGATATTATAACCGGCGCCGCTGAGATCATAGCTTTGTTCAGAAACATTAAACGCTGTGGCTCCTTTTAATTTTGGATTACCAATGTCAGTATGATTACTGAAATCACCCACAGGATTTTGTGCCATAAAAATGGTTGCATTTAGAAGTAAACCGATGATGATAATTAGTTTATTCATATCAAGTTATTTTAGCTGCTTATCTATCATTACGCTATAAGGTCCGGTTTCATAACCTCAGTCTTTCTTTACTAATTCATATGCCGAGGCTTCACAGATTATTTTAAAGTCACAACTAACTTTCTGCCCGAATATTTTACTGTTTTACCGGCCTTGCTTTCGAAACCGATAACACCAGGCTTTTCTTTACTGATCCATACAATTTTAAAGGTTCTGTTTTTCAGCATGCCGTTAAAGCTTCCTGTTCTGTCACTTATTGTCAATGTGCCTGCCTGTTCATTGTAAGAAAAAATAATTTGAGAGAAAGCACCTTTCTCATAATTGTAATTCGTATTCTCATCTTCATACAATGTGAAAGAAGCATCCTTTCCTGTGTAAACTGATAATGTAATGGGATCAGCAGGCTTTTCACTTGTGTATTGCAATTCCGGACCAGTTGGAATAATCGATCCTTCTTTTATATACAAAGGCAATGTTTCATAAGGAGCATCTGCTGTAATTATTTGTCCGCCTTTAAGGAATTTACCTGTATAGAAATCATACCACCCATTTGTATCTGGCAAATACACTTCACGGTTTCTTTTTTCATATTCATACACCGGGTTAACAAGAATAGAAGGACCGAACATAAACTGATCAGCAATATTTTTTACTTTTTCATCAGTACCAAAATCCATTGGCAGTCCACGCATGATGGTATAATTATCGTGATAGGTTTTGCCAACCAGCGAATAGATGTACGGCATCAACCGGTAACGCAGCTTATTATAATACAGCATGCTTTTGTAAGCAGGATGATCATCGGGCGCTATATTATAAATTTCACGGTAAGGGAACTGGCCATGTACCCTGAACAACGGACAGAAAGCACCATACTGATACCAGCGTGTTGTCTGCTCTCTCCATTCATCTAAATCTTTTCCTTTTGCATTTTCATAGCGGGGTTCAACTGCAAATCCACCAATATCAGTTGTCCAGTAAGGCAACCCCGACATACTGAAGTTTAACCCTGCGGGGATTTGGTTTTTTAAATCTTCCCAACGGCTGCCAATATCGCCGCTCCATGTTGCTGCTGCATAACGCTGCAAACCTGCATAAGAAGAACGTGTAAGAATGAATACCCTCTTGCTGCTGTCTGCTTTACGTTGTCCTTCATAAACGCCCTGTGCATTTACCAATGAAAAGGCGTTATAATTTTTTGCTGATGACCCAAAATAATTTGGCCCGCTGAATTCTTTCCGCTGCTGCGGTGAAAGATTACTGGTAACATCAGGTTCCGTTGCATCCATCCACCATGCATCAACACCCTTGCTGTAAATATTTTTGTGCATCATATCCCAGAATACTTTTCTTGCACCGGGATTATAAGCATCATAAAAGCTTGATTGATATCCTTTGCCCACCCAATCTTTTCTGCCTTCGGCTATATTACGTTTGTAGATCCATCCGCTGTCGTTGAGTAAATTATAATTGGGAATACCTTTGTAAAATTTCGCCCAAACAGAAATCATCAATTTTGCATTGTACTTTTCATGCAGGGTTTTCATCATAGCTGCTGCATCCGGGAAACGGGCCTTATCAAAATCCTGGCTGCCCCATTTATCTTCTTCCCAGTAAAACCAATCAAGTACAATATTATCGAGTGGAACTTTACGCTTCCGGAATTCTGCAACCGTGTTAATGATTTCATCCTGGGTTTTATAACGTTCTCTGCTTTGCCAGAAGCCCATTGCCCATTTCGGCATCATGGTTGCTTTACCTGTGAGTTCCCTGTAACCACTGATCACTTCATCGATATTATTTCCTTTGATGAAATAATAATTGATCTGATCACCTGCTTCTGATTCAAATGCAAATTCATTTTTCTCATTGCCCAATAACGGCTTTAGCCAATGACAGGAGATGAATGACTCGTTTGCTGTTGGATCCCATTCTATTTTAAATGAATGTTTTATTCCTTTTTCCAGGTTGATCCTGATCAGCTCAGTACCGGGGTTCCATCCCTGCCTCCATCTGCTGGCAAGTAATTTACCATCCATATAAATTTTGGCATATCCTCCTGAGCGGAGATTAAAAATATGCTCGCCGCTGAATCCACTCTGTATAAATCCTTCCCATGTAACCAGTACTTTTTCAGGTTTTACACTATCCGGAAAATTTTTTAATAAAGGAATATAACTGTAATCGATTACTGATTCCGGTCTTTGAGCTATAATCTTTGACGGTTCCTTTTTATCATAGTATGTTGCTGTTAACCAACCCTGGTCACCCTCTTTTGAAAAGAGTTTTAATGTTGACAACTGTTCATACTCTCTTGTATCAATTGATTTGGTGATGGAATTATTATCCCATAAAATTCCATAGTTCTTACTGGAGGTCATGAAAGGAACAGCCACTTCTGTATTATACTGCGAAAGCAATACCTGTGTTCCTTTATAATTAAATACGCCAGCCTGATGTTGCCCAAGTCCATACAATGCTTCGTTCTCATCGCCTGCAAATGACTGACGAATAATATAGGATTGCTCACCATCCAATGATGTTCCGGTAAAAGATTTGCCGCCATCTTTTGTTTCCTGCAAAATTATTTTGCCCTCTTTATCTGTAAAACTGATTTCACCCGTAGCAGCTGAGATGTTTGCATTCACAGACTTTGTTGATAAAACAATCCAGCCACTTGTTTCTTTCACATCCCAGTTTACGGTTGGTCTTATTGTTTCTACAACCATTAAGCTTTTATCAGATGAAAAAGAATCTGCCGGGCTTGCGGTTATATGGAGAATATGATCTGATATTACCTGCAGCTTCAACATCTTTACACTGCTCCGTGCAGGTGACTTAAATTTTACAATGATGCCATCTTTGAGCTTGACATAATTCTGTTCTTGTGCTGCTAAATTACTATTTACAAAAATGAAAGCACAGAAAAGAAGAACGATGGCAGGTAACCATTTCGTACACATATTAAACCGTTATTTAGTATTAATCAATTTAGGTTTACCACTTCATGATTTTTTTTACAGCAGCAGTCAGCTCTTTGGCAATCTGCTGATGCTCTGCAAGGTCAGGGTGATAATCACATCCACTGTTATATTGTTTTGCAAAGAAAAAAGTTGCCACTTTTTTATCCCCTTCCCTATTCACTTTTTTCTTCACTGCAGTTAAGGTTTTTTTCATAAATGCTGACAATCCTGCATCTGCCATCGGACTGCTCAACAGAATGAACTGAGCATTGGGATAATATCCACGCAGCTGTTGAATAAATGAAATATAGTTCTGGCAGAATTTTGCCGAATCCTGTACACCATCATTCTGACCAAGGCAAACTGTTATCACATCGGGCTGATAATTTTGAAAATCCCAGTTAATGCTGTCATTCCGCATACTGATCTTATCGAACACTTTCGGCATGATGACATTCATGTTGCAGCAGCTGCGCATTAAACCAATTCCTGAAACAGATGATAAATGATATTGTGCACTGATTGTTCTTGCCATTACCGCACCATAACTTAAATAAGCATTGTGCTGATCATGCCAAACACCTTTGCCACAGGGAACTTCAGAAGGATCTGCACTGGCTCCGCAAGTAATGGAATTACCAATGAATTCCATTTTCCTTACAGGCTTTGCTGAAAGTTCTGTCAATTGCTGACAACGGAATCCAACCAGTTCAAGGTAACCGATATTTGCTTCTGTATTTTTATGCAGGGATAATGTATGCGGTTTGGAAGATGATTCCACATCAATCACAATTGTATCACGTGCTGATTTTGTCTGCATGCGTTTGGCAATACCGTCAACAACCAGCTCCAGATAATTATGATTTTTACCCCAGAGGACTTCATCGTTCAGGATAATCTCACACCTGTTACCGGTAAACTGTATGCTGATATAAACACCCGGTTGCCAGAAACGTGGAAGCTTTGGATTGGTAAAATCAATTCTTCCCGTGTACTGAATCAGCGGATGATCTGCTGCAAAAAATGAAAGCTGACTTTGCTGTGCTTCAGCTTTTGAATGAAACAGAATAACAACAAGTATACATAACAGAAATACCGAACGCCGAAAACAGTATTGAAACTGGATCATAAATCAGGTTACTTATAATTAAACTTCACTTTGTTTTTTCCAATAATCACTTCAAACTCGCCGGGCTCAGTAACTGTTTTCAACTGTGCATTCACAAAAGCCAGGTCATTCTTATTGATTACAAACGTTACCGTTTGCATGGCACCTGCTGTTAAATATATTTTTTGGAAAGCACGCAGGCGTTTCATACTTGGCGTAATGCTTGCATAAACATCATGTGTATATAATTCAACGGTATGTTTACCCGGCCAGCCTCCTGTGTTTTTAACCGTAATGCTTACTGTTAATTTATCATCGCCTTTTAATTCAGTTGTGCTTACTTGTATATCGCCATACTCAAAAGTTGTATAACTCAATCCATGACCAAAAGGATACAATGGATTGTAGCCTGTATGTATATCATCATTAAACACTTCTCTTACATCTTCTGAAGGTTTACGGTCGTACAAAACTATTTCCCCCATACTGCGTGGATAACTGAACGGAAGAATTCCATCAGGATTGTAATCACCAAATAATACATCAGCAATTGCTTCACCTGTTTTTTTTCCGCTCCAGTAAGCCATTAATATTCCCTTTGCAGGAGGCTCAATATTAGTGATAAACCTGGGCCGCCCTTCTGTTAACACCAGTATCACAGGTTTGCCGGTTAAGTAAGCAGCGTTTACGAGATCTACCTGATTTTTATCCAAAGCCAGATCAGGTGTATTACCGGGGCTTTCAGCATAAGCATTTTCTCCAATGCATAAAATAATTACATCAGCATTTGCAGCAGCATTTGTTAATGCTGAAATATCATAGTTCATCGAATTATCAAATCCTTTACCGGATGTAGTGATAATATTTGCTTCTCCAACTTTGTCTTTAATTGCCTGGTAAATTGTTTTACTGTCTTTAGGATACCACTGTTCTTCTTTTCCCTGCCAGGTATAACTCCAGCAGCCATTCAATGCACTGATGCTTTGTGCTGATGGACCTGCAACCAGCACTTTTGTATTCTTCGAAAGCGGCAATATATTGTTTTGATTCTTGAGCAACGTCATTGCTTCACGTGCTGCATCCAGTGCAAGTGTCTGGTATTCCGGTTTACCAAAATTTTCAAGGGCTGCTGATTCAGGATATGGGTTCTCAAACAACCCTGTTTTCATTTTCAACGTCAGGATTCTTCTTACTGCATCATCAATGCGTGTCATTTTCACTTCACCTTTCTTTACTGCTTCAATCAATAAATCATAAAATGAAAAATCACTTGGCACCATGCTCATATCAACTCCTGCATTAACTGCCATCACTACAGCTTCTCTTGGTGTTGCGGCTACATGATGCCATGCGTGCAAACGTTTAATATCTTCCCAATCAGTTACAATCAGTCCCTGAAACCCAAGTTCGGTTCTTAATACATCCGTTAATAAATATTTACTGGAATGTACAGGTACTCCGTTGATTTCACTTGAGTTGATCATGATGGTTGATGCACCTGCTTTCACCGCTTCTCTGAACTGTGGTAAATAATATTCTCTCAATTCTATTTCAGGTAAATAAATCGGCGTTCTGTCTTTTCCATTTCTGGATGCAGAGTATCCGAGATAATGTTTCATGCAACTGGCAACAGCAGTAGGGCTTTTTAATCCATCTTCTTCATAAGCTGTAATTCCTGCTGCACCCATTTTCTTAACGATGTATACGTCTTCTCCATAAGTTTCAGGAAATCTTGACCATAAAGGCTGACGGCCGATATCCAGTACAGGAGCAAAGTTCCAGCGTACTCCTGATGCTCTTAATTCTTTTGCAGTAACTTTTGCTGCAGCAGCAACCAATGCTGGGTTTCTTGTTGCAGCCATCGCAATATTCTGCGGAAACAAAGTTGAGTTGAGCGTATAGGTTTGTCCATGTATTGCATCCAAACCGTAAAGAATTGGAATTTTTAAACGGGTATTTTTTGTTTCGTCCTGGATCTGTGTAATAATTTTTCCCCAGGTTTGCACACTCAATGCATGCGCTGTGGTATTTAACATCGATCCTACTTTGTAATCAACAACAGCTTTTTTCAGTAAGGCCGCATCCAGCGTACCATCTTCATTGGCCCATGCACCTTTGGCAACTACTGCCAGTGTAACCTGGGTCATTTGACCAACTTTTTCTTCCAGGGTCATTTGTTTTAAAAGATCTTCCACCTTTTGTTCACTTGTTTTACTGTTTTGATTGATGGCTGCCAGCGAAAGCACAGCAATAAGAAGCAATGCAACTAATTTTTTCATTTTGATTTTGGTTTGATCTTTTTAATAGCCGGTTTTTCAACTGTCAATCTCAGCATTACTACATCATGTCCCTGTACAATTCCTGTCCATGCGTTCCTGGTTGTTCCGATTTCTTTTTTCATCCACAGATCTTTGATACTGTAAGCTGTTGCATTAAAGTTGATAAATGTATTCGAAACAGAATCAGATACAGGATTTTGTTTAAAATCATACGTCACAGAAACCGGCTTTTTGCTGCGGTTCAAAAAGCAGATAGCAAGTTTATTGTGAGCCAGTGGTTTTATCCATGTATCAACACTGTCCTTTTGCTGATAAAGATAAGCCTGCACTCCCAAAGAATCCTGATCAACAGCAATTGCTTCTTTATCTGTCAGTATTGAAATCGTTTCTTTGGTCATCGTCCGTAAATCATTGCCGGCAATTAAGGGAGCTGCCAGCATGCACCACATAGAAAAATGTGCCCTGTCTTCACTTATACTCATGCCATTTCCCACTTCCATCATATCAGGATCATTCCAATGATCGGGACCTGCGTACTGTCGGATATTTTTCCGCATATCAATGATATGAGTTACTCCCAAACTCTTCCATGTACCATGATCTTTTATACAATCAAAACAATTATAAATATCACCACTGATTCGCCATAGCTGACCGATATCTTTTGCCCATAGCCAGGGTTGATTATCGCCCCATTCGCATAAGCTGAAAACAATTGGACGGCCAGCCACTTTAATTGCATTACTCATGGTTCTGTATGCTTCCTTTGCAGTAATCCCTTCTGTACTGCACCAGTCATATTTTAAGAAATCTATTTCAAGTGATGCATAGAAACGTGCATCCTGGTATTCGTATCCTCTTGTTCCGGGATAACCGGCACAGGTTTTAGTACCTGCACAATTATATAAACCAAACTTTAATCCTTTTGAATGAACATAGTCAATCACCGGCTTTAATCCATTGGGGAATTTTTGCGGATCAGGAACCAGATCGCCATTCTTATTTCTTTCCTTTGCCATCCAGCCATCATCCAATACAATGTAGTTATAGCCGGCATCCTTCATTCCACTCTTAACTATGTTATCCGCAATTTCCATTACCAGTTTTTCAGAAATATTTGTTTGAAATGTGTTCCAGCTGTTCCATCCCATTGGCGGAGTTGGAGCTAATCCTTCAAATTTCTGTGCATAAATAAGTGAAACAGAAAAAGTTAACAGAAATGCCAGAGCTATTTTTTTCATGTGTTGGATTTATACTTACTTTTTATCAACTGTCATAATTACTGCTCCTAATGCAGGAACAGTAACACGTATTCCGTTTGTTGTTACTGATGATCTTGCTTTCAGTGTATGATAATTTGCAGGGCCTCCAGCATCCAGAGTTGGACCAACACCATTCACCAATACTTTACGGGAGAATTCACCATTATCATTACTGCCTTCTAAACTGTACCAGTAAAACCGGTTGCCGCTGTAAAAGTTTTTCATTTTCACTACAACTGTTTGTGATGTGGGGGAAGTATTGATCAGTGTAACATTCACGTGGCCGGAAGTATAAGTTGATGAATAGGCTTTAATACTTACACCACCTGTTACGGTATTATTCACCAGCCTGTCCCCCAGCATTTTTTGGAAATAATACATGTAATAAAAACTGGGTCGTGGGCTCCACTTGGGAATATTGCCCGGTTCATCGCCGGCGCTGAACATTCCATGATCATTCCCATTATCCCATCCGTTTAATAAATCCCAGCGGGCACACATTCCATATTTGTTTTTTATTGCTTCGCCTATCACCGCTAATGCAAACAAACCACTCACATTTGATACCTGTTGTTTTGAATCCTTTGCCCACATATTCCATTCATCCATTACAACCGGTTTTACAGTTGCTCCATTTGTTTGCAGAGCCTGTGTAACAAAGCTCATCATTGTACCGGGAACTGATAATGCAGATGAAAGCACCACTCCTGCACTTGAATTCTGATCAAACGGAGTAAAATAATTATGCACTACATAAAAATCGGCTTTGTTACCTACCCCGGGCATCATACCAACATTCCAGGTTTTTACCGTGTTGGTTTGCCAGGATTCTGTTGCAGGCGCTTCAACCGTAACGGCACCGATATAAATCTTCTTCCCAATTTCTGTTGCCGCTTTCTGCATGGAATCAACAAATACTTTAAAATGCTGCGCATACAACGCACCGGTTAAATACTCCGGTTGTCCATCTTTGTTTGCAGCTAAATCTATTCGGTAACCCCATTCCCAATTACCATAGTTTTCGTTGCCAATTTCCCAGTACTGTGTGCGGCCATTATCGTACCGTACCCAATCGGCTGCAAGATGTGCTGCGTCAGCAACAGGGTTAGTACCTGTGCCATAGCGTGCATACCCGTAATTAATTGTAATGATTCCTTTATTATTTGTTTGCTGCAACATGGTATAATAGTTATCCAGGTTACATTGCCAGTTATAAGTTGTTCTTCCGTAGTTATAACCCGGCGCCGCTTTTGTTCCGTCATCTTTTGTGAGCATGGCAGGTGCACCAGGTGGATTAACACCCTGTAGTGCATTCCAGAAATAAACATCACTTGAGCTGCCGCCGGGGAAACGTATAATATGCGGGTGAAGATTTGTAATTGGTTCAATAAATTTCGGGTCGCCTGCAACAGGCCCCATCCACCACACTGCATTGTGGCCGAATTCAGACAAAGGAATTTTAGTGATGATGGAAGTAGCGTCAACTGTAACCGTAGTTGTTGCAGTGGCAGGCATACCGCCTTCATCATACAAAGGTGCCGTAAATGTTCTTGGCTGCCAGTCATCCAGGAAAAAACCAATTGTATTTGCTACTGCAGGATCAACACCGGGAGTAATTACGGTATCGGTAATAACAGGTGGGGGCGGTGGCGGTGGTGGTGTGGCTCCTTTATTTTTTTTGCAGCTTATAATAAATAATGTCATCAGCAATAAGAGAACTGTTTGAACCAAATGATTTTTCATACAATTTCATTTTAATCAGGGAACAATCGAAATGCGTTTATACATTTCCATGCAGGCCCTGCTGTTATGATAAGGACATTTCCAGAAACCTGCTTTTTCTTTCTGCATCAGTGAATAATCTTTATTTACTCCCCAATACCACTCACCCTTTTCCTTATTAAGAATATATTTTTTAACAAACTCCCAGCTTTGCAGAGAGTATTGCAGGTATTTCTCATTGCCATTTACCTGGTAAGCATTATAAAAACCAATCATTGCTTCAGCCTGCGGCCAGGAATGTTTTTCGTGAATCAGTAAATTTTTCTCCGGCTCATATTCATACCACAACCCTCCATCAGTATCCAAACCTTCAGCTGCTGCATCAGCTATTGAAATGGCAAGCTGTTTAAATATTCCGATCAGGGATTGATGTTCTATAACTTCTGCAAATTGCTGCAACAGCCAGGATGCTTCAATATCATGCCCATAAGATTGCAGGGTTGATTTCAGTATCCAGTCATCATTAAAAAAAAGATGGAGATGATGATTTTCTTTGTTGATGAAATACTGATGAAATAATTCAAGCAGGTGAATGATTTTTTTTCTCAGCCCATCATCGGGCCATACTTTATAGAGTTCTGCATAAGCTTCCACTATATGCAGGTGAGTATTCATCGTCTTTCGTTCATTGTCATCTTTATCACTTAACCGTAAGTCTTCTGCATCTTTCCACTTCCGGTCAAAAGCTTCAATATATCCACCTTGCTTTTCATCAAAACTGTATTGTTCAATACTGTTATACAGGTCTTTTGCAAAACGCAATGCCATTCCATTGCCGGAAGCTTTGTAATAAGCTGACATTCCATAAATGCAGAATGCAAGTCCATAAATCTGTTTCCTTCCATCCTTCATTTCACCGGCAGAATTAACCGACCAGAATACACCTCCATATTCATAATCAATAAAATGATCAGTAATGTAATTGAAAGCAGTTGCGGCGGTATTGAGATGCGATTGCTCTTCTGTGAATTCATAAGCAGCAGAAAATGTCCAGAGTATGCGGCTGTTAAGAACAATTCCTTTCGGAGCATCTCTGTCAGGAATATTTTCATTGTTGATGCTTCCATAAAAACCGCCCTGCTCTTTGTCAACAGCATAGTTCATCCAGTAAGAGAGAATTGCATTCAGTTCTTCTTTCATTTCAGACTTATACCGGGTTAAGATGCCTGAATTGATATCGGCTTTCAGGGTTACCATCACTTGAGAGATGTTCTTGTTGATTTTTCTGATTTACTGTGCTCAACTTTTACCAGTTCATTCGACAGGTTTTTATCAATCAGTGCAGTTAATGTTTTTACTGTTTCTGCAGATCTGTATCCATCAGCTGCTGTATTGATCACATAATCGAGCAGCTGATCCACTGTTGAAGTTGCTACATGCAAACGTGTATCAGAAGAAGCATAATAAATAAATACGGTTCCGTCATCGTCGGCAATCCAGCCATTGCTGAAAACCACATTCGATACATCACCGATCCGCTCATCAGCTTCAGGTGCCATAAAATAACCGGCAGGTTTATAAATTATTTTAGTAAGATCATTCAGGTCTGTCATAAACATATACAATACATACCTTAACCCAGCTGCTGTATTTCTTACACCATGAGCAAGATGCAGCCAACCCAATTTTGTTTTGACAGGTGCAGGTCCCAGGCCGTTCTTCATTTCATAAACTGTATGGTATATTTTCCTGTCAATCACCATTTCCTTTTCAATCTTTGCATTTTCTATTGTATCGCTTAATCCAAAACCAATACCTCCGCCTTTTCCCGCTTCAATGAAACTATCCTGCGGCCTGGTATAGAAAGCATATTTGCCATCAACATATTCCGGATGAAGCACAACGTTGCGTTGTTGTGGAGAAGGCGTTTCAAGATCATTCAGCCGTTCCCATACAATCAAATCTTTTGTTCTGGCGATGCCACATTGTGCAATAGCAGATGTCTGATCACCCTCTTTTGCTTTCGGATCCCTCCGTTCTGTACAAAACAATCCATAGATCCATCCATCTTCGTGCTGCACCAAACGCATGTCATACACATTGGTATCTGGTATACTGGTCTCAGGCATTACAATCGGGTAATCCCAGAATTTAAACTGGTCAATTCCATTCGCACTTTCAGCAACGGCAAAAAAAGATTTGCGATCAGCAGCTTCGATCCTTGCCACAACAATATATTTATCATTCCATTTAATAGCGCCGGCATTTAAAACAGCATTGATGGCAAAGCGCTCCATCAGGAATGGATTGCAGTCAGAATTCAGATCATATCGCCAGAATAAAGGTGTATGTGATGCCGTTAATACAGGATTTATATACCTGTCTATGACTCCATTACCTGATTCTGCTTTTGAGTTCGTCTGCTGCAAAAGGGCCTCATGACTTTTCTCCAGCTTTGCTAAGCGACTAAAGAAATTACTTCGCATACATTATAATTTAATTGTTCAATCTTCCAGTTTGTTCCACCACGTTTTCCTTAATATAAATCCAATAACAATTAATATCACCACAGTAATCAACAGTGGTAATTTTAACCAGAGTACGATATACATTGGCAAAATGGTTAAACAGCATTGTGCAATAATTCCAATCACTACATTAAACATGTCCAGCTTAAAGCGTTTGTTCGGTTCAAATGAAGGATTGTCTTTTATCACCAGTTCATGAATGGGTTTCCAGAAACCCCATGGGCGAACCGTGCTGTAAAATTTCTTCAGTATTTCCACTTCAGTAGCAGGCGCTGTGTATGTTCCAATTAAACAGCCGGCAATTGATAAAGCAAATAATAACGGGAAGTAATACAAAAATTCTACTCCATTAAAAAATCTTGAAAAGACAAGAGCGCCGGCAATACCGGTTAACATACCATAATAAAATCCATTTGCATTAAACCTCCACCAGTACCATTTCAATACATTGGCAGCTATGTAACCCCCATATAAACCTGATACAATCCATTGCAGAATACTGTTAACATCCTTTGCAAAAAAACCAAGTGTTACACCTACTGCCACCACAATAATTCCCGTGAAATAATTCATCCCCATAATCTTCTTAGTAGATGCATGAGGATTAACATACTTCAGGTAGATGTCATTTACGATATATGCCTGTGCAGCATTCAGTGTACCGGAGAAAGTGCCCATAAATGCTCCCAGCAAACCTGTTAACACAAGGCCTAAAATACCAACAGGTAAAAAATTATTGATAGCTGCAGGAAGCACACGTTCAAAATCTGTTCCCCCGGTACCATTACTTAAATTCAGCTGATTATAATAAAGTAAACCAAGTACAGTAAGTCCAATTACCATAAAATACCTTATGGGCAATAATACAACGGAAACAAAGCCTGTCATTTTAGATGCTTCCTTCGGCGATTTTGTTGACAATACTTTTTGCATATCATAGTTCGGTGCAGGACCGGCCAGTGATGCAAACACGCCTTTAAAAATCATCATCATAAAAAAGATTCCGAATAAACTGTATCCATCCTCGGCAATTTTTTTGTTGGCATCTTCAACAATACCGGCCCAGTTCATATCCAGGTTCCAGCCAAAGAATGGATTATCCCATCCGGCAGGAACGTTCAATGTATTTCCATGCAGGTGTATCATGGCAATAACAGCAATCGAAATACATCCCACAGTCATGATTGCATATTTGATCAGATCACCAATAACAATACTGTGCATACCTCCCAAAATGGAATAGAACATGGCAAACAGCGTAAATACAATTCCATAAAAATGAGCCACATACTGCGGTGCTATATCAAAAGGAATGTAAGGCTGTACCAAATTCCACGGAACAAATATTTCAATGAACTTTCCCAACCCGATAAATCCGTAAGCTAAAAAACCAAGACAGCCGATCAATGCAAACGCCACTACAATATTGTGCGATCCTGTTACACCTTTTCCTTTTAATCCAAATCTTGTCTGTAACCACTCAGCCCCTGTATTTGCGTTTGATCTTCTCAGCCATTTTGCCAGGAACATCATATTAAACACCTGGTTAAACACCGGCCACAGAAAAGGCAGCCACATACTTTTTATCCCATACACAAAACACAGGGATACCATCCACATGGTGCCGCTGATATCAAACATATCAGAAGCATCACTTAAGCCGAGCATATACCAGGGAAGTTTTTTCCCTCCCATCATATAGCTTTCTTTGTTTTGTCTTGCCTTTTTCCTTAATACCCATCCAATGATCAGCATGGAAGCGAGGTACAGAATAACAATGCTTATATCAATTAATTCTAATTTCATCCTGTCTGTTCAATTTATTTTCCGGTTGAATAAAATTTTGCAGGCTGAAGAATCAGCCCGCAGTTTGATTTTGATTATGACTAAAAAAAATTATCTGTACAGTTTTTCACTGTTTACATCCTTTTCAAATAAGGTGCTGCTCAAATGATAAAACTCAACAAAGTCATTTGCCGAAACCTGTCCTTTGAATGGGCCATAATAATGCATCCGCTTTGTACTCTCCTGGTAACCATGGTTGCGCCATACCAATACATAGGAGATTTTGTTATCGCCAATCGCTTTGAGTAAGGTTTCAGTCCACCATTTTTCATTGGGTACAGATTCAAATCCTGTTTCTGCCAATGCAAACAATTTATTTTTTTCTGCTGCTATTTGTCCAACCATACCCAGCAGTAAGTTTGTATTCTTTACAAACCCTTCACTCTTCTTTGGATCTCCACTTTGATAGGTATCAAAACTTACTATATCTACTACATCATCACCCGGATATCTTTCTAAGTATTCTTCTTTTGTTTTAAAATCACCCCCTGTATTATATACCCATAAAATATTGTGCAGGTTCTTTTGTGTGTGCAGGTAATCAAACGTGAAGCGCCAGAGTGCTTTATAATCTGAAGCAGAACAATTGTTTTTGCCCCACCAGAACCAACTGCCGGTGAGTTCATGAAAAGGACGGAATAAAACCGGTATCATTTCTCCATTGCTCCCCTTCAATGATTCAAAAAATACAGCAACCTTACTAAGCCATGTTTTATACAGTTCATGATTTACACCTCCCGGTATAATTGATGCAACTGTGCCATGTGTAGTATCCCATGCACTGATCCCCTTTCCAAACGGGCTGTATGAATGCCAGCTGATGGTTATCACTCCACCTCTTGCATAACCATCTTTGATGAACTGCTGCATCTGATCAAATGGCACTTCATCCAGGTTTTTAGTCTGGTCAAGTTCCAATCCGCCAAGTTCCCATCCATATACAGCAGGATAATCACCTGCAACATCTTTGATATCACTTCTTCCTTTTTCATATCTCCAGTTTACACCATAAGCCAAATCATCCTGGTGGCCAAACATGAACCCTTTAGATGATAATTTCTTTAAATTATTATACAGACTTACGGTTTCCTTTGTTGCCTTTTTATCTGTTGGTAATTCCTGCTGTGCTTTTGCCTTGCAGGCAAGCAGAAAGAAAACAGAAATAAAAACAATGATATGCTGACTTTTGTATTTCATTACAGTGCGATTAATTTTTTAGTAAAGGAACTGACTACTTTCCAGGTACTGATATCTGCATCGAACACAGAATTTAATCCCTGTTCTTCAACCGGTGGATCACCCAGTACATCATCGCCTTTTTTCCAAAGCAACTGTTTGTAAGAAGGCCGGCCACTACCGCTGAATGTCCAGAAATTTGCACCTGCAATTACACCATGCTGTTGTGCATCTTTCAGCAACTGATCAAATATTGAGGTGTAATACCTGTCTCTGAAAGAAGTAGATGCAGCTAAAGAAAATGAATGACCATTTCTCGGCAAACCAAATTCCTCAACAACCAGTGGCTTATTCATCTGTTTTGCAACAGAAGCATGTTTTGCAATATAGTCTGTTGTTTTTTTCACTACTTCATCAAAATCTTTTGCAATGGATGTATCCTTGAACCATCCCCAGTTCTTTGGCCAGATATGAATGGTTGCGTAGTCAATATTTTTATCTGCATGAACAGCAGTAAACACATCTATATTCTCACTGCCCATTTCACCTTCGCTGCCAATGGTGATTAAATGATGCTGATCAAGTGATCTGATAAACGAAGCAGTATAACTGATAAATTTCTTATACGCCTCAATTGCTGCAGGTCGCATGGGTCTTGGTTCATTGGCAATTTCCCAGCTCATGATGGAAGGATCGTCAGTATATTTTTTCTTAGTGATGGTATTGATTCTGTTGACAATCAATTTTACCTGTTGTTCATATTGTTCCATACAGTTTGAACAATTATAAAACTGACTAACATAATCCCTCATTTCACCCCAGCCTAATTTGCGCTGCAGTACAGAATCAGCAATCAATCCATTCCAGTTGAGGTATTGCAAAAAGCCACCGCTCCACTCCCAGTTGTTACTGAAAAAGATAACGGCTTTCATTTTCCGTTTTCCCATTTCAGCAAGCAAAAAATCAAGCCCTTTTAACTGATCTGTGCTAAACACACCTGCCTTTGTTTGCAATGCAGGTTCAACTCTCGGCACACCATTGATCTGTCCTTTTCCCTCAGCACCAGCCATTACACGGAGATTCGTAACACCTTTGCTTTTCAGAAAATCAAGTTCTTTTCTTATCCGTTCTCTTCCTTTTGCATCATTTGCCACTAAACCTCCATACCAGTAATTGACACCGATATAGTAATAAGGTTTTCCGTCTAGGATGAATTGTCCATTCTTTGTTGTGATAAATGATTTCGGGACAAATGTTTTACTCCTGTAAGCCACTTTTTCAGGACTGCCATCCATGAAAAGTGTATTGCTCTTCTCAGTCAACTCAATGATTCCGGCATTTGAGAATGCAACAGGAAAAGACAGCAGAAATAATATGCACAGTAAATAATTAAACCCTGATTTATTTAACAAACTCCGCTTTTTAAAATTGTACAAAAATCAA
Source organism: uncultured Chitinophagaceae bacterium (assembly GCA_964580775.1). Classification (GTDB taxonomy): domain Bacteria; phylum Bacteroidota; class Bacteroidia; order Chitinophagales; family Chitinophagaceae; genus Lacibacter. The sequence continues at coordinate 20,793 of CAZOLW010000033.1, read as the reverse complement.
TTCCAGCTGCTTCGTTAACCATTACAAAATAAAAAACATCCACTTTGTCATTTCAACAACAGAAAGTGGATGTTTCATTTTATATGCCTCATTTTATTGCTGCCGCTATTATCTTAAACCAACATGATCAATATGAATGACTCCACTCCATCCTGCAGACTGAAGGGTAACTTCACTTAATGTAGTTGTAGCACCAATTGCAGAAAGATCTATACTGAATGTTGACCACTCACCAGCTAACACTGTAACCGTTGCAGGTGCCCCCCAATTTCCGTTCACAACAACATTCAATGTTTTGCCTCCCGTACCTGCTTCACCAAACACCGAGAATTCAAATTTTGTATATCCTGCAGTTGCGGTTGGAGCACCGGCATGAAAGGTAATTCCTTCATAACCACCGGCACCATACGTTGCTTTAATGGATGTAGTACCCTGGCGAACGATCGCTGTACTGTTGAAATCATTTCCTGCCCATGACCAGTTTTGATATCCATTTTGCAATGCATCAGTATAGATTGCATAAGGGAAATCAGCAAGCGGAGGAAGACCGCCAATTAAATCCAGCACCTGGCTTGATGTGACAGTTAATGAAGAATTTAAAACTGACAATGTAATTTTTCCTTTCAATGTACCATCCGGAACTTTCACTACAAGCTGAGTAGCAGACTGGCTTACAAAAGCTGTAACCGGATTAACAATACCTGTAAAAGAAACTCCTGTAACCAAATCAAGATTTGTTCCTGTAATAGTAAGGTCAGCTAAAGGAAGAATTGGATTGGGAGCAATGGTTGTAATAACAGGCAACACAACCTGTAAATCCATTGTTGAAACTGAAGTAACTCCTGAAGCAGCAACCAATGTTACTTTACCGGTTTGGGTTCCGGCAGGAACTTTTACTACTATCTGTGTTGCAGACTGACTTACAAAAGTTGTAACAGGTGTTCCAACTCCTGCAAATACTATCTTCTTCGCAAGGTCAAGATTTGTTCCTGTTATTGTAAGGTTTGTTTGATGTTTAATTGGGTTGGGAGCAAGAGCTGTAGTAACAGGCAGTGTAACTTTTAATGTATCTGCTGTCTGCACATCAGATGAATCAGTTCCGGCATAAGAAAGAATCAATGGTCCCGTTTCAGCATCAGCAGGTACTGTTACAACAATCTGATTGATTGTTTTACTTACAAAAGTTGTAACCAGTTTATCTCTTGCAAACATGATCCTTGTTACCCAGTTGAGATAGTTACCTGTAATAGTAATGTTCTCTCCAGGACGTGCCTGCGCAGTAATAGAAGTTACACTGGTTAATACATTCAGGTTAAAAATTGTTTTTGAAACAATATCACCATCGGGAGTTTTAACGGTAACAAATCCTTTCTCTGCAGATGAAGGAACAATCAGTTTAATAAGTTCAGCTGATTGCAGAACAAAATTTTTCTGCTCAACAACTGCAGTTGAGCCTCCTGTAAACTGAATGGATGTAACCTTACCCAGGTTATTACCAATAAAGACTAATGTATCTCCATGCCTTGCCCCGGTTGGACCAAAACTCAGCAGTTCCACATTACCGGACTTCGCATCATTTTTTTTGCATGACGTTGCTATTCCAATGAATGTAACAAAGCAAAGGAAGGAAAGCATCCGTACATTAAATATTTTATTCATCGTTTTGAATTGTATGTTTTAGGTAATGTTTACTTAATAACTTTTGGTACTACCCTGAAGTTATCAAAAGCAATATCTGCATCCAGGCTGCCTTCTGCATGTCCCATAAGTAAGCGGCACCAGTAACCGGCAGGATTAACTGCAGGTTTTGGTGTATACTGTGCAAATACCTCAGTTAATGGAATAACCACCGTTTGCCACTGACCTTTTGTATCGTAAGGAGGTATCCATTTGTAACCGTTATTATCTTCAGCACTCAGTGCAACATTAATTTTTAAAACATTTCCATTATATGGTTTGATGGTGTTTACTTCAAACTTCAGATTATAATCTTCCGGTTTTAAAATTGCAGCATCAGGAATATTTTTACTGTGCGCTGGCATTGATGATGCCGGACCGCCTGCTAATTCATTCCAGCTCCATGAACCTATCTGTTTTGTAAACCTGATGTAGTTACCGCTGATTGACGGGGGATCGCTTGCGCCGGGATTGCTGATTACATATCCTGAATTCCACCATCCTTCATATGGATCACTGTCAATGAAATGGCCCCTGCTGTCTCTGAACCAGAAGTCTGATTTGGTTTCACCAAAATTGGTCTTAACTGTAATCTGCCCTGGTTGTGCTCCTGCAGGAACCTGTACCTGTATAAGCTGGTCTGTTACAGAAACGATTGTTCCGGTAACTCCACCTGTAAATGTTACCGTTAATGGAGTATAAAAAAAGTCTCCTTTAATTGTTGCAATGCTTCCATCATTTGCAAATTCGCAAACCATTCCGTTTACAGATGGTTTACTGATCTGTACCTCAAAATCATGGTTCAGTATAAATCCATTTTTAAATATGATTTTCAGTTTATTGCTAATCTGTTTTGGAATTGGATTGGGTACCGATACCAATATTGTTGTATTGGTAATATATGTTGGTGTCAGTCGGGCCTGCTGATCGTTAAACCAGATCTCAACTGCATCCTGTAAATTTTCGCCCATGATAGCGATCAGGCGTCCCTGGCCTGCACCAATCAATAATGAATCGGATGATTCGGGGCTAGTTATTCTTACATATTTTACTTTCGGCTCTCCGGTTGTTTCTTTTGTGCAGGAAGAATACACCCCGGCAAAAGCAACAGCTATCAGAAGAAAAAGTATGTTTTTATTTAATCGTTTCATTGTAATATCTTTTTTATTTAACAATCTGGTTGGCAACAATTATGGATAATCAATTGCTGGTTTTTGAAGATTTGGGGCGTTGCTGACTTCTGAATTTGGAATGGGTAAAAGGAAATTACCTTCATTGGCAGAAACCAATCTTTCTGTAAACCAGGATGTTTTTGTAAAGGTCCATTGTGTTGGATTCGGCATTTGATCTGGTCTTGTAAAGAACATACCCCTATCCTGTGAATTCAGAATTGAAAACGTTTTAGAAGGATTATAATAATGAAGACTTACAAGATCGTACCATGCCATACCTTCCATTGCAAACTCTTTAAAGCGTTCAGAAAAAATTACATCAAGTGTAAGTGGTCCGCTTCCATTTGGTCCTCCCACCACATAATCAGGTAATCCTGCTCTTGTATGCACTTTGTTAAAGTATTCAACAGCAGTTGCATCACTGGTTGATGCATTATTCCCAATAGTTGCTTCTGCATATATCAGGTACATTTCTGCTAACCGCATCATATAAGTATCGTTCGGGTACCGTTGCTGAGAAGCAATCCCTGCTAAATCAATTGGCGAACCAATGATGTACTTTTTGATTGCAAGAAAATTCTGATCGGTTCCGGTAAATGGATATATCAATTTTGCTTTGTCTGAAACTTTGGTAATCTCAGGATAATAAGCTCCCGGAAGCATAAATGTTGAGTATAACCGGCGATCCAGCGTACGGCCTTTTAAAGTACCATCGGCCTGTTCTGTAATACCGTCGTATTGTTTTACCAGCCACCAGGTTGCGCTTTTATCTCCACCCCATCCGCCAAATGCGATATCAGGACTGAACGCAAGATATTCAGGCATACTGTTCGAAATACCCCAAACATTTGATCCGGCAAACACCCATTGCAGTTCAAATAAACTTTCTGCATTATTATCGTAAGGATATTTGAATAAACTATAATAATCGGGAAGCAATTTCTTTCCGCTGTTACTGATCACTCTTCCTGCATAGTATTTTGCACTGTCTAAAAACTGTTGTTTTCTTACAGCACCGGTAGCTTCAACACCTGCCCTTGTAAGATAAAAACGGGCAAGCATTCCTTCGGCAGACCATTTTGTGAGTCTTCCTTCCTGTATTGCAGTTTCAGGTAAATCTGCTGCTGCTGCACGCATTTCTCTTGTAATAAACCGCCATACACTTGGCACAGTATTTCTTGTAATAGATGTATCAAACAAATGATCGAAGTTGTTTTCAATTATCGGAACAGGCCCCCAGTTCATCACCAGGAAACGGTAAGCTAATGCCCGCATAAATCTTGCTTCGGCAATGGCTGTTTTCCGTACAGATGCAGAAACATTTTCTCCACCATACCGTTTGATATTATAAAGAAAGAGATTAGACTGACCGACTACATTAAAAAATGCACGCCATGATGCGCCGTTCTCTCCGTTGTCACCAGTGGTATTAAACAATACATTTCCCCTGTCGTTCCATGCAGAAAATGCAGTGCCTCCTCTGAAGTCACCAAGGTTATACATTGCCTTATCATTATAGTCGAACCATACCTGGCTGTAAAGCAAAGCTGTTCCTGCCAATACCTGATCGTCTGTTTTATAAAAGTTGGCATCCGTAATTGAACTCAATGGTGGCTTTTCAAGAAACGTTTTTTTACAGCCTGAAAATGCTGCAACGGCAACCAGCAAGCCTATTAAATATTTTATGCTAATTATCTTTTTCATTTTAATAAGTTTAGAAGTTTACACTGATTGTTGCAGTATACATGCGGGTTAATGGATAGCGGCCGAAGTCAATTCCGATTGCCTGGTTAGATGAGCTGGAGCCTGTACCTACATAGGCCCCTACTTCAGGATCATATCCTTTGTACTTCGTAAGTGTAATTAGATTTTGACCTCCGATTGTTGCCCTTAATCCTTTTATTATTTTGGTATAATTTAAATACTTAACAGGTATATTGTAAGAAAGTGTAACATTCTTTAGTCTTATATAAGAACCATCTTCAACAAACCTCGTGGTAATTTTTCCGTAGTTATTATCATTGGCAACAGAATTGTTTGACATGCGTGGAATGGTTGTTCCGGCATTTGTCAGATACGGTTTTCCGTTCGCATCTGAACTAACCTTTGCATAGTCCATCGATGCAATCAATAAATTCCGGCTGAGATTGATATTATTGGGGTTACTTGCTTCTGAAGCAATGTAATTGTAGATATCGTTGCCGTATGTGCCGGTAATAAGAATACTCAGATCAAAACCTTTATAGGAGAATGAATTGGTTAAACCCGCTGTAAGTTTAGGCCATGGATTGCCGATATTGGTCATATCTTTTACATCAATCTTTCCGTCGCCGTTAATGTCTTTATACTTCACATCACCTACCCATATACCTGTTTGCGGATCTGTGGGTCTTCTGTTTCCACTGTTGTCAACCGGTACAGCACTGGCATTAATTTCTTCTATTGATGTAAATATTCCTTCTTCAATATATCCTCTGAATAACCATGGTTGATAACCAATGGCTGCACGTTGAGTCCAGTTATTCATCCACCATGATGTTCTGTCGATAAACGCATTTTCAGAATTTAATGATTCTATAGTTGTTTTGAACTGAGAAAGATTCAGGTTTGTTTCCCATCTGAAACTTTTATTCTGAATATTGGTACTTACGACTGTAAAATTCCAGCCCTTTGTTTTTAAAGCACCTGTATTCACAATAGGCGCACCAATTGAACCGGGACTTCCATTTGTACCCATGTACCATGGCAGGCTTGCGGTAAGGAGCAGGTTATCCGTATTCTTGATATAATAATCGGCCTCAATAGAAATTCTGTTATTCAGCAAACCAAGATTAAGACCAACGTTGTGTGTCATTGTTGGCTCCCATTTCAATTTTGGATTGGTAAATGTTGCCGGCAAAAAACCGGTTCCCCATTGTGTTGCTCCTGTATTCATGGCAGCGTAAATACCCGAGCCAGTTCCCTGGTTTCCGGTTAAGCCGGTTTCATATCTCAGTTTCAATTCGCTGATGAAAGGAACCTGGAAAAATTTTTCCTGTGAAGCTCTCCATGCAATGGAAACGGAAGGGAAATTACCCCACCTGTTATCAGCACCGAAGTTAGGAGAACCATCTGTTCTGAAAGAACCAGTTAAGAGATAACGGTTATCATAATTATAGTTAATTCTCCCTAAGTATGATTCCATTGCCCAGGGATAGGTGCCACCATCGTTCGTAGCTGAAGTAGGACTTCCTGCATTTACATCATAGATATCATTGGTGAGAAATCCCGTTCTTCCTGCAGATAAAGCTTTCCATTGTGATTCCTGGGCCTCATGACTTGCCATTAATGTGAAACTGTGCTTATTGATTTGCTTTGTATATTCAAGCAACTGGTTCCAGTTCCAGGACCAGCTTGAGTAAGTTCCGGATTGTAATGATGCAAGTAAGTTATTATGCCACTGATCAATATTATAAGTTGGTGTATAATAAGTAGAAAGTCCGTTACCTGCACTACCATTAAGTGAAGTTCTGAATACCAACCCTTTCATTAAAGTAATGCCAAGGTTTAAACCTCCTGAAAATTGCCGTTTCATATTATTATTGGTAATGAGGCTTGCAAGTGCAACAGGATTTACCGGTGCAAATTGATTAGCTCCGTTCACCGGATCACTTCCGCCCCATGATCCATTCAGATTTTTAACAGGTATCTGTGGTGTTAAACGCAAGGCATTTGAAATAAGCGGGCTTTGAGCATCCCCATAGTTTGTAGCAGTGAGATTTTCATTGGTTTGGTTAAAACTGAGGTTTGTTCCAATTGTTAACCACTCTCTTGGTTTATTATCCATATTGAGCCTGAAGCCATAACGGTTAAAACCAGAGCCTAAAGCCACACCCTGCTGCTTCAGGTATTCACCTGACATATAATAAGTGGTGTTGTTATTGCCACCGCTTAAACTCAACTGATGTTTACTCATGGCAGCATTGTTAAATAATTCCCGCTGCCAGTTTGTTCCTACACCCAAGAGGGTTGGATCTAAAAATTCACCTGGTGTAGTTCCGCCTGCAATTGCATGGTATTCCTTCACCATCTGTGCATACTGGCTCAGGTTCATTACGTCCAGTTCTTTAGGCGGAGTCTGAAGATTATATTGATAAGTATAATTGATTTTAAAATCACCCGCCTTTCCACGTTTAGTTGTAACCAGGATTACACCATTGGTACCACGTGAACCATAAATAGCTGTGGCAGATGGCCCCTGCAGAATCTGGATATCTTCAATATCATTGGGGTTAATACCGGCTAAAGGATTGGATGAGCTGGATGAACCATAAGAAACATCTTCATTTCCCTGTATCTGTACACCATCCACTACAAATAATGGTTGTGTACGGCCCAGTGAACTGATACCACGAATATTAACGGAAATACCACCGCCGGGCTGTCCTGAGTTTTGTGTAACATACACACCGGCCGCCCTGCCCTGGATGGCCTGTTCAATTGTTGTATTGACTGTTCGCTCCATATCTTTTGCAGATACGGATGTTTGGGCAGTGGTAAGATTCGAACGTCTGGATTTACCATAACCAACAACAACAACCTCACTCAGTTTTGTTTCTGTAACATCAAGTGTTACAAGAACAGTTGCTTTACCGGCTGTTGAAACTTCTACAGATTTTGCTCCAACATAGGATACAACCAAAACAGCATTGGAGGATGAAACTGCAATTTTAAATGCACCGTTTGCATCTGTAATGGTCGCAGTCCGCTGTCCCTTTACACTTACAGTAGCACTTCCAAGTGGAGTACCTGCTTTGTCAGAAACAACTCCGGTAACAGTTCTGGTTTGCGCAAAATTGAGAATAGAGAATAAAAGAAACACAATGACCATTGTGATTCTCAGGGAAGATTGAGATTTTCTCATATAGCAAGAATATTTGTCCAAAATTAGTTTTTTTGATGTAAACCAAAGTAATACTATTATATCAAATAGTAGTACTTTATTGGTATACTGACGAAGATCATTATTTGAAAGCATTGGTAGTATTGAATATTTTGCGTAATATGGTCTAACACAAAAAATAAATAAAATAATACTATTTTATCAACCAATTGGTAGTTTTACAGTAAACTGAATTTCTCATGCAACCGGTTATACTCAGAGAAATCACCCCTCTTACCAGTAGTGATTGCTTTACCATCTTTACAAGAACTAAATCAGAATTTGATTTTCCATTTCACAGTCACGAAGAATTAGAACTGAATTTTATCCGAAATGCAAAAGGCGCCAAACGTGTTGTTGGGGATCATATTGGTGAAATCGATGAGCTGGAACTTGTTCTTGTAGGATCGAACCTGCCACATGTTTGGGAATCACATAAATGTAAAAGCAAAGAAATAAAAGAGATCACCATTCAGTTTCACAAAGACCTCTTCGATGAAAAATTTCTACGCCGCAACCAGATGAGTTTTATACGCAATATGCTGGAGCTTTCTGCAAAAGGCATTTCCTTTTCCAAACAAACCATTGAACAGATTACACCGAGGTTGATTGCATTAAGTAAGAAGCAGGGTTTTGATTCTGTACTTGAATTACTTTCCATCCTGCATGATCTTTCAGTTTCAAGAAACATGCATACGCTGTCCGTTGCCACTTTCAACAATGCAGAAGTATCCTACAACAGCCGTCGTATAGAAAAAGCATTTGAATATATGAATCAGAACTTTCATAAAAATATTACGCTCAATGAAATTGCGAAGCTGGTGAATATGACCGAGGTTTCATTCAGCCGGTTTTTTAAAACCAGAACAGGCATTACATTTATTGACAGCCTGCTTGAAATAAGATTAGGCCATGCATCTAGATTACTGATTGATACAACCCAATCCGTTTCAGAAGTAGCTTATAACTGCGGCTTTAATAATATATCCAACTTCAACCGTCTCTTCAAGAAAAAGAAAGATTGCACACCAAAAGAATTCAGGGAGAATTACAGTTTTTATGGAAGCAGAATATTTATTTAACAGGGAACCTTCCCCACCCTTTTATACCTGTCCTTTTATCAGGGTAAATAAAACACCTCTTTCAGCGGAATGCTTACCGGTGAATTATCCGCATTGCTTTCCATCAGGTCTTTCATATAAGCCCACCACCTTTTCATCACCGGATGCGAGGGTAAACTGTCAACCTTTACAGCATCCTCAATTTTCATTACACCAAAGAGAAACCCTGTTTCTTCATCAAGGAAAATACTGTACTCGCTGATGGTGGCTTGCTTCAGTAACTCCTGCAAATCGGGCCATAAGGCATCATGTCTTTTTTTATATTCTTCCTCTTTGCCTTTAAACAGTTTCATTTTAAATGCTACACGTTGCATACTGATTATTTTAATAAATGAAAATCGTTTTTAGTCTTTTACTTCATATGGTTTACCAATGAACCAGGCTTGATTTCTTTCAACGCCTTTGCCACAATTTCAGCATTTAACTTAGCCCCGTCAATATTTGTATGTGTACGATCTACAAGGAAGAATGGCTTTACCGCCTCCTCTCCCATTTCTTCATACCGTGCTGCAACCAATTCATTCAGGTTAATGAAATAAGCACCTTCTTCCTTTGCAATCTGTTCAGCCCATAAAGCATAACTATCTGCAGAGCGGGTTACTTTACCATCTTTCCAGTTGTTGCGTGGCACCAGTGAACAAATAATCGGGATAGCGCCTTTCGATTTTGTTTCACGTACATACTTACGCATATACCAGCCGTAACTGTAAACAGTTTCTTTAATTTTACGAATGGGATTATAAATTTCTGAACTGTCGTTGCCGATACCACGAATCGTTCCTCTTGCTCTTGCCGTATCATCTAACGGGCTTGCATCGTTATGACCAAACTGCATAATTACGTAATCACCTTTTTGTAATGTTGCCATAATCTTATCCCATCTTCCTTCGGTAATAAATGTGCGGCTGCTTCTTCCGCCAATGGCATGATTGCGGACACTGATTTGTGCCGTATCAAAATAAACATCAATCATTGTACCCCAGCCCATCTGGTTATTCTTACCGGTACCATCACCATTCTTTACAGTTGAATCACCAATAATGTAAAAGACAGGCTTTTGCTGTAGTAATGTAAACGATAACATTGCTGCAACAAATAGGAGAGAAAATATTTTCAAGACTTTCATGAGTATTATTTTATTCTGTTACAATAATTAATTTTTCTTTAAATAGTTTACAAGTGGCAGGTCATTACTCAAATTACGAATACCATGTATAACAGATGCTGCATTTACTTTTGCACCTTCCACATTGGTATGTGTATGATCGCCGGGGAAAAACTTTTTCACTTCATCCGGCCCTAACGCATCATATTTCTCAGCAGTGATACTGTTCAGATCAATAAAATAAACCCCTTCGCTTTCAGCTACTTCTTTTGCCCATTTGCCATAATCTTTATCTGCTCTTTTTACTTTTCCTTCAACAAATTGGTTGCGGGGTATCATGGAGCAGATGATGGGTCTTGCACCTTTCATCTTCGCATCGTTAATAAACTTCTTCAAATACCAGCCATACGTATGTACGGTTTCAATAGTTCCGTCTTTCCATGTTAACTCAACTGTTTCATCACCGGTTCCTCTTAACACACCACGATAACCGGCTCTTGAAGTATCAGGCTTGCTGCCTTCGTTATGACCAAACTGTATGATGACATAATCGCCTTCTGTAAGGGTTGACAATACTTTATCCCAGCGTTTTTCTTTAATGAAGGTTCTGGTGCTTCGTCCCGCCATTGCCTGGTTGCTGATGTTTATTTGTGTTGAATCAAAGTACTCAGCAATCATTTCACCCCATCCGCATTGCGGACGGTTGGTATTTCTTACTGTTGAATCGCCAATGATGTATATTGTTGGTTTTTCGTTTTTGATGATAAGAAATGAGGTAAGCACTGCCGACAACAAAACCAACCTTACACTGAGTCTGTGATTCTGTATAAACTGCAAAAAATTACTCTTCGTCATATTTTTACTTTCTGTTAATAACAATATTCGGTTTTGCAGGCATCTTCATTCCCTCACCAATAAAATAACTTGTATGTGGCGGCTGATTGTATGCTACATTCTGCCAGGCAATACTTAAACGGTATTGCGGATTATGCATGAGTGTATACAGTTTAATTTCTGTTGGAATAGATGTTGAAAAAATCCGCAGCTCTTTACTGTCCGTAGTGCGGCAAACCAGCTCTTCTCTCCAGTCACCAAACAGATCTGCACTCAAACTTGGATTTGATTTTGTGCCGTTGTTACTCATGCAGCCAAAATCTCTTCCATCGAATAATTTAACTGATGCACTGTTGATATAATCCCATTTACTGATGTTCACTCCATTCAACACTTCACTTAAAGCATCACCATCCCAATAGATGCCCATATTACAGGGAGGAGTTTTTTCAGCGATCTTATTTCCTTTAGAATCAAACATACCTGTAATTCCTGCTCCGGCGACCCAGCATTCAAAGCCGGGATAACGGGGATCGAGATCTAAAGCACATGCACGACCCGGACCTTCACCATCTGCTCCTGCAGCAACTGAAGGTTTTTTCCAGATCACTTCTCCTGTTTTTGCATCACGGAAATTTGCACCTGCATCACCAAAACGCTCCTGGATACTGAATACTTCAAGTCCCGGATGTTGGGGATCAAGATCACTTACATGCAATGCATCTGCATGACCAATACCTGTTGTATATAATCCTTTGCCGTTATCATCAACTGTCATTTGTCCGTAAACAATTTCATCTTTTCCATCATCATCTACATCTGTTACAGATAAATTATGATTCCCCTGTCCTGCATAAGGTTTATTACCGGGATCATTTGAATCAAATACCCAACGCTTGATTAATTTTTTATCTTTTAAATCCCATGCAGCTAAAACAGTTCTTGTATAATAACCACGGCACATTACTAAAGAAGGATGTTTACCATCGAGATAGGCAATGCAGGCAAGAAAACGATCCATGCGGTTGCCATAACCATCACCCCACATGGTTTTTAGTTCGTATTCTGTTGGGTTGAGAGAAGTTGGATATCGTGGAGGATCGTAACTGACAGTTGATATGGCAGCACCTGTTTGTCCGTTAAACACTGTGAGAAACTCAGGGCCACTTAATATATAACCACGCTGGTTACGATAATCTTTTGTACTGTCGCCAATCACTGTTCCTTTTCCATCTATAGTACCATCGGCTGTTTTCATAGCGATCTCTGCTTTTCCATCTCCGTCCAGATCATATACCATGAACTGTGTGTAATGTGCACCTTCACGAATATTTTTTCCAAGATTGATCTGCCACAAAAAAGTTCCGTCGAGTTTATAACATTGAAAAATGGCAACATCAGTATTACCAGCCTGTGAATTATCTCTTGCTCTTCCCGTCATGTGAACAACAATTTCATACACACCATCTCCATCCATATCTCCCACACTTGCATCATTGGCAGAATATCCTGCCGGTGTTTGCAATGGAATGGATAAATATGGTTTTGCTGCTGACTGTAAGGTAAAGGATGAGCCCTGCTGTTCTTCTTTCTTATTGATAACTGCTTTTACAGTATACATATTTACAGCACTTGTATCAACTGATTCATCTGTAAATCCTGTTGCAGTTTGCAAAGGGGCTTTATTGAGTTTTGCAGTTTTACCATTTACAGTGCGGTACAGGTTAAACGACAGATCATTGTTTTCTGTACCCAGTAAACGCCAGCTCACAAATACTTTTCCGTTGCCACTATTTACGGCATACACGCCACGTGTAAGATATTCCATCTGGTATTGTGCCTGTGCAGAAAGCAACATCAAAAAGAGTGCTGTTATCAGTAATACATTTTTACGCATAAAATAAATATTATTGTTTTAGACGTTCCTCTTCTTCAATACCTGCTGCTGTTTTCTTTTTTTCTACAGGTTTTGTTATTTCAATGATTGTGTTCGTAAACTTCCATCCCTTGGCAAACTCCATTGTTCCCAATGTTGCTGCTGACAGGTAAGAATTGAGAAACTGGAAATTTTCGATTTGTGAATTCACCAATCCGTTTACTTCAAACCCTTTCTGTGCGTTGGTGATCTTTACATTCTGGATGTAAAAATTCTTTGCATAAGGTATTCCTCTTTCCGCCGGTGTAACTTTTTGCAGCATGGATTTCCAGTGCGGAGGAATTGTTTCCATGGTATATCCTTTGGGCAATTCAGAATAACTGTAAGCAGGATACCAGTTCAAATTAAACTGGTAAGCATTACGAACTGAATCTAAAACAGAGTTCACAAAATAAACATCTTCAACTGTTCCTCCTCTTGTGGTTGCTGATTTTATCCGCAAGCCGTTGTCGGTATGCTTTGCCACAAGATCAGTACAATAAATATGACGGATGCCGCCCGATGTTTCACTGCCAAGTGTTACAAGCCCTGCTCCTCTCCGTGCAATAGATTTTCTGATCACCACATATTCTGTGGGACGGTTCACTCTTAAACCATCCCAGTCTCTTCCAGCTTTCAAACAAAAATTATCATCGTTACAATCAATATCACAGTTTTCAATCAGCACCCAGCTTGATGAATCCACATCAATACCATCCGTACTTGGACCACTTCCATCTTCATTGTTTTTAATGACAACTCCATCAACAGTTAAATTGTTTGAGTAAAGTAACTGCACAGTCCAGAAGCCTGCATTCTTAAAGGTCAATCCCTTTACAGTAACATCAGATGAATTCTGCACAAGCAACGTTCTTACACGTTTTACATCATAATCAACAATCCAGCGGAGTCCTTTTGCATCATACTCTTTTCTTGTTGTCCAGTATTTGTCCCAGCAGAATTTTCCTCTTGCATTGATAATTCCTGCACCGGTAATCGCTACATTCTTTACATTGATTGCATTGATTAATGCAGCGGGCCAGATCATTTCTATACCTGCAACACGGGTGTCAATATCAGGATAGTCGCCAAAATTTGTTGAACCCAGAATTAATACACCTTTATCAATACGCAGATGTACATTGTTTTTTAAAAACAAAGCACCTGTTACATAAGTACCGGGTTTAAACACAACAATACCTCCGCCCTTTGCAGCACATGCATCAATTGCTTTTTGAATTGCTTTTGTATTAACCGTTACCGTATCACTCACTGCTCCATAATTGTTAACAGTAAAAATTGTTTTAGCAGATGGTAATGATCTAGCTCCCACTTTCTTTACCCATGCAGGTGCAGTTGCAACCTGTGCAGATGCCTGTATAAAAAAAGTGCATGCGAGTAAAGTGAAAAAATAATGTCTGATTAAATTCGTCATCTGTTTATTGTTTAATGATTTTTTGCGTGATAGATTTTTTCTTCGATTGTATTTTCAGAAAATAAACCCCCGGTTGTAACTGTTGCCCCATTTCTGTTGTTCCGTTTCCTTTTCCCTGTAAAATCATTCTTCCATCTGCATCAAACAACTGGAAGGTAAATGAACTGTTCAGTTTTATGATAAATGATTTTACTGATGGGTTAGGAAATACATCAACAGTTAAACCTGTTGTTGAAACATCTCTTACTGCAGTTGTTATATTATTCACCAGTTGAATGTTGGGTTTTGGTGCTGCAGCCATTCCTTCACCCAAATAAAAACCGGGATGTGGCGGCTGATTATATGCGGCATTTTGCCAGGCAATTGCTAAACGGTACTGCGGATCATGCATGAGTGTGTAAATGCGATGCGTTGTTTCATTCACTGTTGTATAAATATTCAGGTATTGATTATCGGTGCTGCGCAATATAATTTCTTCCCGCCAATCGCCCAGAATATCGGCAGTTAAGCAGGGATTTTTCTTCGTGGAATTATTTGAGCCCCCTGATCCTGATGAAGCCTGGTAAAGCGTTAACAATCGGTTTGACCTGTTATTGATGTAATCCCATTTATCTAAAACATCTCCATCTAAAATCTCCCGCAACAGATCACCATCCCACCACACTGCATGATTAATACTTGGGCGTGACGGCCCGATAGAATCACCCTTGCAATTATAAAGAGTGTTTGTACCCCAGCACTCATATCCTTTGTAACGGGGATCAATATCACCTGCTAAAGCACGGCCAACATCGCCGGTTGTATTTACACCCCAGATAGACTGACCCGTTGCAGCATCAATCATGCGTAATCCCTTGCCCGCATATTTAGCAGGCTCTTCATAACACTGCCATATTTCCAAGCCCGGACGATCAGGATCCATATCCGTCATGTGCAATGCATCACCATGTCCCAGCCCGTTTGAAAAGAAACCGGTGCCATTATAATTCACTGCACTGGAACCGTTGTATATTTCATCTTTACCATCAGCATTTGCATCACCCACTGTCATCTGGTGATTCCCCATTCCTGCATAGCTGCCGTTACCTGATGTATTACTGTCGAAGATCCAACGCTGTACAAGTTGCCCGTTACTGAAATCCCATGCACTGCGTACAAGTCTTGTATAATATCCACGACCGAAGATCATGCTTGGTTTTATTCCATCGAGATATGCAACACAGGCAATAAAACGATCAACACGGTTGCCATAATTATCACCCCAACTGCTTACAGTTTCTCTTGCAGGTGTATAGTTTTTTGTATCCATTGCAGCCCCTGTTAAACCGTTGAACACTGTTAAATATTCAGGACCGGATAAAATATAACCACTCCCATTGCGGTAATCTTTTGTACCATCACCAATCACTGTTCCAATACCATCTTTTGTACCATCACCTGTTTTGCAGGCCACTTCAGCTTTACCATCACTATCAAAATCGTAAACCAAAAACTGTGTGTAATGTGCCCCTGCACGGATATTAATTCCTAAATCAATTCGCCAAAGCCTTGTTCCATTCAGTTTGTATGCATCGAGATAAACCTTTCCTGTATAACCCGACTGTGAATTATCTTTTGAATTAGTAGGATCCCATTTTAAAATAATTTCATACTCACCATCGCCATCCACATCGCCCACGCTTGCATCATTGGCTGTGTAAGTGTAAGCAACAGCATCAGGAGTTGTTCCGCCGGCAGGTTGCTGTATCGGAATCTGTTTGTATTGCTGCGACCAGACAGCTGCTGCTCTATTATTTGTTTCTTCTGTTCCGTTGATCACTGCTTTTACCACATAGTTTCCATTTACAGAAACGTTATCCTTATAATTGGTTGCACCGGTTATTGGTGTTGCATTGATTTTAACAGCATCACGGTAAATATTAAAGCTTGTATTGTCAGGATCAGTACCGAATAAACGCCAGCTGATGAATACTTCATTGGCACTTGTACGAACAGCCACTGTTCCTCTATCCAGGTTCTCCATCAATCGCTGTGCATAGATAGATTGGTGCAAAAAGCAGAACAAAACAGTGATTATAACAACTGCAATTTTTTTATTTATATGAATATACATGCTGATCATTCCTGTTTCAATTCATTATCAGTTACTGAATCTGTCTGTACGGAAAGGCATAGCAGGCAGTCCATCTTTATTAAACAAGTTGGGCTGTGCTGCTTCATTCCATGCAAAGCGTATATACTTTGGCTTTTTTATTTCTGCTGAAAAAACTTCAACTCTATTATTTTTTATCACCGCAGTTGCAGGTACAAATTTTCCATCCTTCCCTGCAATGCTGAACCAGCTTAAAGGTTGCCCATCGCTGCTGATTAATCCATTTCCTGCATGTGAAAAACTGAGTATAAGTTTATTCCTTTTTCTTTTTACTGATTTAATAACAGGGCCTGATGACTCACCCACATTATGATCATACTCTCTTGCTAATGCTTTAAGTGCCAGGCGATGTGCAACTACCCATTTGTAAGAAGGATGAATATCTTTTAAATTATCAACCAGGTCGGTTGTTACAATCATATCTGTCCCAGGTATAACTGTACACATTGCCTGTGCTTCCCAGAATTTTGGCAATAACTCCGCACTATGCTTCTTAGGGTCTTTTCTTGATGTATATAAAAAAGGTGAAATCTGCACTGTATAAAAAGGTAGCGGATCACCATTGAATAAAGTCCTCCATGATTTCACAAATACTCCAAATTTTTCAAGATAAGTTGCCTGGTCTTCAATCATGCAATTACTTTCGCCCTGGTACCAGAGTACTCCTTTTATTGAAAATGGAATCAGCGGTTCTATCATTCCTTTAAACATCTGGCCCGGGTGCATTCCATCAATCTTAAATGTATCACTTGTAATAAATTGTTTAAATGCACCATATTGTTTGTATGCTGACGCTGGAGTCCATTGTTCAATTCTTGTTCCACCCCATGAAGTTGAAATGATACCGATGGGCACATTTGTTTTTTCGTAAATTTCTTTGGCGAAGAAATAACCGATAGCAGAAACATATCTTACAATTGTATCGTTTCCATCCTTCCATCCTTTTGTTGGCAGCTCAGGAAATTTATTCAGCACACGTTCCACATATAAATAACGGATGGCACTTGGCTTGTTCGGTTTATTTACTTCATCTGCCGAAAGATCGGTTCCGTTTTTTGGTGCTGCATATTTTTTTAATCTCCTGTCTAATGGATATTCCATATTACTCTGCCCTGAACAAAGCCATACATCACCAACCAATACATTATGAAAAGTAATCGTTGATTCTGCTTTAATCACAAGATCAGCAGGAGTTGCAGAAAGTTGTAGTGGATCTAATATAACTGACCAGTTACTATCCTTAGTTGCTGTTGCAGTTTTTTGTTGTGAAAGAAAGGAAACTATTACGGTTGTTCCGGGATTTGCCTTTCCCCAAACCGGCAATGGTTTATCCCGTTGAAGAACCATATTATCTGAAAAAACAGCAGGAATTTTTAATTGTGCAACTGATCCGGATGTACAGAAAAGCAATAAACTGAGGAAAAGGAAACGAAACTCCGGCAAGCGAAACATGGCAATAGTTTAGCTGTCTAAAGTACTCACTCAAAGAAGCTTATCCGTCCTGCGGCATCCTGCAAAAGCAATTGTTTTCAGGCTGACATATAATATTTATGATGAGCGGTTTTCAAGTAAATTTGCGTTTTCATTCAATCATTGATCACCATCTCACCATTACAAAGCCAGTATTCCAGACTGCAGATGCGAATTGCCGTTTCGGTCTTCTTTTTTTGTCAGGGAATTTGTTTTGCAAGTTGGGCAAGCCGCATACCTGATATTAAAACTACTTTGCATTTATCGGAAGCTGCATTAGGCAGCATTTTACTGGCACTACCCGCCGGACAATTGACCATGATGCCCTTCAGCGGAAAACTGGCTACACGTTTCGGAAGCAAATACGTGTTGCGGTTAGCTGCCGCCGGATATGCCTTAACGCTCATCATCATTGGATCAACAACTACATCCTGGCAACTGGCTTTATCACTCTATCTTTTTGGATTAACCGGTAACCTTTGCAACATTTCAGTAAACACACAAGCTGTAAATGCAGAAGCATTGTTTGGACGTTCTATTCTTGCATCCTTTCATGGTGTGTGGAGCACCGCCGGTTTTACAGGCGCCTTGGTTGGTTTGTTGATGATGCGTTTGGAATTAGTGCCCATGTATCATTTTATGATCATTGCTGCGATTGTGATTACACTGAATATTTTATTTCAGAAATATCTCATCATTACGCCTACCAGTCGCTCTGCTTCTTCGTTTAAACGATTCCAGATGCCGAAAGGTTTGTTGTTGCAATTAGGATTGATTGCTTTTTGTTGTTTGAGCGCCGAAGGTTGTATGTTCGACTGGAGCGGAGTTTACTTCAAAGAAGTAGTAGGAGTAAAAGGAGAACTGGTATCGTTGGGTTATGCTTCCTTCATGATTATGATGGCAACAGGACGTTTTACAGGCGATAAACTGGCTGAACGTTTTGGCCGTACAAAAATGGTGCAGCTAAGTGGTGTGTTGATCTTTACCGGTATGATGACAGCGGTATTATTCCCGAACATCATTATGTCTACCATCGGCTTTTTGATTGTTGGTTTTGGTGTGAGCAGTATTATCCCCTTGGTGTACAGCACAGCAGGCAAAGTAAAAGATGTGTCAAGTGGTATTGCCATTGCTACAGTTTCAGGTGTTGGTTTTCTTGGTTTCCTTATGGGTCCGCCGTTGATCGGCTATATTGCAGAGCTGGCAGGATTACGTTATTCGTTTGCAGTAATTGCGTTGCTTGGTTTGGTGATCAGTTATATGATCAGTAAGATAAAGCTTGCGTGAGACTTATTTCGGTTGCCTTAGGTACGCCATATCTAAAGCAAACTGACAAAATTTATTTTACTGAGCAGATATGGCATACCTGGCTCACTCACAAATTCTGCAACAATTCAAATTCCTTTCTGCTGATCGTAAAGATTGTTCCGTGCCTGATACCTTTTGGCAAAGAAATTTTTTCTGAGATATCTGTCGAGTCTGCTCTGCGAAGTTTCGAGACTTTGAAGAGAGGGGGTTGCAAACGCCATTTGAGAATATTATATTTATATAAAATTTATTTAACAGTGTACTCACCAAAAAATAGATTTTATGAAAAAGGCTCTTTTGTATCTTTTGCTCACAATAACTTTAGGAACTTCATGTAAGAAGAATAAGCAACCCCCAGCTCCCCTGTCGCAGTGGACTGTTGACGGCATCACTTTTAAAGGATACGCAAGGACTTTTCTGGGCGGCGCATTCGGTGCAAGTGTCAATTACGGTACTATGGGCTTGGAGAATGGCAATAATTTTGTCGAAATTCATTTCTCGCTTTTTTATCTGCCATCGAAAAGCGGAGTATTTAAAGTTAAAAAGCCCATAGCTGACACTACACAATGCTCTGTAACAGTTGGTATTATTGGGAATTCATTAGTTGAATATTCTTCAGATGACTCTAATTCAGAAGTGACAATTACTGTTTCTCCTTCAGGAAAACTTACTGCTTCGTTTACTAATATTGTTTTAAAAAATTATAATGGCGAAATTAAAACTGTTTCCGGAACACTGATTGAGCAATAGTTATACCGAAGGAACAGTCATAAAAATCATATCCCATTTATTTAATCAGATGATATCATGAAAACGAAGCTTCTTGAAAAAGTTACAATTAAAAATCTTTCAACTTTTCGAACTCTTCTTTACTGATTGTAAAAATTGTTCCGTGCCTGATGCCAGATTTAGGTATGCCATATCTAAAGCAAACTGACAAAATTTATTTTACTGAGCAGATATGGCATACCTGATTCACTCACAAATTCTGCAACAATTCAAATTCTTTTCTGCTGATCGTAAAGATTGTTCCATGACGGATTCCTTTGGGCAAAGAAATTTTTTCTGAAATATCTGTCCAGCTAATAAGATTAGTTGATTGTATGGCTCCGTATTTATGATCACGGTATTTATCAAAATAAACAATCCATGTACCATTGATCTTTAACGTAGTTGGCCCTTCTGCCCAGTAATTTCCGGTGATGGGTGCAGATGCATTACTATAGCCACTATTGATCTTTTTGCTTGTAGCAATCTTGATATTCTTTTGTACCGGCTCTCTTGTTTCATCTTTCAAAAACATCACAAACTGTTTTCCATGGGGAACAATCGTTGCATCAATTACATTAAATCCTTTGTCGTAAAGTAATTTTGTTTTGCTGAAGGTTTTGAAATCTTTGGTAAGCACATAATACATGCGATGGTTGTATCCACTTTCAACTTTCGGATCAGCTTTGTATTTACCGGAGATAGTTGTTGCCCAATAGATCATGTATTGTTTCTTCTTTGCATCATACGTAATTTCAGGAGCCCAGCAATTTCTTGCAGAATCTTCCTGATGCATCACCGGAATAAATTCTTGCTCACTCCAGTGAATTAAATCTGTTGATGAAGCATATCCGATTCCCTTATCATTCCAGCTTACTGTCCATACCATGTGAAAGAGTCCATCTGTATCACGGA
>CAZOLW010000032.1:0-60497 GCA_964580775.1 uncultured Chitinophagaceae bacterium | reverse complement strand
AGTGGAATAAGATGTGTTTTCTTATCCTTTGTTTCAATCAGCAACGACCATTTTTTTTTGTTTTTCTGAATAGTCAGGTTCCTGAAATCAAATGCATTTGCGGTTAATGCAAATGTTGTGTTGAGTAAATGTTCATCTCCTTTTCTGATATTCGAAAAAGGTGGGTCAAGTTTTAACCGGTTTGTTATTTTCTTTAACTGACGTAAGCTCTTTGGATCAGGGTTTAATGCAGTTGATTTGAATGCCGGTAATAAATACTTCCAGATCATATTTAAATCATCCTGTAAATCGAGCGACTCAGAGGTAATTACAACAACTGCATCCTGTTCAGACATCACTACAATATATTGTCCAAATGCTCCATCAGCACGGAACGCATTGTTGCGGCAGCGCCAAAACTGGTATCCATAACCCTGTAACCAATCAGAAGAATCTTTTTTCTCCGGTGGCGCACCCGGGTTCTGTTCAATCTGTTTAGCAGTTGCTTCTTTTACCCAATCTGTTGAGAGAATTTGCTGACCGTTAAACTTTCCCTGATTCAGGTAAAGCAAACCCAGCCTGGCCATATCTTCTGTCTTTACACGAATGCCCCAGCCTCCGGTATTGACTCCTTTGTAATTCGTTTCCCAGTCAATTCCTGAAATACTAAGCGGAACAAGTAACCGTGGCTGCAGATAATCCATTACTGTTTGTCCGGTTACTTTTTGTACAATCGCAGATAACATGTAAGTCGCTAATGTATTGTATAAAAATTTTGTTCCAGGAACATTGGCAATAGGTATTTCAAGGAAACCTTTGGCCCAGTCTGCCAGCATAAACACCCGTTCAAACATTTCCTTCTCATGACCTACAGACATAGTGAGAAGATCCTTCACCTTTAAATCGGCCAGATATGGTTTCGATGACAGGCCTGCATATTCTGGAAAAAAAGAAATTACTTTATCATTGACGGAAAGCTTCTTTTCATCAACTGCAAAACCAATGGCCGTGGAGGTCCAGCTTTTACTTACTGAATACATCGAATGTTTCAGATCAGCCCGGTAAGGCGACCACCATCCTTCGGTAATTACTTTCCCATGCCTGATGATCATTACAGAATGTAATTCATGCTTCTTTGTTTGATACGCATCAATGAACCGTATAATGGCTGATGATGAAACACCCTCCGCTTCAGGAATACTTCTTGGTAAAGACTGAGTAAATGCTGAAATAACAAACAGCAGGAACAGGAAAACAGAGCTTAGTTTTTTCATACAGCGTTTTGAGTGCTCTAAAACTAATCAATTCTGAAATACAGTTCTTTGAATGATGCAATGAAACAGATCGGCAACCGGAATTCCGCGGAACAATTACAAGTGTAATGCCTTTACAACATTGGTTCCTTTAAACAATGGACCTGCTGTACCGCTAAACTAGTCACGGTCTAAATGATCAACTGAAATTAAGATGTGTGGGGAATGAAAGATACATGAACAGGATGTTCATGATAAGCAGGGAGGAATACTGCCTGTATGATTACTCTTATGAAGAAGAGGCAGTAAAAAAAATTACCACCTGTATTGTAAAGTTACATTCGCAGAAAGATTCAGTTCGTCTGCCCCATTTTTGAGAATGTTGCGTTGATAGGCTGAATAATCCTGCCATTGATAATTGTAGGAACGTACAAAGTATACGTTGGATAATATATTGAAATGTTTAAAAGACCGGTTGTATTTAAACCCAATCACCATATCTACCCATTTCCTGTAATACTCACCGGTACTGAGAAAACTGTCATAAAAGAAATCTTTATTTCTTTCAATTCGGTAAAGTCCAAGTCCCACAGTATTCTTTTCATAATTCAGAAAATCGAGCTGGAGTGATTGCATGGCCGAACCTGTACCAATGCCTGCTCCAATTATTTGTCCACGATTGGTATAGCCATGTACCACCTGGTGATGTACATACCAGTAAGGTGCTTCACGTGGATTTGCTTTGGACGATCTGCTTAATTCACTGATTTCAAAATTAATATTCAGCTTTCTGCGGGCCAATTTATACGATTTATTAATGCCGAAAATATAGGCTCTTGAGTGAAACGGATCGGTGAATAAATCACGAAAATTCCAGGCATGATCATTCCTTCCATATTCAAGATAAATGTTTGATTCACCCTTGTCAAAGCTTTGTTTCAGGTAAAGTGAAATCATCTGATCTCTTCGTTTACTGTCTTCATCGCCCGTTTCATTTTTGAATAGGAATCCAAAAACAGGTAAAAATCCATCAAAGCTGTTCCTGCGGTCGGATTGATACAGGTAAAAAACTCTTCCCAGACCTACAGACAATCCTTTTACAAAAGATGGCTGGTAAACAACAGCCACCCCGTTCATGTATCGATCAGCATCTGCAGGTTTTTTCCGGTAAAGTTTAACGCCATTATACATGCGGTTTGTATCTGGAGGCAGTTCACCTGAGCCTGTTAAATTACCTGCAATGAGTTGAAACTCGAATCTTCCAATTTTTGTTTTAATTGGTTTTTCCGTTTTAATAAACCCATGGGCAAAACCCGGAGCATTATTACTCATTAACAGGCTGTTATTTTTTCCGGGACCCCACCATAAATTTTCGGTAGAAATTCCGGCTGATACAGATTTGAAACTTACTTTAATATAAGATTGGCCGGGATAAAATTGACGTACATGTTTTACAAACCGTTCCGGGTTATCAACCTGGTTATACCAGAAATACCTGCTGGCCCATAAGCGATCATCGAAAGAACCGAGGAAAGTTTTAAATGAGCGATTCTGTGCAAATACAATTTCCGGTCGAAACTGAGCAGAAATAAATTTCTTTTTCAGGTAGATCCCAACGCTGCTGTAACTCTGAAAACCCCTGTTTGGAATCATCGGTCCATCATTCCATCCAAAAGGAGTAGTACTGTTAAACTGAACAATCGTTTCGGGAGAAAAAAGACCTGCCTGAACTTTTTTCTTTCTGATCCATGAAAAAGATTTTGAACTGTATGCAGAAAGAGAATCGTCTGAAACCGGTAAAAGAAGATATGAATACTGTGCTGATTGATTTCTTTCTTTAAATATATTTAATTCTGTTTCCTTTTTGAGATCGATCGTTTGAGCAATTAATTGCTGGTGACAGCAAACAAAAAGCAACATCAACATCCCTGTTAAAAAAAAATCTTTTTTCAGCATTCAGTAAATAAAAATTAATGAAAAAATTCAAAAGCCAGAAGCGGTTGTCCGGCATTATCAATAGGCATTTTCTTCTCCTTTGAACACATTGATCACTGTTTGTAAAATGATCTGCATATCCAGCCACAAACTCCAGTTTTCAATATACCATATATCATGGTTAATTCTGGCCTGCATCTTTGCCGGGTTGTCTTTTGTTTCACCTCTGTAGCCATTAACCTGTGCCCAACCTGTAATGCCCGGCTTCACCAGGTTTCTGCGCATATAATCATCAATCTTATCTTTAGACTCAAGGTTCAATGGAATAGGATGTGGCCTTGGACCAACAATTGACATAGAACCTTTCAACACATTAATAAACTGTGGTAACTCATCCAGGCTTGTTTTCCTGAGAAACTTTCCAAATTTAGTAACACGGGGATCATTTTTGGTTGCCTGCTGATAGCCTCCTTTTTTATCAACATCGCTGCTGTTGTGAACCATTGTACGGAACTTATAACAATAAATGGGGAATTTATGTACGCCCCATCTTTTTTGCTTAAAAAAAACAGGTCCTTTCGAAGTGAGTTTAATTATGACAGCAATTACCGGAAACAACCAGCTGAAAATAAAAATGAATGCAAAAACTGCAATCGCTATATCAACAATGCGCTTGAATATACGCAATTCGGGGTCATCGAGCAAAACAGGCCGGGGCGAAATCAAAGGCATAGACCCGATAAAACTGAAGCTTGCAGATTTTGCATACGCATGATAATCGGGAATTACTCTTACCCGTTTAGCATGCAGTTCACTCACACGGATTGCACTTTTTATTTTATCAACTTCCCTGCCGGGCAAAGCTACAATTACATCTTCTACCTCATTATGTTTTTGCAAAAAATGATTTAAATCTCCTGTAACGCCCAGATATTTTCCATTGAGATGAGGTTTATGTGCATCATCTAAAAACCCAACTAACTTATATCCAAAATCACCTTTCTCAACAACGTTATTATAAAACTCCATACCCATTTCGCCTGCGCCAACAATCATTAAAGGAACATTTTTCCGCTCTGCCATTTTAGTTCCATAATACCAACGGATAAGATATTTTTCTATTGGCATGACCAAAATCAATATCCCTGCAAAGCTGATCACAAAACTTTTGCTGTATTCCGGATCACGGGAAACAAAAAAGAAGGCTGCAATAACTGCAACACTCAAAACAATCAACGTCTGGTACAGCATGACCAATTCCCTTGAAAGACTCCTGCTCAGGAAAGTATCATACAGTTTAGTAAACTTGGCTGCAAAATACCAGGCAGTTAATAAAAATCCAAGCAATGCAACATTCCTTACGGAAAGAAGATGTTCAGCATAAACAGGAAAGAGAGCTCTTGTTAAATAGTAACAGAAAGTGATTACTAGAAAATCGATAATTAATCTCGTCAGGTATTTTTTTCGGTGCTCCATTTTTTCATAAATTAAAATATATCAAAAATATTTAATTTCAGACATGTAAATCAATGCCCGGTTTATTCAGATCTGAAATAAATTGAAGAACTAAATGAAATCACTTATTTGAGTCAGAACTTTTTCCCGGCTTTATTGCGATTAATTCTCTGATGCTTAAAAAAACAAACGGAGGTATTGTGGTAATATATCTTTTCCATAATCTTCCCGGA
Organism: uncultured Chitinophagaceae bacterium; assembly: GCA_964580775.1. Taxonomy (GTDB): domain Bacteria; phylum Bacteroidota; class Bacteroidia; order Chitinophagales; family Chitinophagaceae; genus Lacibacter. The sequence continues at coordinate 55,642 of CAZOLW010000032.1, read as the reverse complement.
TCCTGGAAAAGTCTGTACAGCCATTCAAGCGATGCATTTTTCATCCATTTTGGCGCATGCTGAGTATTACCTGCCAGGTAATCAAAACCAGCTCCTATACCAAACATAACTCCCTGATTCATTTTTTGATAATGCTGATACATCCACCGCTCCTGTTTTGGAGCACCCAGTCCTATCCATATAAAATCAGGTTTTGCCTGATTCATCAATTGAATAAAATAATCATTATCCCATTCTTCCGGTGAACCAAAAGGGGGTGAGATCATTCCGGCTATAATGGCCCCGGGGTACTTTTGCTCGATATTACTTTTAAGCTTTTGAAGAGTAGTTTCTGAATTTCCAAAAAAGAAATGTTTATGATGAAAACCCCTTCCGTTATCAATAAAATATTCCATTACTGAAGGACCGAACAACCTGCAAACCGGGTAACCCGTTTTAATCCTGGAAAGAAAAACCAAAGGCATTCCATCGGGAATGGAAAGATAGGATTGATTAATAATTGCAGCGTACTCTTTATTCCTGTAAGCTTCCATGAACGTATGAACATTGTTGACAGTGATGTACCTGCATTTATGTACAGATTGATCGTTCATTAAAAAGCCGAAGAAACTACTGTAACTATCGAAACAATTTAATTTTGATTTTAAAACAGAACTGATCGTCATGAATACAATTTCTTTGAAATAACCTGCAGTGAAATGTTAGTTAGTAATCGAGTGCGTTGAATCCGGTCTGTTTTCTGTTACTGATTTGTAGGCTCGTAAAAGTTGTTCTGCATTTTTACTCCATTGAAAGCTGCCTGCATTTATAAATCCACTTTTAACATTCCGGTTGATCATTTCTTTATTTTGTAAATAGTTATAAACAATTTCAGCTGCTTTATCTGCATTTTCCAGCTCCACAAGACAGGCATATCCACCGCTTACCTCCCTTAAAACAGGAATATCTGAGCAGATGACCGGTAAGCCCATAGCCTGTGCTTCTATTACCGGCAGGCCGAAACCCTCATACTCAGTTAAAAGAATCATCAGATCGGTATTCGAATAAATTTCAGATAAAGAATCTTGTTTTTTATATTCCTCAATTATAATTCTTTCCCGTTGCGAAGATTGCTTGATACGATTGAGGATAGAATTAAAATATTTATTATCATTTTGATTCCCCCGGAAATACAGTTTTATATCCAGATTATATTTTGAAACAAGTGATTCAAGTAACTCAATAACACGAATATGTCCTTTATGAGGATAATAACCTGCGATGCAATAAAAACAAAGAGGCTCTTTATTTTGATGTGGTTTCAATATTTCATTGACTGAATTACCCAAACCAGTCACTATCACATTTTTATTACCATACCGTTGAATTAATTCATCCTTTATTGCCATGGATGGGGTAAAAATGAATTTGCTTTTGTTAATAGCCAATCCTTCTATATATTTAAAATAATGCGACTTTAATAGCCGGAAAATATTGTTTCCATAATACCCTTTATCAAGGTAAAAATCGTTCATAAAATCATGAACAGTAACAACCAGGTTACCCCTGTAAAAAAAAGGCACTTCTGTTGCCAGTTTATGCAAAACATTTACCTTATGTTTTTTACACAAAGAAGGGAGAGAGAAATGGATATATCTTAACCTGTTTAATAATGTTGCAGTATTTAAATCAGTGCGGATTACTTCAATGTGATTAAGATCAAGATCAAAGGTTTCGTTTACAAAAACTTTCAGTTTCACATCCGATTGATTTTCTGTCAGCCGGTCAAGTGCCAGCAGAATATTTTTGGCATATGTCCAGATTCCACCTCCGGTACCGCCTTTCCCCGGAATAATTGTTGCAGCATCTATACCAATTACGTTCATTCAATAACTTTTTGATAAATCTTAAATGTCTCCAAAGCGGAAGATTTCCATGAAAATTTTTTCGCCCGGGAGTATCCCTTTTCAATCAGCTCTGCCCGTAATAAAACTGTATTTACAACCTTAAGAATTCCCTGTGCTATATCTTCCGTATCAAGAGGGTTCACCAGGAGAGCTGCATCTCCGGCTACTTCCGGAATACTTGAAACATTGGAAGTAACTACCGGACATCCGCAATTCATTGCCTCCAATACAGTAAATCCAAAACCTTCATATAATGATGGAAATACAAAACAATCTGCATAAGAATAAAGAAGATTCAATTCTTCATCAGAAACAAAACCGGTAAATTTTACCCTGTCCTGAAGACCGTACTGATCAATTAACCCTGTTAACTCCTTATTTTTCCAGCCATACTTTCCAACAATAACCAAATCATGATCTGTTTCTTTATGTATTTTGAAAAAAGCCAGGATCAGATTTCTAAAATTTTTTCGTGGTTCAATTGTCGAAACAGAAAGAATATATCTATTCTTCAGGGCAAATTTTAAACGCAACTGTTCAAGCCTCCCTTCCGATTGAATCCTGTATCTGTTCAGACCAATACCTGAATACACCACGTGTACAAGTTCTGGCTTGAGATCGTGAAAAAAATAAAGTAATTCATCTTTTACAAACTGCGATACAACAATTATATGCTTCCGGAGCTTCACTGCCTGTTTCACATAAAAAACAGTTGTATTCCGGTGCCACGAATTCAAATGATCCGGTTCACGAAAAGCATACAAATCATGTATTGTAATTACAGCAGGAGTTAAACTATATAAAGGGAAATGAAAAGAAGGGCTGTGAATGATATCCGCTTTCTTAGATCGGGCAATAAAAGGCAGATTAACATTTGTCCAGACTGCTTCCCTTAATACAGTGTCAATAACTCTTAATCCTGTTTCCCTGCCGAACAAAGGATGGTATTGAACTTCTGCTAACTGCAGTTCAGTAATATTTTCATTTAGTGCCCTGATAAGTGATCTGGTATATTCACTTATACCGGCATTGGAAACTCTCAGTCCTGATGTATCAATGGCACAAAGCATCACTTTTCCGTTGTTGAATCTATATTATTGCTGCCTTTTCTTTACTGTTATAAAAAAAGGAGTCATACATTTTATAAAATGTAAACAATACGAGCAGGTCTATAAAATTTGTTTGTATATCCCCATAAAAAAAAACAAAAAACACACATATAATTAAAAGCTTTACCCGAATTGCAAGATGTACTCTTTCGGACATCGTTGCCGGAAATGTATAATAATTTGTTTTCAATGCCTTTTTTGAAATGGAAACAAGAATAATTATCCCCAGAATTAATCCCAGCACACCCAGGTTTACAATCAATCCCATTATGCCATTATGAAACACCCCAATTTCTGCATACTCATCAATTACATCATAAAAATTGTGTATGTCAATATGATAGTTTACAAATGCAAACCCCTTCCCGATAAAAAAATAATCAGGGATCATTGCAATCCCTTTACCAAGCATCAAAACTCTGAATAAATTACTGGCAGATATATCATTGCTGATATTTGTTTCAGGAGTATAAGGCAGAAATGTAAATACCCGCTGCACAGGAGCTGGTAAATGCTCATAGAAAACAATAATAAAAACACAGGCAATAACGGCAACGACCAGTACTTTAGCTCCTGTAACTGCAATTTTTCTGAAACCAAAAATTAAAGAATAATAAAGTGCAACAATTAATCCTATTTCGAAAAAGGCCAGCCTGTGACCGGAAATGCCCGCTGCTACTATACAAATAAAGAAAAGTAAATAATGCAGCATTGTAAATGAAAATTTACCGTTGCTGGTAATAAAGGGTTTGTAAATTAAAACAAAGGTAAACAGACTTGTTGCTAAAAGAGAAGCGCTCTGGATTCTGAAAAGCTCCCCGGCATCAAAAGATTCGCTGTAATCCGTAATTGTTGTACTACCCTCCACAAACTTTGAAAGAATATTACTTTCACCCAGAAAAAAATAAGCTGCATCAGACAAAAATGGCAAAACTGAAGCAAGCAGAAATCCAAGAAATACCAGATTCATATTTGCTTTTTCTTTCTCTGGCAGATTTGCTGCCGTCAAAACTAAAAGCAGAGTGGTAAACAACCTGATATAAAACATACCTCCAGACTTATTACTTCCTAAAAACTCAAATCCAATACCTCTGATAAGCATTGTCATAAATACAAGAGCAATAAAAAGTACTAAGGCGATATTTATATATTTAAACCTGTCTGCAAATACCCTGCCTGCTGTAAGTATTCCAAATAATGAGTTTAAAAAAAACAAAACTATTCCAATCAGAAGATACCCTGGCAATTGGGGAAATACGGATATGCCTGTATTATAAAGGAGAAAAAAACAAAATATAAATCCGCTGTATATCCCGGATTTGATTACTTTCTGATTCCCCATAACTCTGAATATGATTCAGCCATTTCCTGAATTGTATAATTTTTCCTGAACTGATTTATGGATTCACCGGATAATTTCTGATATAACTTATCATCTGCAATTAATGCCTGTAACAAATGAAGCCCCTCATCTGCATTGCCGGTATTGAATAAATAACCTGTTTCCCCATGTACAACAATTTCAACTGCTCCGCCATTGTTTGAAGCTATAACAGGAACACCAGCTCTTGATGCTTCCAGAAGAACAGTTGGGTAAGGATCAAATTGAACCGAAGGAACAATTAGAATATCAATTTCACTAAAGATTAATTCTGAACGCTTATGACCATAATAAAAAAAATGATCAGCTCCTGTTGCGGATAATTTCTCCAGAATACGTTTGTTTTGTTCTGTAATATCTCCATAAAGTTTCCATTCCGTTTTTACCTTATCTGTTCGGGTAATCCAGTCACTTATAACTGTAAATCCCTTCCAATCGGCATACATTCCCATGAATCCAATTCTAATTTTCTCTGAAGAAGTTCTTACTATCTGCAAAGAAGGCAGTCCGTTATGAACAATCTGAATAGTTGAGTGATAAGAATTCTTTTTACACTCCTCTTTTAACGCATTACTGACAGCACAGCTTACCTCAGACCTGTTAGATATAAAACGAATAAGTTTTTTCTTTCTTTCTGTGTAAATCTCCGTCAACGGATGATCATGTAATGTGCACGTCAGAGGTATTCGCTTTATGATGGAAATAAAATATGCAACCTCAAAGGATTTTGCCTGCCATGCATGGATTTTTTTTACATTACTCAACTGCTTCAGTACTCCCAAGACACGTTTTATATTCACCCATAATTTTTCTGCCTCAAAATCTACAGGTACAACTTTTATTTTGTTCGCCACCGCCGCTTCATAAACTGATGACCCCGGCGGTGTGACTATAATAATGTTTTTTTTATCCGGAATATTATGAAGCAGATAGATCAAAACCATTTCTGCACCACTCCCCTTTCCATCAGGCCTGGAAACTATACAAATCATTTGTTTATTTTATTCACTTACGTTAACGAAATCGGCTTGCACCAAACCGGAAGATGATTCACTCTGTTCCGTATTGCAGCTTTTTCTTATAAGAATAGATAATAGAAAAGGAAGACACTGTTATAAATAATTCACTAAACAGCCATGCAAAGCAGGGTGCTAAATATCTGTACTGCGGAATACAGAAAAAATTAATAAAGAAACCCAGAAGAGAACTGCATGTAACAATAATCAGAAATTTTTTCTTCATCCCCAGATTTAACAAACCCTGAATACAGAAAAGATTATTCAACCCGTTTAAAAAGGGAATGATGGAAAGCAGCTTCAGAACATTTGCGGCCTCAGCAAAGGCTTCTCCAAAAAGAATAACTATAATTTGCTTTGAAAAAACAAACAGAAAGACAGCAATCAGCAAATTTACAGGTATTATAAACTTTGCAATTTTAAAAAGTGTTTCTATCCCTTTAGCAACGTTCTGATGAATACTTTTAGCCATCTTTGGGTAAAGAACCTGGGTAATTCCCATCCCGACAATTGTTGTTACGGCCAGTATGATTTTAGCGGAAGAAGAAAAAAGGCTGACATCTTCCAGTTTACCTATCATACCAACAAGAAACGTATTGGAGGCTATATATACATTGATAACAGCAGTAGTAAGAAAAATTTCAAACGGTTCTTTCAAAAATGTAAACGAAGACCGTAAATCATAAATTTTTAAAGAATAGTTATAGCCATAAAAAATAAATAAAAAAGCAAGAGATCCAATAAGTATTTGAGTAACACTATTGATTACAAGATAAGTATTGAAATCAGCATATTTTGTCACCATGAAAACAGTAATAACACCTGCCGCAACTTTTAAAACAAAATTAATGAGTGAAAATTTAACAATTTTTCCAATTCCCTGATAAAACCAAACAGGAGAAAACAGAACACCGATAGTGGCGGTATAAGCCAGTAAGTTTGAGAAAGCAAATTCTCTGACTTTTCCTGAGAAAAACAATGAAACACCAAACAATAAAACACTAAGCAAAAATAAATACAGCTTTGCTGAAAATGTTTTACTGATTGCTTCTTCCACAACCTTTCTGTTACCCTGACTTAAAGCAATGATCCTTGTAGTATATAATTCAAACCCATAATTTACCAACAGATAAAAGAAGGAAGAAAATGAAATACTGAAATTTATAATTCCAAAGTTTTCCAGACCAACTTTTCTGGCAACATATGGGTTAATAAAAAAGGGAACCAGAAAGTTCCCGATATTTAAAATAGTAACTCCAATTATATCTTTGATATAAGACCGTTTGATCAGAGTCAGAAATGATTTATACACCAACATAAAGCTCACTGATCAATTATTAATCCCTGTTTTACCTGGATTTGAATAATGAAATGAATTTGACAAATTCTTTTTGACAATTAAATAAATTACAGTTAAACCTATCAGGATGATTGCTGCCAGTAAACTGTAAAGGACTAATGATTTTATTTCCTTTTTTAAGGGTAATACAGGCGAATCAACCATTTGTATGGCCGGCGTTTCCTGGCTTAAAGCCACTTTAGATATCTCCAGGTTTTTTACGACTTCTGCAAAAATTGTGGCGATCATTGTTTTATCTCTCGAAGTAATTTCAGCAGCAACCGGTGCCATCCGAAGCGCAGGATTTACATCAACCAGACTTTGTTGCATAGCCGCTGCGGAATAAGTTCTGTTATTTAATAAAGCGCCAAGGCTATCTGCCCTGTGTTGCAGCTTGGCAACATTCAAAGCCTTTACTTTTATTTTTGATTCAACATAACGGTCTGTTGCGTTCTTTACCAAACGTTCACTGAAATACTTACTCAGCAATTCATCGTTCATAGTTGTTTTTACTTCAATAAAAGATGCCTTTTTATCAGGTTTTCCAACTTCTAAATCCTTCTTTAGAATTTGCTTAATCATTATCTGCAACAGACTGTCTTCCTGTCTTGGAAAATTCCCATTTCTGTATTGAGCAAAATTTATATTGCTGATTTTTTTACTCCATGATTTTTTAAGATCAGATGCTTCTGCATATCTATCTGCGAGTGTTTGCTTACCTGCTGAATCATAATTTGTAATTAATGTTTCCCTGCACAAGCTTTCACTTTTCAGAAATAATAAAATATTATCTCCTGCAAAAACACCGCCTCCGGCACCACCGCTAATATCAAACCCAAACTGTCCGGCGATGGCTGCTAATCCCCCAACCCCAGCTTTACTTTCTTCCACAACAAAGCTCAGCCGGGAAACATATTTCACCGGTTGCAGCCAGGCATAAGTCAATCCAATTACCCCGCCAATAATTCCTGCAATGAGAATGACAACCCATTTTTTAATGAGATAGTTCCATAGTTCCCTGATTTTATCAACCAGTTCTTTCAAAGAAACTTCATCATCCTGTCTTGGAGAATCCTGCATGTGTTTATAAATTGAAGTGCTTATTTAACAATCAAAATCAACGCCGTCATAATTGCAGAAAAGGCTGAAACCAGTACAGCGGCTTTCGCCGGATCTATTCCTTTGCCTTCCTGTTTCATGGGAACAAAAATGGAACTTCCCGAACTTACTTTCGGGCGAAACTTAATACCAAGAATATTGGTAGTTCGTGCTGCCCGGCCATTGGGGTAAACAACAAAAGCACCTCCTTTATAAGCACCCTTTGTATATCCACCAGCAGCAGAAATGTAATTTGTAAACCTCTTTCCGGGTTCAAACTGCACTTTTACCGGGCTCAGTACCTGGCCACTGATTGTAACGGTATTATCAACCCTTGGTACAATCAGTTCATCACCATCCTGTAACGTAATGTCATCAATTGTTCCCGGCCGCTTCAGAATTTTTTCAAGGTTCAGCGATACAAATACCTGTTCTTTATTCAATTCTTTTTCCTGGATGAATACGGATGAATCAGTAACAGCTGTCTTTTTATTATTACCCGAAAGGAGCAGGCGTTTAATATTGGCTGTATCTGTGTCTGCTTTTTTACGAACCAGTTTTGCGCCGTTGAGATTTGCATAAGGCAGGATGCCTCCTGCTCTTTTAATAACTGAACTTAAACGTTCGTCCGGATAAGCTAATGTGTAAACTCCTTCGTATACCACTTCGCCTGTAAGCTTAACATTAACTTGCTGAATTTTTGCGGGATCAGATTTAATACTCACCACATCAAATGGCTCCAGGTAAAAATCGGCTCCCAGTTTACTGAGGTCTTTGGTCATTTCAATTTTAAAGATCTCTGAAGTAGCCGCCCCTTTTGTATTAATGTTCACATCCTTCTTACGCCGGCCAACTTCAATTCCGGTGGCAGTGGCCAGATCCAGAAATCCTCCTGCCTGTAAAATCAATCCCTGTAATGTGATTGAATCTTCAAACAAATATTCACCCGGCTTTTTTACAGGACCATTAATCGTTATAGTGAATTTATCTTTTAAATCGAGCACAGAAACAATGTGCAGACTATCCTCTTTACGGAGGATAAGAGACTCTTTTCCCTGTAACACTTCTTTCAGGTTCAGACTCATATACTCTTTCGTCATATCTTCTTTCTGTCTCACCACTGTGGCTCTTCCCGTATAAGCATCTTCTTTTAAGCCCTGTGCTTTTTCTATCAGCTTTCTAATATCCATTCCAGGCTCCAGCGCATAGGATCCGGGTTTAAAAACTGCACCTGTTACGATGACCCTGTTCTGATAACGGTTGATTACAGAATCAACATACAACGAGTCTCCGTTTTCAAGATGAAAATTAGAAAAATCACTGGCAGCAATATCAATCACTTTCCGTTCAATATCAGTATAACGGGTTCCTGTAATTCTGCCCTTGAATGCATCCTTACGGAATCCTCCGCCAAAACTTAAAAGCTGTTCCAGTGTTTCGGTTGGTTTGATTTCAAATATGCCGATTCGGTTCAAACCTCCATTAAGCACTACCTGTGTTGTTGCAAAAGGAATCCGTATAACATCATTGTCGTGTAAGGCAACATTTGCTGATTGATCGCCTTTCAACAGAAAATGATACAAGTCAGCTACAACAACTATTTTATTATTCCGCAGCAATTCAATGTTCCGGAATGATCCGTTTTCAACAGGGCCGCCACTTGCATACAATGCATTAAACAGTGTGGCGAGAGAAGGTAACGAAACAGTGCCTGGTTTTTTAACCGCACCTACAATCGTTACCTGTATGCTGCGTATGGAGCCAAGTGTGAGTTGCAATTTGGTTGCACCGGAAGACAGAGCAGGATAAAATTTAGTGAGTCTTGCTTTCAGAATACCGGCAGCCTGTTCAATGCTGAGCCCGTTTACATTAACAGGGCCAGCATATTTCACTGTTACAAAACCATCGGGCGTAACAATTAATTTTTGATTAGATATATTGTTGCCGTAAATATCCAGTTGTAATTCATCTTCAGGGCCAATAATATAATTTTTAGGCGTTGCAATTTTCAGGTTGGGTACAAAAAGCGGATCGGAGCCTGTAAATAAATCTGCACCAAATACCCTTGATTTAACCTCCTGTTGCTGAAAGATTGTCTGCTCACCTTTAAAAACTCTCCGTCCGGAGGGATTCCTGTTGTTATTTGCATCAATTGGAGTAGTTACTTCTGTACCGGGAGGCATTAACATCTTTACACGTGCCATCAACAGTTGGAGCTCAGCTTCAGGCATTCCCCGCATCTGGAATTCCTGGATCAATTGTGATTCTGACATACCGGCGGTCTGAGCCTGCTGAATAAACTGCGTTAGCTGAGCGTCGGTTATCTGTGACGACTTAACCCTGCTGAGATCAGAAGGAAGCTGAGCATGTGCAAATACAGTAAGGAAAAGAAAGAAAAAGAAAAGAAAGAACTTTTTAAAATGTTCCATCGAATAGGTTTTATTGGTAAATTATTTTTTTAAGATCCGTCCGGCTTTAATCTTCTTTTGCAGTAGTATAAAAACCTGCCGGTACCAAATGGATACTTAACGGATAAAGATCACAGATTGATACAGCTTCGCCACCTCAGTCACATTTGTTTTTTACAAAGCCTGAGAAATACTACACTCATGTCTTTTCACACCTGCATACATGAACTTCCTCTGCTGACAATTCCTGCCCGCAAACCGTCCCTTCCGTTCATTTATTTTATTCATACCGGCAAACAACCATTAAACGAACACCAGAAATTATACGGAATATCTTTCTTACGCATCAAAATAAAAAAGGGGATCTTGAGGTAACCCTCTTCTACTGGTTTTCATTCTTAAGGCGGGTGTATACAGGGGATTTTGACATGGCGCAAAAGTAAGCTGCCATTGGCTCTCATGCAAATGATTTATTACTGACAACAATCATTTTTTCACTACATGGAAACACTTAAAAATGATTTTTTTATATGTTTTGTCTTTGCATTTTAATCTGCAGGTAATGTTCAATTTGTATAGTAATTTTTAATAATTGCACACTTATTCGTTTTCTTTCACACTTATAGTATTAATCAGCGCAGAACAAAATTTATTGTTCATTAGATTTATTTTTTTGTTTTTACTGATCCTGATTCAAAATAAATGTGTTATCAATTTCATAAAAAAAAGACAAAAAAAAGTATGAAAATTTGTGCTGAAGAAGATTGTAAGCTGATTATTTAAAATAAAGCACTTTCGTTACAGGCAGGCGTGTGCAGATGGTTATTGCTGACTGCTGCATAATTCAGCAAAATCCGTCTTCTAGTAAAAGTGGAAACGATCGTATACAAACAAAGTATAGATTACGTATTGTTAAAGGTGCTCGTTATCGATTGATTTAAACAGCAAAAAAAATATTTCCGAGTATGAAACATTGAGTCTGAATGTCAAATAAAAACCCCGCAGAAGCGGGGCTTTTCATCAGGAATTGGTGAAGTCAACTGGTTTACAAAAAGTATCAGCTGTTTAATATGGTTGATTTTGTCTGGTATTGTTTATTTGGATGATAAATAAACATCACGCTTCCATTTTTTATGGTATTAATGATGCCGGCAGTTTGTTTAGCCGGAACGGCCGGGCAACCAAGGCTGCGGCCAAGATATCCGTTCATGTTTGCAAATTTTTCTGTTGCATAATTTGAGCCATGCATTACAATTGCCCTGTCATAAGCCTTGTCATTGATTCCCTTTTCAAGACCTTTCAGCTTTAATGAATATCCATTATCACCAAAATAAGGTTGAAGTGTGAGATAAAAGCCTAAACTGCTTTTATTTGATTCGGGTTTGTTGGAGAAATCAGTGGCATAATCCAAACCGCTTTTGCGGCCATGTGCTACTAAGGTTTGATAAAGGATTTTACCTTCAACCATGTCAATAATATAAAGCCTGTTTTGACAGGATGATTTAGAGAAATCGGCAATGGTTAAAATTTCAGATCTGTTGACCATTCCTTCTTCCAGTAATTTATAATAACCTTTGTAGGCCAGTTCAAATGCCTCTGCTTTTAACCCGGCCTGTAATAATTGAAGATTATTGTAAATGCTGTCGGCTCTTTCAACAATTAATTCCTCTGCACTTTTTACAATTGCAGCAGTATTTGTGAAAAAGCTGTTTGAGACTTTTCTGTCTTTTGGGCTGCTCCCGGCAAGTAGAATAGGAACCTGTAAGAAGATGATAGCTGATATGGTCAAATAGACCAGGTTGGTACGGAATAGTTTCATAGTACGGTTTTTTAAGGAATCAAGGATTGATAAAAATAGTAAAACATTCTTATTCTCCAAATACATATACTGCAACGTTTTTAGTTTTAAAATAGTATCTCAGTGAAGCAGAATCAGTTTTGGAGCTTAAGCTTAAAGGCAGTGGTTAAACAATCGGGTGCAAATTTAACCCTATAAGAGCAGGGAAGGTGTTAAAGCAGCTAATTGAATATGGCTATAATATGCCTTGAAAAGACAACAGTTGTTCAATTAGCTGAGAATCAGTTGCAGAACTACAGGGTTTAACTCTGATTGCAGGTAAAATAAAAAAGCCCCGGACTAACCCGGAGCTTTTGCTCCCCCCGCTGGACTTGAACCAGCGACCCTCTGATTAACAGTCAGATGCTCTAACCAACTGAGCTAGGGAGGAATGGGCGGCAAAAATAGGGGATTTTCGTTTTTTCGATCCTATTTAAATGTAATTTTTTTATTTAAATAAACTAAAAAACCCCGTTTCTTCTATACCTATATAAATTCCATCCTCTCTTTTTTGTACCGGATAGGTTTTTAAGTAATATCCTTCACCACTGGTATTGCGACCGTTTTGTAAACTGAATTTATACCTGTGTAAAGGGCAAACGATATTGCCTGCTGCATCTATAAAACCATCGGATAGATGTTCACCGGCATGGGGACATTTATGCGTACAGGCAAATACTTCATCGCTTTTTTTGCCTATGCAAATTGTTTTGCCCTTTATTTCTATTTCGCATAGATCATTTTCCTGCCAAATAAAATCAGCAACAGTTTCAGCTATTTTGTACCAGCTGTATTTTTTTTCAGCAGGCATTAATAGAGATACTCTGTTTTATAAGGATAGCGAATCTGGTAAATCTGTTTTACACTCTCTAATATTCTTGCACGCAGTTCCGGAATATTTCTTTTTTCCGTTGCAGAAATAAACACACAGTTTCCTCTTGTTTCATTTTCCCAGCGTTCTTTCATTTCCTGTAAAATGGTTGCTTTTACATCATCTTCCAGCCATTCATCGAAATGAAGTTGTTCATACAAATCCATTTTATTGAAGATGGTTATAACAGGCTTATCATGACACTTCAAATCCTGTAGTGTTTTGTTTACCACATTGATTTGTTCTTCGTACTGCGGATGTGAAATATCAACCACATGCAGTAAGACATCACTTTCTCTTACTTCATCTAATGTGCTTTTAAAACTTTCAACAAGATGATGGGGAAGCTTACGGATGAATCCAACTGTATCGCTAAGGAGGAACGGAGTGTTTTCATATACAACTTTGCTGGTTGTTGTGTCAAGGGTTGCAAATAATTTGTTTTCGGCAAATACTTCACGTTTACTAAGAATATTCATCAGTGTGCTTTTGCCAACGTTTGTATAACCAACCAATGCAACACGGATAAATTCACCTCTGTCTTTACGCTGTGTGAACGCCTGCTTATCAATTTCAGCCAATCGTTTACGTAAAACAGAAATCTTATCTTTTACAATACGACGATCTGTTTCAATCTCCGTTTCACCTGGGCCTCTTGTACCAACACCGCCTCCCTGCCGTTCAAGGTGTTTCCACATTCCTTTCAGCCTGGGTAAGATGTATTGATATTGTGCAAGCTCAACCTGTGTTTTTGCCTGTGCAGTTTTTGCACGACGGGCAAATATGTCGAGAATAAGATCACTTCTGTCAATGGTATAAATGCCCAGTTCTTTTTCAATATTCATGATCTGGGCACCGGTGAGTTCATCATCAAAAATGATGAGCGAAATATCTTTTTCCGCAACGTATTTTTTTATTTCCTGCAGCTTTCCCTTTCCTACAAAGGTTTTACTGTCGGGGTGCGACAATCTTTGAATAAACCGTTTTATTGTTACGGCACCGGCTGTTTCTGCGAGAAAGGATAATTCTTCGAGGTATTCCTGCACCTGCAATTCTGTTTGTCCTTTTTGCACCACGCCAACGATGATGGCCCTTTCTTCCTGTTGTATTACCTGTTTACGTTCAATCACTGTATAAAAAATTCAACTGCAAATGTAGAATAAGTTCGCTGGCTATATAAAAAAGAAAAGCGGATGGTTATTGAACCATCCGCTGCAAATTATTTTTATTGAATATTATAACCCGGTTAAGGTTAGGCCAAAAGTAAACGGTCTTATCTGGTTGGGTCCACGACCTTCCTTAATAAAATCGTTAAGCTGGTATTGACCAAAGATGGCAAAGTTTCCAAAACCAATTCTGGCCGTTCCTGCAAGCCTGAGGTTATTAAAATGTACACGGGATTTTTCCTTCAGTGTGTAAGCACTGTTACCGCTGCCATCTGAAGTAAACTTTGTTTTGTCAGTTGCGCTGAAGAGTGTACCAACTTTTACTCCCAGTGCAAATTTTAAGCTCTTGTTGGGATGTTCAGGATCAACCATGAAACGCAGTTCTACCGGAGCTTCCAGGTAGGTGGTAGCAAGCTTCATTGATTTGTATTTGTTGGCAGTATCCTTTCCGGTTTCTTTTGCAAAAGAAAAAGCAGAGGGGTTTATGATGTTTAGGTTTCTGTCAGCACCTTTATCAAAGAACATGTTATCTGCACCAATGCCTGCACCCAGCCCAACGCTGAAGCGGGGATCTACTTTAAACGGAAAGTCAAAAGAGAAATAAACATTCACCGTTCTGGCAAAGCCTTTGGTGGCAATAGAATCCGGTTTGTTTAACCATTGCAGATAACCAACCTGAAGCATCAAATGATCTTTTGGTCTGCCGGCTAAATTTACTTTTGACCAGTCTTTCTTTTTCTTTTTTTCAGGTTCCTGCGCAAATAAGGAGATGCATGTTGTTGCGAGAAATAAAAACAGTATTGCTTTTTTCATGTGTGCATTTTAATTGTGGTTCAGCCACATAGTATATTCATAAACGTGTTCTTTATCAGTTAGCTCAGATGTGCCACTTATTTATGAATATTTCATCATTGTAAAGAGGCAAATGTATTTGCTTATCGGTTAAGCAAAGGTTAAAGCCATTTTAAAAATAATGCCGGGAAGTGGGCAGGGCGGGAAGTGAATATAACAGTTTAAAAAAATTTCCCGTCTTCCTTTCTTTCCGGCAATAAACTGATTTCAATATCATGGATCCTGCAGGATTTGAATGCCGGCGTTTCAGCCGGCATCCCGACTGCAAACGTCGGGACCTGCGATTTCCATTGTGGATCCTGTAGGATTTGAACCTACGACCCTCTGATTATGAGTCAGATGCTCTAACCATCTGAGCTAAGGATCCAAAGCCTTTTGGGCGGGGGCAAAGATAGAAAAATACGTGTTTCGGTTTCATTTAATTTCCAGTGTTTAATTTTCTGCTGTTTTTTGATGCTGTTTACGGCTTTTATTAAATAATCAGTTTATGGCATACAAGTTCTCATTCCCGGTTGTTTCTTTGCAGCATGAAAAATATTCGCCATATCATTTTTGATCTTGGGGGAGTGCTGTTCAATATTAATTTCAGCTTAACTGAAAAAGCATTTACTGAACTCGGTGTAAAGGACTTTCCTTCGTTCTTTACTCAATTTCACAGCAACGATTTGTTTGTAAAACTGGAAACAGGAATAGATGAGGATTTGTTTTACGACGATTTCAGAATTGCTACGGGTTTACAGCTTACCAACCACCAGATCAGAGATGCATGGAACGCTTTACTGCTCGATTTCAGAATGGAAAGTATTGCAACATTGCCGGCATTGAAAAGCAGGTATAATCTTTACCTGCTCAGTAATACCAATGAAATTCATATGCAGGAATTTCACCGGATATACAGAACACTGTTTGCAGAATCATCCTTTGACGAATTGTTTCATGCAGCCTATTATTCCCATCGTATCGGTCATCGGAAGCCCAATGCCGGAGCATTTGAATTTGTGTTGGAAAAGCATGGGCTTGTTGCAGAAGAAACCCTGTTCATTGATGACAGCATCAATAATATTGAAGCTGCTCAAAAACTGGGCATTCAAACTGTTCATTTACTGCCGGGCATGAAAATAGAAGAACTTGGGTTGTAGGTCCAATTATTTTACTTCTTCAAACTCAATATAATCGCCCCCTTTTGGTTCTGGAGTATTTTGTTTAACAGGCTCAGGACGCTCCTGCTGAGGGCCGAAACCCTGTTGCTGCTGCATTTGCGTTTGAAACTCGTTCATCTTGCTTTTCATTTCACGGGCAGCCCTGCTTACAGGTATCAGGAAACGAAAAATAAACTGATAAAGAAAATAAAGAAGCAGTGCAATTACTAATACACGTATCATGCTGCAAAGATAAATCAAAGCGGAAGCATTATTTGTGAAGAATCCTCTAAAGCTTTACAGGTGGTACAACAGGTAAAAAAATTTTTCCATTACCCTGTATTGTCTTAAGTTTGCACCGGACAAAGAAACAGTGGAAGGGAACGATAAACGTTCCCTTCTTTATTTCACCTACATGAACATAGAGCAAAAAGCAGCAAGGATTAAGCAATTCGCTGAAGAAATCATCACTAAAGACCCGGATAGCTTCCTGGTAGACGTAAAACTGAAACCCGGAAATATTATCCAGGTGTTTGCAGATGCAGATGCCGGATTATCACTCGGCAGGTGTATTGCCTACAACAAGGCTTTGTACAAGCAAATTGAAGAAGCAGCGATGTTTAATGAAGGCGATTTTGAGTTGGAAGTTTCCTCTCCGGGGCTTGAAGAACCGCTGAAACTGAACAGGCAATATCAAAAAAATATCGGCCGCTTAGTTGAAGTAGTGTTGAAAGATGGCCGGAAAATAGAAGGAAAACTGTTGTCAGCAGGAGATGAAGTAGTTGTAGAAGAAACAAAAGCCCGCCTTTCCTCAAAAGAAAAAAATAAGGACGGAGGACAGGGCAAAGGCAAAAAACAAGAGGTGTTGCAACACACCCTTTTGTTTGACGATATAAAATCAACAAAAATTCAAATTGTATTTAATTAAGTACGGCTGCAAAACTAAACAGCCGGGAGTTTAAAAAAACGTGTTATGGCAAGTATCAATCTTATAGAAAGTTTCCAGGAGTTTAAAGATGCGGAAAATATTGACCGCCCCACAATGATGAAAGTGCTGGAAGATGTGTTTAAGACATTGCTGCGTAAAAAATACGGAGCCGATGACAACTTTGATGTAATCGTAAACACAGAAAAAGGTGATTTGGAAATCATGCGCCGTCGTACAATTGTTGATGATGGACAGGTGGAAGATCCACTGGCACAGATCGCTTACAGCGATGCAGTTAAGATTGAACCTGATTATGAAGTGGGTGAAGAGTTGTATGAAGATGTGGATATTCATGATTTCGGACGCCGTGCTATCCTTGCTGCCAAACAAACATTGGCCAGCCGTATTGGTGATTTAAAGAAAAACGGACTCGTTAAAAAATATACTGACAGGGTTGGTGAAATCATCAGTGCTGAAGTATACCAGGTTTGGAAAAAAGAAGTGTTGCTGCTGGACGAAGAAGGAAATGAACTTTTATTACCAAAGAGCGAACAGATTCCACAGGATTATTTCAAAAAAGGAGAAAATATCCGTGCAGTAATTAAGAAAGTAGAATTGAAAAATAACGCACCGGTAATCATCCTTTCCAGAACAAGTCCCTTATTCCTGGCTAAATTGCTGGAAATTGAAGTGCCTGAAATTTTCGACGGATTAATTGTGATAAAAAAGATTGTGCGTGAACCGGGAGAAAGAGCGAAAGTTGCAGTTGAAAGCTTTGACGATCGTATTGATCCGGTTGGTGCCTGTGTGGGAATGAAAGGAAGCCGTATTCATGGTATTGTGCGTGAGTTGAAAAATGAAAATATAGATGTCATTAATTTCACCAACAATATCAACCTGTTGATTCAGCGTGCACTTACGCCGTCAAAGATCACCAGTATGAATATTGATCAGGACAGAAAGCATGCAGAAGTATACCTGAAACCAGACCAGGTTTCACTGGCTATTGGTAAAAGAGGTGTGAATATTAAACTTGCCTGTGAATTAACCGGGTTTGAAATCGATGTTTACCGTGATGCAGAAGGCGAGCAGGATGAATTTGATATTGATCTGGATGAATTTACAGATGAAATTGAAGGATGGGTGATTGATGAGTTGAAGCGTGTTGGTTGTGATACAGCCCGCAGCGTAATGGAGTTGACAACGGAAGAGCTGGAACGCCGTACTGATCTGGAAAAAGAAACCATCATTGAAGTACAGCGTGTGTTGAAAGAAGAATTTGAAAGCGAATAATCTGCAAGGGTTATCGACGATAAGATTTATTTAAACATTTAAACAAGATTTTCCCTGGTTCTCTCAGCAGGAGCAAGGAAGGATATTATGTCAGAAAGTAATACACCACGGTTAATGGCAGCAGCCAAAGAGTTCAATATCGGTAAAGACACTCTTATTGATTTTTTGGCGGCAAAGGGATTTAACAAAGATGATCTGAAACCAACAGCAAAGCTTACAGATGCGATGTATCGTTCTCTGCAGGCAGAATTTTCATCTGACAAATTAGCCAAAGCAAAAAGTGATCAGATTGAGATACCGAAAGGCGGCATGGCCGATCTGAAAAAGAAGAAGGAAGAGGAAGATATCTCTATCAAAAAAGAAATCAAAAAGGTTATTGCAAAAGAAGAACCGAAGGTTGAAGAGGTGAAAGCAGTTGAGCCGGTAGTAGAAGTAGTTGAACCGGTTCCAGTTCCGGTAGCTGAAGTTGTTGTTCCGGAAGAACCAACGGTTGTTGCAGAACCGGAGATTACAAAAATCGAAGCTCCTGAAGTCGAAGGGCCTAAGATTATTGATAAAATTGATCTCGATAAAATAGATTCTTCTACACGACCGAAGAAAGTAGATAAGAAGAAAGTACAAAAACAGGAAGAGAAACCAGAGCCGGTAAAAGAAAAGCCAGCTGCAAAAAAAATTGAAGAGCCTGTTGCCGAAATTCCGGAAGAGGAAGAAGAACCGGTAATTGAAAATATCAAAGCTGATATTTTAGAAGGGCCAAAGATTCTTGGTAAAATTGATTTACCTGTTAATCCTGATACAAGACCGAAACCTGTTTCTGATAAAGAAAAAAGGAAAAGGAAACGTATCCCGATTGACAAGAAAAGTGGTTCGCTACCGGGTGCTGGTCATCAGCAGGGTGGCGGACAGCAACAGGGTGGTTTCCAAAACAGGAACAATCAACAGGGTGCAGCTCCTCAGCGTACCGGTGAAAGAAAAACAGTTATCAGCAGAACTGACCGCAGTAAAGCTGGTGCAGTTCCCCGCAGAGAAGATAAAGTTATTGATGCAAAAGAAATTCAGGAAAAACTCCGTGAAACGCAGGCCAAGCTTGCCGGTGGCGGCGGTCGGGGTAAGAGCCTAAAAGCAAAATACCGTAAACTGAAGCGTGAAGAAATGGCCGATCATATGCATGACGGCACTGAAGATAATAAGCTGCAGGTAACTGAATTTGTAAGCGCTGCAGAATTAGCCAGTTTAATGGATGTTTCAGCAACTGATGTTGTGGCAAAATGTTTCGGACTTGGTTTGATGGTATCCATCAATCAGCGTTTGGATGCAGAAGTAATTGAACTGGTTGCCAGCGAATTTGGCTTTGAAGTTGAGTTCATTGACATGGAGAAGCAGGCAGAAATGGAGGAAGATGATGATGTGGATGATGGAGATGATCTGAAGCCAAGAGCTCCGATTGTTACCATTATGGGACACGTAGATCATGGTAAAACTTCATTACTTGATTATATCCGTAATGCAAATGTTGTATCAGGTGAAGCCGGAGGTATTACACAGCATATTGGTGCATATGAAGTAACCAATGCAGCTGGTAAAAAAATCACCTTCCTTGATACACCCGGTCACGAAGCGTTTACAGCCATGCGTGCACGTGGTGCAAAAGTGACAGATATTGCTGTGATTGTTGTAGCTGCTGATGATGCAGTAATGCCGCAAACAAAAGAAGCCATCAGTCATGCGCAGGCAGCGGGTGTACCAATGATCTTTGCTGTAAATAAAATGGATAAAGACGGAGCTAATCCGCAAAAAATATATGAGCAGTTATCACAAATGAATATTCTTGTTGAAGAGTGGGGCGGTAAATTCCAAAGCCAGGAATTATCAGCCAAGAAAGGATTGAACATTGATAAATTGCTGGAAAAAATATTGCTCGAAGCTGAGATTCTTGATCTGAAAGCAAACCCTGAAAGAGAAGGAACAGGTTCAATCATTGAAGCATCGTTGGATAAAGGGCGTGGATATGTTGCAACAATACTGGTGCAAAACGGAACACTTGAACAGGGTGATCTGATTGTATCGGGTCAGCACTACGGACGTATTAAAGCTATGTTCAATGAAAGAAATCAACGTATTGAAATCGCAGGGCCATCAACACCTGTTCAGATTCTTGGTTTGAACGGTGCTCCGCAGGCGGGTGAGAAATTTAAAGTGTATGAAGATGAAGCCGAGGCAAAAGAAGTGGCTGGTCGTCGTGCACAGATTCTCCGTGAGCAGGGTATCAGAACCAAGAAACATATTACGCTGGATGAAATCGGTCGTCGTTTGGCATTGGGTAACTTTAAGGAATTGAACCTGATCATTAAAGGTGATGTGGATGGTTCAGTAGAAGCCTTAACCGATTCATTACAGAAACTTTCAACAGAAGAAATTGCTGTAAATGTGGTTCATAAAGCGGTGGGACAAATTTCAGAAGCGGATGTTACACTGGCAAGTGCATCAGATGCGATCCTGATTGGCTTCAACGTTCGTCCATCAATACAGGCTTCCAGGTTAGCAGATCAGGAGGGAGTTGAAATTAAAAACTACTCTATTATCTATAATGCAATTGAAGAGGTGAAGAGTGCGATGGAAGGTTTACTTGAACCGAAGATCACAGAAAAAGAAGTTGCAACTGTTGAAATACGTGAAGTGTACAAGTTTGACAAAGCAACCGTTGCCGGTTGTTATGTACTGGAAGGAAAGATTAAGCGTGATGCGAAGGTTCGGCTGTTCCGTGATGGTATCCTGGTTTATCCAAGACAGGAAGGTGGTTTTGCAGAGCTGGGAAGTTTAAAACGCTTCAAAGACGATGCAAAAGAAGTTGCTTCTAACATGGAATGCGGTTTAACCATTAAGAACTTTGCAGATGTGAACGTAGGCGATACAGTAGTTGCCTTTGAAGAAGAAGAAGTGAAACGTACATTATAAAACATTGCTCAAACAAGGGAATGTTAAAACAGAGATGGCCGTGCTTAAAAGACGGCCATCTCTATTACTTTTGATGCTCATCATTAATACAGAATGAAAAAATTAGTTACCGTAATTGTTTTGTTTGCTGCTCTTGCAGTACAGGCGCAAACAAAAAAGATCACAGCAGATAAGATCATTGGAGTTGTAGGTGATCGTATTGTATTGAAATCAGATATTGACAATCAGCTCAACGATGCCAAAAGCAAGGAATATGATCTGCCTCCTGATGCACATTGTTATTTAATGCAGCAGCTCATCATTAATAAAATGCTGGCCATTCAGGCAGAAAAAGATTCATTGCCTGTGAGTGACGAAGAAGTGGAAGCAGATGTTGACAACCGTATCCGTTATTTTATTCAGCAGTATGGTTCAAGAGAAGTAATTGAACAGATCACCGGTAAAACTATTTACCAGTTCCGTGAGGAAATGCGTGAACCAATTAAAGAAGGAAAACTGGCGGGTGCAATGCGCAGCAAAATTGTTGAGAATGTAAAGATCACACCCAATGAAGTAAAAGCATATTTCGATAAGATACCCAAGGACAGTTTACGTTTTTATGAAATGGAACTGGAGATTGGCGAGATTGTTATCTATCCAAAAGCCGGAAGGGAAATGGAAGAATATGCACAGGATGAATTGAAAGAGTATAAAAAGATGGTGGAAAGCGGATCAAAGAAATTTGATTTTTTAGCAACTCAGTACAGTGAAGATCCGGGAGTAAAAGAAAATGGAGGCATGTATGTACTGAACAGGAATGATAAACAGTGGGATCCAACATTCTTCAATACTGCAATGAGTTTAAAAGAAGGACAGATTTCAAGAGTAATCAAATCAAAATTCGGTTATCATATCATTCAGTGTCTTTCAAGAAACGGTGAGGAAGTAACAGTACGTCACATCTTGAAAATTCCACGGATCAACCAGGAAGACATTAACACTGCTATCAGCAAACTGGATACAGTACGTTCAAAAATTATTGCCGGTACAATGAAATTTGGTGAGGCAGTGAATAAATATTCAGATGACCCTAATTCAAAGTTTACCGCTGGACGTAGAACTGGTCAGGATGGATCATCTGTAGTTACCATTGATCAATTAGATAAAGATATTATTCCGCTACTGGAAAAATTAAAGCCGGGTGAATATTCCCAACCGGTTGCATTTACTGATGAGAGTGGTAAAAAAGGTGTGCGTATGGTTCACCTCCTCAGCCGCACAGCCCCCCACAGGGAAAACCTGAAAGATGATTACAGTAAACTTTCAGACCGTGCTTTAGAATTGAAAAAAGAAAAAGAACTGGAGAAATGGTTTATCAAAAACTCACAGACATTCTATGTGGATATTGATGATGAGTATAAAAGCTGTGAAGCCATTAAAGCCATCCTCGGAGAAACAGTTAAAAAGTAAAGAGAATGTGAAAATATTGGTCCCGCCAGCGGCGGGACTTTCTTTTATTTGGAATATTGCATGTATGTACATACATTTGTATTGTGAAACTTGAACAAGCAATACAAAGTGTGAATTTTAAAAACGAAACCCATAAAGCGGGGCTGAATATTTTATATACAGCCTGGTGGCTCAAGACATTGATGAGCAAAGAGCTGAAGAGCTTTGGATTAACCCATGAACAATACAATGTGCTCAGGATCCTGAAAGGAAAGTCGCCGGAAGAGATGTGTGTGAAGGATATTGCATGCCGCATGATTGAGAAAAGCTCAAATGTACCAAGGATTATAGACAGGTTGGTGATCAAAAAGCTGGTAAGGCGTTCTAATGATGCAAATGATAAAAGGCATACAGTAATGTCCTTGACAGAAGCAGGTTTAAATATTCTTGAGCTGAGCACACAAAAGATTAACCAGGTTTTTGAAAAAACAATTTTGATGAATGAAGCATCAGCAGCCGAGTTGAATAGCCTGCTTGAATTAATCAGGGAAAAAGAAAGTTGATATTTTTTTAAACAAATAGGTGTACATACACGTAATTAAAACACAGTCATGAAAACAGTATTACATAAAGCAGAAACAAGAGGGCATGCCAATCATGGTTGGCTCAACAGTTACCACAGCTTCAGTTTTGCAGGTTATTATGAACCCAGCAGAATTCACTTTGGAGCCTTAAGGGTTTTGAATGATGATACCGTTGCAGCAGGTATGGGCTTTGGTACTCATCCGCATGATAATATGGAAATCATTTCCATTCCCTTAAGCGGTGATCTGAAGCATAAAGACAGTATGGGAAATGAAACCGTTATTAAGCAGGGCGATATACAGGTGATGAGTGCAGGAACCGGCATTGCTCACAGTGAAATGAATGCCAACAAAGACAAAGAGGTGAAGTTCCTGCAGATCTGGGTATTCCCCAATAAAAAAAATGTACAACCACGATACGGACAGATTACACTTGATGTAAGCAAAATGAACAACAATCTGCTGCAGGTAGTAAGTCCGGATGAAAATGATGAAGGCGTATGGATCCACCAGGATGCATGGTTCAGTCTTGGAAACCTCGACAAAGATTTTTCAACTGAATACAAATTGAAAAACAGTAGCAACGGTGTTTATGCATTTGTTCTGGAAGGATCAGTTACGATCAACGGGGAAGTATTGAACAGAAGAGATGGATTGGAAATTACAGAAATAGAGGCGTTACAAATTACTTCAACTGCAGATGCTAAACTTCTGCTGATGGAAGTCCCGATGGCATTATAAAAAAGTTTAAACCTAAAATTAAATAAAAACAAAATCTAAACACAATGGCAACGTACAAAATTGATGCGGCACACAGTGACATTATTTTCAAAGTAAAACACCTGATGATTACGAATGTAACAGGACAGTTTAAAGCGTTTGATGCAACACTTACATCTGATAAAGATGATTTCAGTGATGCAGCTGTAACCTTTACTGCTGATATCAACAGTGTTGATACACGCAACGAACAGAGGGATGGTCACCTGAAGAGCGATGATTTCTTTAATGCAGAGAAATATCCCGAGCTTAAATTTGTATCAACTTCATTTACTAAGAATGGCGAAGGCTACAAACTCAAAGGCGATCTTACGATTCGTGATGTAACAAAAACAATTGAGTTGAAAGCAGATTACAATGGTGCAATGGTTGATCCATGGGGACAATCAAAAGTTGGTTTTGAAGCAGAAGGAACCATTAAAAGAAAGGAATTTGGCTTAGGCTGGGATGCAGTTACAGAAGCCGGTGGTATTGTAGTAAGTGATGATGTAAAGCTGCAATTGAACATTCAGTTCATCAAACAATAAATTTTTATGAAACAAATCAAGTCAATCAGGAAAGCGGCTCCCCCTCATATGGTAGGAGATGGCTTTAAAGTAAAAACATTTATTTCGTCGCAGATGTGGCAGGATCTGAGCCCTTTTCTGATGCTTGATTATATTGAGCCTGTCAACTATCTGCCAACAGATCATCCACGTGGTGTGGATGTGCATCCGCATAAAGGATTTGAAACGGTGAGCATTTTATGGGAAGGTGCACTGGCACATGAAGACAGCAGTGGTGGTAAAGGCAACCTGTATGCAGGTGATGTGCAATGGATGACGGCAGGTGCAGGTATTTTACACAAAGAGTTTCATGAAAAGGAATTCAGTAAAAAAGGTGGTGTATTACATGGCGCTCAGTTGTGGGTAAATCTGCCGGCAAAAAACAAATCTACTCCCCCTGCTTACCAGGATATCCGTTCTGCAAATATTCCTGAAGTGCTGATAGCTGATGGTAAAGGAAAAATCAGAATAATAGCAGGTGAACTGGATGGAGTAAAAGGCCCGGCTAATACATTTACACGGATTAATATTTTTGATGCGCATGTTAATGCCGATGCATCTTTTAATCTGAAAGTAACAGAGAGTGACAATACAACCATGCTCGTGTTAAAAGGAACGGTGATGATCAATGATGATAAAACAGCAAGAGAAGGAGAGTTGCTGATTTTTGAGAAGGCGGGCGAAAACATCCACATTCAAACAAATAATGAAACACACCTGTTATTACTCAGTGGTGAACCAATTACTGAACCTGTTGCAGCCTACGGACCTTTTGTAATGAATACGCAACAGGAAATTATGGAAGCGATCAATGATTTCAATGCAGGGAAATTTGGACACATGAATTAATTATTATGATTTCATCATCTATCGGCCAGGAGCAATACAGAGTAACCCACAGTAATGGAAGACATCAGTTTTTTGCGGATGAACCTGCAGAAAAAGGGGGAAAAGATACCGCACCAACGCCTGATGAATTACTGGAAGCTGCCTTAGCCAGCTGTACCCTGGTTACGTTAAGAATGTATACCGATCATAAGCAATGGCAAATTGGTGCAATCAATATTTCCGTTTCTTTACAGCGGGAAGGAGGAAAATCAATCATTACAAGAGTGTTGAAATTCGAAAAGCAAATTACTGAAGAACAAAGGCAACGGTTGATACAGGTGGCAACAGCCTGCCCTGTTTCAAAAACAATATCAGGAGAGTCAGAGTTGATTGTTGAAATCAACCAGTGAAGCTTATAAAAATAAAAAAATGAATATTGAAATTATATCAGGAAGCCCCAGAGATAACAGCGTAACCCACCGGGTGGCCTTGTTTCTGAAAAATTTTCTGCAAAAACACACAGCGCATAACGTTGATATTATTGATGTAAAAGAATGGGATCTTCCAATGCTTCAGCAGGTGTTTGTATCGGTGGATGCAACACCGGAGGAGTTCAAGCCATTAAGCAAACGGATGTTCAATGCAAATGCGTTTATACTTGTAACACCTGAATTCAACGGCAGTTATACTCCAGCCTTGAAAAATGTGCTGGATCATTTTCCTAAGCAAAGCCGCAAGTCGTTTGGAATTGTTACCGCAAGCCCGGGAATGATGGGTGGAATACGAGCCACACAACAAATGCAGTTGCTGATCAATGCGTTATTTGGAATTGCCAGTCCGCATATGCTGGTTGTAGGCGGGGTTGACAGGAAATTTGATGCGGACGGAAACCTGCTCGATGAAGGTTTTCAGAAATCGATTGATGTATTTGTCAGGGAATTTTTATGGCTCGCAGAAAGCCTGCATCCTGAAACAGTACTCAATTAATGCGTTTTATTAAGCAGGGGAATCTTACCTTTGCGCCTTCTTACACAAATCATGAGCGATGAAATAAAACACGAGTGCGGATTAGCCTTCATTCGTTTACGTAAGCCTTTCTCTCATTACCAGAAACAATATGGCTCCGTGCTGTATGGCCTTAATAAGCTGTACCTGCTCATGGAAAAACAGCACAACCGTGGACAGGATGGTGCCGGTATTGCAGCCGTAAAATTGAATGTAGAACCGGGATATCCTTTTCTGCATCGTTTACGCAGCAGTGCCAATCAACCCATTGCGGATCTGTTCTTTAAAGTTGGGCAGGAAGTAGCAGAGCTGGAAAAGTATCAACCCGATATCAAGCAACATCCGGGACTCATGAAAGGTCATTTACCTTTTCTGGGCGAATTAATGCTGGGTCATTTACGTTACGGTACACAGGGAAAGAACAATGTTGAATTTTGCCATCCCTTTATCAAACGGAGTACAAATTCATCAAGAAACCTGGCCTTGGCAGGTAACTTTAACCTGGTAAATACAGATGAACTCTTCGGACTCGTAAATATTGATCCGGGCGAATTTCAAAAGCAGAGCGATCTGGCGGCTATGATGGAAGTGGTGCATCATTTCCTGGTAAAAGAAGATGAACTCAATCCCAACAGCCCCTCATTGTGTAAAGTATTAAAAAAAGCAGCCCCTTTGTTTGATGGCGGGTTTACCGTAGGCGGTATGACGGGTAATGGAGCAGGATTTGTAATTCGTGATGCCCATGGCATTCGTCCCGCTTATTATTATATGGATGATGAAGTGATTGTTGCAGCCAGCGAAAGAGCTGCTATCAGAACAGCCTTTAATGTGGGCGAGAATGAAGTGCTGGAACTGATGCCCGGGCAAGCCCTGATTGTAGAAGCTGATGGTCATTGCCACATAGAACAGATACTGGAACCAAAAGAAAGAAGAGCCTGTTCATTTGAGCGGATCTATTTCAGCCGGGGTAGCGATGAAAAAATTTACAGGGAGCGTATTACACTCGGTCATAAACTGAGCAAGCGTATTCTTGAACATATTAATTACGACTTAAAGAATACCATCTTCTCTTATATACCCAATACAGCTGAAGTTGCCTTTTATGGTTTGGTGAAAGGAATGGAAGAATACCTCAACCAGATCAAAGTGCAGCGTATTATGAGCTGGGGCAATGATTTCAACGAAGAGAAGCTGAGTGAGATGGTGAACCGTAAAATTCGTCAGGAAAAGATTGCCATCAAAGATGTAAAGCTGCGAACCTTTATTACAGAAGACAGCAGCAGGAATGAAATGGTGCAGCACGTTTACGATATTACATATGGTACTGTTCGCAAAGGTGAAGATACATTGGTGGTAATTGACGACAGCATTGTACGTGGCACCACGCTCAAGGAAAGTATTGTACGGATGCTTGGCCGGTTGAATCCAAAAAAGATCATTGTTGTTTCCAGTGCACCCCAGATAAGATATCCAGATTGTTATGGAATTGATATGAGCAAGCTTGGCGATTTTGTTGCCTTCCGTGCAGTAATTGAATTGCTGAAAGAGCGGAATATGGAACAGGTTATTGAAGATGCACATACAACGATTAAAGAGCTTCAGCGTAATAATCATCTGCATACCGAAAATGTTGTACGCCGCTTGTATAAACCATTTACAACAGAAGAAATCAGTGATAAGATTGCCCAATTAATTACCCCATCTGGTTTTTCAACGCCCGTACAGGTTATTTATCAGAACATTGAAGATCTGCACGCAAGTTGCCCAACAAATACAGGGGATTGGTATTTTACTGGTAATTATCCAACTCCGGGAGGTAATAAGGTTTGTAATAAGGCCTTGCTCAATTACCTGGATGGGAAAAATGTGAGAGGATATTAAAATAAAGTGTAATACGCAATTGTTTGGCCGAATATTTGCTACGTATTAATACCCGTCTTTAAAATCATTTTTTTAAAACACCTCGAAAAATACTTCAAGAAGCCACTTGCGAAAGCAGGTGGCTTCTTATTAGCTGAATAGTTTATTTTACGTCAATCATGAAAACATTAGTTCTGGTAAGGCATGCAAAAAGCAGTTGGGCTGATTCGGGTCAAAAAGATTTTGACCGTCCTTTAAACGAAAGAGGGTTAAAAGATGCACCCATGATGGCGAAACGACTGCTTGCTAGAAAGGTAAAAATTGATGTCTTTATCAGCAGTACTGCTAAGCGTGCAAGAAAAACATGTGAGTTGTTTATGAAGGAATTTGGTGCAGATCCGGATAAAATGATTCTTCAATCAAAGCTCTACCTGGCTGAACCCAATGCTTTTAGGGAAGTAATTCAAAAAATTGACGAAACTGTTGATCATGCAGTTATCTTTTCTCACAACAATGGCATTACCGGGTTTGCAAATCAGCTTACATCCGCAAGGGTTGATGATATGCCTACATGTTCTGTGTTTGCTGTAAAAATTAAATCAAACAACTGGACTGATTTTGAACAGGCAGAAAAGGAGTTTTGGTTTTTTGATTACCCTAAGCTTTCAGATGCTAAGCAGAGGAACGATTAAAATTTTGTAAACTGAAGCTCCTGTGCCGGGTTCAGTTTATCATCTTTAAAAATAACCCTGCCATAAGTTTTGAGGCTGATATCCCATTCCTTGCTGATGTAAATGAGTTCAATTTCAGGTGAATTGATGGAAAGTATAAATTTTTGCCGGGTGCTGTCTTCCTTCCAGGTACCGCTGTAATTGCTGGCTCCATCAGTAACTGTTACAACTTTATCAGGCTGAAAGGTAAACTGCCATCCGGTGAAAGCAGGTGTGTTATTGACTCCATGATCTTTCATCAGATTTACATACCATTTTCCCACGGTAATGATGCTTGTAAGGGATGGAACTTCTGAGGGTTTACGACAGGAAAAAATTACAATTGAGCTGATCAGCAAAAGAGGTAGTAATTTCTTCATAGCAGATGAATATTGGTTAGGCTAAGTTAAAACGTTTTATTCATCGCTTTATTGAGTGCCGTCGAAAAAGAAAAGGCAGCCTGTTACAAGCTGCCTTTTCTTTTGTGATCTGAATGAAATCTTATTTAATTCCGTATTTCTGTTTATATCGTTCGTTCAGCTGTTTGTGTTTGTCTTCCAGGCTAATCTGCCTGCCCTGTATAAACGCATATGTAATGATACTTGTCTTCATGTCCAGAATATCTCCTTCACTGATTACAATATTTGCATCCTTACCCGTTTCAATAGAACCGGTTTTACTGTCAATACCCAGAATTTTTGCGGCATTAAGAGTAATGGCTGATAAAGCCTGTTCTTTCGTAATACCGTAAGCAACTGCAGTTCCCGCATTGAAAGGAAGGTTGCGGCCCCGTGTTTGTCCATCTTCATCATTGATGGCATACAGCACACCTGCATTTTGTAAATAGGTTGCTGCTTTGTATGGCTGATCCACATCATCATCTGCCATGGTTGGTAAACTATGCTGCTGACCAAGAATGACTGCAATATTGTTTTGTTTGAGAAGATCTGCAATCTGCCAGCTTTCACTTGCACCAACAATCACTACATCAAAACCAAACTCTTTTGCAAAATCAATTGCCACCAGCATTTCTTTTACAATGTCGCAATGAACAAAGAGTTTTTGTTTCTTTTCCAACAATGCTTTTACTGCTTCAAACTTTAAGTTGATTTTACTGTGAACGGTTTCTTTGTGATAAGCTGCTGCTTCACGGAAAAAACTTTTGATTCCTTCAATCTGAGCCAATCCTTCTTTGATTACATCGGCAGCTGTACGTGTTTCCTGAACACCACGAAAAGCTGCGAATGGATTGGGACGGAAAAACAGCGATGGCATATTCATGTGCATTTGTCCATCGGCTCTGTAAATAGCATCTTCCCAGTTCCATGCATCTAATTGTACAACGGTTGAAGAACCGCTGATGGTTCCGCCCTGCGGTACAACATTGGCAAATAAAATACCATTGCTTTTTAAGGTGTTGATTACTCTCGAATCGGTATTGTATGCAACTATTGAACGGATCGATGGGTTTAATACACCAATCTCTGTATGATCAATGGTCGCCCTTACGCTGTTCACTTCTACCAAACCTAATTGTGAGTTGGATAAAATAAGGCCGGGATAAACATGCTTCCCTTTTGCATCAAACACTTTTACATCAGCAGCCGGGATGGTAATATTTGGCGCTACTTCTTCAATCTTTCCATTGTTGATTTTAATGGTGCAGTTTTCAATTACCTGTCCATTACCAACATGAACTGTTCCGTTCTTGATAAACGTAAGTCCTTTGTATTCCTTTGCCGGGTACATATCATCCTGTGCAAAGACAGCTGCCGACAAAAACAGAATATGTATGATTAATAATATCTTCTTCATTGTCTTAAATTTTATTGGTTACCATTTTGATCATTCTCCTGTGCATCGATTACCAGCAAGCCATGACTGTGGTAATGATCTGTACAGGTTTGCATTAATTCCATGCTTGGTGCAAAAGGAACTGTTGGCATACCTGCTCTTTTTTCACCGATCATTTTTGCCATTAATCTTGCACGTTCTCTGGCAATATCAATTCTCAACTGTTTGTCTTTTTCCCTGTCGAAGTAAATGATACCATCAACAATTGTTTTTTCAGCTTTGGCATAAATACTTAATGGATGATCGCTCCACAATACCACATCGGCATCTTTACCAATACGGATACTTCCTACCTTATCATCCACATGTAACATTTTTGCAGGATTAAGAGTAACCATCTTCAATGCATCTTCTTCACTCATGCCGCCATACTTAATGCTCTTGGCCGCTTCAAAGTTTAGGTGACGGGCCATTTCAGCATCATCTGAATTGATGGCTACATTTAAACCAACCTTTTGCATAATGGAAGCATTGTAAGGAATGGCATCGAGCACTTCCATTTTATAATTCCACCAGTCGCTGAAGGTTGATGCGTTTGCACCATGCTGTTTCATTTTGTCTGCAACCTTATATCCTTCCAGGATATGTGTGAACGTATTCAATGTAAAGCCGAACCTGTCTGCCACACGAATCATGTCAGTGATTTCACTCTGTACATAAGAGTGGCAGGTAATGAAACGTTTTTTATTCATGATCTCAGCCAGTGCGTCCAGTTCAAGATCACGGCGTGGTGTAACGGCTTTTGGGTTTTTCTTTTTCTCTTCCTCATATTTTTTAAACGAGGCTTCATATTCTTT
The DNA here is from genome assembly GCA_964580775.1 of uncultured Chitinophagaceae bacterium. Taxonomy (GTDB): domain Bacteria; phylum Bacteroidota; class Bacteroidia; order Chitinophagales; family Chitinophagaceae; genus Lacibacter. The sequence continues at coordinate 23,973 of CAZOLW010000032.1, read as the reverse complement.
TGCACGGGTAAAGGCATCAATCAATACCTGGCTTACACCCATTCTTGAATCAGGAAAGCGGTTGTTTTGTGTTGCACTTGTGCGTTTTACGTTTTCACCCAATGCAAATTTGATGAAGCCTGTCCATCCCTGGAATTTCAATTCTTCAGCATTGGCACCCCAGCGTAATTTGATGAGCTGTGTCTGTCCGCCAATGGTATTTGCAGAACCATGCAGAATATGTGAAGTAGTAACGCCACCACTTAACTGACGGTAAATATTAATATCATCAGGATTCAGGTTATCAGCAATGCGTACTTCAGATGTTACACTTTGTCCGCCTTCATTAATGGAAGCAGCAGCAATATGTGAGTGTTCATCAATAATGCCGGCAGTTAAATGCTTGCCTGTTCCATCAATCACTTTTGCAGTTGCAGCACTTAAATTTTTTCCGATCGCTGCAATCTTTCCGTTCTTCAGCAATACATCTGTGTTTTGTAAGATGCCTTCTTTTTCGTTGGTCCAAACGGTTGCATTTTTAATTAAGGTAGTTTCCTGTTTGGGGGTTTCCTCAAACCCATAGCTTCCAAATGGGTATGAAAGCTTTCCTGTTTTTGGAGCCATCTTTGATTTGCTGCTATCAGCTTTTGTTTCGGCTTCTTTGCTGAAGGTAGCGGTCCAGGTAAAACGGTTGCCATTCACATCATCACCAACACCACTCCATATTTTATCATTGGCAATACCGCTGAGGCGGATATTGTTGCGGCTTCCTTTTGCTTCTGGGAAATTTAATTTCACCTGCTTGCCATCAAATGTAAAGCGGCCGGTAACCGTATCTTTTGCAATTACATTGGCAGCGGAACTGCTCTTTACATCTAATGTATAATTCTTTGCTCCACCTGCTGTGTTCACAATTAAATTGTAAACACCTTTTACTTCTTTCCACAATTCTTCTTTAACCGCATACTTTTCGCCCTGTACCCAGTTTTGATAGATGATTGTTTTTTCAGAAAAGATAGGGCCTGATGTAATTAAGAAGTTAGCCACTTTGCCGGTTTCTAAACTTCCAACCATATCATACACGCCTAAAACAGTTGCCGGATTTTTTGTTAATGCATCAAATGCTTTGCCTTCGCTTAAGCCATACTCAATGGCTTTGCGGAGGTTGGCCATGAATTGTTTTACATCACGCAGATCAGAACTGGTTAAGCAGAAATTGATCCCTGCTTTTTCAAACATACCTGCATTTGAAGGAGCCATTTCCCAGTGCTTCATATCTGCAAGGGAAACAAACCTCGCATCATGCGGATCTTCAATATCCATTGCGGCAGGATAATTCAACGGCAGAATAAACCATGCTTTGGTTCCAGCCATTTCATTGATGCGCTGGTATTCATTACCTCCTGCTTTAATGATATACTGAACGCCGAATTCATCACCTATTTTGTCGGAGCGTAGTACATTCCATTTATCATTGGCTTCAAATACCTGAGGAAGGTTCTGCTCTTCGTTCCAGAACTTCAGTGTAAGATTCACTCCTTCAGCCAATGGGTTTGATTTATACCACTGTGCGTCTATAAAAGTTTGACGGAGTAATGAAATGGTACCCATCAAAGAAGAAGGATAAGACTGAGTTGATGTTCCTTTAGCGAGTGAATAATGAGCAGATGCTTTTTCTTTCAGTACCACTTTGTTTTCTTTTTGATTGGCCAGTGTTACAAACACGCCTGTCCCTCTTGCAATACCATCACGCTGATGTGTAAGCACTGAACCAAATCCACTTTCACGCAGCGTTTTTCCTTTTGCATCATCTGCGGAAAAAAGCTGTGAAGCATTTACATCAGTACGGATGGCCTGGTTCCAGCCAAACGCTCCTTTTTGATTGGATGTAAGCTGCGCAGGCGCATTAAAGTTGAAGCCACCCTGTGCACGCTGAATAACAGGCATGCCATAATCAGCATAAATGTCAATGAAAGAGGGGTAGATGTATTTGCCTTTGCAATCTACCACTACAGCATCTGCAGGTACCGAAATACCGGTGCCAACTGCAGTAATTTTTCCATCTTTAATTAACAGTGTTGCATTGCTGATGGTGGTGCTGCCATCTTTTACAATTGTTGCATTGGTGAATGCATATGTGCCGCTACGATTATCGGCCACACCATTTACAGGAAAGGTTTCCTGTGCCCTGGATAAAGCTGTACAAAGCAATAACCAGGAGAATAAGACTAATCTTCTCATGTTGCGGTTGGTTTTTTTGAAAATAAGGGCTTAAGATAAGTGAAAATCCAGAGCAGGAAAAGAAGATTGGATGAGCGGAAATGGGCAATTGTTACTGGCTTACTAAAGCAACGGCAAGCGCTCTGCGGCTGAATATCATTACATATTTCGGAGCAAACTGATTTTCTTCCGGGTGATTTTAAGGCAAATATGAAAAAGCATTACAGGAAGTAAGAGTTAATATCAATGACAAAACTGTAGTTTATGCTACAAACAGCTTAGGTACTTTAATCTAAATTTGTATTGTCTGTTTTATTTATGATAAGTGCAACCCTGATACCCGAGCCCTTCATCCGTACTGATAGCCTGTACTTTGTATTGATTAATGCAAAAGGGTATTATTCAGTTGCCAATCCATACTTTTTTAAAAAATTTGGCCTGCCGGAAGCTGCTGTTACATCTGTTCATTCCTTTAAAACAATTCTTCCAGAAGACCATCCTGCCTGTTCAAAAGCATTTGAATTCTGTTTCAGCCATCCGGGAACAGTAATGAAAGTTGATTTAAGGAAACCTGATGTTAATGGAGAGGTTGTATTTACCCGTTGGGAATTCACCTGTCTTCAAAATAACGGAGTCGATTATATACAGTGTATTGGACATGATATTTCAGAAGAAATGCTGACGGGGGGGATGGAAACAACAAGGGAAGAAATTATTACTCAGGGCCAGATGCATGAAGAACTTTTGTCAAACAGCATCGATGTTTTTTTACTGACGAATGAAAAAAGGCAGATCACCTATTGTACTCCCAATGTTACAAAAATGTTTGGTTATGAGGTTGCTGAACTCATTGGTAAGAATGGGTTTTCTTTTGTACATCCTGATGACCTTCCCATTGCATTAAAAGCGTTTGAAGATGAAATAGCCAATCCGGGTGAAAATCATTCAGAAGATATTCGTTTCAGGCATAAAGATGGCAGCTGGAAATGGGCTGAAGCAAAAGGAAGGAACCTGTTTGCAAACCACCGGGTGCGGTCAATGATGCTCAGTTTAAATGACATTTCGTTGCGGAAAAGATCAGAAGTGGCATTGGCGGAAAGCGAACTCCGGTACAAATCTTTTTTTAACCGGTTGCCGGTTCCTCTTTTTATTGTGAGCGAGGATCATAATTATATTCTTGATGTAAATGACAGTGCTGTTGAGAAATATGGCTATTCAAAAAAAGAGTTTTCAGAGTTTTCATTTTTCCGTTTGTTTAATGATCAGCTGACTCATGCAGAAATGAATGAGGCATATACAAACGGAAAGGTTGTTGCTCATAAAACAAAAGCCGGCAAAAAAACGCTGGTAACAATTGAAAAGCGGAAAGTTGAATTTTCTGCAACAAACTGTAATGTTCTGCTGGTGAATGATGTTACTGAATCCAATAATATTCAGCAGGAAAATGAGTTGAGTTATGAAGTTTCAGAAATACTCATTCAGCCAAGGTCGTTGAAAGAAAATCTTGAAACCGCATTGAAACGTATCCGTTTGTTTACCGGCTGGGACCTGGCCGAATTGTGGATTCCGAATCAGGAAGGGCTATCGATTAAAAAAATTGTATTTGATACTGATGAAGGGTTCTTTAATCAGCAAATCCGTCATTTTCTGCAGCTGACATCTTCCTTTGAATATCCCATCAAAGATTATGATCCTGCTGTTGCCACTTCTTATAAGCCTTACTGGATTGAAAAACTATCTGAAAGCAAATTTGAATTTAAACGAAAAAAAATTGCTGAAAACTGCGGGCTTCAATCCTGCCTCATTGTTCCTGTCTTCAATGATAAGCAGATAGTGTGCATTTTCTCATTTTTCAGCTTTGCCCAAAAGTATTACAGTAAAAGCGAAACCAACCTTCTCAGTATTCTTGGAAAACTTTTTGGTGCAGAAATTGAAAAGCGCAAGAATGGACTGATGCTTGATACCTTTTTTCAGATCAGCAATGATGTACTCACCATTGCAGGGCTTGATGGAAGATACAAAAGAGTGAACCCTGCCTTTGAGCAATTTATCGGTTATACAAACGAAGAAGCCAAACAACTTCATCCGCTCAGTTATGTGCATGATTTTGATAAAGAAACTGTGCTGGAAAAATTAAAAGAGCTCAGCAATGGAATTCCGGTTCCTTATTTTGAAAACAGGGTTATTACAAAAGACCGTGCAACCAAATGGATTGCCTGGACGGCAACGCCGCTCATCAGCGAAGGAATTGTCATTGCATCACACAGAGACATTACAGCTCAGAAAGAAGCAGCAGAAGAATTAAGAATCTTTAATGAACGCTATGAACTTGTAACCAAGGCTACAAATGAAGCAATCTGGGACCTCGATCTGGTTACAAACAGAATGAGCTGGAGCGACGGCTATAAAATTCTTTTTGGACATGGTTTTGACGACAATGATAATGATCTTGATTTCTGGGAATCCAATATTCACCCTGATGAGAGAGAAACTGTTATCTGTGGATTTAATCGCTTTTTAAAACAGCAAAGTACTCCTCATTGGGAAAGTGAATACCGTTTCAGGAAAAGCGATGGAACCTATGCCCATGTACTCGATAAAGGGTATTTGATTTTCAATAAAGAAAACACACCTTTAAGAATGGTTGGTGCAATGCAGGATATTACCGAAAGAAAGAAGCTGGAACAGGAACTGCTTGTACGGGAAAGGAACAAACAAAACCAAATAGCACAGGCGGTTGTATTTGCACAGGAAAAAGAACGGGCTGAAATTGGAAAAGAACTGCATGATAATGTAGGGCAACTGTTAACCACTACCAAACTTTACCTGGAAATGCTCAAGCATAAACTGGATGATCCGGTGGAACTGATTGAACGTGGTACAAGGCATATCAATATGGTTATTCATACCATCAGGAATCTTTCACATTCATTGGTGCCGGCCAGTATTAACGATCTTGGTTTGATTGCTTCTGTTAATGACCTCATTGAAAATATCCAGGCACTGGAAAAGATTGATATTAACTATGTTTCTCCGCCCGACCTGGAAGTTAAAATCGGAAAAAGTTTAAAGCTTACACTTTACAGAATTATTCAGGAGCAGCTGAATAATATTATTAAGCATGCATATGCCACCAGGGTAACCATTGAACTTTTTGAAGAAGATGGTTTTATTAAACTCATTATTACAGATGATGGCAAAGGGTTTGAAGTTGAAACGGTGAAAATGGGACTGGGGTTAAAAAATATTACAAGCAGGGCTGAACTGCAGAATGGTACGGTAAATATTGTCAGTAATCCCGATGAGGGATGTAAAATCATAATAGAAATTCCTATTAATTATTAAAACTTCAATTATGGAAAAGATTACAGTGTTAATTGCCGATGATCACAAATTGATTCGTGAAACATGGAGCTTTATTCTAAACAGTGATCCACGCTTTACAGTTGTAGCTGAGTGCAGCAATGGACAGGAAGCAGTTGAGAAAGCTCAGCAAATGAGACCAAAAATTGCTTTGCTCGATATCAACATGGAACCTATGAACGGGATTGAAGCAACGGAACAGATCCGTAAGTTTTCGCCAACAACAAAGATCATAGCAGTATCCATGCACTCTCAGCCTGCATATGTAAAAAAATTACTGAAGCTTGGAGCCATGGGGTATGTAACTAAAAATTCACCCCAGCAGGAAATGTTTGAAGCAATCGTTTCTGTGAACGAAGGGAAGCGTTTTATCTGCAGCGAAGTAAAAACAATCTTATCAGAACAGATGTTTGATGAAGAAAATGCAACAGGCGCCAACACCCTGTCCAATCGTGAGCTTGATGTGATTAAACATATCAAACAGGGACTTTCTTCAAAAGAAATATCAATTGCGTTGAATATTTCATTGAAAACAGTGGAAGTTCACAGGCATAATATTCTGAAAAAACTGAACCTGAAGAACAGTGCCTCTTTAGTGAATTATATTAATGAAGCAGGACTGGCAATCTGATGATGGTTAAAAACAATGTTTCGTATTGAATGCTTTTATTAATTTCACCGGTATAAATTTTTACCGATGGCAGTTCGTGTATTTATTACCGGCGGAACCTTTGACAAAGAGTATAATGAAATTACCGGGCAGCTGTATTTCAATGATACACACATGCACGACCTGCTTGAAATGGGCCGCTGCCGTGTGCCGGTTGAAATACGCACATTGATGATGGTAGACAGTCTGGAAATGACGGCTGAAGACCGTGACCTCATTGTCCATCAGTGCATACAGTGTGATGAAGACAGGATCGTCATCACACACGGAACCGATACGATGTCTGAAACAGCAAAAGTGCTGGCACAGAAAATGAACAACAAAACCGTGGTGCTTACCGGTGCCATGATCCCCATTAAATTTGGCAGCAGCGATGGTTTATTTAACCTGGGCAGTGCATTGGCATTTGCACAGTCATTGCCTGCAGGTGTTTATGTAGCCATGAACGGCAGATATTTTACATGGGATAATGTTCGCAAGAACAAACAAACAGGAATGTTCGAAGAAGTGAGATAAATTTCCATCTCTGATTGAAACCGTTTTTTACTTTAAACAGCCTGTACATTCATGAACCGTATCGACCGCCTGCTGGGTATCATTACCACACTGCAATCAAAAAAATACATCACTGCTGAAAAAATTGCTGATAAGTTTCAGATCAGTGTACGTACTGTGTACAGGGACATTAAAGCAATTGCTGAACAGGGAATTCCTGTAAGCTTTGAACAGAACAAAGGATATTTTTTAGTGCAGGGATATTTTCTGCCCCCCGTATCTTTTTCGCCCGAAGAAGCCAATGCAATGTTGCTGATGCAATCGGTAGTAATGCGTTTTGCAGATAAATCAACCTTGAAATATTATTCGGGAGCATTAGATAAAGTAAAATCAGTGATGCGTTATTCCGAAAAAGAAAAAATTGAACTCCTGCAGCAGCAGATAAAGTTTCAATCCTGTTATCCTGAGCAGCAGAGTACAGATTATCTTTCTTCCCTGCAAACAGCCATCTCTTCACAAACTGTAATTGAGTTTACCTATAAAAACAAAGCAGAAATTACAAACAGGCGTAAAGCAGAGCCGCTTGGTCTGATTTTTTATGCATATAACTGGCACCTCATAGCCTGGTGCCACACACGAAAGGAGTACCGGGATTTCAGGGTGTCATCTATTCTTGATCTGAAAAATACCGGCGAAGCTTTTAAAATAAAGGATCACATGCCGTTGAGTGATTATATGAAGAAGCTGCCCGTGAATTATTAAAAGTATTTTCAACACACTGCCATAGGGTTGTCAGTGGCTGGTTTTTTATTTGCAGTACAAATAAAATAATCAACTATGACAATCATTGAAATGCTCCTGAAAGAAATGGAACAGGAAGCTGTTACCACCCGTAAAATGTTATCAATTGTGCCGGACGATAAGTACAGCTGGAAGCCACACGAAAAAAGTATGACTGTGCAGAGTCTTGCCACGCATATTGCCGAATTGCCTGCCTGGGTAACAATGACTCTCACGACAACTGAACTGGATTTTGCAAACAACCCGTATAAGCCCGAAGTAATTACAAATACAAAGGACCTGCTTCAATATTTTGAAAAATGCCTGGCTGAAGGAAAGGCAAGTTTGCAAAAAGCAAATGATGAAGATTTATTGCCGATGTGGACATTGAGAAATGGGGAAAGTATTTACAGTGTTGAACCAAAGGGTAATGTAATACGAATGGCTTATTGCCAGATTGTGCATCACCGTGCACAGCTTGGTGTTTTTCTACGCTTACTGAATGTTCCTATTCCCGGCAGTTATGGCCCAAGCGCAGATGATATGAATTTTTAATTGTAACTTAAAAGTGAAACAATCAATATGAAACAGGAATTAATTATTACCAATCAGATCCTTATCAATGCTCACACCCTTAAAGTATGGGATGCATTAATCAATCCAGAAAAAACAAAGCAATATATGTTTGGATGCGAAACAGTTTCTGACTGGAAGATTGGCAGTGAACTTTTGTGGCGTGGTGAATATGAAGGAAAGAAAATGGACTTTGTAAAAGGGCATATTGTAAACATGGAACCGGGAAAATTTTTAGCATATACAGTTATTGATCCTAATAATCCATCTATTCCCGATGTTCCTGAAAATTATCTTACAGTAACATATACATTAAAGGAAGAAAATGGTACAACTCTTTTCACAGTAACCCAGGGCGACTATTCAACAGTTGCAGAAGGTGAAAAGAGATACCAGGATTCATATAACAATGGTGAAGGCTGGAACCCGATTCTCGTTGAAATAAAAAAGATAGTGGAGGAAAGCAATTAAGCCAGGTGCTTTACACCCAACTCCGGAATTTTTCCTTCAACTTCAGCAAAAAAAGAAAGGATCTTTTTAAAATCGGCTGCTTCATCAGCTGATGGATAAATCAGCTCACCAATGATCACTTCTTTTTTTCTGAAGTCAAAACCAATTAATTGAATTGGTACATTGGCCAGTTTGGCAATATGATAAAAACCGGTTTTGAGTTTATCTACCCTTTTTCTTGTGCCTTCCGGACTCATACCTAAGCGAAACACCTCATGCTTTGCAAATTTTTCAGCAACCTGTGCTACCATTCCCTGCGATGAAGAACGATCAACAGGTGTGCCGCCCATTGCCTTAAAAAACCATCCAAACGTTCCATCAAATAATTCTTTTTTGCCTAAAAAATAAGCATGGTCAATCGGGATGAGCCGGCGGGCACCAAATCCAATCACTACATCCCAGGCACTGGTATGCGGGCCAACAGCCAAAACTATTTTAGGAATGTGGTCCGGAAATATTCCTTTTACTTTCCATCCATTCAATTTCATCCAGTTAGATATGAGAAAACCTATCATGCGTTAGTATTAGGCGAAAAGATAAGTTGATTTTTTTTGTGCGCCAATAATTTCTGTAATGCAGTGCCGGCGGGAGTCTTAAAGAAATGCTACTTGTAATTAGTCCGAAAACTGATATTGCTCATTCGTAATTTTTTATTCTTATTGTAATCTTGCAGTATTACACTTGTATATCAATTATAAGCGCCTTATGTTTGAGGCATAACTTAACATTTATTCATATGATAGCAACAATCAAAACAGATTTGAAAGAATGGGTGGAAACCATGGAAAAACATTTTCAACCCGACAATGTACACTGGTGCGATGGTTCACAGGAAGAGTATGATACACTTTGCCAGCAGTTAGTAGACAAGGGAACCTTTATAAAATTAAATGAAGAAAAGCGTCCGGGCAGTTTTGCATGTTTCAGCGATCCAAGCGATGTGGCCCGTGTAGAAGACCGTACTTATATATGCAGTGCACGTAAGCAGGATGCAGGCCCAACCAACAACTGGATGGAACCATCAAAAATGAAAGATGTACTGGATGATTTAACCAAAGGAAGTATGAAAGGAAGAACGATGTATGTGATTCCTTTTTGTATGGGTCCTGTTGGTTCAAAACTTTCACGTTATGGCGTACAGTTAACCGATAGTGAATATGTAGTGGTGAACATGCGCATTATGACACGTATGGGTGAGCAGGTAATGGATCATCTCAATGGTGACTGGGTTAAATGTATTCACACACTTGGTGCTCCTTTAGAAAAAGGACAGCAGGATGTAAAATGGCCTTGTAATCCTACTGTAAAATATATTTCACATTTCCCTGAAGAACGTTTGGTGATTTCTTATGGCAGTGGATATGGTGGTAATGCATTACTCGGCAAGAAATGTTTTGCTTTACGTATTGCATCAGTAATGGGCCGTGATGAAGGATGGCTGGCAGAACATATGTTATTGCTGGGTGTTGAAAATCCTGAAAAGGAAAAAACATATGTGGCAGCTGCATTTCCAAGTGCATGTGGTAAAACAAACTTTGCCATGATGATTCCTCCAAAAGAAATGGACGGATGGAAAATCACAACAGTAGGTGATGATATTGCGTGGATTCATAAAGGCGAAGATGGAAGTTTATATGCCATCAATCCTGAAGCAGGATACTTTGGTGTTGCACCGGGTACAAATGCTAAAACAAATCCAAATGCAATTGAATCAATTAAATCAAATACCATTTTCACCAATGTGGCTGTTACAAAAGATGGCGATGTATGGTGGGAAGGATTAACCAAAGAAGTTCCCGATGGAATGATTGACTGGCATGGTGAGCCATTTGATAAAGCAAGTGGTAAACCTGCAGCACATCCTAACTCCCGTTTTACTGCACCTGCATTTCAAAATCCTGCAATCGATTCTGAATGGGATAATGCAGAAGGCGTTCATATTACTGCCTTTATTTTTGGTGGAAGAAGAGGAAGTGCTGTTCCGTTAGTGTATCAGTCATTCAACTGGAACTTTGGTGTATACCTCGCAGCAACGATGGGCAGTGAAATGACTGCTGCTGCATTTGGTGAATTAGGAAAAGTAAGAAGAGATCCATTTGCTATGCTTCCGTTCATGGGTTATCATATGGCTGATTATTTCAACCATTGGTTACAGTTTGGCCGTGATCTTCCAAATGCTCCCCGCATCTTTGGTGTAAACTGGTTCCGCAAAAATGCAAAAGGCGAATTCATGTGGCCGGGCTTTGGTGAAAACATGCGTGTGCTGAAATGGATTGTTGAACGCTGCAAAGGAAATGCAAGTTCTGTTGAGTGTCCTATTGGATGGAGACCCCGTTACAGTGATATGGACTGGACAGGCCTGGGAACTGATAAGTTTACAAAAGAGCAATTCAATGAACTGATGATCGTTGATAAGGAATTATGGAAACAGGAATTATTAGGTCATGAAGAACTGTTTGAAAAATTATATGATCGTATTCCAAAAGAATTTTTATACATGCGTGAACTGTTGCTGAGTGCATTATGGCGCTCACCTGAAATTCATCAGCTGGCAGCAGAATCGTAATGAATAATGCTTTCTCATGTTGATTGATAGTTAAATAAAAGGCCGCTGATTTTTATCAGCGGCCTTGCTTTTGAACAGAGTGATGACACTCTGCTTTTTTATGTTTGTACCTGCAGAATATTCTCATTCAACAGTAATATTTATTCAGTTGAATTCATTCAGTTTTTCCAGAGGGAATTAAATTACCGCCTGGCTTAAAGAAAAGTAAATCATACATAATTTTAAACCAGATCAGGATGCAGGGTACTGCCTTCAACACATAGGGAACAACAAAACTTTCCCGGATGCTCCGTGGAAAAAGATCTGTGGGCGACAGGATGGTGAAAATGAAAGCTGCTCCAAACAGGATCGTATTCAGTAAAGTTCTTTTTTGTGAAAAAAACCAGATGGCAATTCCCGTAACTGCAATAATAAATGTGGCAGATTCTGCTTTATGATTAAAGATTACAATCCACAGCAGAATGGAGGAAAGGAAAAATAATTTAAACTGCACATCATTATAACATTTCCATTTCAAAAAGGGCAAACAAAACACAACAGCACCAATAAGAACAGTTGCATTTTTTGCATCAATGTGAAACCAGGTGTAAAGCCATCCGGCAACAGATAATCCGATCGATGCACTATGATCGTTTTGCAGTAAATGCAGCCAGCTTTGGTACAGAAAAGATAATTGTGTTACGGAAACAACAAGTAAAGGCAAAACAGCCAGTAGCAACGTCCACCCAATTGTATAAAGGGCTGCCCGTAGTTTATTTGGGTAAAATATGAAAATGGCCAGCGCTACCAGGCCAAAAATTTTAATAAACACGGTTAATACAATAAACAACGATGCCAGTGCAATTTTTTTCCTTTCAAGGGAAGTGAAAGCCAGTATAATCAGCCCCGCTATTAAAGCATTGCTCTGCGAGTTTTGGGTAGAAGTGAGCAGTTCAATAAAAACAAACCCAAGCATCAGTAAATGAGTTTTGTTTGATGACAGAGGCAATCGCCGCAGAGCAAAATACAGTACAAGAACGTTTAACAGGTTCCAGAGAAAAAGTCCAACCGGCACGGGCAGATTTGCCAGCGGAGCCATTAATAACGAAAAAGTCGGACTGTATTTGTAATAATCAAAATGTTCAGCAGGGTATAGCTCGTAAAGGTCTTTGTTTTCTATTAAATGAAAAAAGGACTGCTTAAAAATTACATAGTTGTTATAGTGTGTATAAGCAGGCTCACCCGGGATAAACGTTTTTGGTTTCAGCAGAAAACTCTGTGCTGAAATAATAATAACAATAAGGGTTAGTATTCCTGCAGTAAATAACGGGCTCTCCGGCAGTTTTATTTTTTTCATAAATTTCTTTCAGGCAAAAAAATCAACATTCTGTTTCGCTTTGATTTAATAGTACAGGAACCTGCAAAACAGGAAGATAATTTAAAGTCATGCAAACATAGAAATAAGTTAGTTGAAAATGGATGCTGAAATCCAAAAAAAGCCGACGCCACTATTATAGATTAAGTGGCGTTGGCTTTGTAATCATTGATATTTATAATTTCAGCTTTAATCCTCCGTTTACAACAAACCCATCCAGCGGGGCGTAAATGTCCCGAAAAACAGGGCTTGTAACAGAGCCGGTATAAATTGTATCAAACCTTGTTTGACGGCTGTCAGTAAAGTTTTCAAAATTGATATAGACAGAAAACTTCTCCCAAAGACGTTCTGCCATAAAGCCACAGATCCAGTAAGGCTTTCCCGTTAAGCCATCTGTAAGTTGTTGTTTGCTGAAGTAGTATGCTTCAGCACCAAGTTTCCATTTATCTTCCACTTCATACATCAAAACTGAATTAATGCGGTTGCGAGGCGTCAGTGGATTGGTTGTTTTGATATTTCCTTCATGAATTTCAGTGTCAGTAAATGTATAACCCAGGAATAACTTAAAGTTGTGGTAACCGAGTTTAATATTTGTTTCTGTTCCCCTTGTATCAAGATGCCCGCTGATATTGACAAATGAATAGGTGAGTCCACTATTACCTCTCAACAGTAAGGGATTGTTTAAACGGGTATAAAAGAAAAGATGATTAATACTCAAAGAAACCTCATCAAACAAATTGGTTTTGTAATTAAAGTCTGCATTTACACCATAGCTCTTTTCGAGTTTATTGATGGCAGAGTTAACAGGAAGTACCTGCTTATACTGCAGACGTTCACTTTCTTCAGTAAAGATTGTTGGAGCTTTATAACCCAACCCCGCCCCGATACGTGAACTGAAGTTTGCATTTGCTTTAAATAAAACAGAAAGCCTCGGCAGTAAGGCAAAGCCATAATCCTTTACATAATCTCCACGCAAACCGGTTTCAACATGTAACCATTCTTTAATACGTAACACATTTTGTATAAATCCACCGGTTGTAACCTGGCGGTAGTTTCTTAAAGGCGTTAGGGTGGTTTGTTGTTCAGTGAAATCTTCTGTCCACAGATTAACACCAGCCACCCATTCTGCTATTTCACCATGACGGGAATAATTGATTTCTGAAAAAGTACTCAACTGTTTGCCATCAAACAGATAGCCGGGGCTAGTTATAGCACGGTCAAAGTAATTGACGCTTTGCTTTACAGTTAAATGACTGCATATTCCAAAATCATGGTCTATTGAAAACTGTGTGGAAAAACGTTTTGTTTCATTCCGTTCAAAATATCCGCTGTTGTTTGTTTTTGTAATGTAATCCATATTGCCACCCAGCCTGTCTTCAATAACTCCGTTTACCCCAAATACAATTTTTGTTTTATCAGACGGATAGAAAAATAAACGGGGATTGATTGTATAGCGTTGAAGTTTCGGAATGGCCGATAAATTAATTTTTGCCGGGTCGTAAGCGGCATTGCTGTTTCGTGAAGCAAATAAAGTAAGACCGAATTTGCTGAACCGTTTTCCATAAAACAAACTTAGATCCAATCCTGCTGCTGTTGTGCCGTTAAGAAGCAGTTTCAGTTCACGTTCAGTAGCCGGTGTTTTTGAAACCAGGTTTACCAATCCTGCAATGGCACCGCCGCCATATAAAGTAGATGATGATCCTTTGATAATTTCTGCCTGTTTAAGATCAAGCGGCGGAATTTGCAATAGGCCCAACCCACCTGCAGCACCGCTATACAGAGGGAACCCATCTTTTAATATTTGTGTATAGCGCCCATCCATTCCCTGGATGCGTATGGAAGAGTTGGCGGAAGTAGCTGATGTTTGCTGTGTCTGAATTCCTGTGCTTTCGGTAAGCAGCATGCGGATATCACCGGGTTTCATATTTGCTTTTTCATCTAATTCCTCCCCGGCAATAAATTCCACACGGGTGGGAATATTGCGGATACTTCTTGTACTTCTTGTGGAGGTGATGATGATTTCTTCTTCCTCTTCTTCTGCCGGTTCAAGAAAAATTTCAATGATTGATTGAGCAGGAAGGCTGATTTCCTTTTCTGTTGTTTCGTAGCCAATATGAGAAACTGTAATGGTTATTTTTTCCTGTGCATTTACAATCAGGAATATACTGCCGGTTGAATCGGCAAGAAATGTTTGTTTTCCCCCTTTTACCTGCACAGTAGTGGCGGGCAAAACTGTTTGCGTTGTTTTATCTTTTATAATGAGCTGTATCTGTTGTTGTGCTGTTGCGGCATTGAAAGTAAAGCCAAGCAACAGCAGCAAAATAATTTTCTGCATGGATGAAAATAGTTGAGTGAAAAAATAATAGCTGGAAGAATTAACTCAACTGCGGTGGTTGCCAGATGGGAAAATAAATTTCAGATAACTGCAGGTTGATTTCTGCTGAATGATATACAGCAAATAATTCCGGCGATTTCAGTTTAATGCAATTACATGTTTTTGAAAACTGCAAACCGCAGCATGCACAGGCACAGAAAGGAGTGCATGTTTCATCCTGGTGATCTGTATTTGTAAACGAAATTGAAACCGTCGGGCACTGTTTATCTGCACAGCCATCAGTTTCGCAACAAGGCAGTGCCGAAAGCAATAACATGTAAACAGATAATATGGTAATAAACAGTTTCACCCTGCAAAAATAAAGCATGCAGATCTTTTGCAGGAAATATTACTGATTCAAAGTTGCAAAAAAAGGTTTAAATTTTTACCGCAGTTCCGGTTGCAATTACCATGAGCATACTTCCGCCGCTGCCTACGGTTTCAAAATCAAGATCAACACCCACAACTGCATTGGCACCCATCTGCTGAGCTTTTTGTTCCAGCTCTTTTAAGGCGCTGCTCCTGGCTTCTTCAATTACACGTTCATACGTACCGCTGCGGCCGCCCACAATATCACGGATGCCGGCAAAAATGTCTTTGAAAATGTTAGCCCCAATAATTGTTTCGGCTGTAACAATACCAATGTACTGCTGAATAGGTTTGCCTTCGATGCTGGGAGTAGTTGTTAGTAACATATTTTTTTAATAAAGGTATGTGATAGAAAGTTAAAGCTGTTTATGACTTCCTTTGTTGATCAGTAACTAACAAAGGGTAAAATATGTCAGCGAAAAATTGCGTGTTGTACAGATTTTATTTCAACAGTAAATTCTTTTGAACTTTTTCTCCTTCGCTGACGATCATTTCAATGATCTCCTCAATATCCTGTTTCGATGTTCTGAAGTTTACAATACAAGCCCTTAAACAATACATCCCTCTTATAACTGCATTTGATAAAAACACTTTTCCTCCCTGTTGCAAATCATTCAGTAATGTTTCATTCAGCTTGTTTAAATAAGTTTCTGTTTCTTCGCTGTTGTTCGTGAAATTCAATGGAACATACCGCAGGGTGGTAATGCTTAAGCTTTGTGTAACTGCTTCCAGTTCCGGGTGTTTATCAGCTAACTCAAAAAATAATTTTGACAGTTGAATATCATCATTAATCATTTTGATATATCCATTGCGACCCACCTGCTGTAACATGAGCCATACTTTCAACGCCCGGAAACCACGTGAATTCTGTAATCCGTATTCGTAATAATTTTGTGTGAGCGCTTCGTTATTACTGAAATTATAATACACAGGATGAGAACTGTATGTATCAATCAGGTGATTAGGGTCTTTCACCAGTGTGCATCCTGCTTCTAACGGACTGTAGAGCCATTTATGCGGATCAAGTGCAATTGAATCTGCTTCTTCAATTCCTTCAAACAACTGCTTTTGCTCCGGAATAATGGCAGCAGGTATTCCATAAGCACCATCAACATGAAACCATAAATTATATTTCCTGCAGATGGATGCAATTCCTTTCAGATCATCAATAGCTCCTGTGCTCACATCACCGGCAGTGCCAACTGCAAGAAATGGTTTTTTTCCATCTTTGATATCTGCTTCAATTGTTTGCTCCAGTACATCATTCTGCATTTTATTATCTGCATCCGTTGGTATCCAGCGAATGGAATTGGTGCCATGACCAAATAATACTACAGCCTTTTCAATCCAGGTATGCGTTGACTTCGGACAATACAAAACCATATCGGCACCTGCTTTTGCAAGACCCTCTTCTTTCAGATTTTTTGGAAACTTCGCAGTTCTTGCTGCTAAAAAAGCAGTGAAGTTGGCCATGTTGCCACCACTTACTAAAATCCCTCCGTAAGAAGATGATACTCCAATAAATTCTGCCAGCCATTTAACAGTTTGTTTTTCGATTGCAGTTGCCATTGGGCTTAATACATTAGCACCAACATTTGGATTTACTGATGCAGCCAGCAAATCGGCTAATGCTCCGATAGGTGCAGGAGAAGATGTGATGTATCCTAAAAATTTAGGGTGGCCATTCAGCAGGGAATGATTCATTAATAACTGCGTTGTTTCTGACAGCAGAGTTGACACTGGTACTCCTTGTTCCGGTAAGGAGGCCGTGCCAAGTATTGTTTGAATTTGTGCAGGGCTTTCCCCGGTAGTTACAGGTTTTTGATCAATACTGTCAATGAAATCAGCAATGCTGTCAATTAATGCATAGCCCGATTTTTTAAATTCACTCTTGCTCATTTCTATCGGCGACTGTCGTTTCTTACTCATACAAATTTTTTTTACAGGTGATAAAGTTGTTTTCAGGGTTGGTTCCTATTCATCCGCTGAATAGTGATACGGGAATCAAGTTAAAGATTCTGATCATGAGATGCAAATAGTAAAAAGTGATTTAAACCGAGAAAGCCATCGGGTCAGCGATGGCTTTCTTAATTATTTGAATGGGCAAAGGAATATTTATTTCACTTCCTTCAACACTTCCTTTACTGCAATTTCCAGCTGCTGATCAACACCCACACTTACTTTTTCATTTTCATTCTTCATTTTTATATCGGGTTCTGTGGGTGAGTTTTCTAAATATTTTCCAGTGGCATCTTTGCAGCCTACTGTTGGTGCGCCCCAGCGGATACCTGTATCCATCAGTGATTCCCATGCAGCAAAGGTGCAGGTGCCGGGCACAGACATGCCAACGAGTTTGCCAATACCAACCTGTTTCACCATGTATGCATAACAATGCCCATCGCTGTAGTTGGCCTCATTGACCATGGAAATACTTGGCTTAGTCCAGCGGAAGTTTGGCTCATAACCATTACTTCTTGTATCATTGGCATAATCCATAAACTTCTTGCCGCTTAAAAACATGGCAAGATCTGCAACCAGGTCACCACCACCATTGTTTCTTGTATCAACAACAATGGCTTTCTTCAGAAAATGCTTACCCATAATTTCTTCATAGGTTGTTCTGTAGGCTCCATCGTTCATACCGGGAATATGTACATAACCCAGCTGACCATTACTCATCTTATCAACTTCTTCTGCATTGCGTTTTACCCAGCGTCTATACAGTAAGCCGTTCTCTTCACCAATGGTGATTGGTTTAATGCTGTATTCTTTCTTTGTTGTTCCTTCATCAATAACAAGCAATGTATTTTTTCCTGCTTTACGGTTTAAGTATTGTGCCAGATCTTTATCAGGAGTAATGAGTTCGCCATCAATACTTTCAATGATCATTCCTGCTTTGATGTTCATTCCTGCTTTTGCCAATGGACCCTCTTTAATTACTTCTGTAATTTTTACACCATTGCCTTTATACGTATAATCATAGAAAATACCCAACGCTGCAGTGATATCACCATTCGGATTAAAAGCAGTATAAGCGCTTCCGCTATGACTTACATTTAATTCACCCAGCAATTCGCTTAACAGTTCACTCATTTCATAGTTGTTGCCGATATGCGGTAAATATTTTTCATAATCGGGTTTGTAACTGTCCCAGTCAATACCATGAAAAGAAGTGGTATAGAAAGTATTTTTTGTACGGCGCCATACATGTTCAAACATAAACTGCCGTTCCTTCAATCCATCAACAATCATTTCACCATTGATACTGATACGATCCTGTTTGCCACTTGCCGGATCAATCTTCATCATGCCTGCATCACTGTTGAGAAAAATTGTTTTCAGTTCTTTATCCCAAACCATACTGGCAAAATTTGCATTCAACGGCACCAGCATTTTTGTTTCTTTGGTGCGGAGGTTGGTAGTCCATAAATTCATTCCTTTTTCAAATCTTGCGAGATAGTATAATGTTTCACCGTCCTTGCTTACCAGTGCATCGCCCAGCGAAGAAGAATGAATCGTTAGTTTTGTTTTACGTTGTGTTAAACCATCCCAGTCAATCACAACGGAGTCTTTAACAGGAGTTTTCTTTTTTGTTGTATCTGCTTTTGTTTTATTCTCTTCAATTTCTTTTACAAGAGCTGCATCTTCCTTGCTCAGTTTAAATTTATCAAACGCATCCTGTGTAAAGAACATTGCGTAAGCATCGGCCTGCGAACCACCGCTTGCAGCAGCTCCACGTAAACCATCACGGTTACTGAACCAGAGCATGGCTTTCCCGCCCATGATCCATTTGGCATTGTAATCATTAAAACCGCTTTCGGTTAAGTTCATGATCTTCTTGCCATCAGCACTTACCAAACCTGTTTCGCCAACAGCACTTCCCGGAATAGCATAATCAAACAATAACCATTTACTGTCGGGGCTCCATTGATAGTATTGATCATTCTCAACAAAGGCAAATAACTGATCACCGGTTAAAATAGTACGGCTTTGTTTTGTTGCCAGGTTATAAATACGCAGCTGGTTCCTGTTTTCAATAAAAGCAATTTCTTTTCCATCGGGTGAATACAGGGGTTGTGTATTGGTGTTTTTATTTTCAATAACAGCTGTTTCTTTTAAAAGCGTGGATACATAGAAATAGGGTTCTTCTTTACGATCCATTCTTGTTTCGTAAATGCTCCATTTGCCATTGCGCTCGCTGCAATACAAAATACTTTTTCCATCAGGCGCAAAGTTTACACTTGTTTCTGCTTCAGGTGTATTGGTAATACGTTTGGTTACACCTCCCTCCACACTTGTTACGAATACTTCACCCCGGTAAACAAATGCAATTTCTTTCCCGTTTGACGCAACACTCATTCCGCTTCCGGTTGATACACGGTACACCTGTTCCCTGTTATTTCTTGCATCGGCAAGAATACTGATGTTTACTTTCTGTGCTGCTGATCCGTCACGCATGGTATAGAGATCACCATCATAACTGAAACAGAGTACGCCTTCATTACTGCTGTTGAGAAAACGAACGGGATGTTTTTTGAAGGAAGTGAGTTTTTCTGATTTGCCGCCGCTCACATTCATCTTATGTACATTGAACGATCCGCTTTCTTCACTCAAATAAAAAAAGGCAGATTCATCTGTATTGAAAACCGGGTTACGGTCTTCCCCATTGAAGGTTGTGATCTGTTTATGTGTGTTGGTTTTAAAATCATACACATATACATCTCTTGTAACAGAAGAAGTATGATGCTTGCGCCATTGATTCTCCTGTCCTTTTTTATCGTGATAAATGATCCTGCTTCCGTCTTTGCTGAACCTGATATCTTCTGCAGGAGTAGTGAACACCTGTGTTACTCTTCCGCCATTCACTGAAACACTGTATAATTCACTCATGTATGCGGCAGGGTACTGGCGGTTGACCGACAGATCCATTCTTGCTGAACCAAAGATAACATTCTTATTATCGTTAGTAAAGCTGTACGGGTATTCAGCAGCTGAATGAAAGGTGAGACGTTTGGCTTCGCCGCCTTCAGCAGGGATCACAAACACATCAAAATTCCCGTAGCGGTCACTTGCAAAAGCAATGCTCTTTCCATCCTTACTCCACACCGGCATAAAGTCGTGTGCTTCGTGCATGGTTAATGGAATTGCAGTTCCGCCTGCAGCGGCAACTTTATACAAATCACCTTTGTAAGTAAACACAATTGTTTTTCCATCGGGCGAAATGGATGGATAACGAAGCCAGGAAGGAGTTTGTGCAAAAGAAGTAAAACTGAATGCTAAAAGCAAACAGCAGCAGGTTAATGAACGTCTCATGTTTAATTTGGTTAAGGAGCTTAAAGATAAATGGAAAAGGAAATGTGTGGAAAGAATTTGATGGGTGGTTTATATATTAAATGCCCCTAATAATTTTCCTGAGCTTTCCGGGATTTTGCAAATTGCTGAAAAGAGGAACAATTTCAATAGTTCTGTGCGAAGATTTATAAACGATCAGGGTTTTTGGATGGATCGCATGTTTCCGTAAATTTTTCCCTTTATGCAAAAGAAGGAATATGCGTGGATGATATGAAACAACAGATAAAAAATCAACCCATTTCCGGTGAAACTTTTCTACGGCAGATTGTCCGAATTCAGTCAGAAGATATGAATATAACTCATCAAAATCATGAGCAGCAAGAGGTGATATAATAATCAGCTTAGCTTTTAATGCTATATTTTTTTCTGAGTGCTGAAGTAACTTTCATTGCATCAAGTCCTTTGCCTTCTTTCAATTGCTGTAAACCGGCATCAATTCTTTCTTTCTGGGAAATGGATAATTCATTCCATGTCGGTGAGCTTTTGTTTTGTCTGACAGTTTTTAAAACACCATACATGTTTTTTATCGTTGTTTCATCAGCATTGCTGAGCTCTTTAATCAATTCATTCTTCATTTGCCGGATACTCATGTTTTGATATTTGTTACAAGTTACTCTGATTTCAGGAAATAAAAAAGATGCAAAAAAGAAACGAACCATTGCTGATTCGTTTCCTTGATAACTATGCAAAAACCTTATTCTCCACCTTTCTTTTCGTTGAATTTTTTCTCGGTTGCTTTTGCCTTTTCAAAATCCAGGATCACGCCGTTAATACAGTAACGTAAACCTGTTGGCGGCGGGCCATCATCAAACACATGTCCGAGATGGGCTTTGCATCTGCCGCATTGTACTTCTGTTCTTGTCATGCCCAATGTATTGTCGGGTGTGTAGATGATCGAACCTTTGCTGATAGGATCGTAAAAGCTGGGCCATCCGCAACCGCTTTCAAATTTGGTATCGCTTTTAAACAAAGCATTCCCGCAGGCGGCGCAATAGTAAGTTCCCACCTCATTAAATTTTTCAAATTTGCTGGTCCAGGGTCGTTCTGTTCCTTTTTGACGGGCAATATAATACACGTCGGAGGGCAGCACTTTTTTCCATTCTTCGTCTGTCATGTTCACTTTAGAAGAATCGGTTTTAGAATAAACCGGGCTACCTGCTTTTAGCTGGTCAGGTTTCTTTGTGTCACTCATAGTATTCTTTTTTTCTTTTGATTGGGTTGTTTGTGCTCCACAGCTAACAAGCGTAAGCTGAACAATTGCAATGATCATCACTACTTTCTTCATAATCTGATTTGTTTCCTAAAGTTACGATAGAAGCTATGCTAACGGATGTCTGCCGCACGACAAAGCTGCCATCTTAACAAATTCTTCTTTAAGTAAACAAGTTTCAATCAAATTCGGTTCAGTTTGCAAAATATTAAACGATGCTGTCTTATATTTACAGTGAATCAAGCTAAGTAATCGATTATGTTTAATCTGATCTTATTTGGCCCTCCCGGAAGCGGAAAAGGTACCCAAAGCGAACGACTCATTGCAAAGTATGGCCTCAAACACCTGAGTACAGGTGATCTTCTCAGAAGTGAAATAGCAGCAAAAACTCCGCTGGGCATGGAAGCCAAAAAAATTATGGACAAGGGCCAGCTGGTGCCCGATGAAGTGGTGATTGGTATGATCAGCTCTGCACTGGAGGCTAACCCGCAGGCAAAAGGTTTTTTGTTTGATGGTTTTCCACGCACAGTTGCCCAGGCTGAAGCATTGGATAAACTGCTGAAACTGAAAGGAACAAAGATCAACGCCATGATTTCTTTACTGGTAACTGAGGAGGAGCTGGTAAAGCGTTTGCTTAACCGTGGATTGACCAGCGGCCGCAGCGATGATACCAATGAAGAAGTGATCCGTGCAAGAATTACCGAGTACCGTAACAAGACTTCTGTTGTGGCTGATTACTACAAGCAATTTGATAAGCTGGCAGAAATTAAAGGCGAAGGAAGTATTGATAATATTTTCAATGAACTGAGTTCACAGATTGAAACGCATCTCGAAGCCTGATCATTTATCTTGCAGTTGAATTGAATATATTTTTAAAGCCCATCAAAACTGATGGGCTTTTATCATCAAACCAAGTAACATGAAACAGACCTGCCTGCTGATTGCATTTGTACTTTCTCTTCCGCTTGCTATTCTTGCACAAAAGACGAAAGAAGAATCGGCAACAGAAAAATATGTACTTCGCCTCCATGAAAATAAATTTCGCTGGATGGTGAATAAGAAACTTGATTCATTGAATGCAATATTAGACGAACGGGTTGTATATGTTCATTCAAATGGCTGGACAGAAAACAAAAAAGAGATCATTGATGATATACGATCAGGCAAACTTGTAATGAATAATGTTACTGTTACCGAAGCGACAGCAAGGGTATATAAAGGTGCAGTGATTGTGAATGGCAAAGGGACATTCAGTGTGGTTTTGAATGGCAATGCCGTTGATCTGCAATTATTATACACAGAAGTATATGTAAAACGGGAGAAGGGCTGGTTGCTGGTGAGCCGTCATGCCAACCGTATTAATCCATGACTTAAATCTATTTTATGAATCTTGAATTAAAAGATCAGCTTTTTTTAGTAGGGGGAGCTACCAGTGGTTTTGGAAAAGCTGTTGCTGAAGCATTGATCAGAGAATCTGCAAAAGTAATTGTGATTGCAAGAGGAAAAGAGAAGCTGCAGGAACAATATGCAAACGAACCTTTGGCAGAAATTGTTGAAGGCGATATAACACAGCATGCAACTATTGAACAGTTGAAGAAGATTGTTGGTGAGCGCCAGTTGCATGGTATTCTTGTGAATGCGGGAGGCCCGCCTGCAAAAACAGTTCTGGAAACAACATTGGAAGATTGGGATGATGCTTATCAAAAAATTCTTCGCTGGAAAGTAGAACTCACACAGGCTTTTGTTCCATCTATGATCAAAGCAGGTTATGGACGATTGGTATATATTGAAAGTTCCAGTGTAAAGCAACCGATAGAAAATTTAGTGTTGAGTACATCGTTGCGGTTAGCAGTTGTTGGAATGGTAAAAACATTGAGCCAGGAAATTGCAAAGAGCGGTGTTACCTTAAATATACTTGGCCCGGGAAGTCATAACACCCCGGCTATTGACCGATTGTATGTAAAGAAGAGTGAGCAAACCGGTTTGCCTTTTGATGAAATAAAGAAAAATGCCATACAGCAAATTCCTGTTGGTGCATTGGGCGAGGCTGATGATTTTGCATCACTGGCGGTTTGGCTATTAAGTAAGAACAGCCGTTATATTACCGGGCAAACAATTTTGGTTGATGGGGGAATGGTGAAGGGAACGCTGTGATTTT
>CAZOLW010000031.1:0-61673 GCA_964580775.1 uncultured Chitinophagaceae bacterium | reverse complement strand
TAATTGTTTCGACTGTAAATTGATTTTTTTTAAGAACACTTTTATAAAAAGCCATAGCTTTATTTACGAAAACGTTTTCGTAATAAAGCAGCTTTTCCCGAAAAAAACAGTCATTTATAATAAGATATAAGGGAGCTGAAACCGAACTAATGAAGAAAATAAATATAAAAGAACTGGCTAAGCTGGTTAACCTGTCTATTTCAACTGTATCAAAAGCGCTGCGGGATAGTCATGAAATAAGTGAGCAAACAAAAAATACTGTTTTAGAAGCTGCAGAAAAATTTGGCTATTCTCCTAACCCCTATGCAAGCAGCTTACGTAAAAAGAAAAGTAAAACTATCGCCGTTATTCTTCCTGAAGTAGCCGACAATTTTTTTTCGCTGGCAATTAATGGTATTCAATCAGTAGCAGAATCAAAAAACTACCATGTACTGATTTATCTTTCACATGAAAAATTTGAAATTGAAAAAAACATTGTTTCACATTGCTGCAGTGGCAGGGTGGATGGTGTTTTAATTTCCATATCAGATGAAACAACCAATGCAGATCACATCCTTAAGTTAACGAATGAAAAAATTCCCTTTGTTTTCTTCGACAGGGAATTTGAGTTTGCTGATACAGCTAAAGTCATTACAAATGATTTCGAATGTGGTCAGCTTTCTGCAAAACATTTAATCGAAAAGGGCTGCAAACATCCTGTATTTTTATCCGTCTCTTTTTCCCTGCCGATTTGTACGAAAAGGGCCGAGGGATTTAAATCAATAATTGCAGAAGCCGGGATAGATACAAGCAAAGAAGATCCGGTCATTTATTGCTCAGGAAGCCCTGAACAAACATTCAGCCAGATTAAAGAGCTGCTGTCGAAAAAAGATCATGCAGATGGAATAGTTGCTTCAGTGGAAAGATTAGCGATGCAGATTTATCTGGCAAGCCTTGAATCGGGTGTACGCATTCCTGAAGATTTAAAAGTAATTGCTTTCTCCACACTTGAAACAGCCCCGATCCTCAATCCATCACTTACCACCATTACACAACCTGCATTTGAAATAGGAAAAACGGCTGCTGAACTTTTGTTTAAAATGATTGAAAAAAATAATCATACACTGATGAACAACACAACAGTTGTGTTGCCTTCCACTTTGATTGAAAGAAATTCAACAGGGCTGGTTAAATAATATTTGTTTGACTATTTTGAACCGGTTCATTTTCCGAAGTGAAATGACTATATCGCCTCAACGCAATTCAAATTTACCTTCCTTTTAAAAAAAGTTTACTCATTGCATCATAAAGCAGTAAGTATTGATTGGATTTACCATCATTATCAAAAAACTTTTCCCATGTACTTAATGGCTCCCAGATGCAGGTACCTTTTCCTTTCCCATTGGGTAAACTGAAGGCAATTTTATTTACATCTTCTTTTAATGCTGAATACTCTACTACAATCACATCTTTATTGTAGCGGCGAACAAGGTCGTTGAGATTATTCTCCAGATCAGCTAAGGTACCATGCCACTTTGGATAGTACGACTCACCAATTACATCAAACTGTACACCACGAGTAATCATGTTATCAATAAAAAAAACAGATTCATCGTTCTGTCCACCCAATGCAACATGCAACATCATCTGCACGGTTGGATCAACTGCTTTCACTGCTGCTGTTCCTGCACAAAGCAATTGTGCTGTCTGATCAATATTACTCACATTCCCTTCAGGCCATACAATACCATGATTGATTTCGTTACCTACCTGCACCATATCAGGAGTAGTACCCTGCGCTTTCAGTTCTTCCATCACCATTTTGGTATAATCATACAACGCCTTCTTTAATTCTTCAAATGAAAGATTTTTCCAGGCAGCTGGCTTGTATTGTTTTCCGGGATCGGCCCAGTAATCACTGTAATGAAAATCAAGTAATAGTTTTAACCCCGCTGCTTTTACACGCTTCGCCATTTGTTTAGTGTATTCAAGATTACAGAAACCTTTCTTAGGCGAGTAACCAGCTTCCTGTGCAGGATCATTAAAAATGCGGAGACGCACATAATTAATTCCATGATCTTTTAATATCTCAACCGCATCTTTGGTAACACCTTTATCAGAAAATTTCATTCCACGTTCTTCTAATTGAGGAAGAAAAGAAATATCTGCTCCCAGCATTTGATCAACCGCTCTTGGCTTAGCTGCTTCTCCTTTCAGTTTATACTTCTCATCAATTGTAACGGCATTCACATTCTCAGTTGCAACGGTAATAATATCTGTTGAACCGTTGAACAATCCACTTGCAACAGCTTCAAACTTTAAGATGCCCGGCTTTGTGCCTGCCTGTACTATTACCTGGCATTTACCATTGAATAAACTCCGTTGCCATGCACCATCCACACATTTATCGGGCTCATGACTGCTGGGATCACCATTACCTACGCCGATAATTTTTGCATCGCCTTCAATTTTAAATCTGATCATGTTATCAGCATCCGGAACTTCACGGCCCTCACGATCAACAACTGTTACATTCATCACTGTTACATCTTTTCCATCAGCCAGCATAGTTGTTTTGTAGGGCGTTAATACCACTTCTGTTGCTGCACCTGTTGTTTCCACTTTTGATTTAAGGATTCTTCCCTTCTTATTGGCAACAGCTTCTAATTTGCCAGGTTCAAATTCCACCTTCCACTGCAGGTGCCCGTTGCGTGGCATATCTTTCTTACCTAAACTTTTTCCGTTTAAGAACAGTTCCACATCATCTGCATTACTGTTCACCCACACATCAA
Source organism: uncultured Chitinophagaceae bacterium (assembly GCA_964580775.1). Classification (GTDB taxonomy): domain Bacteria; phylum Bacteroidota; class Bacteroidia; order Chitinophagales; family Chitinophagaceae; genus Lacibacter. Next base: position 58,902 of record CAZOLW010000031.1, on the reverse strand, counting down.
TTTGTTTTTTTGCTTTGCCCCATTCGTTACGATGGTTCCAATGCGGAGAAATATGTAACACATCTTTATCTGTCCACCAGCTTTGATAGTAGTAATAAATATTTTTCGGAAAGCCACATACATCCATCACACCAAAATGCGAATTGATATTGGGCCATTTGAATGGTGTAGGTTCACCACGGTAATCAAAACCCGTCCATATAAAACCACCAAGCCAGAAATCATTTGTTGCAGCAAGTTTCCACCACTCCTCTGCCCTGCTTGCCCACCACGGTGCTGTAATATCCTGATCAGGTAAGTACCCATGGATAGAATCTTTTTCTAAAATACCACGGGTTGTAACAGTGCTGCCCATCTCTGTACCAAGTATTGGTTGATCAGGATGATCTTTATGATAATCTGCAACTGCAAACTGGCGGTAATTAAAACTGCGTACAGGAATTACTTCATTCACACCCTTAAAAACATTTGCCACATCAGCTGCGTAGGTAGAGGTACGAGTTGGATCGAGTTGTTTTAATTTACTGATGAATGTTTCTGCAATACGTTTTCCATGCGATGTAGTATGAATCCATCCTTCTTCGTTACCAATGCTCCACATAAATACAGAAGTGCGACTGCGGTCACGTTTTACTAACCGCTCAAACTGATCCATATATTCGGCACCGCTGTTCAGCAAACGTTGCTCATCCATCACCAGCATACCCAAACTATCGCATGCATCTAACAACTCTGGGGTTGGTGCATTATGACTTGTACGGTATGCGTTACTCCCAAAATTTTTCAACACACTGATACGGTAGTATTGCAGATAATCAGGCAATGCACTTCCTACACCTGCATGATCCTGGTGATTGTTTGTACCGAATATCTTTACATGCTTTCCGTTTAAGAAAACACCATTAGGTTTTATTTCGATAGTACGGAAACCAAAGCGGAGTTTTTTACTGTCAACAATAACTCCATTCTGTTTCAATTCAACCACCACACGATAGAGATATGGATTCTCTAATGACCAAAGTGTTGGGTTCGTAACATTTATTATTTGCTTACTTGTTTTTTCTTCATTTGAATTGATGGTAATTGCTGTTTCTTTGGCAGCTCCTATTTTAACACCGCTTCTGTCAGTTAAATAGGTATTGATGGAATAACTGCCGCCGGCACTGTATTCATTTGCAATAGTTGTCTCAACACTCAAGGTTGCTTTATTGCCATTGATGGCTGCATAAGCAAACACACCATCCGTTGCTATATGTGTGTTGGCATAACTATTCAACCATACATGACGGTAAATACCGGCACCTTCGTAAAACCAACCTTCATATTGTGTAGCATCAACCCGAACAGTAATTACATTGTTACGGTCGTAGTTAATGAAATCAGTTACATCATAATTCACACCAACATAACCACTTTTGTTATTGCCGAGATAAAATCCGTTGATCCAAACCTGGGCATCACGAAAAATCCCATCAAACTGCAATTGAAAACGTCGGCCCGAATCTGCTTTTGCTAAAGTGAAATGTTTACGGTACCAGCCAATGCTTGTTGCCGGGAATAAACCTCCTACAGGTTTGTAGCCATGACTTTCGACATCGAAATTATCGACCTGCACAAAAGGAAGTTCCACTGCCCAGTCATGCGGGAGATTAAGAGTACGCCAACTGCTGTCGTTAAAACGCAGATCGATAGCAGTACCTGCGGCACCACCCGATTTAGAAAAGATTGTTTTTGTACTGTAGTTAAAATCTTTATCCGGATTGGCGGCATGTCCAAATGCGAATTTCCAGTTGTTATCGAAGTTGACATGAGATCGTTGTGCAGACGCTGACAAGCTTAATCCTGTAACGCAGAGGATAAATGCGATAATCTTATGTTTCATATTCAGTTTTTGCAGGTAACACGAAGGACAGCAAGGTACGCCTGTGTTACGGATTTATTTATTGAAGTACTATTTTTTCTATTTCGAGACTGAACGATTTACTATTTGCCTGTTGAAATAAGGGGCTGACCGTTATTTCAATTTTTTCGATATTTTTTAAATGCAGCGTCTCATCAACAAGTGATGATTGAAAATACAGCGGTTGAAAACCGGGATAAGGCCTTGGCATCAGCAACGCCTTATCGTTTTTAAACTTTACCAGTGGGATTTCCATATCCTGCAGCTGATTGTTTAACGAAATGGTGGCAGCAAATGCAAAGCCGTTTTTACTAACCAGTGTAATTTTTACATTCACGGGTTCTTTATTTTCTGTTCGTGCACGAAGAATGATTTTTGTAAATGAGTTGAGTTCTGAACTTCGTTGTTGCAGCTTATTACCAACAAAATGCTGGAGGCCCATTACTTCATCCTCCTTCATATCGGTAATGCTGAATTTATGAACCAGGGTTCCTGTACTGCTGCCTGATGCATAACCTGTTTGAAATCCTCTTCTGAAATTCGGCAATAAATGTACTGTTCTGTCGATTGATGGACTGTATAATTCCAGTGAAGAACCTGTTGCTGCAATATTCGTTTTGTATGTTTCAAAGCTGTAGTTATCCCATGCAAACGGATTTCCCCTGATTGCACCGGGATAGACAACAAACTCATTTCCTTCCTGCACCATTATGCGGTATTGCAGCTGGCCGGTTGTTACAAGATCAGCAGGAACTTCAGCCGTATATTCATAACCGTTTTTCTTCATGGGTATATTCCTGAATAAACCGCCACCGAGTTTTGATAATTGTACAGAAACACGTGCCGAGTCAACTCCTCCAACAATCGCTGTGATTAAAAAAGATTTACCGGCACTTACTTCGGTAAATGGTTCATGCCTTACAATAATTTCTTTCTGGGAAGATGGTGGAGCAATAAACTCGCTGTTATAAGACCCTTTTTCATCTGTTAAAAAATGACGGATAATATATTTGCCCGGAGTAATATCAAACCCATCTTCCAGATTAACACCTTGCCGTGTTACATACTTATTACCTTGATTAACTGCACGTATACTTAGATTGTCACCAAGCCCATCAAGAAATATTTTCATCCTGTTTTTATTCCATCTGATCTGGGTTACTTCTTTGTTGGGCGATGCACGTTCAAACGGATCCCGTACATAAATTACATCTGGCATCACTTCCAGCAACCACACGCCTGTTGAAATTTTATCAAGAAAATAAGCCCCCGTTCCTTCATACAGTACTACAGGTGAGCTGCCTACACCTGCAACATGCTTTAATTCCTTTTTATTAACAGGTACAGTAGTTGTGTTATTGGAATAATAAAACTTATCAGCCGAATTCATCTCACTCAATCTATTGATATAACTCACACGAAATACATCAAATACACTATCGGCAGGGTATGCACCAAAGTTTTTCATACGTGGAACACGATGAAACACTTCAGCAGCAATCATCATACTGATGGCTTTTGAAGGTGTATAAGCAAGGTTGAGATAATGCGTTTGATACTCTGTATTTACATGGGCAATCGCCATTGGATCGTACGCAAACTGCGTGGCCCATTGAAAACCTGCAGCTCTGAAACTTTTTGCAATTGCAGGGTACATATAACTATCCATTACATCAGCTGCATCAAATTCATACACCATCAATGCTTTGTTTTTAAATGCTGTAACTGTATCACGAAACGGAATATGATACAGATCTACATTTGGAAGTGTATTCCCTTTGATTGTTTGATTGCCCACCAATCCCGATGGATACCATTGAAAGCTGAAACCATCCACTACAGATGCTGCAACGGCATCGCTGAAATAGGGACCCTGTGCAATATTGTAAAATAAGGGCTTGGTAAAGCCTGTACTTTTTACCGCTGCTGCCAAACGGTTAATATAATCTGTAACCCCTTTTTTGGGATTATTGTGCGAAGGTTCATTGTTCAGTTCAACAGCAATAATATCTTTATCGTTTTCGTAACTGAGTTTGGTGTACGGATTAACATGTTTAAAAAACTGCTTCAGGTAATTTTCCTGTGCACGGATCGCCGTATCATTTGTGGTAAGTTTTCCCCTTCCGAAATACCTGGAGAACCCTGGGGTTAATTCATCCCGTTCTGGATAACCATTTCCCCAAAAAGCAATGGGAGTAATAATGGTTTTAATATTCCGCTTTTTCAATTCAGCCAGTAAAAAATCAAATAAACGTAAGTGCTCATTTTCAATGAGGTTACCTGCTGAATCACTTATTTCATTATCCCATACATGTACACGAAATGCATTCAATCCAAGACGTGAAAAATGATAAATATCATTACGGATAGCCTGTTCCAGATCAACTTTTAATACGTTGTGTGCACGATAAGCATGTGCAAACGGAGTGGTATAGTTTACACCAAAGAAATTTGCTTCTGCCTTCGTTGAAGTATAGCGAAGCACTCCCTGTTTATCTACATAAATAAGATTGGCCTGCTTTGTTTTTTGTGCAGCAAGCATTGAAACAGAAAAGAGTAACACAAAAAAAACGACTGCTTTCTTGAAATTAATCATCACAGTTTATTATTTAACGGCGTACAATCTGAAAAATTCCCCATTAGAAACAGGTGAAGAATTTAAAACTACTGACTTTACAAAATCATCTTTTTATGCCGTTATACGGCAAATAATATTCAACAGAAAGAATCTTAATTCTTAAATGCATCCATTGCAACAGTTGCTTTTCCACTATTATCAAATGCACCAAGGGTATAGCCTTTCCATCCTCCATAACTCTGCGGCTCCCAATACAACACACCTAAACCCTTACTGCCTGTCACCGATTTTATTTTAGTTATGAGGTCTGTTATAAATAATTTACACTCTGCTGCATTATCCCACGGCATCCCAATTTCAACAATCATCACTTCTTTAGCATAAAGCGCAACCATATCATTCATATTGGCAAGGCATTGCTGATTGGCAATTGGCCATCCTCCTGCTACATAAGAAGGATACAGGGACATACCAATAACATCAAACTTTGCACCGTTGCTGATTAAACCACCAATATTCCAGCGGAATAATGAATTATCCCAGCCATTTGAAACATGTACAATTACTTTTGCAGAAGCAAACACTGCTTTCGCTGCATTGTAACCCGCATTTACAAGTTGTGCATAATTACTCATATTGGTGGATGCTTTCCCTTCTGGCCATAACATACCATTGTTTGTTTCATTACCCACCTGTACCCATTCTGGAGTTACACCTGCTGTTTTTAATTGATTCAACACGTCAGTTGTATGTGCAGATAATGCATTTTTCATATCTGCAAAACTCATTGCTGCCCATGCTGCCGGTTTTGTTTGCTGACCGGGATCTGCCCATGAATCGCTGTAATGAAAATCAATCATTACACGCAGTCCGAGATTTTTTGCACGCAATGCTTTTGCAACTACATCACCAGCACTGTTCCAGGCAGGGCTTGGGTTTACCCATACACGTAAACGAATGGTATTCATCCCAAGCGATTTCATCAACGCAAAACATTCGGTTTCTGCACCTGCTGCTGTGTAAAACTTTTTACCTGATGCTTCCATCTCTGTTATCCAGCTGATATCAGCTCCTCTTACAAATCCTGTTTCCACTACAGGAGGATTCGGTGTGGGAGGTTCAACTGATTTCTTTTTTTTACAGCCAATGGATAATACAACTGCTGCAAATAAAAGTCCGGATATAAAAAGTATTCTTCGCATCTGCTTATTGAATTTTACAAGTATATCTTTCATTAGCAGCCATTGAATTGCTGAGCTATTAAATATACTGCGGAAAAAAAGAACAGGGCCTGGGTGACTTTTCAGTTTACCTGTTTTCAGCTAAACTTCTCAGTACACCTAATTCAACCCCACGTATTTCAGCCAAACCACGTAAACGTCCTATAGCTGAATAACCTGGATTAGTTTTCTTTTTTAAATCATCCAGCATCTGGTGACCATGATCTGGACGTACTGGTATAGAACATTTCCTTTGCTGCATTGCTTTTACAAGTTCTTTAATAACAGCATACATATCCACATCTCCTTCCAGATGATTGTCTTCATGAAAATCACCGAACTTGTTTCTCCTGGTGCTTCTTAAATGAATAAAATGAATGCGGTTGCTGAACATTTTTACCATCGCCGGCAAATCGTTACCGGCAATTACACCATACGACCCTGTGCAAAAACAAAGGCCATTTGAAAGTGAGGGCACAGCATCAACCAATGCCTGAACATCTGCTGCATTACTCACCACTCTTGGCAATCCCAATACGGCAAAGGGGGGATCGTCAGGATGAATAGACATTACCACACCCGCCTCCTCAGCTGTTGGAATAATTTGCTGTAAAAAATAAAAAAGATGCTGCTGCAATTTTTTCCTGTCAATCCCTTTGTAAGCATCTAATGCCAGTTGAAACTGCTCAATGGTAAAACTTTCTTCACTTCCGGGAAGACCCGCAATGATATTCCGCTGTAATAATAATTTTTCATCCGCATTCATTGCGGCAAACCTTGCGGTTGCTCTTGCAACAGTTGCAGTATCATAATCCTTTTCGGCATCTTTCCGCTTTAAAATAAAAAGATCGAAGGCAACAAAAGCAGCCATTTCAAAACGCAATGCTTTAGAACCATCTTCTACCTCGTAACTCAAATCTGTTCTTGTCCAGTCAAGCACTGGCATAAAATTGTAGGTCACATTTTTTATCCCGCAGATCGAAAGATTTTTTATACTCTCTTTATAGTTTTCGATGTATTGTTCAAACCCGGCGGTTTGTGTTTTGATGGCTTCATGTACAGGAATACTTTCCACAACACTCCATGTAAGTCCGGCAGCTTCAATAATTTCCTTTCGTTTATTAATTTCTTCTATTGTCCATACCTGCCCATTAGGAATATGATGTAATGCTGTTACAATACCTGTACAACCGGCCTGTTTAATATCTGCTAATGATACAGGATCATTCGGTCCATACCAACGCATGGTTTGCTCCATTCTGTAATCTGCCTGCCCGTATGAAGGGAAATATTTTTTTTCCATTGAGTTGTATTTTTTAATTAAACACCGCTGTTAATTGTAAAACCGCCATCAACTCCAATATCCATTCCGGTTACAAATTTTGAAGCATCACTTAATAACCAGATTAATGCTCCCACTAATTCTTGCGGGTGTCCAAACCGCTTAAACGGTGTGTGACTGATAATTGAATGACCACGTTCTGTTAAACTTCCATCGGGTTGAGTTAATAATGTCCGGTTCTGTTCCGTTAAAAAGAAACCGGGCATAATTGAATTCATTCGAATAGCATCGCCATAACGATGGGCCATTTCTACAGCAAACCATTTTGTATAACAGTCTATTGCAGCCTTTCCCATACTGTAGCCCAACACACGGGTTAATGCCCGTTTTGAACTTACGGATGAAATGTTTACAATACTTCCGTTACCCGACTTTGCCAGTTCGGGCCCGAATACCTGTACTGGAATTACTGTGCCCCAAAGGTTCAGCACCATTGCTTTTTTCATGCCTTCAATATTCAAATCGAAAACATCTTTTGTTGGGGGCAAAACTCCTTCGGGTACATTACCTCCTGCGGTATTTACCAATCCATCAATGCGGCCAAAAGCAGCAATAATTTTTTCTCTTGCATCAATGAGCTGTTGTTCTTCCAGCACATTGGCGTATATGCTGATAGCACTCCCTCCGTTACCATTGATCTCCGCAGCTTTTTGATCCCCCAATTCTTTGTCTATTCCAAGCAAAACAACGGAGCCGCCCTGTTTTACAATCGCATTCACAAATGAACTGCCCAATACACCGGTGCCACCTGTTACAACAATTACTTTACCCTTTAATGAAAATAAATCTGTGTTTTCGTTGCTCATTTTTTTTTAATTTTCTGTTATGAGGAATACGTTTTTACGTATTGATTTTTATTCCTGGTCCATTTGTATGGTCAAAGTTATGTTTCAGGTTTAACATTTGAAACTCCTTATTACACGTTTAAATAGCAGGCTTCCTCCTTTAAAAACGGCATACAGGTTATCTTATCGCCCATTCTTCTTATTTCAGATCATAGTGAATATGGATTCATCCTAATCAATCAGCTCAAACTTAACTTTCTGGCTATTGATCATTAAATAGTAATCGCCACTTTCCAGTCTTTTCATACCATTTGCATCTGGAAAACTTAAATCACGCATCGGTTCTATTTCGAACCGGAATATTTTCTTCTCTCCTGCTTTCAATTCCAACTTTTCAAAATATTTCAACTCTTTCATTGGCCGGGTAATAGATGCAACCGGATCGGCAATAAACCACAGTGCAGTTTCCTTGCCATCTATTTTGCCGGTATTTGTGATTTCGATGGTTGCAGTTATTTTTTGATTCTTCTTTATGCGGGTTGCAGAAAGCTGAACAGTTCCATATGAAAATGTGGTATAGCTTAAGCCATGTCCAAACACATACTTTGGTTCAGTGGCAATATCCTGGTAGCCTCCCTGCTTTGGCCGTGCAGGCTGACGCATGTTGTAATAGGTTGGAATTTGTCCTGTAGTTAATGGAAAGGTGATGGCTAATTTTCCTGATGGATTTAAACGGCCTGAGATCATTCCGGCAACAGCACTGCCACCTGCAATTCCCGGTTGCCAGATTTCCAAAATCGCATCCGACAATGATTCCATATTTCCTAATTCTAACGGACGGCCATTGGATAAAATAAGAATAATTGGTTTACCCGTTTTCTTTAATACACTCAGTAATTTTTCCTGGATAGCCGGCAAAGCAATGGTTGAACGTGATGCATTTTCTCCACTCCACTTTTTCATTTCGCCCATACAGACAATGATTACATCAGAATTTTTTGCAGCAATTACTGCTTCTTCAAATCCCGTTTCATCTGTTCCCTCGAAGTCACAGCCTTTCGTATAATTTATAGTTGCTTTCCCTTTAAACTCTTTTTCAAACCCTTCATAGATTGTTTCAACTGATTCAGGTATGCCCTGTCCTTCCCATGAGCCCATTATGTTAACACTGTCTTTTACCATTGGCCCAATCAATGCAATCTGTTTAATTGTTTTAGCTATAGGTAATGTTTGCAGATTATTTTTCAGTAACACCATCGACTCTGCTGCAAGCTGTTCAGCAATAGCCATACTTTCGGGTTGATAATATCGCTCTGTTTCAGGAAGCTCAACAACATACGGCTGATCAAACAAACCCAACCTGAATTTAATACGCAGAATTCTTCTTACAGCCTCATCTATTCTGCTGATTGGAATTCTTTTCTCCTGTACAAGCTGCTGTAAATTTTCAACATATACATTATCTACCATATCCATTTCAACACCTGCCATAAACGATAAGTAAGCAGCTTCTTTTCTGTTTTTGGCAAAACCCTGCGGAATGAGATTGTCAACAGATCCCCAGTCAGACACAACAAATCCATCATGCTTCCATCGCTTCTTTAATATTTCGGTTAATGTATATGGATTAGCTGAAGCAGGTATGCCGCTGATATCATTGAAGCCACTCATCAACGTAGCAGCACCTGCAATTACACCGGCTTCATAAGGCGGCATAAAAGTTTCCCAAAGTGTTTGGGCCGAAACATCGCTGTAACGGTAATCACGGCCACCTTCAGATAAACTGTAACCGATATAATGTTTTAAACAGGCTGCAATGGAAAACGGATCAGATAATTTTTTCCCCTGGTACCCTTTAACTGATGCAATTGTAAACATTGCATTGGTGTACGGATCTTCACCATAACCTTCCGCAACCCTTCCCCAGCGTGCATCACGGGCCACATCAATCATTGGCGAAAATGTCCAGTCTACGCCAGACAGTCTTGATTCTTTTGCTGCCACTGAACATGCAAGGGTTACCAACTCTTTATTAAAAGAACAGGCCTGCGCCAATGGAATAGGATATACTGTTCTGTAACCATGAATTACATCAAAGCCCATCAGAATTGGAATGCCGAGACGGGATTGCTCCATTGCTTTGCGTTGTATTTCATTCCGGTAAACAGGATTGATGCTACGGTAAATGAGGGAACCAATTTCAGGTCTTACTGCTTTGAAGCTGGCTTCAATATTATTAGCATTGGCATTTTTACCATAAGTCCATTGGTTCATCTGAAGAATTTTCTCCTCCAGCGTCATCCGTTTTAATAAATCTTCGATCCGTAATTCGATTGAAGCTTTTTTGTTTTTATAAACAGGTAAGGCTTTCTGCGCAAAAACACTTAATGAAAACAGAAGAAGCAGAATTGAAACGACTGATTTTCCCATTAATTTACTATTGATTTAAAGGCACGAACTTATGCCTTAAGAATTTGACCGTTACTGATCAAAAACATTTCAGTGCATAATTGTTGTCGTGCTGTGTAAAAGAGGTCTGTTATTTTGCTCCTTCAATGATTGCCTTATAGGCTGGCTTTCGCAGGTAATTACCATCAAAGGGTAAAGGCCAATCGGGGGCACCCTGCCAGGCCGGAATCCATGAATCGGCATCGCCTACATTCCATGTTGTGATGCCATATTTTTGACTGGCAGGTAACGCATTGTAAGTTTGTACCACGAATTTATATCTGGCTGCCTGTTGAGCTGCCAGCGTTGAAGTAAATACGGTAAAGGTCTTGTCGTTATTAACCCGGATATCCAGTTCAGAAATATGAACTTTTAACCCGGTAGATGCTGCACTTGTTATAGCCGCACTGATGTTTGCATCTGATTGGGTATAGGTCATGTGAAACTGCATTCCAATTCCATGAATTGGAATATTCCTGTTTTTAAAATCAGCGATCATATTATTAATCGCAGTTCGCTTTGCAGAACTGTATTCATTTCCATAATCATTATAAAACAAAAGCGCATCAGGATCGGCCTGGTTAGCATATTGAAAACAGCGGGCTATATAATCTGCACCAAGTTTTTGAACCCAGATGCTGTTACGCAATGTGCCATCATCATTGAACGCTTCGTTTACCACATCCCATGATGCCACTTTACCTTTAAAGTGAGTAACGACTGTCTGAATATGTGTCTTCAATAAATTTTCCCATGCAGTTGAATCACCCACATAGTTGGTAACCCAGGCCGGCAAAGAAGTGTACCAGTTTAGTGTATGCCCGTGAATCCGTTTATTGTTTGCCTGCGCATAGCTTACAAGATAATCAGCATCTGTCCAGAAAAAGGTATTTTCAGCCGGGTGTAATCCGCCAAACTTCATTGCATTTTCGGCTGTGATGCTATTATACTCCTTCGTTACAACACCACTGTATTTGGCATTGTTTTTCATCAGGCTTACGTTTACAGACGCACCTACTATGAATGGCATCATTTTATACATGCTTGTATCTATTACAACAGGCGGTGTAACTGTGCCCCCGCCGGGGTTTCCTTTTTTCTTGCAGGAAGTAAAAAGAAAGAACAATACGAAAACATAATAAAAATATCTGATCATACTATTTTCTTTTGAAGAAGAACTGAATTATCGCTTTTGCATCCGTCATTTTGCAAATGACTCTTTATGCATTGCCGTTGCTTTTACCTGAATTTATTCTGCATTTCAGTATAGAAATCTTTCAGAACAAAAAATGCTTTTTTCTTTTTCCCTGTTTCTGAAATCAATCCTTTACGGTTCCAGAAATCCTGATAATAAGGATGCTGGCGGCGTGGTGAACGGAAATCAACAAGTATCCATGGAGTTAATCCACGCAGGCCACTGATTGCAGTAAGCATTTTGAATTGATTTTTGTATAAGAGTTCCTGGTATTCCTCGCTCCACCTTGTTTCATCATCTGCATGAAAACCACCCAATGCATCTGCACCAAATTCAGTGATCACAACCGGCTTATTAAACTTAATATCGAATTGATAATTGAGCATATCTTTTGTATTGCTCCAGTACCATCCTGCATATTCATTAAAACTTACCAGGTCTAATTTATCACCGAGTGGATCTTCTACAACAATATTGCTTCCATTGCGGTGTATTTCTAATGCAGCTGCTACCAATCTTGTTTCATCTAATGAACGTGCAACAGAAACAAGTTTACCCATAAAAATATTTCTTGGTTCACTGATGGGTGTTTCATTTCCAATGGACCAGATAATTACACTGGAACGGTTTTTATCCCTGATGATAAGATCGCTCAGTTGCTGTTGTGCATTGTTATAGGTGTCGGGGTTCGTCCATGAAATTGTCCAGTACACAGGAACTTCAGCCCAAACCATTAAGCCCATTTCATCGGCCAGCCTCATCATTTCTTCACTGTGCGGATAGTGTGCAAGACGTACATAATTACAGTTCAATTCTTTTGCCCATTGCAGCATCATACGCATATCACCTTCTCCACGTAAGCGTCCGGGAATTAACGGATTTTCATCATGCATACAAATGCCCCGCAGGAAAACTGATTTTCCATTCAACAAAATATCCTGCCCTTTAGTTTCTATAGTGCGGAAGCCGATACGGTCTGTTACTTTATCTGTTGTACCTGCAATTTCAACTGCATACAGTTTTGGATTTTCTGGTGTCCAGTAACTCATCTTCTTTACAGGAATATTAATGATTGCCCTGCCCGATGTGTCGGTTGTAACTGTTTGTTTAATTCCTGCTTCAGCAATATTGATGGTAATGGTTTGATTTTTTTCAGTACCGGATAATTGTACAAAACCTTCAATGCGGTTAAGGTTACCTTTTGCCAATTGAATTTTATAATCAGTAATATAGGTTGAAGGTAATTCTGCCAGCAGCACATCACGTGTAATGCCTCCATAGTTCCACCAGTCAGTATTTACAGTAGGAATTTCGTCCTGGAAACGTTTGTTGTCAGCTTTCACCACAACAAAATTTTCACCCTTCACAAGTTTGCCCGTAACATCAAATTGAAAAGGAGTAAATCCTCCTTTATGCATGCCCAACTTTTTTCCGTTGAGGTAAACATGTGCTTCATAATTAACAGCTCCAAAATAAAGGAAGTACTTCTTATCTGCTTTTGGATCGGCCTGGAATTTTTGACGAAGCCATACTGTACCTTCATACAACTGCAGTTTTTCTGCCTGTGAATTCCAGTCGCCCGGCACTTTCATATTCGGTGACAAATCAAAATTATATTCAATCAGTTCACCTTTATTTGTTTGCTTTCTGTCGTCATAAAAACCACCTTTACCTGAGGCTGATTGATCGAAAGGAGTATGCCTGTAATCATAATAACCCATTTCATAGGGATCAATGATATAGTTCCATCTTCCATTGAGACTTGTATAGGTTCGTCCGTAAATATTCTGAATCATTTGTGACTGACAAACACCTGAAGTACCAATGATCAATAAGAGTGCAATTGAAAACAGAAATTTTTGAACCTGATTTTTTCTACGCATCGTTGACATTTATTTTAAAGTGATCTTTTAACATTCATTCTGCTATTTATTTTGCGCCTTCAATCATTCCGTAATATGCAGGCTTACGCAAATAATTCGTATCAAAAGGTAATGGCCAATCCGGTGCTTTTTGCCATCCCGGAACCCATGAATCAGCATCGGTTACATTCCATATGGTTATTCCGAATTGCTGGGCTTTGGGAATTGCATTATACGTTTGTACGATGAACCTGTACCTCGCTGCCTGTTGCTCACCCAAAGGTATTGTATAGGAAACCCCCTTTACTTTATCCGGATTTAACCGAACATCCAATTCAGAAATATGAACTTTTAAACCGGTAGATGCAGCGCTGTTTATTGCAGTAATGATGTTCGCATCAGATTGTGTACAGGTTATATGAAACTGCATCCCGATTCCATGAACAGGTATACCACGTTTTTTAAAACTGCTCAGCATGTTCATGATGGCAGTTCGTTTTGCAGAACTGTATTCATGACCATAATCATTGTAAAACAACAATGCAGAAGGATCGGCTTCATGTGCATACTGAAAGCAACGTGCCACATAATCATCACCAAGTTTCTGCCGCCATATACTGTTTCTTGGAGCACCGGTATCTTCAAAATCTTCATTCACTACATCCCATGAAGTTACTTTTCCTTTGAAATGTGTCACGACAGTCTGGATATGTGTCTTAAGTAAGTTTTCCCATGCAGCAGAATCTCCAACAAAATTAGTTACCCATGAAGGCAGGGACTTATACCATACTAATGTATGACCATGCATCCGCATATTATTCAGCTGTGCAAAGTTTACCAGGTAATCAGCATCAACCCAGCTGAACGTATTTTCAGCCGGATGTACTGCGCCAAACTTCATTGCATTTTCAGCCGTAATACTGTTAAACTCTTTTTTTACAAGACTGCTGTACTTCAGGTTATTCCGCATTAGGCTGATGCTGACTGATGCACCAACCGGGAATGGCATCATTTTATAAAGTATTGTATCCGGTTCCGCAAACTTAGATATAATGTCGCCGATGCTGTTGCTTTTCTCTGAAAAGACCGATTGAGAAAGCATCATCGTTGCTATAAAAAAAATATACCTTTTCATACCTGTAACTATTAATACCCTGGGTTTTGGAGTAACGCAGTTTGCCTGTTCAGATCATTCTGTGAAAAAGGAAAGAAATAGTTCTTTACAGAAAATACTCTGACCTGTACTTCAAAACGTTCATAGCTATATGTACCATTGGTATTTTTCGTAATACGCATTCCTGTTACCGGTTTATTTAAGAAAATCTCACCCTGCTTCCAGCGTCGTACATCAAAGAAACGATGTCCTTCAAAACACAATTCAACACGACGTTCATTTTTAATCCGCTCACGCATCTGGTCTTTTGATAAACCTGCCGGTAAAGCAGGCATCGCCACTCCGGTTCTTTGCCGAACAGCATTTACATACTTGTATACATCAGCCACCGGCCCCTGTACTTCATTTAAGGCTTCAGCATAATTCAATAATGTTTCTGCATAACGGAACACCACCCAGGGACGACGTGCATTTGTATTGGATGCCTGGTTCCATGTTACAGCCTCACTTAAAAATTTACGCATGTAGTATCCTGTTCTTGTTGCATTCACATTTTTATTCAAACCATCTTTTCCGCCAACAAACGTTTCTACTGCCAGACTCTTAAACACTCTTGTGTTATAGTTCACTGTTAATGCAAGTCTGGGATCACGGAGGTTATAAGGATTTGCGGCATTATAACCTGAAGTTACATCAGTAATGGCCTTACCGTTTGTCATCTCAAATGCATCAACAAAATCCTGTGTTGGATTGGTTCTTCCTTTTGCACCATCATAACTTACAGGAGCGTTGTTTGTTTCAATATCATTCCTGTTTAAAGCCTGTGTGGCAAAAATCACTTCATTATTATATTGAGCGGCACCAAAATTAAAAATGTTTGTATACGGTGTAATAAGGCTGTGCTTGTTTGTATCAATCAAAGCTTTTGCTGCATTGGCGGCCAGTTGCCATTTGGAAACATCACCAGAAGGGTTATTCAATGGACTTGCTGCATACAGTAACATTCTTGATCTCAATGCAAGTGCTGCAGTTTTGGTTGCTCTTCCACGGTTGGCCGTACTCCATGATTGTGTCCATGTGGGAAGCATGGCAATAGCAGAATCACAATCCTTTACAATCTGGTCAACACATTCCTGGTAAGTATTCCTTGGCAGATTTAAATTTTCTTCCCGGTCAAACACTCTTGTTGCCAAAGTAACGCCACCAAAACGTTTTACCAGTTCAAAATGAAACATCCCTCTTAAAAAAAATGCTTCACCCCGCAAACGTTTTACATCATCTGCCAGTGATAAACCATCCTGTGGAATAATAACAGCCGTTGGAGCTTTTACCAGGAATAGGTTTACTTTTCTCAGTCCCTCGTACATATTGCTGTACACATTGTCTACTGTACGTACAGAACTCCATGTGCCATTATTAAAAATATTGACAGATGAATTATCATTTGAATTGACTGCTTCATCAGAACCCGATGCAAGCATAGCACCATCACCATCCAGATCAAAACCTGAAGGAACAGTGAAATAAGCATTATTCAGATAACCACGGGTATAACTGTCGTTACCCCATACCTGTTCTTCTGTGATATTACCTTCTGTTGTACTTCCATCTTTCAGGAAATCTTTCTTACATGCTGCAAGCAGTAAAGACAGCAGCAAAACGGAACAGTATATTTTAATTTGTTGTTTCATATTTAAACTTTACGACGATTAGAAATTGACGTTTACTCCTGCTGCAAATGTTTTAATATAAGGATAGCTTGATCCATATCCAGAACCGGGGATCTCCGGATCAATCGGCAGATTTTTTACCTTACTGAAGGTTAAAACATTAAAGCCACTCACATAGATCCGGCAGTTAGCTATTTTTAAACGCTGCAATACTGCCGGTGGAATTGTATAACCAACCTCAGCAGTTTTTAAACGCAGGTAATCACCTGAACGTAACCAGAATGTTGAGCTGACAGTATTGTTTCCCCTGTTAGAAAGTGAAAGCCGAGGATAGATGGCAGTTGCTGCTGTTTCAGGTGTCCAGCTTTCTGCACTGAACTGGTTAATATAACCTGTTGAAGTTGATCCTGAATTAACAAGATCATTAATCTGTATCGTTCTTCCCTGAATTCCCTGGAATTGTGCAGTAAGATCAAAGCCTGCGTATGTAACTGATAATCCAAATCCAAAATAAGCTTTCGGAACATCTGAATAATTCGTCATTACATAATCAAGATTATCAATTACGCCATCGCTGTTGATGTCTTTATAACGGATATCACCGGGGCGAACAACCGCAGAGAAACGCTGTAAGGGTGCGGAACCAATTTCACCCTGTGACTGGAAAATTCCATCTGCAATTAAGAATCTCCTGGTGAAGTTATCTCCTACGCCACCAATAACATAACCAACCTGTTTCTGATATACGGGCAAGCCAGCTTCTTCATTCAAAGCAATGATCTTGCTTTCAGCACGGGTATAATTTACATTCAGCTGCACGTCAACTTTTCCAATGGTCTTAGAATAAACAATCCCTGTTTCAAATCCTCTGTACTCAGCAATACCATCATTCACATCTACTACTGACTGGCCTAAAATATTCGGCTGTAAAGAAGTGGTTAAAAGTTCTGTCCTTCTTTCATAAAATGCATCAAAAGAAACTGACAGATCCTGGTTAAAGAATTTTGCATCAAAACCCAAATCAGCTTTACTTGCTCTTTCCCATGTAAGGTCAGGATTAGCCAGTTCAACTTCTGTTGTATTCGATACAGATGTATAACCTGTTCCAAAAACATATTGCGAGCCTCCCCTTGTGAAATAATTTTTGTATGCAAATCTTCTTGCACTGATTCCATCATTTCCTACAACACCAAATGATGCACGTAATTTGAAGTAGTCAATAAAGCGTGAAGATTTTGCAAAATCTTCTTCACTCAAAATCCATCCTGCAGAAATTGCCGGGAACCATCCAAAACGTTTACCCGGTGCAAAATTTTGAGAACCTGCATAAGAAGCAACGATATCTGCAAAATAACGCTGCTTATAATTATAGCTTAAGCGGTTGGCAAAATTAACGCCTGTATTATCTAAACGGTTAGGCTGGGCACTTACAGAAGTTTGTATTCGTGTAGAAAAATTTATCCCGTGATTATTAAAATTATGGTCGTAATCAAAACCTCCCCAGAACTCATTGTTGCGCTGGTTACCACCATACGCAGTTGATCTGTAAGTAAGCGGAGCTTTTGTTCCAAAACGGGTGAAGCTGCCATTCGTATTTTGCTCATACACTTCATAAGACTGGTTAAAGCCCGATTGAAATGTGCCTGTAATATCATAGGTATAAAAAATATTTGCAGACAATCCTTTTGTAATAAAATCAAGCTTGTGTTTCACATTCAGCGTTGCCAGCAACGTACGGTACAGATCGGTAATGTTACCGTTCTCATTCAGCATGGCCAATGGGTTATTGCGGAATAAAGAACTTCCGCCATAAGTTCCATCTGCGTTTACTAAAGGAAATGCATTCGATGGGGTATTGTAGATGGTAGAAAGAAATGTTGCATTGCCTGATGTTGGATAGCGAAGATTTTCAACCCTGCCTCCTACATCCAGCGTTACATTCAGTGATTTGTTGATGCGCAGATCAAGGTTGGTGCGGAAGTTATAACGCTTATAATTGGTATTTGCATTATACTTATCATTGTCTGCGCCTTTGTACAATCCATCCTGGTTATAAAAACTCAACAGGGTAAAATATTTCACAAATGCATTACCGCCACTTACTGTAGCAACATAACGCTGCACAGGAGCTGCAGTTTTCAAAAACTGATCTACGAGGTTATTATTGGGGTAGCGTAAAGGATCTGAACCTGATTGATAAGCATCCAATGCTGTTTGATCGTAGCGTGGCGCCAAACCATCATTATTCAGTACTTTATTATACAGCACTGCATAATTGTAGGCATCAACCGGTTTTGTTCTGTTCATGGGAACCTGTACACCACCCTGTACGTCAAGTGAAATTTTTGTGGAGGATGCACTCCCTCGTTTTGTAGTAACATAAATAACTCCGTTGGCTGCATTCATACCATACCATGCCAGAGATGTTGCATCTTTTAAAACATTGATGCTTTCAATTTCACTGATATCCATATTAATAAAATCACGGGCAACTCCATCAACCAGCACCAGTGGTTCCTGGTTGCTGTTATACGATGATCTTCCACGTATCAGAAATGTTGCATCATCTGTACCCGGGCGTGTGCCTGTTTGTTTCACATACAAACCGGGGACTCTTCCTGAAAGAACATTATTTAATGTTGATAAGGGAATTTGAGACAAGCTGCTTCCCTTAATTGAACTCACCGGAGTTGTTAATACACGTTTTTTCCTTACACCAAATGGAATATAAACATCATCATCATCTCCTCCATCAATAAGCGATGCAGTCATTACCATATCACTGCCGAGTAATTCTGTTGCAGTTTTCTGTAATGTAATGTATCCCTTCTTCTTAAAGATCAGGATATCATTTGATGAACAGTTTACCGTAAAACTTCCATCGCTCCCAGTAACTATTCCTGAAGTTTTTTCCTGAACAAAAATTGCAACGCCTTCAACAGGATTATTTTTTATATCGACTAATTTTCCCTTTGCTGTAATATCAGTGCCCGGTGTTTGTGCAGCACAAACGCCGGTTATGCTCATGAACAAAGTGAAGATTAAGAATTTATTTAACAGTCTCATTATAGCTTATTTAGTATGTTATAACAATATTTTACCTCTTACCATCCCTGGTTTTGAATAAGAATTCCTTTGCTTTTATAAATCTCTGTACGTGGTATGGGGTATCGATGCATATAATCGAGATACACTTTTTGCATATTTGCAGGAAGCAGAACTTTTGTATAGGTAAATGTTCCGTTCGTATTTTTTACCACGTCCATACCATACATTGGCTGGGCAACAATTTGCGCCCCTGCTTTCCAGCGCATAATATCATACCATCTGAAATCTTCAAATGCCAGTTCAACTGCACGTTCGTTGCGGATTCTCTCACGCATCTGATCCTGCGTTAATCCTGCAGGTAATGCAGGCATTGCCACACTTGCCCTTGCACGGATTTGATTGATGGCAGCATACACACTGGCATCCGGACCAACTGCTTCGTTCTGTGCTTCAGCATAATTGAGTAAAACTTCTGCATAACGGAAAAAAACAAAATTCAGCAAAGCAGTTCCGCTTACATTCCTGATGTATACTTCGGGCCACATTTTGCGGCAGTAGTAACGTGTTGCAGTGTAGGTAACATTACCTGTTAAATAATCTTTACCGCCACTCCACATTTCCATCTTCCTTCCCTGCCATGCAAGATCGTTGTACAACACATTTGCAGCCAGACGTGGATCTCTATTGGCATAAGGCAATTGAGGATTGTAACCGGATGTTGGATCAGTGATTGGTTTGCCGGTTGTTTTCATTTCATACAAATCCACATGATTTTGTGTTGGATTTAATTGTCCCTGTGCACCTCCTGAACCGGGTGACATTGCAAAATCGAGTAAGAATCCATCGATGGTACGTGGACCTCTTATCTTGATCATTATGTATTCAGGAGATGATGCAACATTTAAAATGTCGGCATACGTATTCTGCAAAGAATAGGTATTGAGATCAATTACCTCCTTCGCTGCTGCAGCCGCTGCTTTCCATTTTTCCAGGTCATTCGCTTCATTATTTAATTTACTTGCAGCAAATAATAATACACGTGCCTTCAATGCTTTTGATGCACCTAAAGTAGCTCTGCCGTTATTTGAATTATCATAAGTGGCAGGCAATAAAAGATCGGCTTCCTTGAGATCTTTCAAAATAAAATTCACACATTCAGTATATGTATTTCTCGGAAAATCAATATCCTCAAATACTCCATACACCCTGTCTGCAATGGGTACACCCCCAAAACGTTTGATTAATTCAAAGTATAAAAATGCCCTTACAAAATACATTTCACCTTTTATTCTTGCCGGTGACTGATTGGCTGTCCAGGGAACATCATCAATTTTAGCAAGCATTGCATTGGCAACACGAATACCTGCATAAGCTCTTGCCCATACATCTGAAATATCATTTAAAGATGCTCCGCCTCTTTCATAATGATCATGATAAGTACCATTGATAAGAGTACGGATCGAAATTTCATTGTTACCTGATACTGCTTCATCTGCAGCCTGACCAGTGATACCACGGTGCGCATTGAATCTTGCATACTCATCAACCAGGTGATTGTATGCATTGTCAGCAAACTGCGCAGCCAGAACAGGGTTCTTAAAAATCTCTTCTTCCGAAAGGTTCACACTTGGAGCCCTGTCAAGAAAGTTTTTTGTACATGACGTCAATAACGCTATCAGGATAAGCGTAATGGTTATATTATAAATCGATTTCATTGTTTCTTTTTTTACAGTTGAATGTTTACACCAAAATTGATAATCCTTGAAGTGGGATAAATAGACTGCTTGGAGAAATCTGTATTAGACAGATTGATATTTTCCGGATCGAGATACATTTTATATTTCGTCCATGTAAATAAATTTTGTCCAGACAGGTAAACTCTGACTCCTGACAGATTGATGTTCTGAATCCATCTCTGCGGCAAATTCCATGAAAGTTCAACATTTCTTAGTTTGAGATAGGATGCATCCTGCAAAATAAAATCGTTCAACCGGTAGCTGATATAGGAGTTACCTCTTGAATGCAAGGCAGGCCATTTTGCTGTAGCTGCTTTATCAGCTGTCCAGCGGTCTTTCTGAAATTCATACATCTGCTGCCCGTTATTTTGTTCTGATAAAATAACATCTGAACTCACATTGGCCACACCCTGGAAAAGAATTGAAAGAGAAATTCCTTTGTAAGAAACCGTTGGAGAAAAACTGTAGATATATTCCGGTGTTCTTGAAAAACCTATCGGAACAATATCATCAGCATCAATTTTACCATCGTTATTATAATCTTTATACTTTAAGTCGCCTGGTTTTGCAGTACCCAGAGTGTTCACAGGTGATTGCGCTATATCTGCATCTGAAGTATAAAAGCCATCTGTTAAAAAACCGAAGAATTGACCAACCGGTTTCCCTTCCTGCTTTTTATACTCAGGTGTTCCCGGTGGTTCATCACGGGTTAAAATCTTATTACGTGCATAAGATAACTGACCTGTCAAACCATAACTCACTTTGCCGATCATTCCCTGGTAATTCACTTCTACTTCATATCCCCTGTTATACACTTGTCCAATATTCAAGGCAGGATAGGTTTGCCCGTAAGTCAATAAACCGGAAGCACGGTTGGTTAAAATGTCCACTCTTTTTTCATCAAACACATCGGCAGTAATTGAAAGTTTCCTGTTAAAGAAACTTGCTTCTAACCCTATATTCCGTTTCGTTCCTGTTTCCCAGGTTACATCCGGATTACCGAATGAAGTGGGAACAACTACCTGGTAATTCACTAAGGAAGTGGGAAGTCCGAATTGAACCCCATTCGCCGGACGTGAATAAACAGGATCAGTAAAATTCGTATAACCGTTAACTGAATAATTATCGAGGAATAAGAACCGTGTATTCAGTTTATCATTACCAACTAATCCATAAGACCCCCTGATCTTCAGCAATGATATCCATGAAATACGCTGCATAAAATCTTCATTACTGATGGTCCATCCTGCGGAAACAGCCGGGAAAAAACCATATTGCTTTCCTTTGGCAAATTGTTCTGAACCATTATAAGCAGCATTGAATTCTGCAAAATATTTTTTATCATAATTGTACGTAACTCTTGTAACCAAACCCTGTGATGCTCTTGGTGGAGCATTCAATCCTGAACCCTGCTCACGGATTAACTGGCGGTTAAACAATACCAATCCTGTTACAGCATGTTTGTCAAAACTTCTGTCGTAATTAAATCCTGTTTGAAGATTTGAATTAATCAAACCGCTGAAGGATGTAATCAAACCACTCAAAGGTTCGTCACGTGGTCTGTCGGGCGATAAAGTAACTGCTTTTGTTTGTCTGTCTATTACATAAGCTGCCCATACTGCATTACGTCTTACAACACTTGAAAAATAAGAGTCATAACCAAAGACTGTTTTAAATGATAAGCCCTTTGTTACTTTATCTAATTTATAATTGAGATTAAATGTGCTTTCTAAGGTATTGTTATCATCCTGTCTTGTTCCCCACCTGGTTATTACAGCCAGCGGGTTCCAGATATTGGTTCCTACGTTTGGGTTTTGTGCAATACGTCCATCGGGTAACATTACAGGATAAGCAAATGATGGGGTTTGCAGAATCCTTGAAATCATTGCTTCAATATTATCATACGAGAATGAACCTGAACCGGAAGCAAGACCGGCCGGTTGATAACGCTTTCCTAATTTTCCACCCAAGCGTACACCAACCTGTAAATTCTTACTCAGGTTAAAATCAACATTCGATCTGAAATTATACCTTGAATAGGAAGGAGTGGAATTAATGTTAAACGGTGATTCGAATTTTTTGAAGATCCCGTCTTCAAATAAATAACCAACAGATACAAAGTATTTCACCACTTTGGTACCTCCGGTTACGTTTATGTTATGCTGTGTTTGTGTATATACTTTGCGGGTGAGATAATCAAACCAGTTTACATTGGGATAACCCAACGGATCTGAACCATCTTGAAATTTCTGCAATTCAGCAGCAGTCCATGTTTCAGCAAGACCATCGTTCCTGTTTGCTTCGTTGATCCATAATGCGTTGGTATATGCATCAACTGCTTTTGGAATACCGGTATAACTTTGAAAACTGATATTACCACTGTAACTGATGCGGGGCTTTCCTTCTCTTCCGCTTTTGGTAGTAACAACTATAACACCATTTGCACCCTTAATACCAAATACCGCAGTTGAAGCAGCATCTTTCAAGACAGTAATGGATTCAATTTCATTTGGATCAATATCTCCAAATCCTGAGCGTTCAACCCCATCCACAACAACTATCGCTGCATTATTATTATAGGTTGCAGAACCCCTGATACTGATTAACGCTTCATTATTTCCCGGTTGTCCACTGCGTTGAACTGCTGACAAACCTGTCAATCTTCCTATAAGACTATTGGTAATATTTGAGTTAGGCGATTTTAAGATTTCTTTCGAAGTAACGGTACTCAGGGCTCCGGTAACAGTTGCCTTCTTTTGTGTGCCATAACCAACCACCACCACATCATTCATTGAAGAAACCTGCAGTTTCAACGTAACTGAAATATTGGCTTGATTCTTAACAGATACATCGGTGACCTCATAACCAACATAACTGAAACGAAGGACGGAGTTTGCAGGAACGTTAATGGAAAATCTGCCATCTGCATCGGTAATGGTTCCCCTCTTTTCTCCAAGTAAGGTAACAGAAACACCAAACAGTGGTTTCTTGTCAGCATCTGTCACCCTTCCGGTAATTTCTAATAATACAACCGGCGGTGGAAGCATATCAGGAATATTTATTTCATTCTTTTGGGGAGCCGGTTTTTCTTTCAGCACCACGATGTTATTATTAACAATGGTGTAAGAAAGAGGCTGATCTTTAAAGCAGAGATCCAGTACTTCTTCTACAGACGCATTGTTAACATTCAGTGATACCTTTTTAGCATTTTGCAGCAGGAGTTCCCTGTATACAAATGTGTAGCCCGTTTGCCGCTTAATTTCTTTAAACACCTGAGTAAGCGAAACGCTTTCCTTAGAAAGTGTAACCTTTTGGGAATAAACGCCGGCAGTTACGTTTAAACAGGCAATGAAGAGAAATACAGTTACTAATTTCATAACCAGCAATAGTTTTTGCTCAACCCTTATTTTCTTCAGAAGGAGGTTGTGGCAAGCAGTTAAATTCATAAATTTGATATGTTTGGTTAAACAATGAAGAGACACGATCTTAACTTGGGTTAACCAGATTTACAGCCGGAGGTATTCGTAGTACTTCCGGTTTTTTAATTAACCCAATTTGAAATTCTTCCTGTTAAGCAGGTCCTTCCCTGGCAAGGCTGATAAATTCAACCAGGCTGTTGCGGATTCCCTTTTTAAACAGAATATTTTTTAACAGCAGATGCATAGCCTACTATTTATTATCAGAATACAATAATTTTTTTCCCGTCAATTTTAAACCTGGCACTGCCTGAAATCTCCAGTGCTTTTAATACGTCAGAAAGATTCGTGTTCCTGGAAATTTCAACAAATAATGGATCGTTTTCACGCGGGGGTTTATTATAAACAACCTCAACATCATACCACCTTGCCAATTGACGCATTACTATTTGAATGTCAGATTTCTCAAAATGAAACAATCCGTTTTTCCAGGCAACCACCTGTTCAACATCAACGTTGCTGATTAACCTGATTTTATTATTTGCTTTTACCTGTGCCTGTTGCCCGGGCTTTATGAGGGCATTATCCATTCCATCCCGTACATTCACTGTTCCTTCTAACAATGTTACATTCACAGAAGTTTCATCTTCATAGGAGTTGAAATTAAAATGTGTTCCGAGCACCAGTACAGAAACACTTCCTTTCTCTGCCACAAAAGGCATTTTACTGTTATGAGCAATTTCAAAATAAGCTTCGCCTGTAACCTTTACCCTTCTTTCCTTACCGGTGAATACGGAGGGATAAGTGATAGATGAGGAGGCATTTAGCCAAACCATTGAACCATCAGATAATTCAAGTTTATATTGTCTGCCTTTTGGTGTAGCAATGGTATTATAAACAACTTCAGCACTGTTACCGGTATTACTGTAAATAAGTTTTCCGTCTTTTTTAAATACCTGTGCGTTTCCCTGCGTTGCAACCGTTCCGTTACCGGCACTGTCGAGTAAAACAATTTCCCCGTTAGCCAAAGTAAGTACAGCTCCCTGTTGCCCCGGAGCAACATCATTCTTTAACAGGTTCTCCTTTTTGGCTATTGTATTTTTTGATGTGGAATTTCTTTGAAGAATCATTGCAACCGAACCGAGGAGCAGAATAACAGAAGCTGCAGCAATCCAGCGCCAGGCAGTTTTAGTCTGCTTTTGCATAGGAATAATTTTAGCAGCATTTTTTTCTGCCTGATAAATATTACGGATAATTTCCTGCGCAATATGTGGAGGTAAGTCTGCTGTATAAGTTTGATTACTGTTATTAAGATCGTTCAGGATTGAACTGCCCAGCAGCGAATCATATTCATGGGTATTCACCAATTCAAAAAATTCATCATGCTCCTGGGTGGAAACTTTACCGGAAAGGTATTGAGACAACAGGTAGTTAAACCGATCATTCTGATTCATACGACAAGCAGGGAGTTAGGATTCCCTTACTATATATATACAATCATCAAAAGCCGAAGGAGTACAGGAGCAAAAAATAAATTACAGAATCAGAAAAAAGATGGAGGCTGTAAGAATAATTCCATTCTCATAAAACCAGGCTTTAATAGACTCTAATGCCCTGGCCATATGTGTTTTAACGGTTAACGGAGAGATGCCCAGCTCCTCCCCGATTTCAATATAAGTCATCTGCTGCTGACGGGCCAGCACAAACACTTTTCGTTGCTGATCGGGTAAAGCTGCAATTGCTTTTTGTAAAAATTGGTTATACTGGCCTTCTTCAAGCCGGGAACCGGCATTATTAACAGACACTTCTGCAACAGCAGTTAACGCTTTAATAGCCTGCCATTCATTGGCAATTTTTTTAAGCCTGTTAATCAGGTTATTCTTGGCAAGTGTATACAACCAGGCTTCTATCGGTTGATCAGCCTTGAGATTTTTACGGTTAAACCAGAGTTTGAGAAAAATATCCTGCACAACTTCCTGGGCAAGTATGGGGGATTTTAAATAGCGTAAAGCAGTCTGGTAGATTCGCTTCCTATGCCTGTCGTACAATAATTGAAAAGCATACTCACTGTCTTCAATGAGCATGGAAATCAGCTTAGCCTCCTCGTATTTCAGTTCCTCCCGTTGCAATCGATAAAAATTTACTGGCAAAAGTAGGACTTAAATCAGAGAAAGAATTAAACGCCTGTATTGTGTACAGCAAACGAATAAATTCCATCGCAAATTGATAACCCATTTGTCCACTCAGATTAACCCTTTTTATTCTTTCCAAACAATCACGCCTGCAGGTTGCACTGTTTTTGTTCCAATTAAAACTTTAGCTGAAACAGGAATTGTAACATTATAAGGCTGATCAGAATAATTTACTCCAATCCAAAAACCATCCCGCCATTCAACAATAACTCCCTGCGGATAATTGGCTGTTTGAATTCCTGCTTCTTTGTAAACCCTGTTAATGACAGCTTTCTCCAGCAACCCATCATCAGTATCTGCACCAACATATGTTACAGTTCCTTTTCCAAGCTTACGTGAAATAACAGCAGCCTTGCCACTGTAAAACTGGTTACTGTATGTTGCCCAAACGGATGTACCATGCAGTGGTTCTAAAATATCGGCCCAGTTGTTCCAGTTGTAAATTGATGCTCCCATTTTTACTGTTCCCTGAACTGTTTCCGGTAACAGATCATAGAAAGGAACTTTAGCGCCAATCAAATCATAAATCGGTTCGGCCCATTTCATCTCCCATAATTTTCCGTTGCGATCTTTTTGCCCGGTACGGCAGGATAAAATCAAATGCCCTCCGTTTTGTACATACTGCTTCCATCGTTGCACCAGTGCTGCATCCAGTAATTCATACGCAGGAGCAATCATTACAGGATATTTTGAAAAATCTTTTTCTTCGGTGATTACATCAACCGGTGCACCCAATTGTTTTAAGCCTCCATAATAACGTTTAAGATGATCCATGAAGTTCCATTGATTCGACTGTGGTTGATTATCCATTTCCCAACGGTTATCGGGATTATAAAGTACTGCTGCCTGACGGCGTTGATACACACTTGGAACAGCAGCATTTATATTATACTGTTTTCTCAACTCCTTTATTTCCTGAATCACTTTCACATATTCAATTCCACTGGTGCTGATCGTTTTCTTATCTGCATCAAGTATGGCATAGTGATATTGTTCTCCACCTGTAACCGGGCGGTCGAAACGGTAATTGCAAACAAATTTATTTCCTCCGGCAAATGCATGCCATATCCACATACGTACAGCTCCGGGCATCGGTTGCGGATTAAACTTACCCCAGTTAACCTGTCCCGGCTGTAATTCCATTACACCTGTAACACCGTTAAACGAACGGAACAGATCGTTGGCGAAAGCAATGCTTGTTGCAGATCCCATACGGAATCCCTGTGAGCCGACTCCTTTATCATAACCGGCAACGAGATACTTTGTGTACGTAAGAAAATCAAGACCGTTAATCTTTGTTGGATCAACTTCAACATGCTCCGGCATTAAATTAGTGGTGATCCACTGTTCATTTGAAATGTATTTACGAAGTATCTTATATTGAAAGGAAAGAAAGTCATTTGCTTCCTCAGCTGAAAAGCGTTTGAAATCTAATACAGCATGTGGCGATGGTTGTGCAATCAATTCTTTTTGATTGGGTATTCTGATTTGATTAAAATCATTATACCGGATACTCCAGAATGCAGTTCCCCATGTGGTATTCAGAGAATCAAGGGTTTTATACTTTGCTTTTAACCAAACACGAAAATGTTCCTGTGCAGCATTACTGTAATCATATTGACCATAATGCGAAGGCTCATTATCAAGCTGCCATCCCCAGATGCGGTTGTCTTTGCCATAATGTTTACCAATCGCTTCCACCATTTTGGATACATAATCCCTGTAAACAGAACTTGACCATGAGATTTGCTGTCTTGATCCATGCTGCATAATTCGTCCTTCATCATTCTCCATCAATATTTCAGGATGCTTTTGTGCAAGCCATGCCGGTGGTGTTGGCGTGGAAGTACACATGACTACTTTTATCCCATTTTGATGCGCCAGTTCCACAGCTTCATCCAGCCAGGAAAAATCAAATCTACCTTCTTCCGGTTCAATAAATGTCCATGCAAATTCCCCGAAATGAGTAAACTCAAAACCAATTTCTGCCATCTTCTTTATATCTCTTGGCCAATTGTCCTTCGACCAATGCTCCGGATAGTAATAAGTACCGATGGTCATTAAATCCTTCTT
This sequence comes from uncultured Chitinophagaceae bacterium, assembly GCA_964580775.1. Lineage (GTDB taxonomy): Bacteria > Bacteroidota > Bacteroidia > Chitinophagales > Chitinophagaceae > Lacibacter. The sequence continues at coordinate 30,323 of CAZOLW010000031.1, read as the reverse complement.
TGGAAAAAGGTTCTCCGGATTTTTTATTTGTGAGTATGCATAATTAAACGTGAAAACCAACGCAGTCAATAATAACTTTTTCATAATTAAATGGCTTGTATTTAAATAAGATATCTGCTCAATATAAAAGACAGTTCTGAAAAACAAATGTAATAATCAAAGACCTGATTCAACACAATAGTTTTCACAGATCCTGACTTATTCACGCCATAAAAAAACAGTAGACATGACCGGTATTCGTACTCTTCAATTCGATTATGTTGTCATCGTTGCTCTTCCAAAATATTTACAAATCCCAATGATTCAATCTTTCAGGAATTGAGTTATCATTGGTTTGTTTTACCAGTACATCCGTTTGCAGTTGTTTACCAAATCTTAAAATACCTGCACGATGTATTTTCTTTTGATATCCAAATTTTGTGAGGGAGTGCAGATTGTTGTTACAGGAACAGGATATGCCGTAAAAGACGAAACCCTTCACAGGGAAGGGCTTCAGTAATACAGTGTGAGTTGTGGAGGCTACCGGACAAAAGTTGAACCAACTAAAAGAAGATTTGAGGCGGTTTGATTGGTAAGTTTTACATCGGGAAAAAAATGGAAGTACCGATGGGCTTCCATTTATCTAAACAGATTATGGAAAATTTTCTGACATTTTCCGGTGATTTTATCCAATATAATAAGAAACTTTAGCCCTTTTCCAGTCCACAATGCTTTGACGATGTACAATCAATTATTGGTTGTTCCAAACGCCCATTGTCTGAAAAACCAAGATTGATGATAGGTATATTCAGCGTTTGTCCTGGTATATTCTTCCACGCAACACCAGGTCTACTGGCACGGCCCATGCATTATGGACCTACCACATAAAACCAAGGGCAGTTCTTTACTTACTTCCATTGGGGTAATATAATTTTTTCATAGTCAATCGTACTTTTTATTTGAAAACTCAGCAACAATACATTCTCCTACTTTACTTCCAGCACTTCTCTTAAACGGATATCCAAACTCGAACTTCCAATCATAATACGGAAGGTTCCCGGCTCAATTACTTCCTTCATGTTTAGATCATACATTTTCAGCAGATCGGGTGTAATCATAAACACAACCGTTTTTTCTTCGCCCGGCTGCAGGCTGATGCGTTGAAAACCTTTCAACTCTTTAACAGGTCTTGCCACCGAAGCAAATTCATCCCTGATATACAGCTGCACCACTTCATCGCCTTTATACTTTCCCGTATTTTTAATGTTGAAAGAAATCTTTGCTGATTCGCCAATGTTGAACACCTGTTTATCAACTTTCAAATCTGAATAATCAAACATTGTATAACTCAAACCAAAACCAAAGGGAAACAATGGCTGTCCGGTCAGGTTAGTATAATCATCGCCACGGCCTGTTGGTTTATGATTGTACACTAATGGCAACTGTGCTTCAGCAACGGGGAATGTAATGGGCAGTTTCCCTGACGGACTTTCATCACCAAACAATACATCGGCAACTGCTGTTCCTCCTGCTTCTCCGGGATACCATACATCCAGTACAGCAGGTACTTTATTCAGCCAGTTATTCATTGTTATTGCGCCGCCACCAACAAGTACAACAACAACCTGTTTACCCGCAGTTGCAATGCGTTTAATTAACTCTTCCTGTTTGCCGGGCAATGAAAGAATAGCCCTGTCGTTAAACTCACCTTCATCAATACCAACTACAACCACTGCCACATCACTGTTCTTTGCAAGAGTTACGGCTTCATTTATTTTCTGTTCGCTGCTGTCTTTCACTCCCACATTCCAGATTAAACGCAACCAAGCATTGCCGGCAGGTTCGTAATACTCCACACGCAGATCATAGCTTTTATTTTTTTCAAAATAATAATCACATAGCATGGTTGAATAAGACTGCTTTTTCCAATTATCAATCACCAGTTTATTGTTGATATATAAACGGTAACCATCATTGCCATCAAGCCCGATCTTATATTTACCTGTAACAGGCGATTGAATCTGACCGGTAAACCGTGCAGAAAAGAAATCATAATTTATTTTCTCAGGATCAGGTGAAAACAACGTCCACTGGAAATAAACAGACTCATCAATTCGCTCAACAACCGGCTTACCTGTAAGCGTTACATTATTAAAGTACTCGCTCTTTACTCCTTTTACTTTCATTCCATCTTTTACAGTTGACAGGTATGATGATGGAACAAATGTCCATGTTTTGTATTCTCTTCCAGGCCCGGCTGCATACATCACTTGTGCAGTTGTTCCGGCTTTTCTTTTAATGCCATCGAGGATAGAAACTTTTTGATTGCCAGGTCCGCTGTAGCCACCTAATCTTGCTTCAACAGCATCTGTTCCGATGACTGCAATTTTTTTGACTGACGATTTCAACGGCAATACCGTTTTTTGCTGTGTACCGTATTTTTCATTCTTCAGCAACACAAACGAACGGATGGCAGATATACGGGCCAGTTCATGATTGCCTGCAGCCGTCCATACACCGGCATCTTCTGCTTTGGCATAAGGATGTTCAAACAAACCAAGCTCAAATTTGATGCGTAATACTCTTGCAACGGCACTGTCAATTGCAGACTGGTTCATTGAGCCATCAAGAAAATGCGGATCGAATAATATATGATGTTCATACGCTGTCTGAAAAATAACATCCAACCCATTTTCAACTGATTTCATTCCTGACTCTGCATAATCTTTTGAGGTGAAGTGAAGCACATTGGCACCACCTGTTGCACCTGCATCTGAAATCACAAAACCATTAAAGCCCCATTCTTTCCGCAGCTTATCATTTAACAACCAACTATTGGCCGTACAGGGAGTGCCATCCAGTGAATTGTAAGCTGTCATCACACTTCTTGCTCCTGCCTTGCTGATAATTTCTTTAAACGGAACAAAATAAGTTTCTTCCAGTAAACGGTCATTGATGCTGATGGGATAACTGTCTCTTCCACCATCGCCATGATTCACAATTAAATGTTTGGCTGTAGTAACAACACCTCTCTGTTCAAATGCTTTTACATAAGCCACCCCCATTGCAGCAGAAAGAAATGGATCTTCACCATAGGTTTCTTCCACTCTTCCCCAGCGTACATCGGTTGCAAGATTAATAACCGGTGAAAGAATTTGCCTGATGCCTCTTGCCTTTGTTTCCATGGCGATGGCTGCAGCAACTTTATTTACAATTGTTGTGTCCCATGTTGCAGCCAGTGCGATTGACTGAGGGAAAGAGGTTGCTTCATAACGAACAAGGCCGTGAAGTCCTTCGTCAAACGCAATGATAGGAATACCCAATCGTGTCTGCTCAACAAAATACTTTTGTATTTCATTGATCTTATCCAGTGTTTGCCTGCCGGTTTGCCCGGGTTTATAATTCAGTATTTGTGCTGCTGCTCCCTGTTGCTGCTGAACCGTATTGACCTGGAAACCAAAAATGCCGTTTTTATATTGAGCAGGATTGTTACCCAAATCGCCGGGTATCATAAACAACTGCCAGAATTTTTCTTCGGGAGTCATTCGCTTCAGCAAATCTTTAACACGTACTTCAATCGGAAATTCAGGACGTTTATAATCCGGTATGGATTGCGCAAATCCTTGTGTTGATACAACAGCAACAAATAAAACAATGAAATAAATTTTCTGCATAGTTATGATTCGATTATATCCGGCTCAAGTTATTTCGTCTTTGTATGAGTTCTAACACAGAGATGCAGCGAGTTGATTAAAATTCACAGAGTTGAAAACTCTCTGTACTTCTCCTGCATTCTCTTTATCCTCTGTGTTAAACAGGAATATGAAGCTTCAGTGAATTTATGATGTTCATTTTGCTTCGATTAAAACTGCGACAGCTTTTAATCCTTCACTTTCTGCTTTAACAGTAATTTTTCCTTTCATTCCTTTTTTTGCTTTTACAATCACCAGTGCCATTCCATTAAAAGCAGGCTTTACATTACTCTGGAATGGAATAAAACTTGTAGCATCACCATTATCTGTTGCAACAATTTCACCGGCACCTTCAACGGAGAAATGAATAGCCGGATGTGAACGTGGTACAATCAATCCATTCTTATCTGTTACTTTCACTGTAATAAAACACAAATCATCTTCACCTGCTTTAATCACTGAACGATCAGCAGAAAGAGTAAGCTTGTTTATTTCACCGGTTGTTCTTACAACATCAGTTGCCCATGGCTTCCCGTTTTTATAACAGATTACTTTCAGTTCGCCGGATTGATATTTTATAGCATTCCATTCCAAACGAAAATCTTTTCCTGCAGTTTTTGTTTTTCGTCCAAGACTTTTTCCATTTAAAAACAATTCGGCTTCATCACCTGAAGTATACACATGTACAGGTGTGATGGAATCAATCCGCTCAGGCCAGTTCCAGTGAGGAAGAATATGTGCCATTGGTAAATCGGGACACCAGTGTGATTGATAGAGATAGAAACGATCTTTCTTAAATCCTGCCAGATCAATGATTCCAAAATAACTGCTTCTCGATGGCGGATTATTTTTTTGGATGAGCGACAGCTGTTTTTCCAGTTCTGCTTTTTTGTTGGGATCGTTCCTGAAGTTGAGCAGGTTTGTTTCATCTGAATTATATGGAGTTGGCTCACCTAAATAATCAAACCCTGTCCATACGTATTCACCCAGCAGGTGCGGATATTTTGCATTGGTTCTGAACTGGTCATCGGGTGTGCAACCCCAATCGGGTTTTGTCTTGTCATAAGAAGATATCTGCCAGTTCTGATATTGATTTGATCCAAAGAAATATTCTCCACGTGATGTAACGCAGGAAGATGTTTCACTCCCGATGGTTGGTTTGTTGGCATAACGTGGATCGGCATCCCATTTCGGCTGCTGATTGAAAAAATAGTTCACTCCCATAATATTCAATGCCATAACAGCACCTGAAGCACGGCCTCCATCGGGATCATTATATCCATTAGATACAGGTCTTGTTGGATCTTTACGATGAACAATATCTGCAAGATGTTTGGTTAAAGCAACATCCTGCTGATCCATCACTTCATTACCAATTGACCAGATGAAAACAGACGGATGATTCCTGTCACGATGAACAAGTGCTGTTAAATCTTTTTCATGCCATTCAGCAAAAATCTTATTGTAATCATGTTCACGCTTGCCTGTTTTCCATGCATCAAACGCTTCATCCCAAACTAAGAATCCCATTTTATCAGCAAGTTCCAGCAGTTCAGGAGCAGGTGGATTGTGTGATGTACGCAGTGAATTACACCCCATCTCCTTCAGCATTTTCAACTGGCGTGTTAATGCACTCATGTTAAATGCTGCACCAAGTGCACCAAGATCATGATGATTACATGTTCCCTGTACCTGCACCCGTTTACCATTTAATAAAAATCCGTTACGTGCAGTAAACTCCAATGAACGTATGCCGAAAACGGAATTGTATGTATCAATGATTTTCCCGTTAACAAGAATCACCGTTTGTGCAACGTACCTGTTGGGTGTTTCAAGATCCCAGCGTTTGGGTTTTATAACTGTTGCCAGTGATGATGCAGTTTTCTGTTCGCCTGCAACTAAATCAACTGCTGCATCTTTTGCAACAGCAACTTTAGCAGTTGGTTTGTTTGATGCATCGAGTTCAAACAATGTTGTACGGACAACTGCTTTGACTGTTTTCGTTGATTGATTGCTGACAGTAACTGCAATATTTACCATCGCTTTCTGATCAGTTATCTGAGGAGTAGTAATAGATGTTCCCCAATGATCAACATGAACAGGATCAGTTTTCACCAGCCATACATGACGGTAAATACCTGCACCCGGATACCAGCGTGAATCCCATTTCTCCGTATCAAGACGAACAGCCAATACATTTTCTTTTCCCGGTTGACTGAATGGTGTTAAATCCATGCGGAAAGAAGTATATCCATAAGGCCATGTACCCACATAGTTTCCATTAAGCCAAATCTGTGCATAAGCCATTGCTCCATCAAAATCAACAAAGATCTGTTTACCTGCATCTGCTGCGGGAACAGTAAAATGTTTCCTGTACCAGCCAATACCTTTCCATGGCAGTTTACCTGTTGCACCTTCCAGTTCAATTCTGAATGGTCCTGTTATTGCCCAGTCATGCGGAAGTTTCAGTTTCTGCCAGGCAGCATCGTTCAAAGATGATGCCTCCATTCCCGATGGTTCTTCTTTCCTTGTTCCATCTGGCTGCAAACCATAACGTGCAAAAAGCCAGCCTTCATCAAACGAAACAGTATTCACCGATCCCATTCTTACAATGGGTTTGCTTTGTGCATACAAACTATTGAAGCAGGTTGTACCTGTGAGCAATAACAGCAATGCAAGCTTTGAAAAAAAATGTTGATTGTTCATCTCATTGTTTTAATTGATCCTTTATAAAACAGTCTGCTCATAAATAAATCTGTAACAGAGTTTATTACTCAACTACAATCTCATCTGCAAAAGTCCATGCCGGCTTTCCTTCACCCGGATGTCCTTTCGGACAGCCTTCCAGTGTTACAGCCGTTACACGGATATATCTTACATTGGTTGCTGAAAATTTTAACGTGAAATTTTTAATGGTTGATGCAGTAACAGTTGGGGAAATATCATTGACCAGGTTTCCCACTTCAACAAAATTCTTTCCATCAACTGAAATTTCAAACTTCACAGATTTGGGAAGAAAAATCCAATCCCTGTAATTCTGTAAACAACCCAAAGCCAACTGGCTGATACTTTTTTCTGAGCCCAGATCAACAGTTGCAATGAGATTGTCTTTATTAAAGCCATGCCAGTATTTACCGGCACTATTCTTTCCTCTCACACCATCCGTTAATGAGTTTGGTCCGTCAGCCGGATAATATTTTGAAAATGGAATTGCATACTGCACATTACTTCCAATTGCTTTGTGCATAACAAATGATTGCTCAGCTGGAACAAGGTTCATCACTTTTCCATTCTGAACGGAAACTGCTTTAATGGTTTGAGAAGTTTCAATTGAAACGGGGCCTTGATATTTATTCCCTGATGCAGTTGGAACAGAACCATCTGTTGTATAATAAATAGATGCAGAAGGAATTTCAGTAACCAGGTTTACTTTCAGCTTTCCATTTTCAGATGATGGTTTAATGTCAACTGTAAAATTGCCGGGTGAATAGTGCAACCCTATCTGATCAAATGCTTTGAATTGAACTTTTAACCGTTCATTGAAACTTGTCCAGTTTTTATTTGCAGCCGGCGACCATACTGTTTCTGCCAATGCCAGCATTCTTGGAAGTACCATGTACTCCACTTGTTCGGTGGTAGAAATAAATTCAGTCCAGAGATTTGCCTGAGCACCCAATACATATTTCGCTTCTTCAGCATTCAATTCTTTAGGGATAGGTTCATAGTCGTACACTCTCTTTAAAGTGTTAAAACCTCCAATGGCCAAAGGTTCACCTTCAGGTCCTGCCTGGTAATGATCAAAGTAACAGGGAGTGCCCGGTGTCATTACCACATTATGATTCATTTTTGCTGCCTGTATACCGCCGCTTTCACCACGCCAGCTCATTACCGTTGCTTCAGGAGCCAAACCACCTTCGAGTATTTCATCCCAGCCAATCATTTTTCTTTTTTTGCTGACGATGAATTTCTCAATTCGTTTTACAAAATAACTCTGCAGTTCTTCTTCATTCTTTAAGCCTTCTTTCTTCATACGTGCCTGGCATTTGCTGCATTGTTTCCATGGGCCCTTATCTACTTCATCGCCACCGATATGAATATAAGTTGAAGGGAAGAGTGCAATGACTTCTGTTAACACATCCTGCAAAAAGCCAAACACTTCATCATTACCTGCACAGTAATTAGATGACATGTTGGTATAATTTCCACCGGTCATCGGCAGCTGTGGCAGCTGTGTGCAACTGAGCTGGGGATAGGATGCAATTGCCGAAGTAACATGGCCCGGCATTTCAATTTCAGGAACGATGGTAACATTTCTTGCTTTTGCATATGCCACAATTTCTCTTACCTGCTCCTGTGTATAGTAACCACCATAGGTAGCTTCTTCACCGGGTTGTGCCTGCGGTCTTGCTCCCCAGATCTTATCTGTCTGATCAACTCTCCACGCTCCTGTTTCTGTGAGCTTCGGATATTTTTTGATCTCGATTCTCCATCCCTGATCATCTACCAGGTGCCAGTGAAAGGTGTTCATCTTATACATCGCCATCAGGTCAATGTATTCTTTAACTGCATCTGCTGAAAAGAAATGACGGCTTACATCCAAATGCATTCCTCTCCATTTGAATCTTGGATAATCATTCACCTGCATACAGGGAACCTGTAATGCCGCATTCGTACGAACCTGGGGCAATGTTTGCAACACTGATTCCAGCCCATAAAAAATACCGCCATAACTGCTGGCTTTAATTATAACAGTTGATTTGTTTACCATCAGCTGGTAACCTTCCTCTTTTATTGAAATGTTTTTATCAAGAATCAATTCAATTTTTTTGCCTGCAGGTTTATTAACAAGCAAAGCTGTTCCTGAAATATGCCTGATGGTTGATACAAAAAAATCAACTGCCGGCTTTAATGCTGTTTGTTCAGCTTTAAAATTTACGGATGTTTTATTGTCAATGAGAAAAAAGCCTTCGTTCATTTTCACTTCAACCGGCTGAGGAATGATGAGCGACTGTTGTTGTGCCCGCATTATAACAGGACTCGACAGAATCAGTAGTATAATGAAATATTTGTTTGACATACTCACTCAATATTGATAGTTATTTAATGAAACAGTACAGTTGCCGGAATCAATTCTTTCTTCCCTCCTTCAGGCTGCCACAACACTTTCAGTTCATTACCTCCACCACTATCAAAATAAACCACCTTTATTTTATGATACCCTTTTTTCAACGCTGCCTGTCCGCTTTGTTCAATTGACCCATGTTCACCATCATTATTAACAGTTTCTATCTCATCAATAAACAATTTACTTCCATCATCAGAAACTGTGAAAAACTGATACACGCCATCTTTACTGATATTGATATAACCTTCAAATGAAAGTGCATATTTTTCCTTACGCAGTTTCAGCTGTTCTGAAATTTCTGTTGCAATGCCGGTCTTTGCAGCAACTGTTGAGTTGATGGCGTTTAAATCAATCTTACCGGAAGGTTCATAATACCGGTAAGTAATTCCGGGTGCAGCATTTTTTACCGCAATCGCTTTCATCCATTCATAACGTATCACATCCTGCTGCGCAGTTGCGCCGGGCAATGCATTTGTTAAAAAAGATTTTGCTTTTACCGTTGCTGATTTTTGCAGTGCAAATGGTTTTGTATAAATGCTGGAAGAAACTGTTGGCTCTGTACCATCAGTTGTGTAATGGACTTCCTCATCAGCACCAGTCTTAATGCGGATGGTTGGCTGCAAAGAGCCTTTTATATATTCTGTTTTAATATGCGGCTTTGATGCAAACTTTCCAAAGTTGCTGATCTTTACCACGTATGCATAAGGTGTTTTTATTTTGTTGGGATTATAAGCAGGCATTTCTATTTCAATATTAGCTCCGGCCTGTTTCCATTTTAGCTGATCCCTTGTTGATAAGAAGTTGATGACAGTTCCTGCAGGTAATTCCATATCCTTCAACAGCAGTTTGCCATTATTAGGAAATTTTGGAAGAATGGCATACAAAGAATTTGTATTTGCATTATAAGTATAGAACACTTCTTTTACTGCATAACCCGGATCAGGATCAATGGTAATCTTCAGTAACATATCACCGCTCTTGCTGCTGTAATCTTTTCTTCCTTCACTCCATTGTGCCGGAGTTTTCCAGCGAACGGTATTGTAAATTGCTTCACCGTTGATCTTCATCCAATCGCCGATCTGCAATAAACGTTCCTGCATAATGGGTGGAATTTTTCCATGTTCATCAGGACCTATATCCAGTAAAAAATTTCCACCGCGGCTTACTTTATCAATCAGCTGTAATACCAAACTCTGTGTTGAATTATAATCCCATGCATCTTCTTCACGGTTGTATCCGTAACTGAAACCCATACCACGGCTTTCTTCCCATGCATGATCTTCGAAATCAAGATCGGGCTGATACTCGGGTGTATATACTCCACCATGTTTAAAACGGATACCACTTCCCCAACGATCGAATGTTACTACTTTATCTTTTACAGGACTTTCATTATACATCCATGCCAGCAGTTCAGGGCTTTTCCATGTTTCTGCAGATGCATCCCAATCACCATCCGTCCAGAATACATCCGGTTGATAAGTATTGATCAGATATTTTGCCTGCGGCCACATATGTTCCATTGCATACTTTTTTGGATCAGCTTTCCATAACGGATTGTACCATTCATACAGTGAATAATACATTCCGGCATGAACAGAAGTTTTACGAACTGCCTTAAACAGATCACCTAACAGATCTCTCTTTGGTCCGATATCTCCTGCATTCCAGGGAAAGCCCCATGTTTTATTGGCTGTCTGATCGGGCCATAAAGAAAATCCATCATGATGTTTGGAGGTAAGCACAATATATTTTGCTCCTGATTGTTCAAACAGCTTTGCCCATTCATCCGGATTATATAACTCAGCTTTAAAATCATTGGCAAGATCATAATAAGTCCTGTTACCAAACTTTGCTTTGTGGTAATTGATGCGTGCAGTATCGCCGTTCATTAAACCGTTCTGATACCATTCAGCATAATTTCCCTTCGTGCAATATCCCGGAACAGAATAAACACCCCAGTGAATAAAAATGCCAAACTTGGAATCTTTATACCACTGCGGCACAGGACGCTGATCGAGCGATTGCCAGTTGGGTTGATATTGTGCAATTGATAACTGACTGAACAGTACGATCAATAAGGTTGATAATACTGACCTGGTTGAAAAATGATTGATCATGACAAACATGTTATTACTGACAGATGATTGAATATAAATTTACTTTATAATTACTTCATCAATAAAAATATGAGAAGGTGAACCGGCACTTTCATGCCAGGCAGGTAACACGCCACCATTCTTTGCACGTATGCGTACATATCTTGCTTCGGCAGTAACATTGCCGCCAAGCTCCTGCACAACAGGGCCGTGTTCATCAGTTGTAATTTTATTGGCAACAGTAATCAACGGCTGATATGCTTTTCCATCATTGCTGATTTCAAATACAACTTCTTTAGGAAAAACAATCCACGGACTTACATCCTGCAAAACATGAACAGCAACATACTGAACAGGACGAACTTTTTGCAGATCAATCACCGCAACAAAATCTTTATTGAAATAACTCTGCCAGTCACCTGTTTTCCAGTTTGCAGTTCCCATAATGCCATCAATCAATGCTTCCTTACCTCCCGCAGTGTACATGGGGTGCACAGCGCTCATCACTTCAATTGTTCTGTCGCTGGGAACTTTCGTAAATTTCTGTGTAACAACAGGGCTCTTCACTCCATTTTTAATGGCATAAGCTTTTACAAATGAAGTCTGGCTGATGGAAACAGGTTGAGTATAACGCACAAATTCTTTTTCTTCAGCTGCATAAGAAACAATACTGTAATAAACTTCAGTAGCAGGATCAAGATCTTTCAACACCACATCAAGGTTCTGTTTGAATTTATATTCACTCATATCAAAGAACGGAACAGGAACAAACTTTGAATCATCCACTTTTGAATGAGGCATTTCAGCATCTTTTGTTCCTCTTGTTTTATTCGGCGTTCCGCTCATTTCAAAAACCATTGACCCGCCGTTTTCCATATCAGAATGTTTAATAAATGTTTCAGGATGTTGTTTACCGTTCAGCAAAACATTGTTTACATAAAAATTTCCGGGCTTTTTGTTTTTTGCTGTAATGGAAAAGGTTTTTCCATTTTCTAAATGAATTTTTACTTCATCAAACAATGTTGTGCCGAGTGCATAAATACCGCTGCCGGGTGTTGGCTGGTAAAAACCCATAGAACTTAACACAAACCATGCACTCATTTGTCCACAGTCTTCATTACCAATCAAACCATCAGGATTGTTGGGATAAAATTCTGTGCAGATTTTATGAATCACTTCCTGTGTGCGCCATGGTCTTCCAGCATAATTAAACAGGTAAGCAAGATGATGACTTGGCTCATTTCCATGTGCATACTGACCAACCAGACCGGTAACATCTGATTGCTCTCTTCCGCTCAGTTGCTGTGATGTTGTAAATAATTCTTCCACTTTACGAAGAAAGTTTTCTTTACCTCCATAAACTTTTATCAATCCGTCAATATCCTGCTGTGCAGTAAATGAATAATGCCATGAATTACCTTCCGTAAAGAAGTTGTTGATTTCTGTTGCATTGAAAGGTGAAAACCAGAATGCCTGCACTTTACCACGGATATGATATGTTGTGGGGTCGAACAGGTTGCGGTAATTCAATGAACGTAAATTATAACGCTGATATACTTCATCATTACCCAGCCATTTTGCAAGTTGAGAGATACACCAGTCGTCATAAGCATATTCAACTGTTTTGGATGAACTTTCATGATCAACATCGTTACTTAAAAATCCCTGCTTTGCATAATGCGAAATACCAAAGCGGTTACTTTCTGCATAATCAACCATTGCTTTTAATGCAAGCTGTGCATCAAAATTCCTGATGCCTTTCTGGTATGCATCAACAATTACCGGAACAGAATGATAACCGATCATGCAATAGGTTTCATTACCACTTAATTCCCACACAGGCAGCATGCCGCCATATTTGTATTGCACAAGAAATGTATTGATCCAGTCGCCTGTTCGTTTGCGGTTGATGATTGACATTAACGGATGCAAAGCCCTGTGTGTATCCCACAGGGAAAACACAGAATAGTTCGTAAAGCCTTCTGCCTTGTGTACTTTTAAATCAGTTCCACGATATTCACCATTTACATCAGTATAAACATTAGGAACAACAGTCGTATGATACAACGCTGAATAGAACGCAACCTGCTGATCCTTTGTTCCTCCTTTGATTTCAATTTTACCCAGCTCTTTGTTCCATGCTTTTTCTGCATTTGATTTCAGTTGTTCAAAATTCCATCCGCTGATTTCTGTATCAAGATTGAGTTTTGCATTTTCAGCACTAACGCCTGAAATGCCCACCTTCACCCTGATCTTTTTTCCAGCCGGCAAATCAAAACTGAAATAAGCTTTTATATTTTTTCCCTGTGCAGTTTTTGTATTCTGTTGCAACAGGTCATTCAATGCAATACCATATTGTTTGATGGGCTGTTCAAACTTCATATAGAAATACAGGTACTGATTTTGCGCCCATGATTTGCTGCGCCGGAACCCTTTTATTTCATAATCATTCACCACTTCGATAGATGATTCAAGCACTTCATCCCTGTGTTTTAAATCAAGCAGGATTTTCCCCTGTGTTGCATTTTTTTCAAATGTATATTCATGCATACCTGCACGAACGGTGGTTGTAAGTCGTGCAAGAATATTATTTTTTTCAAGCAGCACTTCATAATAACCCGGACTTGCTTTTTCTTTTTTGTGAGAGAAGGGTGAACGGTATTCATCGTTCTTCCATTTTACATCACCGGTGAAAGGCATTACCAGAACATCACAATAATCTGCGATTCCAGTACCGCTTAAATGTGTATGTGAAAAACCATAAATCATCGAATCGCTGTAATGATAGCCACCGCATCCATCCCATCCTTCCAGTCTTGTATCGGGACTGAGCTGCATCATGCCAAACGGCATTGTTGCACCGGGATATGTATGACCATGACCACCTGTACCAATAAAAGGATTAACAAGTGACGTATAATTGATTTGTGCTGTTACTCCATTTACAAGAAAAACAGTCAACAACAAATAAGTTTGAACAGGTTTCCAAAAAGACATTAACATAATCGAAAGTATTTTATGATAAAAAATTTATTCCATTGTTTTACTTCCTGAAATCATTTTTGCTTCCTGCTGATGCAGATCAAAAACAAGAATTTCATTGTTCCCCATCTTTAACCATGAAGCAGGGCAATACAAACGTTGCTGCGGCCCAATGTACCAGAAGCGACCGAGGTTATGACCATTCACAAACACAACTCCTTTTGTGTAATTACTGAGATCAAAATATGTATCACCAGTTTCATTCAATGTAAAATTTCCTTTATAGAAATTGCAGAGTTTATCAGCAGAAGTTTTTCCAGTTGAAGGTTGTACTTTACTCATGAACGCTTCATCCATCGGCAGCAGGGTTGTTTGCCAGTTCATCAGCGTCATACCGTTCAATGTAACACGATCAGTAATTCCTTTACGATCAATCATGAATTGTGCAAAGTTGATATGGCCCATTCCTTCCACAAGAATTTCAAGAACCGGATCTTTCACAGTTGTTTTTGGCAAATCAACTTCCCACCTGCCTCCATCACGGTAAACCGTATCAATAAACACTCCATTCAGAAACACCAACGCATAATCATGGGGCTCCCATATTTTAAGTTTGCCGCTTTTATGACCAATGAGTATTGTTTTGTAAAGGATCAATCCCTGGTTCTGCCCAAAGGATTCCATTGGTTGTGGCTGTGGAGTTTTGACGGAGGGCAGCTGATAATCCCATAACGAAGAAATCCGTTTCATTTCGACAGCCGGTATTTCAATCGTCTTTACAGTTGCGGGAAGTTCAGGAATTTTAGAAGTCACGTATTGCTGAATCAAACGCCTGAGCATAAAATACTTTGCCGTTGGCTGCCCCTGTTCATTGATAGGAGCATCATAATCATAGCTAGTAAGATCAGGCTGATACTGAGTTGGTGAAAATGCATTAGCACCTGCCGTATAACCAAAATTGGTACCGCCATGAATCACATAAAAATTGAATGATTTTTTATTCTTTAATAAATACTCCACTTCCTTTTTTAACCCATTTGTATCAGGTCTTGCCCATTTTTCACCCCAGTGAGTTAACCATCCGGGATAAGTTTCTGCACTGAAGGAAGGCACATTTGCATTTCTTTTTTTCGCCTGTTCAAAATCACTGTCGCCACTTCCGCTGTCTAAGCCAATTGCGGCCCCATCAATATTTCCTGCTTCAAGCATAAATGGAGTAGCACCATCAGCAGTATAAAAAGGAACATTGATTCCATTCTTCTGCCATAATTTCCGTAACGTTTCCATGTACTCCTTATCATTGGCATAACTGCCGTATTCATTTTCTATCTGTACCATCAGTATCGGTCCGCCGTTTGTGCATTGCAGCGAAACAACTTCTTTTGCAAGTCTGTTAATGTACCTTGTTGCAGCTGCCATATATCTGGCATCCATGCAACGGATTTTAATATCAGGTATCTTCAGCAGGTAAGGCGGTAATCCGCCGAAATCCCATTCTGCACATACATAAGGCCCCGGGCGGAGGATGACCCACATTCCTTCTTCCTTGCAAATCCGTATAAAAGATGCAACATCCCTGTTAGCAGTTTTGAAATCGAAAACTCCTTCCCTTGTTTCATGATAGTTCCAGAAAATATATGCTGCAATTGTATTGCATCCCATTGCCCTGGCCATCTGTATACGCTGGCGCCAGTACTCCCGTGGAATACGTGCCGGGTGCATTTCTCCGCTGATCATCTGGATAGGTTTGCCATCAAGTAAAAAATCGTCTTTACTAAGTTTAAACTGATGTGTTGTTTGTGCAGGTAATTGCATAGTCAGCAAAAAACAAATGATCAGAACAATATATTTCTTTGTATTCATGGCACTACTTCTTTTTTAAAATTTCATACAGTGATTTTATCTTAACATCCCTGATTTCCTTTGAACTGAAATACCTGTTCTTTACAGTGAGGTATTTTTTTTGCCCTGCTTTCAGATCAAAATAATTATCGTTGATGTTGAAGAAAGATTTCTGCTTATACAGGTAAACATATTTTGCATCAACATCACTTACAATACTGAATTGGCTTTCTCCTTCGTGTTTCATTGTAAAATGCGGTTCCTTTAACTGCAGGTCTTTTGGTTTAATACTGTCTCTTACAGGCAACACATCATCACGATAAGCTTCTTTCACACCATACCATGCAGCTTTTGGTTCACGGCTGTAATCAGTAATGCTCCAGCTTGCAACAGGCCAGCAATCATTCAACTGCCATAATAAAGTGCCCATATTGTAAGGCTGTTTACTGCGGTGAATGGCTATACTGTTTTTGAATATATAATACTGCATGCATTGGGTGAGATACGTATAATCTTCAAGCGTCAACTTTTTTACTGCATTTGAATCAAGGAAATAACGCTGCAGGTAGAAATCGATTTTTGAAAATCCATTTGTTGCTTTCTGATGCGAAAGGATTACAGCTGATGACAGGTTCCTTTCCTGCGGTAATGCAAACTTTTCAATACTTGAATAATTCGGCATGGCCTGCATTCCGTATTCGCTCACGAAACGCCCCGTTTTCTGTTCAAACATTTCAACATCCTGCAATCCCCACCATATACCCCAGTAATGACTGTCGCCTTCAGTAAAACTTTTTGCCCTGCCCCAGCCATTCAATGGCGATGTGCTTGTGTATGGTCTTGTACCATCATACTCATTTACCCAAACAGGTATACTGTCTCTGAAAAGCCGTTTGTAATCATTCCACATTTTTATTGAATCACTGCCACGCAGATCAAACTGTTTCTGCCAGCCCCAGTTGTTCCATGCTTCATCCACTTCATTATTGCCACACCACAACACAATACAGGGATGATGACGTAACCGTTTTACCTGGTATTTTATTTCTTCTCTTACATTATTAAAAAAATGTTCGTCAGCAGGCACCATGCCACCGGCAAACATAAAGTCCTGCCATATCATGATGCCATACTCGTCGCACAGATCATAAAACGCATCATCTTCATAAATACCCCCGCCCCAAACACGCAGCATATTCATATTCGCTTCTTTGGCCAGCAGAATTATTTTCCGGTAATCTTCTTTTTTCAGCCTTGGCAGAAAAACATCGGAAGGAATATAATTGGCTCCTTTCATATAAACCGGTTTCCCGTCAATCTTAAAATAAAATGAACGGCCAACACTGTCTGCCTCCTGAATCAACTCCACTTTTCGTTTGTTGACAAATGGTTTTTCCTCCGGCATTTCATTAAACGATTGCAGGTAAACATTTTTCCAGATGCCACTGGTGATAAAGATGGGCCCCCAATCCCAGCCAAAATGAAATTGAGCTTTACGTACATATACCCGTGGATTATCAGGTATCACCAATGGCATCATGGATTTAGCAATAGAATCTGCCTTGTTTTTTGCTGAAGAGAAACGTATCAGCAATTGGTTTTTCGGTTTAAGTATTTTTTTTACATCCGCCTTCCACTGGCGGAACATATTATCAGCAGAAAGAATCAGCTGACCGTTGAGATATACTTCTGCATAAGTATCCAATCCATCAAACACAAGCTCAACATGTTTTTTTTGCAGAACAGAAAGATCAACAGTAAATGTTTTTTTATAGTCCCAGTTTTCTTCACCGATCCATTGAAGTCTCTTTTCATTATCACGGTCAAACGGATCGGGAATCAGTTTATTACTGAGCAGATCAGTATGCACTGTGCCCGGTACCTGAGCTGCATACCATTTGTTTGCGCCCTGTTTGCTGAATTGCCAGCCCTGGTTCAGCAGCATTTTCATTTGCTGACTGTATACATGAACAGACAAAGTGAGCAATAAAACACTACAGCTAAACTTGCAGATAAAAGATTTCATTTCAGTTTTATTTACTGCTATTTTCAACCTATTTATTTCAACCCTGAACTTTCAATACCCAAACATGATCAGTTACGGTCTTCATTTTGGCAGACAGGTTTATTTCTGTTCCCTGTTCAGTTGATTTCCATTTTAACGGATCTTTACTTCCAAGCAACTGAACCTTTGCCTTCTTTGAAAATTTAATTTTTGTAAGAATGGTTTTCTCTGAGGGGAATTCAAAAAAGAAAATATATTTCGTGTTACCGTCTTTTGATTGTGTATAACGAATGCCATCACCCTCATTAAATGAACTATACATTCTCGATCCATAAATTCCTTCCCCGTTCACTTTCATCCATGCACCAATTTCTTTGAGACGTTGATATGCAGCAGGATCAAGTTCACCATCAGGACCAGGGCCAATGTTCAGTAAATAATTACCTCCTTTGCTTACAATATCAACCAGTTTTTCAATGATTTCATTGGCAGGTTTGTATACATCGTTGGGAACATAACTCCAGCTGTTAGCCATTGTCATACATGTTTCCCATGGATAAGGTAAGCCTTCATTGGGAATATGCTGTTCAGGTGTAAGATAATTCTGCTGCTCACCGGGTACTGCCCTGTCAACAACAATCAGCTTTGGCTGTTTGGCTCTTACTTCTTTTACAAGCAATGGCATATTGATATCCTGGCTTTGCGGGTTACGGGCCCAGCGGCTGCCATCTTCAACTTCCAGCAAAGTTTCTTTTACTTCTTCATCTGTTTTTCTGCGTACCCAACCACCATCTAACCAGAGTATATCCAACTTGCCGTAATCACTTACCAGTTCATTGATTTGATTATGGGTATAATCTGTAAACTTTTTCCATTGCTCAGGATATTTCTGAATAGAATAATTAGCATTCCTGTCACTTGCAGGAAATTTTTTCCACCAGTAATAATCACTGTGCCAATCGGGCTTTGAAAAATAAGCACCGATCCAGAAATTTTCTTTTCTGAATGCAGAGAATATTTCTTTTGTAACATTACTTCTTGGGTTAGAAGAAAAAGCACAATTCGGATCTGTGATCTTATAATCAGTGTACTTACTGTCGAACATGCAGAACCCATCATGATGTTTGGTTGTAAACACCATGTATTTCATACCGGCATCTTTAGCAGCTGCCGCCCATTTTTCGGGGTTAAACTTTACGGGATTGAATGTTGTTTTCAGATTCTCATAGGCTGTTACATAACCGTTGTAACTATCAGATACTCCTTTTTTTCTTCCACCGGTAGCCCATCCGAGATCTTCAGGACATATACTCCAGCTTTCAACAATTCCCCACTGGCTGTAAGTTCCCCAATGCATAAGTAACCCGAATTTTAAATCTTTCCATTCTTCCAGCCTGTGCTGAATAGCTGTATCAGGATCAGGATAATATTCTTTGTGCTGTGCATTGGCAGGATAGCCTGCTGCAATAAGCATAAAAAAAAGTGTGACTGATAAATGCAGTTTAGAAGATTTCATTTTTATAAATTAAAAGTGAATACATGTGTTATTAAAGAGCTGAATAAAAAGTCTTATAAATTACTGAGTAATTTTTATTTCCATCACTCCCATTCCTGCCATCTCAAAAACCTCCTTATCCCCCACAGGCTTTCCTGTTTTAAGATTTATAACCTTTCCCGGTTTTAAACTTTTCCAAATAAAAACAGTTTGCTGTACTGATGCTTCAGGGTTATACAACCGTACAAGAAAACTTCCATTCTCGTGTGGTGTAACACTTGTAACTACAATCCGCTTATTGGTCACTTCAAATAATCCATTTGAAAACACAACATCTTCTTTTACAGGAAGTGCAACTAACGGTTGAGTAAATGCTGCTCCTGCTTTCTCCGCTTCGCTGTAACTGAACATGCCATGCGGCCGCAATGAATAACGGTAACTGCTTACCCCATTCTGGTCGGCTTTATAGTTTGTATGCCAGTAATTATTCATGATATAACTGAACCATGTTGCAGTTGGGCCCCCTTCCTTTTTCCATTCTTTATGTGTTTGATTAATGGTTTGGCGTTCATCAATCATATTGCCGGGTTCAACCAATGGAGCTTCAATAAACATCCATTGTAATCCCTTATCAGCTTTTGAAAGATCAACCCATCTGCGTCCGTATAAATAATCCATATTTGAACCGGGTAACTGGTCGCCTATATATTTCATGCTGCCATAACCCGCATCCAATGTTACATTATTCAATGCTGCATTAAAAGGAAATCCGAAATGAACCGCTTCTTTCTGCCTGATTGCTTTTTTATCTACAATATTTTCAATCTTTATTTCATCGCTTCCGGCAAATACCGAAATTCTTCTTTCCAATTTATTTGCGCCGGGCGCATCGCTGATAAAGGCAATGGAAATAACTGCAGGGCCTTTCTCCACTACCTTTATCTGCACCTGGCTGTTTGTTACAGCATCTGCAGGATTCATTCCCGGAACATACCAGTAACTGTTTAATCCCTGGTTGTTAAATGAACCGGCATAGTTATAAGTACTCCCATTTGTCAGTTTGATGATGCTTCCGTTCCGTTTATCCCAGCCTATACTGATTAACCCATTTGAGAGAGAACTGTCGGTAAGAACAAAATTCGATTGAGCAGCATCCATTTCTTCATCAGAAATTGTATAAACTGCTGTTCCCAATGCAGGTACATCACTGGCAATAAATGTATAACTGCCATTGCTCAGTTTCTGTAATGCTGTTTCTCTTCCTGCTGCATCTTTTACCGATTTACCATTCATTGCTGAGGATATCACCACAGGTTCTGTGCGGCTCCATGATGATGTGTTAAAAACGGCAATCTTTTTTGACTGAGGATTAACTATTTTCTCAAAGAGTCTTTTTTCAAGTGTATTTACTTCCTCATCAGCATCAAGCATAAACTGTTTTTTTATCCTCCACTGTTCGGTTACAAAAGGAACATCAGGCTGGGTAATACTGTTATGTGCTCCCCATGTATGCTCATGAAACAGGATAATATTTTTCCAGGCTTCATAAAAACTGTTTGGATTATATGCTTTTGGATCAAGTATTGAATAAAGTGTAGTTAGTTGCTGTAAACGCAAACTGTTTGCCCTGTTCTTTCCTTCTTCATATGCAGTAGAAATTGCACCATCTTCCCAATATGGTGTTATATCTCCTTTTACAACGGGGATACGATCTCCGTATTTCTGTTCAAATTCTTCAAAGAGTTTATCGGTTGTATTCAATACAATTTTGGGTGAAGCATATTTTTTATTCCACTGATCCACAAAGTCGGAAATAGCTGTATCAATCGGTCCGTTATCTGAAACAACATTATACCTCCACTGCACCATCTCATAGGGATAGTTGCTCTCAGTAAGTTCATTGAGATAAGCTGCGATCTTTTTAGGGGCACGATCATACACGCCACCAACAGGTGTTCCATGCCATGATGAATAACCCTTACCTGCTGTCCAGAATAAAACTTTTTCTTCACCTGATGGAGATGTCCACCACACAGGTTTATCAGCCCAGGTTCTTACAAAATGTCCAACCCTGTCGCCAAGATATGGATGACTTTCTCCTAAAAAATTTGGTCCGCTTGAAAAATATTTAATTCCTCCTTTTGCCAGGCCTGTTACAGTTGTCCATGCATAGCCTGGAATATCAGAGATCATTGCGCTGTTAATTTCAATACCATATTCCTTCCTCAATTTCTCAGCATAATCTGTATAATGAAATACTTCTTCCGGTTCACTGATACCGGTGAGAACATTGGCATACAAACCTGCCAGGCAGATACTTCCTTCTTTAACTGCTTTAATAAATTTTTCCTTTTGAGATGGAGAAGCCTGCTTCAGATAATTTTCAACTGCCCACAGAGATTCAACATTCCATTTGAATTTTGCTTCTGCAGGTAAGTTCTTTGTTGCTTCAATCATTTTTAAAGCATCATCAATATTTTTGATATGAATCTGCAATACTTCGGGCTGAAGATGGGAATAACCAATGTCAGTATGAGAATGATGAATAAAATGAAGTACCCGGCTCACAACCGGCTTTAACTGAAAATATTTATCAACCAGCACTTTCTTTCCTGCCGTAACATGAATAAACACGCTGTCATCTTTTTGCACAGCATCTACCGGTATATCAAAATTGTTGATCCCGTTCTTTACCTGAAATGAATATGTTTCTTTATGATTCACCTGCACACGAACCTGTTCATCTTTTCCAAAATGCAAGGCAGTTAAAGCAACCGGTTGCTTTCCATTCTTCAGAATAAACGGCATGGGAGTTACATCCACTTTTTCTTCAAATGAAAACTTAAAGGTCATATACCAGTCACTACTGTTCTGAGCCTGTCCGACAACTCTAATCTTAACCGGAACTCCGGGTTTTAATTCATTCAGAGGTAATCTTAAAAAAGCTAAGCCATGTGCATCATTCGCTGCATCTCTTTTTGTTTGCTGAAAAACAAGGCGTGAACTGTCGTTGGCAGCAAATGTCCAGTTGGGGTTTTGATTGGCAGCTGTTGTGGTAAAGGTTAACAGTTTCTGATCATTCACATACAGATCATAATTCCTGTTGCCCTTGCTTGTTCCTGATGAATGCGCCGCCACCCAGCTGAAATAAATATATTTCCCTTTACTGTTTTTGGGCACAGGTGCTGTTTCCCATTCAATGATCTTGTTACCATCGGTATTACGGGTTAACAAGGCTGTTGTTGCATAATCGGGATAAGCAGAAAAATAACCGATGTTTTCACCAGCCAGTTCTTTTGTATAGCCGTTTACCCATTCAATCTTCCCAAAAAATGGAACGGAAATTTGTGAAGATCCCTGGAAGTAAATTGTAAGCAGGATTGCTATCAGGAATATTTGTTTCATACGATCTTACCTATTTAAAAAATTGATGTCCGCACTCCCTGTCATTGAAACTTTGCTGCCTGTCTTATTTATGTTCCTTCATGATTTGTCAACCCATCCCCGGTCTTTAATGAATATAAAATCAAACAGGTTGCATAAATGCAACCTGTTTTTACTTGAAAACTACTGCTTAGTTGACGTCCCAGAAAATCTTGGTTGTAGTATTATCCTTACTTTTTACAGATGAATAATTTGCTGTATTCAATGTGCTCTCGCTGGTTGGGTACAACAAGCGGGTGGGAACATTAGGTGCCGCAGTTGAAGAAGCATCAGTTGGAAATGCAAGTGCAGGCAAGTTTGTTCGCCTGATCTCAGCCCAAGCCTGATGAGCCTGCATGATTGTAAAATCAATCCATTTCTGAGTTGCAATTTTGCTTAAATTATTTGTACCATATGCTATCGGCAGCTTTGCCAGGTATGTTGTAATTTCTAATTCTGTTGGAGCTGCAGCTTTTGGAGTTGATGCAGAACTGTTTGCATTAATACCATACCAAAATGCAATTGATTGACGGATACCGGTTTCATAAGCAGTCTTTGCAGTACCGCCTCCCCATCTTTCATACGCTTCAGCTTTCAAAAAACTAACTTCAGCAGCAGTCATAATAATGCCGGGTAAAATCCTGTTTTCACTGAAGGTGGTTGAATCCCAACGTGAAAAATCGTTGGCAGTAATACCCGCAGTAATCTGTGCTTCTGTTAATGTGTTTGAAATACCTTTATAATTTCCACCGGCATTCGTTGTAAAATAAGCAGCCAGGCGTGGATCACTGTTGGGAGCCATAATATCATTAACCATTGTACCGGCAGCAAACGGGTTTACTGCAAATCCTTCTCTTACTTCAGTTGCATTAGCTGCCATTGAACTGGTAACGCTGCTTGGTTGCAGAGTTATACTTTCTGAAGCAACATCAATCAAAGGATAGGTATTTGGATTTGCCAGAATTGTCTGGATCAGCGTTTTTGCAGCAGTTTCATCTTTAATAGAAATCCGCATGGCCAATCGCAACATGAGCGAATTACAATACTTTCTCCATTTTAACACACTGCCACCATTCAAATAATCATAAGAAGCAAGTTGTGTGAGATAAAAAGAAGGAATATTTGCTGATGCAAGGTAATCTGAAATACTTTTCAGATTTGTAAGTGCCTCACTATACAATGCCTGAGACCCGTCATAGGAAGCAAGGATAATTTTTCCCTGTGCATTTAATCCGCCGGCAGTTGTAAAAGGAACATCTCCCCACATATCCACAATTTGTGTTGCCTGATCGTACACAAATATTTTAGAGGTTTCAAGCATGATTCTGTAGCCTGCTTTATCTGCATCAGTTGGCAGTGCATTGTAGTGTTTTTCTATTTCCCTGTACCGTGATACAACTGTAGTATAAAAATCATCCCACCTGTTTCCTGTATAGTTAGTAGGTTGTTCATATACTCCCTTTGCCTGTGTATAGCCCGATGTTTGACTGTACGTGCCTAATACCGGAATCTGGAAAGTATAAAGATTCCAATAACGTGGCAAAATTGTTGAATTATTAAACAAGCCGGAATAAAGACGTTGTACATCGGCCGTAACTGCTTTTTCTGGATTATAATAATTGTCGGAAAAGTCGCCTTTGGAACAACCGCTCAGAAGTATCCCCATTACAGTTGTAAGGAAAAGCGAACCTGTTAATATGATCTTTTTCATGAAATATCTTTTAATTTTTCAATGTTGTTTAGAAAGAAGCACGAAGGCTGATACCTAATGATCTTGTTGCAGCACTTCCGCTTCCTGCAGACGTACCTCTGCTGATCCAGTTTGTTCCTACACCTTCTTCAGCATCAAGATTCGGTAAAGATTTATAGAAGTAAAACAGGTTTCTTCCATATAATGAAAGTGAAAGGTTTTGTGCTTTCAACTTTGATTTAACCTTTACAGGAATTGTGTAAGAAAGAGATACTTCTCTCAGCTTAATAAAATTATTGTCAAACACAGCTTTTTCATAAAGGCTGCTTGTTTGATATCCAGGCCATGCACCCCATGTATAGGTATTTAGATAATAGTTGGCAGCATCAATAATGGTTGCGTTTTTACCTCCGCCAGTTTCAGATACTCCCTGTAAAATGATTCCATCATGATATACTTTCTGTCCTCCGGGACCAGCCGCTACGTTATTTGCAACCTGTATTTTTTTACCGGCATCTTCATAATAAGAAATACCACCGTTCTCCAGATCTCTTCCAAACATTGAATTGGTATACAAACCGGCACCTGTTCCATATAACATGCCTGCAGACACAACCTGTGATCCCCAACTGAAATCAACAAGCATATTTAAAGCAAAGTTTTTGTAGGTTATGGTATTCATTAAACCACCGGTAACATCAGGCTGAAGGTTCCCTATTTTTTCCTGTTTATCATAATTAACTACATATAATCCATCAGAATTGATAATATAATTACCATTCGCATCGGTCTTTCTTTTGTACACGTAAATATTACCAGCTTTTTCTCCCGGATTAGTCTTTACCAGCAGTGAGCCATTGTCAATGTTTGAATGAGTGAGATAATCCAGTCCTTCCATCAATGAAATAACTTTGTTTCTGTTAAATGCGAGGTTTAACCGTGCATCCCATGCAAATGCATGCGATTTAACAGGTGTTCCGTAAAGTGATAATTCAATACCATAATTGCGCATATTACCCACATTGGAAGCAACACTTGTTGAACCACTTGTTGCCGGTATTGTTAATGTCAATATCTGATTTGATAATTTATCATTGTAATAAGTAAGATCAAAACCAAACCTGTTTGCAAACATGCGGGTTTCCAAACCAAATTCTATGCTGCTTTTCCGTTCATTTTTCAATTCATCATTTCCATAATTGGATGAAGGAGGAGTTAGAATCGGTACACCCTGAATGTTACCGGCGTTATAAATAACGTTTGAATAATAAGCTGATGGAGGATTACCCACAACACCCCAGGAAGCACGAAGCTTACTGTAACTGATGCTGGCAGGCAGTTGAAATGCATTACTTAATTCAAAAGCGCCGCTTACACCCGGATAATAAAAGGTGTTATTGTCAGGATGCAGTGTGGATGTTCTTTCTCTCCTGAGTGTTCCTTCTACAAACAGGTAGTTATTATAATCAAAACTCAGAATACCAAATAACCCGTCTTTTAGTTCATATACTCTTGAAGTACTTCCTTCTGTGGGAGTTGTTTTTGAAGCACTGAGACTAAACCAGTTTTCAGTAGTTAAACCATCCCTTGTGCTGGCATAATTGTACCTGGCTTCTGATTTCCTTGCCTGGTAGCCTGCTGAAGCAGTTACTGACAGTTTGGGAATGATCTGTTTTTGATAAGACAACAATAAATCACCATACGTATTAATATAGCGATCATTATTTGTTGCATAACGACCTGAAGCACCTGCCGATAATGGCTGTGTTGATCTTTCTTTTGTTTCAACATAAATGCCTGTGTAATCACTTCCAAATCTGCCACGGAAATTCAGGCCTTTTATAATATTGTAATTCAGGGTTAATGAATTCATCAAACGATTTGATGATTCAGAATATTTATTAGCTAGCTGATTCCAGAGAAAATCAAGAAAATCTTTTGCACGGATATTATACTTTAAACGTTCATCTAAATCAAGGGTAGAGTTATAATCAACCCATTTATATCCTTTTGATGTCTGGTACTTATTTAAATAAACATCCATGTGATCAGCAGGGCTGAAAAATCCGCCAAAATTATTTGTCAGATAATAAATCTGTCGTGGTCTGTTTTCAACTTTTTCGTTGATATAACTGGCCACCAGATCAAGTGTAATCTTAGGAGTTATTTTATAAGAAGAATTTAAATTGAATGTATTCTTTCCCTGCATACCTCCAACCTGGATACCTTTATAATCGTTACGGGTATAAGAAAACCTGTAATTCATTTTATCAGTTGCATTATTAATGGCAACGTTGGCAATTGTACTGTAGCCGTTTCTGTAAAATGCTTTCCAGTTATTTTTTTGAGCAGTGAACTTTTGTGTTGAACCATCCCACCAGTAAACGTCTCTGCCATCCATTTTAGGACCAAATTGTCCATAAGCCCTGGAATAAGGCCTTACTACATTATTCCCGTTCACTGTGAGGTGAAACCATCCGTCTTCGTCAGCACCTGCTGAGAGATTAGTACCCCTGTCATAACCGGGACCGTACGTTGTTTGCAAATCAGGTACAACTGCAACACTTTCAGTATTGGCAGAAAAATTCACATCAACTCCAATACCTTTATTATAGCCTTTCCCGCTTTTAGTTGTAACCAGGATTACACCAAACATCGCATCTGAACCATATAAAGCAGATGCTGCAGCTCCCTTTAAAATGCTGATATTTTCAACATTCTCAGGATTAATATCAAGCAAACCATTTCCATTCAGTTTCTGATTACCACCCCAGTATCCTTCGTTATTAGCATCTCCATTTCTAACAATAACACCATCTACAACCAAAAGCGGTTGACCCTGTCCAGACAGAGAACTAAGTCCTCTTACCTGGATACTTACTGCACTGGTTGCACCACCAGGTTGTGTATTGATTTGAACACCCGGCGCTTTACCATACAAAGCTGATGCAAAATTGGTTGGGGATGCCTTCACAATATCTTTCCCGCTTACCTGGGTAGTAGCATAACCAATTTTCCGTTGTTCTCTTTTGATACCAAGTGCGGTTACAACAACTTCATTCAGTTGCTGCTCTCCCTGCTCTAATGACACTTCTACAACAGATTGGCCTGAAGTATTTACTTCTGCAGTTTTAAAGCCAACGAATGAAATAACCAGTGTTGCGTTTGGAGATACCTTAATAGTAAAGGTTCCGTTGGTTTTGGTTAAAACACTGTTGTTGGTTCCTTTTTCTTTTACAGTGGCACCGGTTAAGACGAGCCCTGCACCATCTTTTACCGTACCGGTAATGGTATTTTTTTCCTGTGCAAACAATGTAAAACTGTTCACTAACAGGACAAATACTGCCAAGAGCAGTTTGGTTTTTTGTCTCATTTTTTTGAGTTTTGAAATGTATAAAAGGGTTTAAAAAAATATTATTTCAGGAGTTCCTGTTTTTTGATTTTTATTTTTTTGATATTCAATTCATCGTAATGCTCCATAATTAATGAGGCTGCACCAATTAAACCTGCTTCTGAACCAAGTGAGGAAGTTTCCACTACCATGTTCTCTGCAATTTTTGGAATACAATGTTCATTCAGCGCCTGCTGAATAGGTGTTAACCATAATTTACCTCCTGCAGAACCTAATCCGCTTAGAATAATGATTTCAGGATTTAATAAATGAACAAGAATAGCTACGCCTCTGCCGATATTATATCCGGCTTCAGATAAAATTTCAACAGCAAACCGGTCGCCTCTCAATGCCGCTTTCATTATTTCCGTTGCAAAAAATTCTTTATTTGCAGTGTCAATTCCTTTCAGGAGAGATGCTCTGCCGGCTAAAAGCCCTTCTTTGGCTTTGTCTAAAATAACAAGCAGGGATGTTTCTGTTTCCAGGCATCCCATCTTGCCGCAACTGCATATTTTATTATTTGTAAAAAGAGGTATATGACTGAATTCACCGGCAAAACCATTGTTACCTCTGAATAATGAACCATTTAAGATCATGCCCAAACCAATACCCCAGCCGATATTCAGAACCATTGCATTCAGCTTTCCTTTGGCAGCGCCAAAACGATGTTCGGCAAGCGCAATTACACTCGAATCATTATCAATTAAAACAGGCAGTTCAATAACCGATTTGAGATAAGAAACTATGTCTGTTTCCTTTACTCTGAAAAACGAATGATTTAACCCACGTTCAACATCAATAAAACCCGGCATAGCAATACCAACGCCTGCAATTTTATTTTTGCTGATGCCGCTTGCTGCAATATATTGTTTGATTTCTTTTGCCAGGATTTGAAGAGGCTGAGGATCGTTGCTTAACTCCAGATCGAACTTTTTAATTTCACCAACGTACCTGTTTTGCATGTCAAGAATTGCAATACGGGTTACCAGCTGATCAACCCAAACTGCTACAACATAAGTAAGGTCATGTTTTAAGGAATATAAAACGGGCCTTCTGCCACCAGTTGACAGGGCAAGTCCCATTTCTTCAACTTCGCCACCGGCAATCAGTTCTTCTAAATGTTTTGCTGTAAGGGGAATGCTCATGTCGTTGAGCTTGCTCAATTCCACACAGGAAAGTGAGCCAGAGAAGTATAGTTGCTTCTTTATTTTTAGCCTGTATAGCTTGTTTTTTTCTGTCATTTTCTCAAAGCAGCATTTCAATCGTTGTTATAAAGATGGGAATACTTTTTAAAAATATCAAGAAGTTTGGATATTTTTTTATTAACATTTAGAATCTTTCCTAATTATTTTTTGCCTGTTTATCTCAAAAGGCTGATTATTAGTTTTATACAAACAAGCTTTTTTTTGATTTTGAAAACAAAATCCACAATTATTGCTCTCATGAAAAATCATAATCGGACATTTCAGCTTTGGCAGGAGGAATTACAAAAAATAAAATAGAAGTAAATGCTTGAGAAAAACTGTCAGCTACGTTTTCTGTTTTGTTGAAAATCGGACTTAGACCGGGAATCTATTCTCTTCGAACAATCTATCGTTTTTAAATTGCCCGTATACTGTAATTCATTCTGCTTATTTGCAGCTGACCTACCTGATTACCACTTCATCAATAAACATCCGTGATTTATTGCCTGTATAGGCATGCCATGCAGGAAGTAATTAACCCCAGCAAATCAAGAAATGGTGATTATCATACCTGCTATCATTACAATCATTGTAAAGTTGTTAGAATAACAACGGAAGATGTTCATATCAAAATGGAAAACATCCTAAAAGAAATTAAGATCAGTTCCGCTGCAAAAAAATTGTACGATACCATGATTCGAAAAATTCTTGCCGAGGATAATGTTAGCCGTAAAAGACCAGTAGAAAAAATTGATCATGACATATCTGTCAATGAACAACGCATTCATAAACTTGAAGATAGTTTTGCAGACGGATTAATAGATGCAGCGGCCCTGAACAGAACTGTATTCAGGTATAAAGATGAAATCAGTAAACTTCAAAAAGAAAAGGAACAGCAAAAAGATACGAATACAGTATATGAATAATATATCAGGAAGGGTATTGATCTGTTGTCTAATCCTCTTGCATTCTATAACAAAGCTGATTTAACAGCTAAAAGGAAAATCATTGGTTCGATTTTTCCTGAAAAACTCTTTTTTGACAAAAATAAAAGTCGAACCACAAAAATGAATGAAGCTGTCCGTCTGATAATCACTGCCAGCAATGGTTTCAGCGGAAATAAAAAAGGACAACTCTTCAAAAATCTGGAGTTGTCCGGTAATGTGGAGAGTATCGGGGTCGAACCGACGACCTCTTGCATGCCATGCAAGCGCTCTAGCCAACTGAGCTAACCCCCCATTATGATTTCAATTTATCTTTCTCAGAACCGACAACATTCCCGCTTACAAGCGGGACGCTATAGCCAACTGAGCTAACCCCCCATTTATCATTTCAATTTATCTTTCTCAGAACCGACAAACTTCCCGCTTACAAGCGGGACGCTATAGCCAACTGAGCTAACCCCCCATTTATCAT
>CAZOLW010000030.1:51809-61802 GCA_964580775.1 uncultured Chitinophagaceae bacterium | reverse complement strand
CCTATATGAAATACTTTTGTGAGAATTATCCGGATAAAGCTTGCAGCAAAAACATGCATTACATAGATATACAATGAATGATATCCTATAATACGTAAAAAGCTGAGTCTTCTCAAATTTTGAATCGCAAAAGCAACAATAAACATAAATGAACATCCTATAATTGAGATAAAAATATATTTGGTTTTGCCTGCAATGTCAGTTATAAAGTATTCCTCTGTATAAGTTAGATAATAGAGTTGTGTAACAACAAATACAGGGGTCGCCATTAGAAAAAGCAATGATGATTTTATGTGTTTTTGTGTTTTACTGTTAAAGAAAAAGGAAGATACCGCATCCCCTAATGCAAAAAACAGGTAGAACTCCATCCAATCTGATATAATACTCACTTCTCTGAAATAAACAGATAAATAATAAACAGTAAGCCCAAATATAAGCTGCCCCCACACCGGAATTTGAAACTTTGTTTTAATGAAGGTGTAAATGATTGTTACATTAAAAAGAGCAGGTAAGTACCAGAATTGATCGAGTTCTCTTGGGAAGTAGAAAATATATGTATAGTCCCTCCATCCCCTTTCTGAATTAGTAACATGTGAAAAAACTATTTGAAATGTGATTTGTAAAATGACCCAGATAAAATAAGGATAAATTAACAGCTGAAACTTTGAGCTAACCAGTTGAGCAAAAGTTTTTTTAACAAGGGTGGATGAGATAAATAATCCGGACAGAATAAAGAATAAAGGCATACGGAAACTGTAAAATATCAAATTAGCTTGTGCCATATAGTCCGGTATTATTACTCCTGTACGTTCTATGCCTATTAAAACATGCCTGTACACAACAAGAAGAATAGTAATGCCTCTTATGTAGTCAATCCATTTAAACCTGTCTTGTTTAAGATAGGATAAGTTAAAAGCTTTGTTTAAATAATATTTTAGCGCACCATCCTCAATTGTTGTCATATAATTTGAGGTTTAGGGTACTTTATTTCGAGTACAGATTTGGTAATGAAATCTGTGCAGAAAGATGGGTAAGGATGATAAGGCATAAAAGGTTTATTTATTTAGTACACTGTTAAGATTTACACCTATCATACTTTCGATGTCAATTTTAATCAGGTCCTGATCCAGTTGAAGGTTCAGTTTTTTTGATAGCTCAAGGTTATAAAGTTTTTGTGCAATATTGAACACGTCAATTGAAATTACCCCATTTCTGAATTTTTCCTTTGCCTGCAAATAGGCTGTCTCTTCATTATCAAGAATTTCATTTTGTATAGCCAGAAGTTCAGCATAGTTTTTATATTTCTGATATTTCGACAATATCTCAGCCCTGATATTTCTGGCTAATTGTTCTCTGTTGTACTGGCTAATTTCAACCTGTTGCTTTGCAGATTTTACAGTTGTTCTTGATAAAATTGTTCCAAGGGGAATGGTAACACCAAAGAAATATTTTGGATAAACGGCATAGTTAGTTTGACTTTGAGTAAGGAAGTTTTGATCATTTAAATTGGCTGAAAGAGTAAGTAGATTAACCCATTGGTTCTTTGCAGCTTTAAGCTGATACTCATTGATTTTACTTTGATTTTCAGAAGCTTTATATACCGGACTGTTTAATGCAAGCAATACCAGTTTTTCTTCAATTGACAACGAGTCATTTTTCAGTATTGCTGAATCTGCAAGTGAAACTTGTTTACGTAATACTGATTCGGGGTTTTGTGCTTTAGTTTCTGAAACAAAAAATGAGGCACACACTAACAATAAGAAAATGTAAAGGATTTTTGCATATACCTTTTTTGCAAACTGGGTGTTTAGAAAAAGACTTGTCTTCATGTAGTTAAAGGTTTATTTAATGATTCTGCATTTCTAAGGCGTAATACAATTGCAATCATAGGAAAATATACAACAATATCTGTTATTTGTCCAATAGCTTCCTGTGTATAATCGCCCATGTAGGAAGCAAAAAAAGATGCAGCACAGGAGGCAAACAATACTTTTGTTTTGTTATCTGTACAGCTGAAATAACCTCTAACTGCTGTTTTTATAATTGTAAAGTAAAGAAATAATAAAAGTGCAAATCCGATCCATCCAATTTCTAAAGCCTTTTTTAAATAACCACTGTCAGGGGGGAAGCCGGCAAGGGGGTGTGATGGATTGTTTTTAAGCCCCTCAGTACCAGTAGTATTCAACCCTCCTCCAATTGGATGGGAATAAAGGTAAGGCTGAATTCTGGCCCTGTTTACTTCCCGTACAATATATGAAGGGTCTTTAGTTCCCCCTTTAAAGGTATTTCTGAACTGGTATACATGCGTATTATTTGTTGGCGCATACAGTAGGATAAGGAAAAGCAATAGTCCAGTGGCGCCAGCAATCCGGGAAATTTTTTTATCAAATGTTATTAGTATAAATAGGATCAACCCTGCAATAACCATTACGTTTGCTGTACGGGTTAGAGAAAAGCTCATTGCCAGTAAAAGAAAAGCTATACCTGTAATCAATATCAGCCTGTTCGACAGTTTCTTTACTCCTGTGAGAAAACCAATAAAAAAAACACTTGTAGTAGCCATTACAATTGAAAGTGATAAGGCATCAGGGAAAGTTGACATTTTTCTGGCTCCCCCATTAACAAATGTCATCCTGAATCTTTTTTCATCCATTTGGAGCCAGGTTAATTCAAAATTAAAAAAACCATAAAATTCCTGTACACAGGTGTAGAGGGCAACTATTACAGAAAAGGAAAAAATAACTTTTATAAACCTGTGAATTTTTTCGTGGGTATTAAAAACATTATAAGCAATAAAAAGTAACAAAAATGTTGCCAGCACTTTTCTTACAGCAGGAAACCATCCTGTAAGTAAATTGCCATAAGGGTTAAATACCTGTATGGCTGTGTAACCATACAGAAACATCAGAATAATAACAACCCGGTTTTTTGAAAACTCATTTATATTACTTTTCAAATCTGCCTTTCTTATAAGAAAACCTAAAAAAGTGGTGGCGATCAGAATGTCTGAGGGTATGCCTATTAATAAACTGTTATTGAGAAAAAGTCTGTTAATGAAGCTGATAAAAAAGGAGTAGGCTATGATAATATAGAGGGCAGCTTCTGCATTTACGATACAAACGGATGCTACTGTAATGCACAACAGGAGTGCTGGAATACCTAAAGCGATTACTCCTGATAAAGAGGTGGAAATTCCTATCAATACAACTAATACAAGCAAAATCAGATAGCCGTATCTTTTCTGAAGAATACTTTCAGGAATTCTTCCAGCCTGCAAATGGCTGGTACGGGCAGATGACTTTGCTTTTTGTATAATATTGCTTCTGGCATCCATAGTTCTGTCAGAAAAACATTATTTTAATATATAGAGCAAACAGAGCTGATGCTGCAAATGCAAGTACTATTCTTTCATGCAAAGATATTTTAGGAGCAATTTTAGTTTTCTCAGCTTCTTTCATTTTATTTAATGTTGTAACAGTTATACAATATTGCCAGAAAACAGGTAACTGTTTATGCTGTATTTACATTTTCCAGATCCACCATGTTTAGAATTGACCCAATGTATTTATCATTCAGGTTTTTAAAGAAATTAATTGATTCCTTATCAATTTGTTTAATTATGTCATAGGCTGAAAAAACACCTATAACTCCTTCAACATAGGCTGATAGTTCTTTAGCATCCGAAAAGTCATTTAGTGGCGGCCCTTCAAGAAAAACGTAATCAAATTCATTAGTAAGATCTTTCAGGTGTGCAAGGATATTTTCCCTTGGCAATATTTCCGAAGGAGTATAATCTCCGCCTTCAGATCCAATAATAAAAATATTTCTGTTTGAAAGTTCTTTAGCATTGGCTTTAACCTGAGCAATAATTGATTCTGGTTTTGAAGCTTCGTAATTTAACTTTTCAAGAGTAGGGGATGCTTCCATTTCAATCGTCAGATCATTATTTGAAAAATTTGTGTCAATAATCAGAATCTTTTTTTTACTCATACTTAAACTGTAAGACAAGCCCATGATCAATGTTGTTTTTCCCTGCCCTTTCTTTGTGCTGGCAAAAAGGATTGTTTTTTTGCCGCTGCTTTCTATTTCATAGCGTAGTTTACGCAGGGATTCCCTGAAAACACCGAGATTGCTTTTGTCACGATTACCACTGTGCTCTTCTTTTTTTGCAACGATATCTTCAAGTGATTTGTTCTTTAAGTTCATAAAATTAACCAAACTGATAAGCTTCAGATTGACAACTCTGGAAAATATGGCAGGTGTTTTAACAGACGAATCAAGATACACCAGCAATATAATTACAAGTATAGCAAGAATGGAAGCAGACATACCCGCCATACCTACTAACAGGAAGCGTTTTGAAGGATCTGGACTAATAGCTGGCTGACCCATCAATACCTGGCGGAAATTATTAACAGAAGAAGAACTTCTCTCAACAGCATCATTGTATTTTTGTTTGGCTGCTAAATAATCACTGTTTGCCTGTTCGGCTTCTTTTGCAAGAGTTTCAGCGGAGGCTCCTCTGGCAGCATCTGAATATACATGGCCCCTTAATGTACCGATTTTGTTTTGAAGGGAAGTGATGTTAGCGTTAGTAGTTTGAATATCAATTTCTAAATCACTTTTCTTTTGAAGCAATTCATTTTTACTTTCCTTTGGCTTCTCTTCCGTATTTGGCTTTACGGGATTTGAATTTGTTACTTTGGTCTGGTATTCAGTTTTTAACTGGTTATACCTGGCAAATAAGTCTTTATCTTTTGATCCGCTATTTAGATAGTCTGTATATGCATCATTCATAGCTTTTCTTAATAAAAGAATTTCTTCATTATTATTCGGAGGTAAAGTTGAAGTAGATTGAACACCCAGATTGGCGAGCCTCTGATCTATTTTACGAAGCGATGCATAAAGAGTTGTCAAAGTGTTTTTCTCTGATGCAAGAGCCTGCTCAAAATTGGATATCAATTCAAAGGTACTCGAACTTTGTACTTCGCCAACAATAGCACCTCCGCCAAGCAGTGCTTTCTTATAGTCCAGGTCAAGTTTCTTTTTATCCATAATACTTTTAAGTGTATCAATGGATTCCTGTGATGTGGTACTTCTGATGTTTCTATAATAACGGATAAACTGTTGAAAGATTTCATTTACTATAAAAGCAGATAACTCAGGATTTTCAGATGAATATTCTATTTGAATATAATCGGTACGCTGTAATCTGTAAATTGTGAGGTTTTTTACGAGACTTTTATAATCATAATTATAAAGAG
Source organism: uncultured Chitinophagaceae bacterium (assembly GCA_964580775.1). Classification (GTDB taxonomy): domain Bacteria; phylum Bacteroidota; class Bacteroidia; order Chitinophagales; family Chitinophagaceae; genus Lacibacter. The sequence goes on along the minus strand of CAZOLW010000030.1, from coordinate 56,538 downwards.
CAAGAAACTCAAGCAATTTTTTTTCTTCTGGATTAAAAGTTGTTAATAAACTCATTTTGTCAAGTTTATTCCTGAACACCTTTTTTGCTTCATCCTGCTTCACCGTTTTGTAAATAGCTGATTGCTTATCCTTTTCTGTAAGAATTCTGTAGGGGCTTTGGTTTTCCAGATCATGTAAAATCAGCGCATAAGATAAAAAACTAACCACTGATGCTGAGGATATTGTTGTAGTTGCATTACTGAATTTAGTTTCAGCTTCAAACATGTCGAAATTTTCACTGCCAATAACAATCTTGTCGCTGATAGTAAAGCCTGTTGATATTTGAGAGTTAGAACTATACTTTTTAGGAGCGTTTAGTGTGAGGATATAGGCAATCCCGGCTGCAACAAAACCGGCAGCTAAAATGATCCATTTTTTCTTTAATAGGGTGCGAAACAAATAAATGATGTCCATCTATTTTTTTTTGTGGTTAAAATTAGGTTAATGAGCTGATCTTGTGATTCGTGGTTAATCGGTAGGTATTTGATTGTCAGGGAATTTTAAAGAGAAAGGATTCTTATGTTTTCCTGGGTTGTCTGGGCTGTAAAAGTAGGAAACCTTGCTTATTATTGCAAGTTTAATCAAAACAGTATGCAAGGGTACGGTTTCTTAACGCTATTCTGTTTAAAATCCTCTAAAAATCAATTAGAGTAGATGCATTTACTGCATTCTTCTCGCTTTTTCCCAAGTAACGGGTTGTTTCCCTTTTAAGAACCTGAAAAAGCCAAGAACAACAGACAAGTTCATAAAAACAAAATAATAACAGATTCTGGGTATCTTAGAAATGCCTGAGTTTGATTTTACGAAGCTACCAGTAACAGCTAAAATGTAAAAAATAAGCTGTGAATAGAAAATGAATACAAAAACCGGATTGCTCCCTTTTAGAAATAATATCACGCTTGAAAGTAATGCCAGAACGATGCAGAGTGGGCTGAGAGTCCACCTTAAAACACGGTGTGAGAAATATAAAAAAAACAACTTTGGATTTTCCCAGAAGCGGAATAATGACTTCAGCATAATTAATGCCTGAAACCCACCTGCTGCAATCCTTATTTTTCTTTTTTTTTCATCTTTCATTGAGAATGAAGGTAATTCAGATGCGTATGCACTGGGTTCATATATGACCCGATACCCTTTTTGTGCAACTTTCATGCTGATTATAAAATCATCTAGTATAACGAAGTCTGGTATTTCCTCATATAACTTTCGTCTCAGAGAAAATAACTCTCCGGCAGCACCAACAACTGAATAAAAATCTGAATCTGTTTTTTTTAAAAGTGATTCATATTTCCAATAGATACCCTCGCTGTTCAACCCTTCTTTTCCGGTATTTGCTGATTGAATTACTTTCTTTTCACCAGCAACTCCCCCAACATTTGTATTGCCATAGTGATACGTAATATTTCGGGTTGCATCTTTGTTTAAGAGGGTGTTTGCATCGCTGAAAATAAGTATATCCCCGGTTGCATGTAATACGGCTCTGTTTAGGGCAGCTGATTTACCTTTTCTTTCATCTTGGTGCAGTAATTTTATTGCCGGATATTGCCTGATGATTTCAGTTGTTTTATCAGAAGATCCATCAGTAATAAAAATGAACTCCATTAAATGACCGGGGTATTGCTGCCCAAATGAATTTTTTATTTTCTCTTCAATACAATCTTCTTCATTAAAGGCTGCTACAATAAAGGAAACTGAAGGGGAGAAGTTCCTGTCTGCATTGACCTTGTTTTTTCTGGTTCTGCTAACCAAAATTATCGGGTATATGAGTAATGCATACCCTATATAATTATAAAGTATGATCAAACAACTGATGATCAATAGTAATTGCCAGAACAACATATGGTACAAAAATAATACAGACTGAAAGTAAAACTATATTTCCTGATTTTAATTTAATACTTTCCGAAAGGAATTCAAATACAATTATCTATAGGGATTAAAAAAAGACATTGTAGCTATTGTTTCGGCAAGTTTATATATTTGAGTTTATACCCAGAAAAACAGGATCAACAAAACTGGGAAGTTATGCAGATATTGCAATGCTGTAACAGCTTTACTATAATAAACACTCAACTACAATGAATATGATTTCATTCCCATTTACGAAGACAAAAGACTTTTTCCTTCTGTCTTTATTTGATGGGGGAAAAAGCCAGAAGGCTCTCATTATCGTGCTCATTCTGGGATTCCTCGTTCGTGCCGGGGTATGTTTTTTTATAAATCTGCCAAATATGCATACCGATTCATATGGCTATTTTGAACAGGCAGAGTCAATTCTGAAATCAGAATATATCAATTATTTCCCCAATGGATACCCATTTATTATTGCTTTTTTAAGGCTTTTGAGCGAAGAACATTATGTGACAATGCTGTTATGGCTGAATATTTTAATGGCAACCTGCTCAATATATTTTGTGTATGACATTTCCCGAAAAATCTTTAACAATAACCAGATCGCTTTTCTGGCATCTTTAATCCTTGCTTTTTTTCCAACACAGATAAATTATGTTAGGTGGCTGCTCACCGAAGTACCTACAACTTTTTTCCTGCTTGGCTTTTATTTCTTTTACCTGCGTCAAAAAAACTGGAGCGCAGGACTTTTTTTTGGAATAGCCACAGTTGTAAGAACAGAAGTTTTGCCGATATTGATTCTGATTATGTTTTTTGAGTTTCTCTTCTATAAAAGGGTACGGGTAGCAGTAGTAACAGCTTTTCTTATCCCGGTTTTATTGATTTCTTCGTACTGTTATTTAAAGACCGGACAATTTTCTATGGCAGGTCACAGCAAGGTTAATGTTATGTACTCTATTACATCTTCAGGTGGGTATGTTGACTGGTACTATCAGGATAAGCATCCCGAAGTTAAAACTACCGGCCAGGCTGTTAAAATGTATGTTGACTACATGAAAGAAAATCCGCTTCGATATATTAAAAACAGACTGGCAAATCTCTGGGAACTATGGGGTTTTTTCCCATCGTCTTCTGAAGGTAGCAGGGGCTTATCTGCAAGACTTTTTATAGGAGGAATAAATTTTTTTCTTATAATATTTGGATTGGCAGGTTGGTGGAAAAACAGGAGAACTTTTATGGGCAATTTTCTGATAGTGCCTTTTATTATTGTCACTATCGTGCATACACTCCTGCTTACACTGCCCAGATATACATATACTGTTGAACCTTTCCTTATTATACTTGCTGCATATTCGGTGAATGAATTCTTTCACCAAAGAACTCGGGTTAATAAATAACCGCAAGCTCAGAATGTAAGCGCCCGGTTTATAAAATCACAATTACTGCAGTATGTAAATATAAAACCGGCTGCTATTTATGGCACAAGTCAGCAAGTGAAAGATTTAGTATTTATTATTGCTGTTTTTTAGTACTTTTCTGGCTTTCGTAGAAAGTATAGTAATCATATTTATCAAAAAAATAATTTTTTTTATGGAACCACAAGCTGCTCATTATAAACCCAGTTTAACCGACCCCAGGAAGTATATTGTTTATGCAGATTATTTTAAAGAGTATTTAGCCTGTGCTGATTTTAAATCATTGGGAGCTTCCTTGAAATACATATTTACCCATAAATTACCTGTAAATGGATTCCAGACAAAATCAAGAATGGGTAATTTCATGATTCGCCCTCATACAACAGATTTTCAATTTATAAACTTTGCTTACGAACGTGAAATTAAAGAATACATACTTAAAAATATAGATTCATTTGATGTATTTATAGATGTTGGAGCCTGTATTGGTGAGTACTGTATCTGGCTGGCAAAGCTGGGTAAGAAGTGTATTGCTATTGAGCCTGTTAACAATGCTGCTGTAAGGGCAAATGTTGTATTGAATAATCTCGAACATATGGTAAAAGTGCTGCCGTGTGGATTAGGAAAGAAAAAGGAGAGGGTGTATTTTAATATTCCTTATGGAATACCCAGTTCAAGTTATATGGATCGGGATACAGGAAAAGAGCCCAATGTTGATATAGAAACATTTGATTCGCTTTATGAAACATTTGGAATTCCTGAGTCTGGCAAAGTATTGGTGAAACTCGATGTTGAAGGAATGGAGCCGGATGTAATTGAAGGTGCCAAAAAATTCATAAATAGTTTTAAGAATATTACTTTCATTTATGAGCATTTCGAATCTGACGATTACAGAAATGATAAGGCATTGTCAGCACATGCAGACTTTGAATTTAGTGATATTGACAAGGCAAACAGACTTGCAGTTAAAAAATAGGTTATGCTGGTACTTTTCATTTAATTGATAGACAAGATATAAAGAAGAAGCCGGTTGGTTCATTTGAACCAACCGGCTTCTTCTTACTTTATATTCTTTTATAGTTTAATAAAGGTTAGAGCCTGTCTTTTATTTTTTGTAAGAGATCCAAGCTGAACATAGTAAGTGCCTTGTATAAATTTGCTTACATCTACTTCTAATGTTGCAGTTTGCTGACTTAAGAATATTTCTTTTTGATAAGTCAATACACCAGAGCTAGAATAAATTTTTACGATCATCTTACTGACATTTAAGGGGCTGTAAATTTTAATAGTAATGATTGATGTTGCAGGGTTTGGATAAATAGTGCTTGTTGCTGCTAAAAGTTTTGTATCATCTGCGTTCACTGTAACCAGCACGGTATCTTTTGCTGTAGCACCGCTGTTATCAGTAACGGTTAACACAAAC
>CAZOLW010000030.1:22315-51709 GCA_964580775.1 uncultured Chitinophagaceae bacterium | reverse complement strand
AATGTTGCAGGTCCTGCAATCTTTGTCCAGAGATAAGAAGCGATGGTTCCATCAGCATCAATACCTGAACCCGTAAACGAAACGGTATTAACCGGGAGTGTAATTGATTTATCAGTACCTGCATTTGCAACAGGGGCCTGGTTAACTGCAACGGCAGGATTAACGACTAGCAGCACGGTATCTTTTGCTGTAGCACCGCTGTTATCAGTAACGGTTAACACAAACTGGTAGGTACCCTGAAGGAGGTTATTCACTGCAGTTTGAGCAGCAGCAGGAGAAGCAATGGTGAATGTTGCAGGTCCTGCAATCTTTGTCCAGAGATAAGAAGCGATGGTTCCATCAGGGTCTATACCATTACCTGCAAATGTCGTGGTATTGGCAGGCAAGGTAATTATTTGATCGTTGCCGGCATATGCCACCGGTGACCAGTTTTGGGTATTAGCACAGTTGGTAGAGTAATAAATTGGCGTAACCTCTTCAATTACCACATTAGGGGTACCGCCATAGGAATTTATATTATTACAAATGTAATTGCCTGATTTTTGAAAGGTTCCAACATAATCTGCGAGTCCAATGCCCCCAGAAGGGTGTTTTCTGAGACCCAAAGAATTTGTTTTTACAACAAATTGAGTACTGTCTGTATCCAGAGTTGGTTTTGTGGCAAGAAAAATTGAATAGGGCCATGTAAGGGTATTTGCAACAATTGGCTCTGTAGAGATTTTGATTCTGGATTTACCTTGTGTCCATAAAATCCATGTATTAAGAAAACCACTGCTATCAATAACGTTATTTTCAAAACGTAGTGGAACGTTTGTTCCGCTTCCGCCTGATGATGCTAATCCCCAGGCATAAGTGTTAATAATAGTATTGTTATGAATATATGCTTTTGTATATGAGCCTACAATAATTCCGGCACCCTGGGCATCATCACCAGCCATTCCGCTATGCTTTACGGTATTGTTATATATTTCACTGATACCGGTACTTGCGCTTGCTAATTGGATTCCGGCTCTGCCTGTACTATCAACAAAATTGTTATAAACTTTAATGTTTCCCATCCTTGGTGGGCGTGGGTAAATAGTTGTTCCATTACAATCAACGGGCCTTGGGGAATAACTGGCAGGGCCATTATCAGGGGATGTATTTCCAATATACATTCCTTGATTCCATGTTTTTACAATTTTATTATCATGTATATTTATACTGTCCATTATCCAATTAGGATAATTATAAAGAGGGTCGCAGCCTCCGTCTTCTTTAATATTCATACCTGTACCTGCATTGCTGATATACAGGTTACTAACCTCAATGTTTTTTGAGCGTCCGGTAATTGAAAAGGCAAAAGAGCCATTAATTAAGGAATCAGTAGGGTAAGGTTTGATTCGGAACCCATAAGTATCAGAAGAACCGGTACCAAGTACTTTGATGTTTGAACAATTGAATAAAGAAATCTGGCTTAAATCACCACCTTGAATTTTAACCTGTCCGCCTTTATTCATTATAACAATTGGGCAAGAGGGTGTCCCGTGTCTGTCGGCTAAATAAACATAATAGTATGTATACTGGGCATCTAAAAACAAAGTATCGCCCGGTTGGAGGTTAAGTGAATTGTAATAACCCCCATCACCGGTAGGTAAGATTGTATATGATTTTCCTCCGCAAACACCTGTTTGCGTAGCGGGATTAACAATAATAGTAACCGTATCTTTTCCTGTAGCACCGCTGTTATCAGTAACAGTTAACACAAACTGGTAAGTACCCTGAAGGAGGTTATTCACAGCAGTTTGTGCGGCAGCTGGAGAAGCAATTGTAAAAGTGGCAGGTCCTGCAATTTTGGTCCAGAGATAAGAAGCAATGTTTCCATCGGCATCAGTACCTGAACCTGTAAACGAAACGGTATTAACCGGCAGAGTGATAGATTTATCAGCACCTGCATTTGCAATAGGATTCAGGTTGGCAGCATTAACTGTAACGGCAACAATATCTTTCGCTGTTACACCAGCACTATTTGTTACCGTAAGTTCAAACTGATAAGTTCCCGGAGTGAGATTATTAATCGCAGTTTGTGCGGCAGTGGGAGAAACAATTGTAAACTGAGACGGTCCGGCAATTTTTGCCCATGAAAAAGAACTGATGGTGTATCCTGAACCTGGAGTTCCGCTTCCGTTCAATGTAGTTGTTGGTAAATTAACCGTCTGATTATTACCTGCATTAGCAGTTGGAGATGTTATTGTTGCAAAAGTTCTTTGAGAAAGAAGGAGCCATTCGTATACGTTCAGACTATCCTGTGTAACACCGCTTCCCATAACTGAAGATCCATTTGCATTTGGCGCAACAGGAATGCCCCCGTTATTACATCCATTTGCACAGGTACCATTATTACCATAATAATTAATTATTGGTCTGAAAGCTGGGTTGTAAGCATTTCCCCAGGTTGAATGACCAACTCCAACGATAACAGTCAACTTGTTACGTGGTATAGGATTGAGCATGTTTGAACTGTCATGATACCGAACATCAGTAGAAAATAAATAATCCTGATCACCTGCTATTGTCCATAATCGTACTCCATAGTTTGATCCGAATCTGATTCCAGCTTCAACCTGCTCAGCCGTATAGCCGTTTGATGCGTTAGTTCCAGCACTGCTTGCTGTAACCATTGCGGCAAATTGTTTAATAAAATTACTATCCCTGCTTCCAAAGACTGAGAATGTTCCCCCACCTCCGGCAGACAAGCCGGTGAGGTAAATCCTGCTGGTATCTACTCTGTATTTGCTTAGAATGCTTGGTAAAATATATTTAAGGTCAGAATAACTGTAACTCCATGTGGCGGCCTGTGGTGAAACAACTATAAAACTATCCTGTACTCCAGTGAGTGGATTTACAGCAATAGCGTTCCATCCATCGGCAATTCTGCCCGCTATAGCTCTTGGTGATGCTGTATAAAGTTTTGATAACGTTGCAGTAGTTGTACCTGTTTCGCCAGCTCCGTGCAACGAAATTATCAAGGGATAACGTCTTGCTGTGCTGTTATAAGTTTGGGGAAGCCAGGTTAAGCTATAAGTTTGTGTACCTGTGCCGTTTATTGGGAATTGATCAACAATTTGTCTGCCCATAAGTGTTTGGGCGGAAGCACCTGCAAAATAAACTGCGCAAAAAAGTAAAAGGAAAAGTTGTTTCATAGCTGACGGATATTGGATTGTCAAAAAAAAAATTGGATTTTAAAACATTATCAGAATTGAACATAAAGGTATTCGAAAATGCAATTGAATTTTGATACTGAGTTTGAAAAAATATGTACATATGTTTCCAAATTCTATGCCAGATCGTTACTCGGTTCTATGACAATCGTTACTGGTTTCTATGACAAACGTTTGGTCGCATTTTTTATCAATTACATAGTTTTCAAATCCTGAATGATGTTTTTAATATTGCTAAGTTATTTGATTTTGAATTCCAGAAAAACAGCACAACTGCCCTGTTTTCAATTAAGTAATTCATGTAGTCAGGAAGTATATATACTTGCCAAAAAGCACAGTTAACCCAGAAGTTATATTTTTTAATGAGTATCGAATCCAAAAAGGTTTATTCTGGCGGAATCAATATGCATTGAATCTGTGACACTATTGTGTATATTTTGGGTGTAAAAAAAACAATTATATAGATATAAAAGTGCCTGCAAAGGGTAAATATTATTCACAAACTCTTTCTGCCAGCCTTTTTGGAATAATGACGGTTTATTGCAGATTAGTAAGTAAGGGGGCAAACAGTTTTAAAAAACGCTCTTGAACAGGAAAAATCAAGCAGTATTTAAATGGAGTACCCCTTGTTTTTCGGGTAGAATTCGTTTACTTAGTAAGTAAACATGAAAGTAATATTTCCTTTTTCAACCAACTTCAAGAGTTGTTTATTTATTGTAGCCAAAGTTGTTTTATTAAAATGGATTTGGCAGGTAATGCATGAATTTGAACGGAGGGGGTGAAAATTAATTTGTAGGTTTACAAACAGTGGCAAAGATTATAAATCAAAACTATTGAAGAAGTATTTTAACTCATACTGGATAAGATCAGCCTATTATTCATTCCTGCAACGCTTTTCTCTTACTCTTTTTGGCTTAGCCAATTTTATGATACTGGTCAGGATGCTTACTATTTCTGAAATGGGATCCTGGGCCCTGTTTCTTACTATTACCACATTATTTGAAAACACGAAAACGGGCTTACTGAAAAATGCTCATATAAGATTTGTTAGTGGCAGCACCGATCGCAAAGATAAATATGAGGTTGCCTCCACCTCCTTACTGATTAACAGCGTTATCAGTTTGATTTTTATTCTTCTGGTCTTGGTTTTTGGTAAATGGATTGCAGGCATACTGAATGCAGGAAAGGACCTGATTTTTTTACTCATGTGGTTTATACCTGGTTTGGTGGCTATGGTTTTCTTTTCACACTTTGAGGCTATTCAACAGTCACATTTTGATTTCAAAGGTGTTTTTGCAGGTGGATTGGTAAGGCAGTTAGTTTTCTTTCTGTTCCTGATCATCCATTTAATTTTCAAAGTGCCTCTTTCTATGTATTTATTGGGTATATATCAATCCGTATGTGTGGTACTGGGGGCAGTAATATTATATTTCTACAGTAAAAAGTATCTTTTACACAGGTTTCATCCAACTGTTGACTGGGCGAAAAAGCTAATGGGTTATGGAGGTTATATTTTCGGGTCTAACGTTATTTCAAGCGTTTTCTCAAACCTTGAGCAGTTTTTAACAGCAGCTTATATGTCGGCAGGGTCTGTTGCGTATTATAATGCAGCTAAACGTATTAATGGGTTTATTGATATACCTACCTATGCAGCTGCGGATATTGTTTTCCCAAAAATGTCTCAGGCATCTGCCATTGAAGGGGTTAACAAAGTAAAATATCTTTATGAGAAGATGGTTTCAGTTTTGTTGTCGTTAATAATTCCTGCGGCGATTTTTGTTATTCTTTTCCCCAAAATTATTATCAGAATCATCGCAGGAGAAGACTATATTTCTGCTGCCCCAATACTCCAGATATATATGCTTATCAGTATTATAGGTACACCCCAGCATCAGGCAGCAACATCTTTATATTCAGTAGGCAAGACAAAGCTTTGCTTTTATCTGAATATGTTATCGCTGTTTATAAAACTTGCCATTACTTATATCTGTTTGATCTATTTTGGGTTTTACGGAGCTGCAATCGGCTCATTAATTACGTCCGTGATAATCATTATTATCTGGTATTTTCCAATGAAAAAGGAAGTTGGATTAACGTTGACAAATATCCCCCGTTACAGCCGGGAGTATTATGTAACTGCTTATTATTTTATCAAACGGCTGATTGCAGGAAAGTCGGCAAAGAAAGAAGATAGTTGAAGAACTTCAGGTGCACTTACACACTGTTTTCAACAAAAAAATAAATACGGATATACTTAAAATACGACTGTTTTGACAATATGCGCATCCATGGAAATCAAACAGCGAACACGCATTGAAATAAGATACAAAGCAAAACCCCGGCAACTTAAGTTAGCCGGGGCTTTATATTATCAGTTGACTAAATCATTGAAGACTACAGTTTCATTAGTTTTTGACTTTCAACCTCTTTATTATCCTTATAAATAATCAATTGGTACATTCCGGACGGTAAAGTGCCAACACTAATATTATGCACACCGGACTGAAGGTTGAGCGTTTTGTATACTCTGCCATACAGGTCAACAATCTTAATACTTACTTTGTTTTCCTGTACCTGTAATTGCAGGTTGTCGATTACAGGATTTGGTGTTGCCTGAACAAGAATAACGCTGCCTTTAACAAAGCGAACAGACCGGAAAGCAGAATAACTTGATTTACCTCCAACGTCCTGAAGTCTTATACGGTAAATATTATTTGCGCTTCGGTTTGGAGTTAAATGACTGAAACTGTAATTTGAAACTGTTGCACTATTACCTTTTGCAGAAATTGTAGCAACAGGCGTAAACTCTCTTCCATTCGTGGAGTGTTCAATTACGAACACTGAAGTATTATCTTCCTGTAAGGTACTCCAGTTTAAGGCAACTGCGCCATTTTTACTAATAGCTGTGAAATCACCCCAAACTGCAGGTAATGTGCTTACAGTTTTTGCAATAACAATGCTGCTGGGGTTGTAAGTTATTGTATAAATTAATGGCATTGTAACTGATGCGAATGTGCCCGAAAAGGTACCTGCTGTTTGTATGATAGTATAAGATTGTACAGGAGCAGTTCCGAAATCAACAACAGTTAATGAAGCATTTGAAAGGTTGGTTATTCCCGCAGCTCCCATATTAAGATTAAGTTGATCGTGGCCAGTTCCGGCCCCAGTGCCATTCACTACTTCAATACGGACATTTGCAGGTTGTCCGGAAATAAGAGCTTCGGTGGCATTTAAGATACCAGGTGAGCTCCCCGGACTAACAATTCCTGAGTTCGTAACAGTAGCAAAATTCAGATTAACTCCTCCAACACCTTTTATTGTTCCGGTATTTGTAAACGGAACTGTACTGTTGGCAAACTCAAATGTTGTGGTTTTATTAAGTGTTCCATTGTTTACAAAGGAGAGCGTCCCACCTCCATTGTAAAAACCACTATTGCCCTGAAACTGCTCATTTATAGTTCCATTATTGGTAAAAGTTGTGTTTGTAATTGTAATATTTACAGGACTGGCACCAGTTGCCCAGTTAATGGTTCCATTATTTGTTAAAGCCGCGGTCAGAAACTTAGTAAAATCAAGATCAAAATTTGTAACAGAAGCTGCTGCAGTTGTGGTGCTGGCAGCAAGTGTTCCGCTATACCAGTTGAATGTACCATTTATTAATATGTCGCCAGCGCCTGATATTACATTAAATGCTCTCAATAACATGGTTCCATTAACTGTAAGGTCAGTTCCGGTCCCATTATTTAAGGTTAAATCATTTCCTCCGCTTGCTGAAAAAAACGCATTGATTGACAGAAACGCTCCAGTTTCTACTACGAGCTGATCAGCAGTTACCGAGGCATCTAAAATGATATTATCACCAGTTCTGATGGTTATTGTTTGATCTGCTGAAGTTGGTGCAACTGCCGCAGCTACCCAACTGCTGCCATTGTAACGTTCCCATTTCGTTATATCACTCCAGTTGCCACCCGTGGGGTTTGGAGCATTCACTGAACGGTAATCGCCTGTAACCTGTGCTGTTACTGCATTAGAGAAAATCAGACAAGCCACTAAAAGTTTAAAAAAAGTAAATTTCATTTTCATAACAGGAGTTTTTGTAGTTTATAGTAAAATGTAATATTTAAATTAATGTGTTTTATTCCTATTACCTCTATTGGTAAATTAAATAAACAGGTAATAAGGTAAATATTCAATAATCCTTCTTCAAGAGGATTTTGGGGAAAAAATTCTTCACAGGATAATTTGGAGATACAATTCTACTGGAAAATTAAGGTAAAAAAATGAAAGCAAAAGAATAAGCTGAAGTAATTCGTGAACAGGATAAAAAATACCGGAAAAACTGTTCGTTGCTGAAACTCCTTTTTAAAAGCTGGTAAATAAAATCAGAAGAAACACCATGCTCTGTTAAAGGTTGGAAAGAGCTGCCTGTTCATAATCTTTAATTGCTCTATAGAGAAGAAGTATACTGTTTGCCCATGTATGGCTCCATGCAAAATTGACCCGTTCTGTCTCTTTTTGTGTGGAGTTTTCTAAAAGTGCTTTTTCAATAAGTCCGGGATAATCTTCCGGACTGTCAGCCAGGTAGGTATATTCTTCAAACAGCTTCATTGCTTTTGTTCTGGTGGCTACAACTGGTTTTCCCACTGCAAGGTATTCGTCAATTTTTAGCGGGTAATTACCAGTTGTGATTGTATTTATTAACTGAGGATTAATACAAACATCAAAACTATTTACAAAGGCCGGGAGCTGCTCAATGGGCTTTCTGCCTAAAAAATGAATATTGGGATAATGATGCAGGTCGCTGGTAACAAAAGAGCTGTCCTCTGGTCCTACCAGAACTATTTGCCAATCAGATCTGGATTGAGCAAGTACATTTATGATCTTATGATTAAGCCTTGCCGAATCTAAAGCGCCTACATAACCAATAATTGGTTTTTTGATTGATATGATTTCTTCAGGTAAAGAGTTGATGTTGTTTTTATTAAATAAATCAAGATTACAGCCTTGACCAATATAGGTTGAACAGGGATTATATTGTTTACAGTATTCCACATAAAAAGTGGAGTTTGTTACAACAAGATCAGCTTTTTTAATGAGTATTGGCTCTAATACAGAACTGTGCTTTTTCCAATACGGGTATCCCTGAAGAAAGTCACGCATGTAATAAATGTATAACGAAGGAGATAAGAATTCCTTCAGGTGGAATCCGTTATAGATATCATTATCATTAAATAAGATAACATCTTTAAACCTCATTCTGGAGATAGCCTTATTAATATCTCCAGCAAACCGTTTATTATTTAAGCGGTTAATCAGTTTAAATAAAGCAGTTGAAGGGAGTCCGTTAATAGATTCTATAAGAGATGTTGGATAAAACTCCCACATACGATCACCAATCTGTTTTATGTTGTCAGTTTTGGCTTTAATGATTGCGCAATGCTCCTGTATTCCTTTTGATTTATTCTTTGAATAAAACGTTTTTCTTGTAATTGGGATGTTTATATACAAAACACGGTTGTGCTTGGCTAAATGTTCAGCTATGTTTTTACAATTGCTTCCCAGTTCGTAATACCATGGCTGAATGCTGATGATTACAATATCCCTGTCTTTAATAAGTACGTCTTCTTGAAACATTTTTTTTAATTAGCAGATGTTGAAATTAATTATTTGACAGTTAATATAGAGTAGAGGGATTGGATTTTAAATACGAACGAAATATTTATCTGAAGGGCTTCATGTATCTTTTATGTGCCAGAGCAAGCATTGGCTTGTCACCCGAAGAATCTCCATAAGCAAGAATCTCATTAAAGTTTTCGAGGATATATTTTTCTTTTATACGGACTACTTTTTCCTGCCCATGACAGTTAATGCCGTCTATCTTGCCGGTAATAATATTATCTGTTTGAACAAGTTTAGTTGCTATAAGATCGGCATTAATTTCAGTTGCCCAATTCTGAATCCAGTTTTCTGGAGATGCTGAAACAATAACAATTTTTACTCCGTTTTGCAGTAGCTTCTTTATTTCATTTCGGGCGCCCGGCCTGATCAGTTGAGGTATTTTTTCACTTGAAAAATGTTTGCAAAGTTCCTGAAATTCAATAAGGGGCATTCCTCCAAAAAAGTGAGAAATAATTTTTTCTTTTGCTTTTTGATTAGTTATGATCTTCAGTTTATAAGCGATCAGGTAATGGATATTTAAGATAAACCCTGAATAAAATGCAAGAGTCCCTTTACTATATTTAATAAATTCAAGCAGACTGTCTTTATTGGTCACCGTTCCATCAAAGTCAAAGAAAGCAATCACTTTTTTCATCAGTTAAAAATTGTAATATCTTTCAGATAAATGATGGAGATAAAGCTAGCTACCCAGAGCAGAAGCGTAATCTGAATAAACCTGTCTTTATAAAGAATCTTTGTTGGAGATCCTGAATCTGCTGAAATATAAATGATCTGTAAGTAGCGCATGATTCCACCCATTACAAACAGACAGGTATAATACAGTCTGTAGGTTCCTAAACGTTCCTGTACTTCAGGCGACATAGTATACATGAAATATGCAACAATAATTACGGCAGATACAAGTGCAAGCAGAACATTCAGAAATTCAAGATTATAACCTTTTGAAGCTTTGCGCATGTCAACACCGGATTTTATTTTCAGCAAAACGTCATCCCGTCTCTTCCCTATGGCCATGAAAATTGCCAGCAGGAAAACCATAATGACTATCCATTCTGAAAGTGGGATAAATGTAATAACCGAACCTGCTTTTATACGCAATACAAAGCCAATGGCAAGAATCATTATATCAAGAATCGGAATTGATTTAAGGCCAAATGAATAACCCAGGTTGATTAAAAAATAAATGGCCAGCACGAATAAAAATTTATCTCTCAAAAACCAGGCAATCGTGAAACCTGTCAGCATTAATAAGCTGCAAATAATGATGGCTAATGGCTTTGAAACAGCTCCCGATGCAAGTGGCCTGTTAAATTTTACCGGGTGCTTTTTATCGTCATCAATGTCACGATAGTCATTAATGATATAGATGCTGCTTGCAACAAAACTGAATGCTGCAAAACCAAATAACAGGGATATTATTTTATCTGTATCAAGGAATTCGCCTGAAAAGAAAAGCGGTATAAATAAAAAAAGGTTTTTTGCCCAATCTTTCGGTCGCAGGAGTTTAATGAATTGCACGTTGGTATTTTGGTGTCAATATACAATCCTTTTTTTAATTCAAAAATATAGGTTCATAAGATAATAGTCTGGAATACTTTGCCATTCTTCTGTTCTATAGTTTGTCACTGTATCTATAAACAGGATACATAAAAAAAATCCGAAATTTTCCGGATTTTTTTTATGATCGAAAATTATTTCACCTTTTTATCTGGGTTCAAGGATGTTTGTAATACGATCAACCAGATCCTGCAGATGCAGTTTGGTCATTGGATCTGTTACTGCCGGTAATGCTGTGCGGATATCATTACGAAGTGTTCGCAATGTTCCTTTCAGTATTGAGTAGGTATCTGTATTCTTTGTACTCAATGAAGGAGTGATCTGCAATGTAATACCGAAACCACCGGTAGCAGTTACAGGAGTGGCAGAAGGTAAGAGGGATATGATGCGCTCTGTAAACATCTTCTGCAGGTTGCGGCGGTAAACATCAGTCGCTTTCTTTGCATATACTTCGCTGAAAATTGCACGACGCAGATCATCCATTACTTCAGTTGCTTTATATGCATTGTTGCCTGATGTTGACTCAGCTATGAACAACTTGCTCAGCGTGTTTGTACTGATGATACGGTTAAGGACACTTTCCTGTCTTGTACCTATGACAATTTGCGGATTTTCTCCTGTGCGGCTTGAAATGTCATTGTTGATTAACCAGATTGGAGTTGTAAACAACTGCTGGGTTAAAAAACTCATCGCTTCTTTTTGCACAGACTTTGGTACGAATTCATAAACTCCGCCTTGTTGATCAACCAGTTTAGGTGTTTCATAAACACCTCCAATATTCTTGGCAACATGACCCATATAACGTCCGAACTGAGTAACTACCTGGGTGTACATTTCATCAAGCCCTTCATATGTTTCGTTTGGCTGTTTGGTCCAGTTGATCAGGTTGGGTACAATACGCTGCAGATTTTTAATACCGTAAGCACTTGCTTTCATGGCATCATTACCTAAATCTTCATTCTGTGAACGTGGATCATCGGGGTTCTGTTCAGTACCAAACCATAAACGCTTATTTTTTAAACGTTCTGTTGTTAGTTTGCTTAAAACAGGAACTTCTTCCTCAGCAGTTTTATATTCCGGCATCCAGCGGTAACCCCATTCAATGGCCCATTTGTCATAATCGCCAATGCGGGGGAATAAACCGGGTCTTGAAATATTATCTTCAGGCTGAGCTACATAGTTGAAACGTGCATAATCCATAATAGAAGGAGTGTGACCATTTGCTTCTACCCATTTCTTATTGCGTAAGCTGTCAACAGGGACAGTAGAAGAAGAACCATAGTTGTGCCGTAAGCCCAGTGTATGACCAACTTCATGTGATGATACAAAGCGGATCAATTGTCCCATCAACTCATCTTCAAATACCATTGTTCTTGAACCCGGATCAACAGCAGCTGTTTGAATAAAATACCAGTTGCGGAGAAGGCTCATAACATTATGATACCAGTTGATATGACTTTCTAAAATTTCACCGCTGCGTGGATCATGTACATTCGGCCCACTTGCATTGGCTACTTCACTTGGTTTGTAAACGATGGCGCTGAAACGGGCATCTTCAATGCTCCATGTGCTGTCTTCTTTTGCAGTTGGTGCCATTTTTCCGAATATGGCATTTTTAAAACCGGCTTTTTCAAAAGCAACCTGCCAGTCAGTAACACCCTGCATTAAATATGGGATCCATTTTTTTGGAGTAGCAGGATCAATATAAAAAATGATGGGTTTTTGAGGCTCAACCAATTCTCCACGCATGTATTTTTCAACATCTTCAGGTTTTGGTTCCAGTTTCCAGCGAACAGCCATCTGCACATCTTTCACACCCTGTGGATTGGCATCAAAATCAGTATAGCTTCTGGCAAAGAAACCAACCCGTGGATCGAACAATCTTGCCTTAGCAGGTACCTTTGGAAGTAACAGCATGGAGCTGTTTAATTCAATTGTAAATGCAGCACCTGCAGCAGGTGCAAAAGGATTGGCTGCAGCTCCGGGAGTTCCGCCACGGTTATATGTTTTGGTTGTTTTAATTTCAATGTTCAGCGGATAAGACCGGACGTTTTGAACATAAGAGCGATCTGCCTGGAAAGCTCCAATCTGCAGACTTGCTTTTGAATTGGTACTGAAGAACAAGACATCGTTGTCGCCGGAAATATAGTCGGTTAATTCCAGCACTGTTGAATTGGTATTGGTCACAGAATCTTTTCCGTAAGCTTTCACATCAAACGACTGCATAATAGGCAGTGTGTTGGAGTTCATTACAGCTTTGAACATTCCCTCAGCATCTTTTGCCCTGTTGTCAAATGAAACCCTTTTCAGGAACATTTTGTTATTGGGTCCCTTTTCAAAGCGAATCACATTATTATTAATAATGTCGCCTGCATAACCACTGAAACCATTGCTTAAACCTGCTGCAGATTTGGAAATACGGTTCACAATCAGGATATCCCTGCTTAATAAGGAGTCGGGTAATTCGAAATACCATTTATCTTCTACACGGTGAACTTTAAACAAACCTTCATCTGTACGTGCTTTATCGGTAATTACCTCTTTATAAGGTTTTGGCATAGAACGGGGGGCTGCTGGTAATTGCAACCCTGAAGGAATTTGTGGAGTGCCGCCATTTGTGGTTGACGGGGTTTGCGGCCTATTCTGGGAAAATCCCGGCAGAACTGTTCCCAGGAAAAGCAACACGGTAAAAAAACACGCATTTTTTCTCATTCTTACTTTGATTTTAATTTAGCTGTTGAAGTTAAACGGATTATAGGAATCAGGAATCAAACAAATATAAATCAGGGTTTGTTAAGGATAAACGGCAGAAAGTGATGGGCGGTTACGGGTTAAAACCATTACAAACCTTTGCACCGGAAAAGAAATAAAAAAATAAAAAAGAGAGAGTTGTTCAAAATAAATATTTCCCTAACTTGTGCCACCCGGTATGAGGGAATGGTTTGATTTTTTGAAATTTCTTTTCATAGAATTGTACCAAACATAATTAAAGAATAAACTTACAAATTTAAAAAAACCAAAAAATCAATTGTCATGGCTGAAACTAAACCTACAGCGGCTAAAGCTGCCTCTTCAGTTCAAGCGAAACAGAGTACGAACATTATTTCATGGATTGCTCCAATTGCGTGTATCCTTGCCGGTTATGCTATCTGGCGTTTTGTTATGGGGAACCCCAGTGGTTTCTCTGAGCCTGCAACAGAAGGTTGGTTCTGGCCAAAACATCATAAGCCAATTGGTGCTATGAATGCAATTTATGAGGGTGGTATCATTGTACCTTTCCTGATTGGATTGTTCCTGATGGTGGTAGTATTTTCTATTGAGCGTTTTCTTACTATCAACAAAGCAATGGGTGCTGCTAACGTAACTGACTTTATCCGTAAAGTACAGTATCATCTTGCTAATAAAAATCTGGATGCTGCTTTAGCTGAGTGCGACAAGCAAAAAGGATCTGTTGCAAATGTGATGAAAGCAGGTTTGAAAAAATACCGTGAAATGACAGAGGAACACAACCTGGATACAGAACAGAAAGTTGCCGGTATTCAAAAAGAAGTGGAAGAAGCAACAGCTCTGGAGCTTCCGATGCTTTCTAAAAACCTCGTGTTCTTATCAACCATTACATCCCTCGCAACATTGATTGCCCTGTTGGGAACGGTATTGGGTATGATCCGTTCATTCTCTGCCCTTGGTAAAGAAGGCGGTGGCGGTGATGCAGGTGCTTTGGCGATTGGTATCTCTGAAGCCTTGTATAACACAGCATTGGGTATCGGTACATCATCTGTTGCGATGATCATGTACAACGTGTTTACCACTAAGATTGACTCAATTACCTACGGTATTGATGAAACCAGTTTTACATTGACTCAAAGTTTTGCTTCTCAGTATAAATAATACAGGTTGTTATTAACACAACTTGTGGAATTCAGCTGAAATTGAATCTCTAAATCAAAACTTTAAGTAATGTCTAAACTCAATAAAATAGCCAGGAAAAGTACATGGGTGGATATGACAGCCTTTGTGGATGTGTCGTTTCTGATCCTGACGTTCTTTATGCTGGCAACGAAATTCAAGCCACCTGAAGTGATCAAGATTGACAATCCGAAGTCGGTATCATCTGATAAAGTTGACGATAAGGATGTTTTTAAAGTATCTTTTGACAGTGAAGGAAGGGTGTTTATAAGTTTCAGTTCTGATAAAGACGGGAAAGAAAAAGCTCAGTTAACAGCTGAGGTATTAAGCCGTCAGAAAGGATTGGGATTAACTCCTGCCGAAATTTCCACCTTTATTAAATTTTCTGTTGGTGGAATTGGTGTTCCGGTAGAGAAACTGAAAAGTTTTTTAGCGTTAAGTGATGAACAATATAAGAAATACGAGCAACCAGGTATTCCTGTTGCTGATACATTGAATAATCAGTTGGATTCTTATATCAATGCGTTGCTTACTGGTACAGGTGGCCGTAAACCTGCCAATGTGATGTTAAACGGTGATAATGGTACAAAATATCCTTACTTCAAAAATGTACTTGCTGCATTCAAGAAGAACGGTATTTTCTCCTTTAAACTGATTACATCTCTGGAAGGTGTGCCAAGCGGTACTCCTCTGTATAAAAAGCAGAATACACCGGCGAAGTAAACCGAATTATTAATTATTAAATAACTGAACTATGGCAGCGATAGAAGAAGGTGGTGGTAGTCATAAGAAAGGCCCGGGGGTCAAGAAGCAGGCCCGTAAAGATGCCAGGGTTGACATGACGCCCATGGTGGATCTTGGATTTTTGCTCATTACGTTCTTTATCTTCACTACAACCATCAACAGTCCTAAAGCGTTTAAACTCAACGTTCCTGACGATTCAGCCAAGGATGATGAGCAAACGGAAGCAAAAGCTTCCGGGGCTTTTACAGTGTTGTTAAGCAAGGACAATAACGTCTTTTATTACGAAGGCCAGTTGGCATCTGATGGGTCCAACTTTAAATCTTCGAATTTTAAAGAGATCCGTGCTGAAATATTGAAGAAAAAAGCAAATACACCCGAAAAAGACCTCGTGGTAATTATTAAGCCCGATGAAACTTCGGTGTATAAAAACGTAGTGGATATGCTTGATGAGATGCAGATTGCAGATATCAAACGATATGCAGTAGTAGATATTTTTCCAGGCGAAGTTGAACTGATTAAGGCAACTCAGGGAAGCGCCCCCGCCGGAAAATAGTTTATGGAAAATTTAAGCGCATGCATCTAATTCTAAACACAACTGTTAATTATGGAAGTAAATAAAATTTTAAGCGCCGATTTTCTTGATATCCTGTTCGAAGGCAGGAACAAGGAGTATGGTGCTTACGAACTCAGAAGAAATTATCAGAAGAGGTTAACAACCGCTTTACTGGTTACTGCTGGGGTGGCACTTCTTATTTTCCTTATTGTTATTGTTGGAAAAAGTGTTGGCACAGCAGATAAAAACAAAGTAAAAGTATCGGATGTAACACTTACTGATATTAAACAGGAAGAGCAGCAGAAAATTGAGCCGCCTCCTCCACCTCCTCCAAAACAGGAGCCACCAAAGATTGAAATCACCAAGTTTACTCCTCCTAAAATTGTGGAAGACGAAAAATTTGAAGAGAAGAATGAAGTGAAAGAACAGGAAACAATCACCAACGTAGGTAAGATTGACCAGGAAGGGATCAAGGATCCTGAAGTGGTGAATCCTCCTAAAGTTGAACAGGAAACAAAAGTTGTTGAAGCTCCCAAAGAAGATGAAAACACCGTTTTCACAAAAGTGGAAGTGGAAGCACAATTCCCCGGTGGTGAAGGAAAATGGAACCAGTTTGTACAGCGTGAAGTGGAACGTCATATTGACGATTTAACTGATGACGGACAAGCAGGTACCTGTGAAGTTCAGTTTATCGTTGACAAGGAAGGAAATGTAAGTAATGTCGAAGCATTATCTATGAAGGGGTCTGTACTGGCACGTGTCGCCTGCGATGCAATCCGTAAAGGTCCAAAATGGATTCCTGCTATTCAGAATGGTCGTCAGGTAAAAGCATGGCGCCGTCAGAAAATTACGTTCCGTCTTCCAGACGAGCAACCTTAAGACCTTTATCAAGAAGGAATATACAAGCAACATCCCCATCAGGTTTCTGGTGGGGATTTTTGTTTACCCCCTTCTCGAAGGAGTTTGGGCGAGACGATGAATGTCTCGCTCAGACCAAAGTGTCAGACGTGGGTTAATTTAATTGAATCACTCAGTATGGATTTTTTGTTTTCACTCATCTCATTCAAAACAATTATTATGAGCAGCATAGAAAATAAAAACGAAAAACGAACTGTAAGGATTGATTTTGCACCAATGGTTGATCTTGGTTTTTTGCTGATTACTTTTTTTATATACACCACAACGCTGATGGAGCAAAAAGCATTTGGATTAAATGTTCCGGCTGATGGTGAAGGTACCAACGCACCTGTATCGGCAACTATAACACTCTCATTAGAAGAAAATGGAGCTGTTGATTATCTCGAAGGAAATGAACAGCACATTCTTGCAGAAGGAACTGCTTACCTGTACGGAAAACCTTCATTGCGGGAGCATCTGTTGAACAAGCGGCAACGTATCATCAGTCAATTTGGTACCGACGATCAGTATACCGTCATCATTAAACCTTCTGTTAATACGAGCTATAAAGAAGTGGTTGATGTTTTTGATGAAATGACGATCACTGATATTAAGAAATATGTACTGGTTGATGATAAAGCCAAACAGTAATGCTGTGTTTCAGCTGCATGGAGTTAAATTTGCAGCATGCTGGGAAAACTCACAGGCTGGGATGACACAATTGTTGCATTGGCAACACCTCACGGTATTGGTGCCATTGGAGTAATACGTTTAAGTGGAAGTAAATCGATTGAAATTATTAATCAATTGTTTCCGTCAAAGGATCTGTATCAACAGAAGTCTCACACTATACATGTAGGGTTTTTAAAAGATAGTGAAAAGATACTGGATGAAGTTGTTGTCTCATTGTTTAAAAATCCAAAAAGTTATACGGGCGAAGATGTGATTGAAATTTCCTGTCATGGTTCCCCTTTTATACAGGAGCAGGTAATCAATACTATTGTTAAGTATGGAGCAAGATTAGCCAAGCCCGGAGAGTTTACACAACGGGCATTCTTAAAAGGCAAACTCGATTTAACACAGGCAGAAGCTGTCGCTGATTTAATTGCCAGTAATACGGAAGCTTCACAAAGAACAGCACTTCATAATATTCGTGGAGGATTTTCTCTTGTATTAAAAGAGTTAAGAGAGCAACTCATTCAGTTTTCTGCTTTGATTGAACTGGAACTCGATTTTTCACAGGAAGATGTAGAGTTTGCAGACCGTACAAAATTTTATGCACTGATTCATCATGCACAAAACGTAACAAAAGATTTATTGCAGTCATTTCAATTGGGAAATGTAATTAAGAATGGAGTAAGTGTTGCTATTGTTGGAAAACCCAATGCAGGCAAATCAACATTGCTTAATACACTGTTGAATGAGAACAGGGCAATTGTAAGTGAAATTGCAGGTACCACAAGAGATACGATTGAAGAAATTATCAATATCAACGGCATTTTATTTCGATTAATCGATACAGCAGGCATCAGGGAAAGTACAGATGAAATTGAAAGCATTGGTGTTGAAAGAAGTATGGAGAAGATGCTGATAGCCGACCTTGTTCTTTATTTGTTTGATGTAAATACCGAATCGCAGGCTGAACTCGAAACTGCTTTACTGCAGGTGCAGGGCCAGAATAAAAACTATATCGCTGTTGGTAATAAAGTTGATCTGCTGGGTGAAGAAACAGCACAGCAAAAATTTTCAGGCGATGCTGTTTTGTTTATTGCAGCAAAATCAAACCAGCACGTGAATGTTTTGAAGGAACGGCTTGCTGATAAAGTCGTACAGGGAACCATTCATTCAGAAAATACAATTGTTACCAATGCCCGTCATTTCACTGCATTGCGGGAAGTGGAGAAATCGCTCAACGATATTCATGCAGGTTTGGAAAATAAATTGTCAAGCGACCTGCTTGCACTGGATATCCGTATGTGTCTGCATTATCTCGGAGAAATTACCGGAGAAATTACCAATGAAGACCGGCTGGATTATATCTTCTCCAAGTTTTGTATCGGAAAGTAACGAAAATTTCAGACTGATATTTACCTGTAAAAATTGCAATAAACCTGTATTTTTAAACGGGTAAAATAAATGTTGGATTCATTTGTATGAAGTATAAACTCTTACATGTCTTTTTTTTGTTGCTTGTGCCGGTAATGCATTTGATTGCACAACCATCAAATGATAACCTGTTGAAAGAATTGAGCAATACAATCGATCAATCACAGCTGTATGATTCCCGTAAACTCGAAAGAATAGAATCAATCAGAAATACGTTCATTAAATCGGGGAATGGCAATCCTTCATCACGTTATGATTTTTACCTGGCTCTTTACGAGGAGTATAAAATTTTCAGATTCGATACGGCATTTGTGTATGCTAAAAAGCTGGAAGAAATAGCTTTAATGTATGGAGAACCTTATAAGATTGCACAATCACGGATAAGACTGGCGTTTGTTCTTTTGTCAGCAGGGATGTATGGGGAAGCTGATGATGTGATGAAACAGATTCCGATAGCAGGCCAGCCTGATAGTTTAAAAGCGGATTACTATTTATTAAGGGGTCGTTATTATTATGACCTTGCAGATTACGCCAATGACAACTTCTTTAATCCTGTATATTTTAAAAAGGCGGGTGAATACCTTGACTCAGCAGTTTCTTACTTTTCCGCAACTTCATTTGAATACATTTATTACAATGGTTTGAAACAAATGAAGATTGGTGACATGGATAGGGCATTTGTCAATTTTCAAACCTTAATGAGCAGAAAGGATTTAACTGATCACCACCTGGCACTTACGGCATCCACGTTGAGTTACATATATATTTCAAAAGGAGAAATCAACCGGGCAATCAATTACCAGGCACGGGCAGCAATGGCTGACATCAGATCGTCGACCAAAGAAACGTTTGCCATGCTTAACCTTGCACAGATCCTGTTTCAGCAGGGCGACTTTAAACGAGCCTCACAATTTATAAAGAAGGCAATTGACGATGCTAATTCTTATGGGGCAAGGCAAAGAAAAATACAGGTAAATACAATTATGCCAATCATTCAAAGCAGTGAGATTAACTACATTAAAAAACAGCGGACATCCCTGATCATCTATGGTGCTGTTGTTTCTTTTTTTCTGCTGCTGTTTGCTTTTTTACTGGTGGTCATATACAGGCAGAATAAAAAATTGCAGCAGGCACAGAGAGTAATTTCGGATGCCCATAGCAAACTTCATAAAGTAAATGATCAATTGCAACAGGTAAACACTGAGCTGCAGCATGTAAATGCGAACCTGCTGGAAGTAAATGCAAGGCTGGAAGAGGCCAATAAGATTAAAGAAGAATATGTTGGATATTTTTTCACAGTGGATGCTGAGTTTTTTCAAAAGATTGAAAAGTTTAAACAGGCGATTGAAGAAAAGATTCATTATGGGAAGTTTAATGAAATCAAATACATCGTTAATACGATCAATATTAAAAACGAAAAAGAAGACTTGGTAAAACGATTTGATAAAGCCTTTTTGAAACTGTTCCCGCATTTTGTGGAAGAGTTTAATGCACTTTTTGATGAAGAGAACAAAGTAAAACTTCAGGAAGGCGAATTGCTAAATACTGATCTGCGCATTTATGCCCTGTTACGGTTAGGAATTAAAGAGAATGAAAAAATTGCTGAGATCCTTGAATATTCAGTAAAATCCATCTATGCATATAAAACAAAAATCCGGAATAAGGCGAACTTCCCAAAGGATGAGTTTGAAAAAAAAGTAATGGAAATTAAATCGATTTAATGTCATAATTCTCCTATTCAGGGAGCTCCCTAATCACCTATACATACTGCCTTCACATCTCCAGTTGTCTGATTCAGTTGTTTTAACATCACAAAACGGGTAGAAAATTATTCTTATTCATATATATGAAAAATTTCTTTAATATTAATCTATATAGCTGATAATAAATGCATTAACTAATTGGATTGATTCGATAAGCCTTCTCTTTTCTATATTTTACGACTATTAATTTTCCTTCGCTTCATCTCTCTCTTCTTTTGTACAGTGAAATCATGTTTCAGCTTTTTCACTGTTATATGATTTGCCGCCTGAGATTAAATTAACTAACGAATAACGATTGCAATATGAAAATAACTTCTGGAATATACAGGTTGATTTCAACGTGCTCTGACTATCAATCACCTCCGTAAATACTGAATCACCAAACTCGGTTATCAGCTAATTCTCAAATAAAAATTATAGTTCTATCTCAATTTTTTTTAAACCAAACGAATCCTTGTTATGAAGAAAAAACAATTATTTTCCACATTGCTGGTTTGTTTGCTGTCTTTTTCTATCCAGATGGCAGCAGCTCAAACAAAAGTAATAACCGGAACAATACAGGACGAAAAAGCTGCTGGACTTGAGGGAGCGACTGTTGCTGTAAAAGGCTCAACCGTTGCTACCATTACCGATCGTGCGGGCAAATTTTCGCTAACTATTTCTACTGCTGCTGAAATAATAGTGATTTCTAATGTTGGCTATGCCAGTCAGGAAATTAATATTGCTGGCAAATCTTCTTTTACAATTACTTTAATAAACAATTCACAAACTTTGACTGATGTAGTTGTTATTGGTTACGGTACTGCAAGAAAAAAAGATTTAACCGGTTCTGTTTCAACTATTTCAGCTAAGGACTTAAATCCGGGAGCGGTAACAAGCCCGCTTCAGCAAATGGCAGGAAAGGCTCCGGGTGTAAATGTTGTACAGATTGGAAGTGAGCCAGGCAATGCTCCTGGTGTTCGTATCAGAGGTATTACATCCTTAATTGGCGGCAGCGATCCGTTGGTTGTTGTGGATGGGGTGCAGGGTAATATGGATTTATTAAGGCAGGTTCCTCCAACTGAAATTGAGTCAATTGACGTTTTAAAAGATGCATCAGCAACAGCTATTTATGGTTCACGTGGAGCTCCGGGTGTTATTATCATCACAACCAAAAAGAATAGGCCCGGCAGAAGTACGGTTGAATTTAACTCAGTTGTATCGTTTGATGTAATCAGTAAAAAGTTAGGCGTATTAAATGCTGACGAATGGTGGGCCCAGGCACAAAAATGGAATGTACCCGCATCTGAAAATCATGCTTCCAATACAGACTGGTTTAATATTTTAACAAGGGATGGATTAACCCAAAATCATTCTCTGTCATTTGGAGGAGGAACTGATAAATTCAATTACCGTGCATCACTTGCCGCTGTATTGCAAAATGGTATTGTCATCAATTCCAATTACAAAAATTATATTGGTCGTATTCAGGCAACTCAAAAAGCACTGAATGATAAGTTAACATTATCGTTTAACCTGAACAGTAATGTTTCTACTACTTTAGGCAGCCCGGTAAGTGTAGGAAGAGCGGCATTTACTTCCAACCTTATCAGTAATGCTTATGTTGCAAGACCAACAGATCCGGTATTTAATGCTGACGGCACTTATTTTTCTGATCCCAATGTGTTTCAGTATATCAACCCGTATGCGGTAGCAAAAGAAGTGAAAAATGAAGGAGGCTCAAACAATCTTTTTGGTTCATTAAAAGCTGACTTTGAAATTGTAAAAGGGTTAACTGCAGGCTGGTTTGGAAGCTGGCGTAAGACTAATAATTACTGGGGATATTACCTGCCATCTGTATCAACAGTTGCGTATGCAATTGACAATAAAGGAGTGGCTAATATTTCGAATAACAGAGCTGAAGAGCGTTTAATGGACATTAGTCTTAATTATAAAAAGTCATTCGGCAGCCACAAACTTGAAGCCCTTGCATTATATGAATACCAGACGCAAATTTACCAGGGAAATTATGCACAGGCAAAAGGCTTTATCAGCGATATCACAACTTATAATGCATTACAAAACGGGGATTTATCCAAAGTAACACCAGGGGATATCTCTTCATATAAAAATGACAGAAGTGTAGTTTCTTATTTAGGAAGAATCAATTATTCATTTTTTGATCGTTATTTGCTTACAGCAAGTATCCGTCGTGATGGAGCTTCTGTTTTAGGCCCTAACAGTAAATGGGGAAACTTTCCTTCTGCATCTGTTGCATGGCGTTTAACACAGGAAGGTTTCATGAGCAATCAGAAATTATTCACTGACTTGAAAATCCGTGCAGGTTTTGGTATAACAGGAAATCAACAGGGATTATATCCTCAGAATTCAACTCAATTAGTAGCAGCTTCCGGTGTAACCTACTTTGGCGGTTCACAAATCACAAACTTTATCATTACACAGAATGCCAATTCTGATTTAAGATGGGAAACAAGGGAACAAACAAATGTGGGAGTCGACTTTGCAATATTTAAAGGAAAAATTTCAGGTTCAGTAGATGCTTTTAAAGCAACAACCAAAAACCTGTTGTTTAATTATACGGTACCTCAGCCACCTTATCCTTATGGTTCCATTATGGCAAATGTAGGGAGCCTGTTGAATGAAGGAATTGAAGTGGCATTAAATTACCAGGTAATTAAAAGTAAAAATCTAACACTTACACTGGCAGGAAATGCTTCGTTCCTTAGAAATAGAGTGCTTGAATTGAGTGGCAGTATTAACGGAGTGCCATTAAATACAAACTATGTTGGCTGGGGCTGGAATACGTATTTAATCAAGGGTAAGTCTATCGCAACATTTAATATTCTGCAACATGAAAGCATCGACAATGTAGGTGCAGAAACAGTCATTGATATCGATAAAAATGGTATCATCGATCAGGGTAATCAAAGCCCTGACCGTCAGATTGAAGGCTCTGCTTTACCAAAATATACCTATGCATTTACGCCCTCTTTATCCTATAAAAACTTTGATTTGTCAATGCTCTGGAGAGGTTCAGGCGGAAACAAAATATTCAACGGTTTGCGTTCCAATTTAAGCCGCTTTGAAAATCTTGGTAAATCAAATGTTTTAAAAAGTGCAATTCCTTTAGGTTTATTTACTTCCCAATACGGATCAGATTTGTGGCTAGAAAATGGGTCCTTTTTAAGGTTTGAGAATCTGACAATCGGCTATCGGTTTAATATAGTTAAGATCAGGAATATTGAGGCATTACGTTTATCTCTTACAGGTAATAATCTGGCAGTATTTACAAAGTATACCGGAATAGATCCCGAATTAAATGGTGCTTATGGCGGAGGTGGTGAAAACGGCATTTATCCAAGAACAAGAACTTTTGCTGCAGGTATAAACGTAATTTTTAAATAATTCTACAAACGCAATTTCAAGGTAATTGAACCTTATAAATTTATTAAGATGAAAAAAATAATTTCACTTTCACTTTTTATCTTCCTCATGTTACAAAGTTGTACAAAGGTTGAAGAAAAAATTTACGACAAGTATGCTGCAAACAGCTTTTATTCGTCGCCTACAGGGTCAGATGTAGCGCTTGCAAGTGTATATGCACAGATAGCAGGTAACTGGGGTGGCGTTGGCTATGCAGGGGCAGACAATGGATGGTATGATCTGAATAGTTTTTCATCAGATGAACAGGTAATACCACATCGTAATACAGGAGACTGGCAGTTAGATTTTGCTCAGCTTTATCAGCATCAATGGTTGCCAACTGCATCTATTGTCGGAAACACCTGGAACTGGTTATATAAATCGGTTTTTACAGCCAATCTTGCGGTTGAACAATTAACAAACGCAAATGCCGATGTATCTAAAATTGCTGAAGCAAAAGTGTTAAGAGCATTTTTTTATTACCTGCTGATAGATGATTGGGGCAATGTTCCATTTTATACTGAAAATAATATAACAGTAGATCAGCTTCCTCAAAAAACACGCAAAGAGGTATTTGATTTTATTGTACAGGAATTAACTCAGAATGTTGACAAGCTTTCACCAAATAAAGGCGGGGTTTATTACGGCCGGTTTAATAAATGGGCTGGGTATGCGCTTTTGGCAAAGGTTTATCTTAATGCAGAAGTGTACACAGGAACGGCAAAGTGGAACGAATGTCTTGCTGCCTGTAATAAAGTTAGTGAAGGCGGTTTTTCACTTCACCCAGGTTCAGCAAATTCATCAAGTCCCTTAGGATATCAATACTATGAATTATTTGGCGATGTATGTCCTTCAGATGAAACCATACTTGCCATTTATACGAAAGTGGATATTGTGGGCAGGAATATTTTTACCGTAAGGAGTCTGCAGGGTCCTCATGCAGTTTCACTTTTTGGATTCAGCGGATGGAACGGAACAGTTGTTCATAGAAATTATGTTGAGCTTTTTGATAATAATGATATACGCAAAAAACAATTTGTGTGGGGGCAGCAACCAGGGGGAGTAAATTATTCAATGAATTTAGCTTCGTTAGATAACCCAGGTGCAGGTCGTGAAGAAGGAATAAGGAATTTGAAATTTTATCCTGCGGCTCCTATGAATGGAGGGGGTGCTTCAAACGACTTTCCAATTTACAGGTATGCAGATATTTTATTGATGAAAGCAGAATGTAATGTTAGGTTAGGAAATGCTGGAGCTGCCAAGCCTTTTATTGACCAGGTAAGAACCCGTGCAGGATTAACTGCTCTTGGCACCAACCCTGTGTTGGATGATATTTATAAAGAAAGAGGATTTGAACTTAACTGGGAAGGTCATCGCAGACAGGATATGATTCGTTTTGACAAGTTTCTGCCGGCTCATGATTTCAAGCCTGTATCCAGTGCGTTCAGGAAATTATTTCCAATTCCAACATTTGCTTTAAATGCCAATAAAACCCTGGTTCAAAATCCCGGGTATTAAAAATAAGCACTTCACTTTTTTAACAACTAAAAAAGAAAATTCATGAATAAGATAATAGATAAATCCTGGGTAATTCTAATAACAGTTATTTTGTTTACTGCCTGCAAAAAGGATGCGGTGTTAACCTATCTTGATACAGTAAGCTTTCCGCCTGCACTTACAGCAACAGCAAATAACATAACGCTTAATGCAAATAATACAGACTCATCCCTGATAACTTTCAAATGGCCCGCAGTTGCTTTTAAAATAACAGCTCCTGTTATGTATAAAATTCAGTTTGCTCTTCCTGCAGATACTATTGGTACTTCGGCATGGAGTAATGCTGTAACTATAGACGTTGGCAATGATGTTTTCGGGAAATCACTGAAAGGCAGTGACCTTCAAAAGCTTGCTGTTACCCAATTGGGATTGGTTGCTGATTCAGTGCAAACTGTTGTGGCAAGGATTATTGCAACGCTCGACAGAAAAGTATATTCTAATTCTGTAGTATTCAAAGTAAAACCATACAAGGTATTTGTACAAAAAGTACTTTATGTACCCGGCGAATACCAGGGGTGGTCTCCCGCAACTGCACCTGTAATAGGAGAGGTAGCAGGCAGGCCAAAAATGTATGAAGGATATGTTTATTTGAAGGGAGCAGGAACCAGATGGTTTAAATACACCAGCGACCCCGACTGGAATCATATTAATTATGGTGATGGCGGAAATGGTTCATTCAGCACAGATGGAGCTGCAGCAGGATTAAGTGTTGCAGATGGTGGTTATTATTATTTAACAGCAGATCTTAATACCAATAAATGGACTGCAACAAAAACCACCTGGAGCATTCTGGGGGATGCTTCGCCGGGAGGATGGAGTACCGATACACAGTTAACTTATGATGAAGCAAGCCAGGTTTGGAAAGTAACATGCGATATGAAAGCAAGCGGCTCATTTAAGTTCAGGGCTAATAATGCATGGGATTTAGATTTTGGAATTGATGGCGGTACCAAGGCACTTCTCTATGCCGACAATCCATTTTTGGGATATACACCCAATCTTTGGAATCTGTCTGTAGCTTCGGATGGTAATTATACAATAACACTTGATTTACATAATACCCAGAATTATACTTATAAGCTGGTGAAAAATTAAATTAATACCAACCGGATAAATGGAAATTCAATTCCATTTATCCGGGTTAATAAAAATAGAAAAATGAATATAAAACCGAATATTATTGGGTTACTTTTTCTTGGGGTATTATTTTCCTGTGGAAAGAAAAATCCGTCACCAACTCCATCTCCGGTTGTACCGGATCCAACTCCGGCACAATATGGAACGCCGTTCGTGAATGTAACAGCACGGCAGGATGCAGTAATATACCAGGTTAATATTCGGGCTTTCAGTCAGCAGGGAAATTTTGCAGGAGTTACTGCAAGGTTAGATTCAATAAAAGCATTAGGGGTTAATGTTATTTACCTGATGCCAATACATCCTGTAGGACAAATAAAATCTGTGAACTCTCCTTACTGTGTTAAAGATTACAAAGCAGTGAATAGCGAATTTGGTTCTCTTGATGATTTGCGTGCATTGGTTGATGCAGCGCACAACAGAAATATGAGTGTGATACTTGATTGGGTGGCCAATCATACTTCCTGGGATAATGCATGGGTCAGCAATTATAAAAACTGGTATGTGCAGGATGCAGCAGGTAATATTTTAAGTCCCTCAGGCTGGAATGATGTAGCACAATTAAATTTTAATAATTCTGCAATGAGGCTTCAAATGATCAGCAGCATGAAATATTGGGTGTTTGCAGCCAATATTGATGGTTTTCGCTGTGATTATGCTGATGGGCCACCGGCAGATTTCTGGAAACAGGCAATTGATACATTGAGAAATATCACTACTCATAAGTTGCTGTTACTGGCTGAAGGAACAAGGAGTGCCAATTATACTTCAGGTTTCGATTATAATTTCGGCTTTAGCTTTTATGGTAATCTGAAAAGTATTTACAGTAATAATACTTCCGTGCAAACAATCGACAATCTCAATAATACAGAATCCAACGGAGCAGTAAACGGACAACAGGTGGTTCGTTATATTACCAATCATGATGTAAACAGTTCTGATGGAACTCCATTGAGTTTGTTTGGAGGAAAGAATGGTTCAATAGCTTCTTTTATTGTTACTGCTTTTATGAAAAGTGTACCGATGATTTATAATGGCCAGGAAGTTGGCATGACAGCTCCCATTACTTTTCCTTTTACATCAGTAAAAATTAACTGGACAACAGGGCAGGATGTTACTGAATTGTACAAAAAGGTAATAGCAATCAGAAACAACAGTAATGCAATACGCAGAGGAAATATGGTATCATACAGTGATCCGGATGTATGTGCATTTACAAAACAGCAGGATGCAGAAAAAGTATTTGTGATTGTTAACTTAAGAAATAAAGCTGTTGATTATATTTTGCCTTCATCTCTTGCAAATACAACATGGAATGATGCAATGAATGGGGGAAGTAAAACTTTGTCATCGATGGTTGCTTTACAGCCATACTCATACGTTATTTTGAAGAACTGACAAAAAACTCAGTTAATTATTAATCAGTTCACTTCAGGCATAAGCAATGAGTTTCAGAATCTGATTGACTTAGTTTATCAGAAGTGGATTTAACAATAAGAATTATGCGAAATTTTTCAGCTTACTTATTATATGTTTTGTTTATTGTGTGCAGTACTGCTATAAACTGCATTGGTCAAACAATTGTACCATCTTCTATTCAGCAGGATCCACCGCAATATGAAATGCCTTTTAATAATGTGCCAGACAGGAGAGATGCAATTATTTACCAGGTAAATATCCGTTCATTCAGTGAAGAAGGGAATTTGAAAGGGGTATTGAAACGGTTGGATTCAATAAAAGCATTAGGGGTTAATGTTATTTACCTGATGCCTGTCTATCCAGTGGGTCAAATTAAAGCAGTGAATTCACCCTATTGCGTTAAAGATTACCTCGCTGTTAACAGCGAATTTGGAACACTTGAAGATTTACGTGCTGTTGTAGATGGTGCTCATAAAAGAAATATGGCCATCATACTTGACTGGGTTCCTAACCACAGCTCATTTGATAATGCATGGACACAGAACAAATCCTGGTACCTGCAGGATTCAGCCGGAAATATTATAAGCCCTCCCGGTATGGGATGGAATGATGTAGCACAGCTGAATTATAATAATTCAGATATGCGTTTAGCAATGATAAAAGCTATGAAGTATTGGATATATACAGCTAATATTGATGGATTTCGTTGCGATTATTCTGATGGTCCTCCGGTTGATTTCTGGAAACAGGCTATTGATACGCTGAGAATGATTTCTACACATAAATTACTCCTGCTTGCAGAAGGATCAAGAAGTGCTAATTATGCAGCCGGCTTCGATTATAATTTTGGGTTTAAGTTTTTTGGAAACTTGAAAAGAATTTATGAACGTAATAAATCTGTTTTGTCAATCGACAGTCTGAATATTTCTGATTATTCTGGTGCAGATGAAGGACAACAAATAATAAGGTATACAACCAATCATGATGTCAATGGTTCAGATGGAACTCCAATTGAATTATTCAGTGGGGAAAAAGGATCTATGGCTGCTTTTGTGGTTGTTGCGTATATGAAAAGTATTCCCATGATCTATAACGGACAGGAAGTGGGAACGCCGTTCAGGTTAACTTTCCCTTTTACATCAAAAAAAATTGACTGGACTCCTAAGCCCTTGATAACAGATGCGTATAAAAAAGTGTTGACTTTTAGAAATAGCAGTCAAGCGATCAGAAGAGGAAAACTTTTTTCTTACAGTAATGCTGATGTATGTGCCTTTGCTAAACAAATCAACAGTGAAAAAGTATTAGTAATCGTCAATTTAAGAAACAGGCCAGTCCGGTATGAAGTGCCTTCAGTTTATGTAAATTCTTCCTGGGAAGATGTGATGATTAGCAGTAAGGTTTCTTTAAGCAGTACAATTACTTTAGAGCCTTTTTCATATCTGGTATTGAGAAATTA
>CAZOLW010000030.1:0-22215 GCA_964580775.1 uncultured Chitinophagaceae bacterium | reverse complement strand
AGTGAAGTGGATGCCTGGAAATTTCCCATTATTTCAGGAGGCAGTCTGCAGCAGAATATCCCGGATCAGTTTGCAGTACAAACACCGCTGATGTTAAAATCAGCAGATGGTTTGTACATCAATATTCATGAAGCGGCATTAATCAATTATCCATCTATGCAATTGCATGTAAACCGAAACACATTTGGACTGTCCAGTAATTTGGTGCCGGATGCAATTGGGAACAAAGCTTATCTGCGTACTCCGGCAAATACTCCATGGCGGACAATTATTGTAAGTGATAAAGCAACAGATATCCTTGCATCTAAAATGATATTGAATCTGAACGAACCTTCTCTAATAAAAAATACTTCCTGGATAAAGCCAATGAAGTT
Source organism: uncultured Chitinophagaceae bacterium (assembly GCA_964580775.1). Lineage (GTDB taxonomy): Bacteria > Bacteroidota > Bacteroidia > Chitinophagales > Chitinophagaceae > Lacibacter. The sequence continues at coordinate 21,841 of CAZOLW010000030.1, read as the reverse complement.
TGTGGGCGTTTGGTGGGAGATGCAAACCGGTTTAAGCAGCTGGAATTATACAGATCATATTGATTCACTTTCACTAAAAGGAGTAATGATACCAAATGGACATCATGCTGCTAACACAACAAATGTGAAACGTTATATTGATTTCGCATCAGCCAATGGCATTCAAGGCGTATTGGTAGAAGGCTGGAACAAAGGCTGGGAAGAATGGACAGGTAACTGGAAAGAGGAGAACTTTGATTATGTAACTCCCTATCCTGATTTTGATGTGGCTGCTATTGCAGCGTATGCCAAAAAGAAAGGAGTGCAAATGATAATGCATAATGAAACAGGTGGAAGTGCTGCAAATTACGAGCGGCACCTGGATACGGCTTTCCGGTTTATGAACCGATATAATTATCCTGCAGTAAAAACGGGTTATGTTGGTAATATCATGCCCAAAGGCGAGCATCACGATGGCCAATGGATGATCAATCATTATATACGAACTGCAGAAAAAGCAGCACAGTATCATGTGATGATTGATATGCATGAACCTGTTCGTCCAACAGGATTGAGCCGCACTTATCCAAATTTTATTGCGAGTGAAGCAGGCCGTGGAAACGAGTGGAATGCGTTTAGCGACGGCAGCCCGGCAGAACATGAAACGATATTGCCCTTTACCAGGCTAATGGGAGGCCCGATGGATTATACGCCCGGTATTTTTAAACTGAGAAATTATGCAAAAGGAGCACCTGCAAGACAGATGCATACAACACTTGCAAAGCAACTGGCATTGTATGTAACGATTTACAGTCCGTTACAAATGGCGGCCGATCTTCCTGAAAACTACCAGGCACATCCAGATGCTTTTCAATTTATTAAAGATGTGGCATTAGATTGGGATGATACAAAATATTTAGAAGCTGAACCGGGTGACTACCTGACTGTAGCCAGGAAAGAAAAGGGAAAGAACAATTGGTTTGTTGGTGCCGTAACTGATGAAAACAGCCGAACAACTTCTATTTCATTTTCTTTTTTACCAAAAGGAATAAAATATAGTGCTGCTATTTATGCTGATGCTGACAATGCTGACTGGAAAAATAATCCTGAAGCATTTAAGATAGAAAAGCTGATTGTCGATTATACAACAACACTGCAACTGAAGCTGGCAAAAGGAGGAGGAGCAGCCATAAGCTTAATTCCTGTTTCTGCCGGCAGCAAAAAAAACCGTTAAAATAAGTAAATAGAATCAGTTTTCTGATTGAAGATTTGTCATAAGCAATAGTTAACAAACGCCTGCTGTATCTACAGTGGGCTTTTTCAATAAAACAGGTATTTCAGAAACCTGTATCTTCATTACTGAAATGTAAACGAATGTAAAACATGAAAGTAATCCCTCTTTTCTTGTTTTGTTTATTTCTATTGGATGTTTCTTTTTCGCAGGAAGTACATGTTTCTTCCGGTTCAGTTAAACGATTTGCAGACTTTTCATCTGCTTATGTTGATGCAAGAAATATTGAAGTGTGGCTTCCAGATGGGTATTCTACTGCAAAAAAATATGCTGTCCTGTATATGCACGACGGTCAAATGCTGTTTGACTCAGCCAGCAACTGGAATAAGCAAGAGTGGGGAGTTGATGAAACGATGGGGCAATTGATACAACAGGAAAAGATTAAAGACTGCATTGTTGTTGCAGTATGGAATGCAGGTAATAAACGTCATGCAGATTATTTCCCGCAGAAACCGTTTGAATCACTTCCCAAACAGCAACAGGATTCAATTTATACTGCAACTGCAACAAAAGACTATTCATTATTTGCAGCGCCTGTTCAATCAGATAAGTATTTAAAGTTTCTTGTAACAGAACTCAAGCCTTTTATTGATATAAATTTTTCTACACTGAAAGACCGCAGCAATACATTTATTGCAGGATCAAGTATGGGAGGCTTAATTTCCATGTATGCTATTTGTGAATACCCGACAGTGTTTGGAGGTGCTGCCTGTTTATCTACACATTGGCCGGGGCTGTTTACTGTAAAGGATAATCCGGTCCCGGAAGCTTTCATGAATTATTTGAAACACAATTTACCTGACCCCGCTACACATAAAATTTATTTTGATTACGGAACTGCCACACTTGATTCACTTTACAAACCTTTTCAGCAGCAGGCAGATAGTATTATGAAAGCAACAGGATATACTTCCCGGAACTGGATAACTAAAGAATTTCCCGGAGAGAATCATTCAGAAAATGCATGGCGTAAACGGTTAGCTATACCGGTTTTGTTTTTAATAAAAAAGTGAAAACGGTAACGGCAGTTATTTCAACTGATATATTTCCAGCCAGCGTTCAAATAAATCTCTTTTCATGATTAGGAGAAGCTGCTGATCTTTTGAATAGCTTTTCTTAAGTTGATTGAATTGCTGCTGTAAAATGATTTTATCTTTTGCAGCAGGAAGAATATACAGGAATGGTTCGGGTTGTTTTTGTTTACTGTCTGATGGAAACGCATTCCACTTTAACAGCCTGGCTGTATTACCCTGCAACAGTTTTTCAGGTACAGTAAAAGATGATTTACCCCTGAGCACTGTGTCAAGTATTAATTGATTCACACGGATGATGATTCTGTAGGGAATGTTTTTCTGTTCAGGTTTCCATTGAAGCACAAAATGGTTTGTAAAAAGAATACTGCTGTCTGCTGGCAGCTGCATGGCATACTTTCCCCTGATCACCGCAGCACTTACTCTTTGCTTGTCATCAGATGCGCCACCGGTTAAAAATTTTTCAAACACATAAGAAAAAAAGCCGGAAGAGGTTCCGTTTGCTTTTGCAGCACTGAATAGTTTTTTAATCTGTAGATAGGTATAAGTGCCGGGTTTTTCAAGCAGCATTGATTTGCCGTCGCTCTGTACCAGCATCACATCAGCCAGTTCTGCAACTAAGATTGATTGATTGGCAGAAAGAAAATTTCCCCGTTTTGCTTTTTCTTTCAATCCATCATGCTGCCAGTAAACATTCTTGTTTACATGATAGAACAGGTATTTTACTTCAGCAGCTTTTGCCTGCGTGAAAAAGAAGAAAGCAGATATAGTGAATAATTTAATCATTGTGGTCCTTGTTAAGAAAGGCTGAACGGAAGCGGATCTTTAATTTGTAACGGAGAAACATTAGGAGCGCTTCATATAAATTTATAAAAGTTGGAAGTAAAACCAAACAGCCAGTTAATAATCCCGGGTCGAATTTTGTATTAAAGTACTTGTAACTGAACACTGAAGCAGCAACAATTAAAAAACTGCCAATCAGCTGAACTAATGTGCCGACTGAATTGAACCAGAGATCACCTTTAAAAAACAGGCCGCACATAAATGGCAAAATCATCCAGAGAATAATAAATGAAACAAGGAATACCCTCCATGGAGGAACTACTTTGATATAATCTTTGTCTAAAATCATCCGCAGAATGTTGGCATGTATCACACAGCCATACATGTCAGGATGACTGCGACCTGATAGCCTGCTGTTGAGCGGAGTGAAAAATTTATCTTCATCCTGCCTGTTGCCGGCATTTACTTTAGGCATACCCACGTAGCCAAGCAGAACAATTTTATTTTGTAAAGCAGAGGCATCAAAATCCGGATTTGTTACTTCGTCAAAATCATAATAACTGAAGTTGGACAAATTGCCGGTATAATGAATCTCCGTTTTTTTATTCTTTCTTTTTAAGAGTTGCTGATAATGAGTATTGTCGAATTTTTTTATAATGGCGCTGGTGAATGCTTCCCTGTTATCGTTGAAGGGATAATAATGGCGGATGGTTGAATATTCAATATTTTCAGCAACCATTGTTGCATAACCATCTCTTTGGGTGGTAAAAAAAGAATCGGTATAAATTGATTCCCGTAAATTTTCGAAATCAGCAATGTAGCTGAATACATAATTATTGTGTGCAGCAAACTCAGCTTTTAACAGACTATCCTGCTGATTAATTCTTTTGGCATAAACAATATCGAGTGCTACTACTTTTGGCTTGCCCTTCTGTACCTGCTGAAGCAGATAAGCAACTTGTGAGCGGTTTTTATCTTCAACATTAATTAAAACGACCGGGCCTTTATTTATCTGGTTTCTGTCTTTTTCTTTTGTGTAATACAGATCTGTTAATGAAAAGTCCCTGAAAGCCTCTGTAAATGGATCAAAGAATGAAAGGTTTAGGATTACCAAAGAAAGCAGTGACACACAACCAAAAATAAACAGGTTGAGAAGCAGGTACTCAGTAAAGAATTTTTTTAAAAACTTCATGCAGCAGTTACGTAAATGTATATATAAAAAGAAGGGTATAAACATTGAAGTTTATACCCTTGCTGAAAACATTACCTTATTATCTTTTGAGATTAAGTGTAAATGTGCGGCTGTCGTTGCAATAGCTGCTGTTGCTCCAGTATAATGCTTTGTCTGTAGTTTCAGCATACCATTTTGTCCAGTTGCCCGGTACCCATACATCAATACGTACTGATGTAGCGTATGGAGAAAGACGACCCTGATAAATACCTTCTACCCAGATGTCAACATACTGACCTGTGAAGTTATCGAAATAAGCATAGCAATAACCACGGGTTTTCTTTACACGGGGAGTTGCATCAGGACCAGGAAGATCTTTCTTTTCTGTTACCGGTTGTGCAATAACAGCAACTTTTTTACGCTGTGTCTGAGCTTTAGCAGTGCTGGAGAAAGCTAATGATAAGCCAACTACTGCAATAAGGAGGAATAAAACCTTTTTCATGTGTTTGTTTTTTTTGGTTTGTGAATAAAGATTAGAAACTTTTCTGAATTAGCAATTATATTTATTATTGTTTTTTTAGAACGATTTTATAAGGAAGAGAAAATATATTTACAGCATCCGGCTGAATGGTTTCTTCTCCGCTTCCTCTTGACTGTACGCCTTCTGTACGATTGATGCCATCCATTAATTTCTCAAACGGATTGGTTGGCTTTGCCGTGTTACCTCTTGAACTGCCCTGCGCAACAAATACCTGGCGCAGATTCAATGGTGCTTTAGCTGCAACTAATTTGATTACATTCATTCCATCGGGCGGACTGATCTTAAAGATCTTTGTTAACCTCACCGTATCACCAGGGCTGATAAAGCAATCAGATGCCTGTTGATTGGCGCCGGGGAACAATACATTCACCAGATTGTCGGGCTGTATTTCAAGGATATTGTAATACAAACGTTCCTGACCGTTATTAATGATTCGTAAGTTATACCGGTCATCGTGCTGGAACACAATATTACCCGATGCATCCTTGATCGTCTTCACAGGTAAATCTTTTATAATGGCATTGTTGTTTCCTTCTGCTTTTTTATATTCAATCGGCACAAATTCAAACACTACATTCAACTCTTCATTTTTCATGTTCAGGTTGCGCAGGTAGGCAGCACGTCCATAAGCACCAATCTTAGCCGCAACAATTGTGTAAAGTTCATCAGCATTCAGGTTCCTGCTGCAAACACCCAAACGGTAATCACCTGATGTGGAAATATAGATCGAGTCGGCACTGAAACCTTCTGTACCCTGCTCAATAAATACATCACCCTGTTCACTAACCAGCTTTGCCTGTTTAATTTTTGCAACTGCATCTTTCAGCTTTGTATTTAATGAAGCATCTTTTGTTTTAATGGTAACCGCAACAGATAAATCACCAAAACTTACTTCTTCTAAAAATACCCAGGCTGTTTTCAACTGATCATTGCTTAGCTCTGTATCCAGTTCAACCTCACTGCTGTAATCGGCAGCAGTTGTTAAAACTCCTTTTGCAATGGGTGTTGCTGTTTCCCTGTTGTAGGTGTTTGAAGCATATACTTTTACAGTAGTGCCTGCAAAAACGCCATATATCTTTCCGCAACCTATTGTAATTTTTTTCTTGTCTAAGATCTGTTCAGCTAAGTAATAATTTGGTTTACCTAATGCTTTGCCACCAAAAATTTCTTTATCCAGATCCCCTTCAGCATTCGGTGTTTGTCCGGGAACACTCTTACTCATTTCTAAACGGACATTATCAAACAAACCACGGTAACTGGTTTTTGAATCAGCCTTTGCCAATGCTTTTGAAAAGGCAAGAGACAAGCTGCCGCAATGTTCATCACCACATTCCTGGTTGAGTTCTGATGCAGCCGATGCAAAGAAGGCACTCATGGGAGCTAAACCATCTTTTGATTCGCCGAGGCTGAACAGGCTTTCATTGATAACCTTCGTATTTACCTTGGGTGTATAACCTTTCGGCTGATATTTTTTTGTTGTACCACGATAGTTTCCTAAACCTGAGCGTGTACTTGTACCACTGTGGCAGGCATCAATCACTACCAGCAGATTGCCATTATTGCCCAACCATTTTCTTACCTGTTCCAGTTTTAATCCAAACTCATCATCACGCAAATGTTTTTCAACGCCTGGCTGGTATTCCATGGGAGCATCATAAGTTACCAACGCTTCATCGTAACCATCAGCTTCATCGCCATTATCATCAAATACCTGTTCTCCATGTCCACTGAAATGAAACACACAAACATCACCGGGGGCTGCTTTATCAATCAGCTGCTGTTGCATGGCATTTAAAATTCCCTGTTTGGTAGCTTCTTTATCACGAACGATCCGGATATTCTCTTCTTTGAATCCCTGGCGTTTTAAAGCCTCTTTCACTAAGGGGATATCATTTTCTGAATTCAGACTGTTCCATCCGGTTGAGGGTGCATATTTTGAAATCGCAACGATCAGTGCCAGTTTTTTGGATTCTTTCTGTGCAAAAGCCGGAAGGCAGGATATCAATAAAAAAAGAAAGTGGGCGATTCGCATTTTAGTTTTTTGGGGAAGTTAGTTTTTCCCCGATTGATATTGCAATATTAATCTCTCTTTACACTCTTTTCAATACCCACTCAACGGTATTTTAAAGAGAGTACATTGTTAGATGTCCGTCGTTTTCATACAGCTTCGTCAAAGTGATCAGTAAAGAAAAGCAGTAAACAATGATTGGCAGGTTACACAGTACGCAGTAAATTCACCGCAAAATCATTTCTATTCATCCTTCATCATCTATATTAAGCAGCCCCATCGAATACCTGAAAGGTGTGGGGCCTTTGCGTGCCGAACTGTTGAAAAAGGAGCTGAACATTTTTACGTTCAATGACCTGTTGGAGCATTTCCCTTACCGTCACCTCGATAAAACAAAAATTACTCCCATTCAGCAGGTAAACCTGCAAATGGACTATGTGCAGGTGGCCGGAAGATTAACCGACTTTGAAATCATTGGCGAACGGCAGGCCAAGCGATTGGTAGCACATATTAAAGATATTTCGGGTACAATGGAGCTTACCTGGTTCCAGGGAATTAACTGGGTTCAGAAAATATTAGCCATTGGCGAAGATTACCTCGTTTTTGGTAAGCTGAGTTTTTTTATGGGTAAGCCACAGATTGTTCATCCTGAACTGGAAGTCCTCACTCATCAGAATGCAGAAGGCAGGCAATTACTCGAACCCATCTATCCAACAACCGAAAAATTAAAAGCAAAGGGATTAAACGGAAGAAGCATTGCCAAGCTCACGGCGGTTTTGTTGCCCCAAATCCATATCAAAGATCTGCCGGAAAATTTACCCGAGCATTTGGTTACATTATTAAACTTTCCATCGAGATATGATTCATACAGGCAAATGCATTTTCCAGCCGATGCGGATCAGTATGAAGCTGCATTAAGAAGATTAAAATTTGAAGAGTTGTTCTTTGCCCAGCTCCGCATGGCCATGATCAAAAGCAACCGTCACCGTTTTTCAAAAGGAGTAGTGTTTGATAAAGTGGGCGATCTGTTCAATGGGTTCTACAGTAAGCACCTGCCATTTCAATTAACCGGTGCACAGAAAAGGGTCATCAAAGAAATACGGCAGGATACAGCAAAGGGTCATCAAATGAATCGGTTATTACAGGGTGATGTAGGCAGCGGAAAGACGATTGTTGCCCTCTTGACCATGTTACTGGCTGCCGATAATGGTTTTCAGAGTTGTTTAATGGCGCCAACAGAAATTCTGGCCCAGCAGCATTTTAACAGTATTTCCGGTTTGCTGAAAGAAATGAAGATTGAACTGAAGCTGCTTACTGGCTCTACCAAAAAAGCTGAACGGGAAAAGATATTGAATGGCCTGCAATCTGGCGAAGTGCAAATGATCGTAGGTACTCATGCATTGATTGAAGGAATTGTACAGTTTAAAAATCTTGGACTGGCCATTGTTGATGAACAGCATCGTTTTGGTGTAGCGCAACGGGCGGAGTTGAAGCTGAAGAATCATGTTCCGCCGCATATGCTGGTGATGACGGCAACACCAATTCCAAGAACGATGGCTATGACGGCTTATGGAGATCTGGATTACAGTGTAATGGATGAATTGCCACCGGGTCGTAAACCCATTACCACTGTTCACCGTTATGAAACAGCAAGACCGGCAGTAATGGATTTTGTAAAAGAAGAAATTGCAAAAGGAAGACAGGCCTATTTTATTTATCCGTTAATTGAAGAAAGTTCAAAACTGGATTTTGAAAACCTGATGAAAGGATACGAAGAAGTAAAAGCATTTTTTCCTGAGCCGAAGTATTATATCAGTATGGTGCATGGAAAACAAAAAGCAGTAGTAAAAGAAACCAATATGATGCGTTTCAAAAAAAATGATACGCAGATCATGGTTGCAACAACGGTTATTGAAGTGGGTGTGGATGTTCCCAATGCAAGTGTGATGGTCATGGAAAGTGCAGAACGGTTTGGTTTATCGCAGCTGCATCAGCTGCGTGGAAGAGTGGGAAGAGGAAGTGTGCAGAGTTTTTGCATTCTTTTAACAGGGAGTAAATTAACGAATGATGCACGTGAACGGTTAAAGATCATGTGTGCAACGAATGATGGGTTTTTAATAGCAGAGAAAGATCTGGAACTTCGTGGCCCGGGGGATATTGAAGGAACAAAACAGAGTGGGGTATTGAATTTTAAGCTGGCAAGCATTGTTCAGGATAGAGAATTGCTTGAACAGGCAAAAATAATCAGTGATGAACTGTTGATAGAAGACCCCGACCTGTCTATGGCAAAAAATTTGCTATTAAAGAATTACCTTTTATCGAAAAAGGGAAAAACACAGTGGAGCAGGGTAGCATGAGGAAATAAGCGCTGAAATTTTCCGTTTAATTTGAGTACATTCAAATACCGTTAGCATTGGAGAAATTTTACATGATAATATCCCGTCTCTTCATCGTACCATGTTTGCTTTTAGCATTGCCTCTTATTACAAAGTCGCAGCTTTATTTTGTAGAAAATAAAGGTCAGTGGGACAAGCAGGTGCAGTTTAAAACCGAAGCCGGTAACAGTGCTTTCTTTTTAAGTAAAGATGGATACACGATCCTTATGCATCACCCAGAAGATTATCAGCGGTTAACTGAATACAATCACGGCCACGGAATAGATGCTTCCTCAAAAAAAGATTTTTCTGCAGCAGTACCTGAAAAAATGCGGGCCCATGCATTCAGGGTAAAATTCCTTGGCGGTAATTTTAATTCAACTCCTGTCATGGAAAAGCCATTGCCGGGTATTGAAAATTATTTTATCGGAAATGACGAAAGTAAATGGGCAAGTGGGTGTAAACTTTTTCAGGCCATTACTTACAAAAATGTCTATCCCGGTGTAGATGTACGTTATTATGTACAGGGCGACCAGTTGAAGTATGATATTGTTGTTTATCCCGGTGCAGATGTTTCAAAAATTCAAATGCATTATATAGGGGCCGATAAACTCAGCATCAGGAATAATGAACTGATCGTGGGCACTTCGGTTGGGGAAGCCCGTGAGTTGAAGCCTTATACGTTTCAGTTTGTTGAAGGGAAAAGAGAAACCATTCAGTGCAGGTACAAACTCACAGGTAATACAGTAAGTTTTGATATAAAAAATTATGATAAGACCACAACGTTGATTATTGATCCGGCATTGGTCTTTTCTTCTTTCAGCAGAAGTACAACTGACAACTGGGGCTTTACAGCAACTCCGGGTCCTGATGGCAGTTTTTTTGGTGGCGGCATTGCTCAGCCTACCGGGTTTCCTACCAGTACCGGTGTTATACAGTCAACAGGTGGTGGCCCTTCCAGTGCAAGTGTTCCTCCGGATATTGGTATTATCCGCCTGTCGCCCGATGGACGTACAAGAATTTTTGCAACCTATCTTGGAGGCAACGATTTGGACCAACCTCACAGTATCATTGCAGATGCTGCAGGTAATTTAGTGATTGCAGGAAGAACAAAATCAGGTAATACATTTCCAGGTGCACTATATGGAGATGGTGGCGGGTATGATATTTTTGTTACAAAGATTAATTCAACCGGAACTGCAATCATTGGCTCCATCCGGATTGGCGGAACAGGAGATGATGGGGTGAATATTAACCCAAGCCGGGGTGCGGGTGCACAGACGCTTTTAAGAAATTACGGAGATGATGGTAAAAGTGAAGTAATCCTCGATGCTAATAATAACATCCTTCTTGCTTCCTGCTCTCAATCAAGAAGGCTTTTTGCGCAGGTAGCCGGACCGGATAGCTCCGGAGGCAGACAAGATGGAATTGTAATAAAAATCAACTCTAATGCAAACGCTGTTATATGGAGTAAATATCTTGGTGGTAGCGGAGAAGATGCTGCATTTGTTTTATCGGTTAATCCGTTAAGCCCGCAGGATATTTTTGTAGCAGGCGGTACCACAAGCAGTAACTTTCCAGGTACAGCGGCTGCTGTATTGCAGCCAGCTTATAATGGAGGCACAGCAGATGGTTATGTAACCAATCTTGTAGATAATGGCACAACTGTATCACTTCTCCGTACCACATATCTTGGAACACCACAAACAGATCTTGTTTATGGTATCCAGTTCGATCAAAAAGGGTTTCCTTATGTTATGGGTACTTCAACCGGGAACTGGCCTGTACAAAACGCTATTTACTCTGTAGCCAATTCAAGACAGTTTATTGCCAAACTCCAACCAAATCTCAGTGGCTTTGTTTATTCCACAACCTTTGGTACTTCAGGAGCCGGTGCACCAAATATTTCACCAGTTGCTTTTTTGGTTGATAATTGCGAAAATGTGTATGTATCAGGATGGGGCGGAGCTGCCAATAATTTTGGAGGTGGACCTTCTGCTTATCCTACAGCAGGAACCACCGGTCTTCCGGTAACAAGCGATGCATTTCAGAGAACAACTGATGGCAGCGATTTCTACTTCTTTGTATTGCAGAAAAATGCAGCATCACAACTGTATGGAAGTTTCTTTGGACAATTAGGTGGGCCCGGAGGAACAGAACATGTGGATGGAGGTACCAGCCGCTTTGATGAAAGCGGAGTTATTTACCAGGCTATCTGCGCCAATTGTAAAAATGTAGGGGCTGTTGTTCCTGCCCAGGCACCTTACCCGATTACTGCAGGGGTATTTGGTAATGTAAATCCAGCTGTTGGTGGTGGTGCCTGTAATCTCGGTATGGTAAAGATCCGTTTCGACTTAGCAGGTGTTGATGTAGCAATAAGAGCAGTGGGTGCAAAACAATTGAACTTCTGCCTGCCTGCTACTGTTCAGTTTACTGATACTATTCGAAAGGCGAAACAATATATCTGGATATGGGGAGATGGTTCACGAAATGATACTACCACCACCAATCCTTTTACACATACCTATAATCAGGTAGGATTTTTTGATGTAAAGATTATTGGCATTGACAGCAACTCCTGTAATGAAAAAGATTCGGCTACCATGAGGATTCATGTTACAACAGACTCTGTTGATGTCGGATTCAATTATTCCCGGGTTGCATGTAACAGCCTCACATTTAATTTTACCAATACAAGCAATCTGCTTACTTCTTCAAAACCATTCGGGCCTAAATCATTTATGTGGGTATGGGGCGATGGAACAAAAAATGATACGATATTGGGCATTGCTCCATCCGTTTCGCATACATTCCCGGGCATTGGTTCATATAATGTTCGCCTTGTTTTAATTGACAGTAGTTATTGTAACCTGGGTGATGATTCAAGTATTGTCAATTTCCAGGTAATTGATAATATTAAGGCTGGTTTCAGTGTAAGCAATGTGTGCGTGCCTGATACAGTTCGGGTAATAGATACATCTGTTGGCTCGCTGAGTTATCTGTGGGTGAGCAGTGATGGACAATCATCTAATGCCACTACACCAAATTTTGCTTATACAACTCCGGGTGCCTATACCATCAAGCAATATATTTTTAATCCCAACAGTTGTAACCTGATTGATTCTGCTGCAAGAACTTTCCAGGTAGTTCCACCACCAACTGCAGGATTCTTTTATAATCCAAATCCTTCCCAGGAAAATACCGCAACACGGTTTACAAGTACCGCATCGGCTGATGTAGTCCGGTGGTTCTGGGATTTTGGCGATGGTGATACATCTGCTTTGCGTGATCCGATTCATCAATATGTGCGGCCGGGCATTAATACGGTTTGCCAAACAGTCATCAACAATGTTGGCTGCCAGGATTCAATATGTATTCCGGTTGAATCCATCATCAATGTAGTCAACGATCTGCCAAGCGCCTTTACGCCAAACGGTGATGGAGTGAATGATAAATTTATGGTGCGTGGATTTGGTATTTCAAAAATGACATTGCGTGTTTACAACCGGCAGGGTTTAATGGTGTTTGAAAGCCGCTCACAGAATATTGGATGGGATGGAACCTATAAAGGAACTCCGCAGCCAATGGATGCATATGCATGGACACTGGAGGTGGAATATTTTACCGGTGAGAAGTTTAAGAAGAAGGGTGATGTTACGCTGATCAGGTAATGAAAAGAAGGGTCAGCCGTTTAAAGGGTAGAACAAAATGATAAATTAGTTGTTTAAAATGAATTGTGGAATATGAATAGAAACAGAATTATACAAATGTTATTGCTGGTACTTTTGCAAAGTTCTGCAGGTGCACAGGACCTGCATTTTTCCCAGTTCATGAATTCACCTTTAACAACCAACCCGGCCAATACAGGATTTATTCCTGATGCTGATTACAGGATTGGAGCCAATTACCGCAATCAATGGTCTTCTGTTCCTGTTCCGTTTAAAACTGCCAGTATATGGGGCGATGCCCAGTTGTTACGCAACAAAATTGAAAATGGATGGGTAGGTGTTGGTGCTGTTTTATTGAATGATGCTGCAGGGCGTGGTAATCTACGTTCAAACAAAGTATATGGTTCTGTTGCCTATCATCAAATGATTGGTCTCAGCAGTTTGTTATCAGCGGGCTTCAATGCAGGGTATGCAAGCAAACGGATTGATGTAACCAAGTTTACATTCGATAATCAGTGGAACGGAAAATTCTTTGATGCAGGCGCACCAAATGGAGAAGCGAAACTCACAAATCCCAGCAGTTCTTATTTTGATCTGCAGGTAGGTATGAACTATGCTTATTTTCCAACAGAGAAAACGTATGTAAATGCAGGCATCTCTGTTCATCATATCAACAAACCAAAGGAAACCTTTTTCAGTAATGGCACTAATGAAGTGCCCCGCCGGTATATTGGTTTTTTAAACGGCAGTTTTAAAATCAATGACGATTGGATCTTAAATCCCAACGCCTATTTTTCTTCGCAGGCCAAAGCAAATGAACTGGTATTTGGAGGTAATGCAGCTTACAATGTTATTGGCGATGGAAGTGTTGTTGTGTTTGGCGGCGCTTATTACCGCTGGGGCGATGCAGCAGTAGCCATGGTTGGTCTTGAATGGAAAGATATCCGTTTTACATTTACCTATGATGCTACTACCAGCAATCTTGGAAGATATAACAGTGCTTATGGTGCCTATGAGTTCTCACTCATTAGAAATGGATATTATAATGAATACCTTGGTGATAAGAACCAACGCAGACAAAGTATGTGTCCAAGGTTTTAAGTTTTTATTTGCTGAATAGATTTTTTCCCTTCAACATCCTTTCCGAATTTCGCCTTAGCCTGAACTGTGTCCAAATGATAACCGGTCAGCAACAAAACCAAACACATGAACAAAATCATTTTACTCTTCTCCCTTTCTTTTTTCATTCTCAGTTCATCTTTTGCGCAGGACGAAATAAAAGAAAAGGGCTTTAAAAAAGAGCAGTTGTTTCTGGGTACAGGAATTAATCTTGGATTTTTTAATGGATTTATTATTGGTTTAAATCCCGAAGTTGGTTACAGCTTAAACCGCTTCATTGATGTGGGTGTTGCAACCAACGTCAACTATATCACCCAAAACGAATACAATGCTCCTATTACGTACAGACAGTTTGTTGTTGGTGGTGGACCATTTGTAAGAATCTGGCCTGTGAATATGCTTTTCCTTGGAGGCCAGTTTGAATACAATACTATTACTTACAGCGTTAAGAATAACGGAGCAGTATCGGGAAAAGAAAAAAGAGATGCACCAAGTATACTTGTGGGCGGCGGTTATGGTAACAGGATGATTGGTCAATCACAATTCTACACAAGCATTATGGTTGATGTGCTGAGAGATCCCAGCTCTCCTTACATTGATAATTTCGGAAAGTTGCAGCCGGTGTTCCGCACTACTTTTTTATTTTACATCAGGCCTAAAAACCAGCGTCGGTAAAAATTTCAACAGGATCATTCACTAATACGATCCGTTCTTCCATTTTTTCGTAGAGGAAGTTTTCGTTTTCCATATGCCGGATATGTGCAACAAGATGGTTGTAATATCCATTGCTGTTGAGCAGGAATAATTTTTTGTTGTGGATGTTGAGTGTATTCCAGGTAAGCATTTCAAACATTTCATCTAATGTGCCATGGCCACCAGGTAAGATCACAGCTGCATCGCAGAGTTCATACATTTTCTTTTTGCGGATATGCATATCTTCCACAACAATCAACTCTGTTATACCTTCATGCTGGGCTTCCCATTCCAGTAATATTTCAGGAATGATGCCAATTACATTTCCCTTGTTTTCCATTACGGCATCAGCCACAGTTCCCATCAGGCCTTTACCGCCGCCGCCATAAACAAGCTTAATGTTTTTCTGTGCCATCATTGTACCCAGTTGTTTTGCATGTTCAGTAAACAATGGGTCGGCCCCTGATTTTGAACCGCAGAAAACAGCTAATGAAGAAAATTGCATACCGTTAAAAATATGACGCAAAGTAATGAAACTGTATGACCGTTGGATTATTTCTTTATCTTCATTTTTAAACCAAGCCTTATGTCTCCGGTATTATTATTTTCATTTGTATTTGGCTATTTTTTATTGCTGCTGGGCGTAGCCTGGTATACATCTAAAAACTCCAATAACGAATCCTTCTTTATCGGCAACCGCAACAGTAACTGGATGCTGGTGGCATTTGGAATGATTGGCACATCACTGAGTGGCGTTACGTTTGTAAGTGTGCCCGGTGCTGTGGCTAAAGAGTCCTTCGCCTATTTTCAAATTACATTGGGTTATCTCATCGGTTATATGGTAATTGCTTTTGTACTGCTGCCGCTTTATTATAAACTCAAACTAACTTCTATTTACAATTACCTCAGTGGGCGTTTGGGTTTTAAAGCATATAAAACAGGGGCTTCTTTTTTCATATTGTCAAGAACATTGGGGGCAACTGCAAGGTTGTACCTGGTAGTACGGATTTTACAGGATGCATTACCTCCATCCATTCATATTCCTTTCTGGGTAACAACGCTCATTATCCTCATCATGATTTTATTATACACGTATGAAGGTGGTGTAAAAACAATTGTTTGGACGGATACTCTTCAAACAACCTGTATGCTTGCAGGACTTGTGATCTGCGTTGTGTACCTGCTGAACCAGATGGGTATGAGTTTTGGCGACAGCATCACTGCCATGAATGAAAAAGGGTATTCAAAAATTTTCTTTACCAACCCTGAAAGTAAATTCTTTTTTGTTAAGCAAATTCTGGCTGGTGCATTCATAACTATGACCATGACGGGGATGGACCAGGAAATGATGCAGAAAAATATTTCAGTGAAAACATTAAAAGGCTCGCAAAAAAATGTACTCACACTGGGCGTTATATTGATGGTGGTGCTGATGCTGTTCCTGTTCCTCGGTGGTGTACTGTTACTGTTTGCCGAACAACAGGGGATTACAGCAGTTGGTGATAAATTATTTCCTTCCATTGCTTTGAATCATATGCCGCCAATCGTTTCTGTAATTTTCATCATCGCATTGATCTCGGCATTGTTCCCCAGTGCCGATGGTGCCATTACTGCACTTACTTCATCTTTCTGTATTGATATCATCGGTATGCAACGGAGAACAGATATGACGGAAGCAGCAAAGAAAAAATTACGTCAGCGTATCCACCTCACATTCGCATTCCTGTTTTTAGTACTGGTGATGGTGTATAAATGGATCAATGAACCAAGTATGATTGGCGTTATTTTAAAAGTGGCAGCTTATACATATGGTCCGTTGCTGGGGTTATTTACATTCGGCATCATTACCAAACGTGCAGTGAACGATAAGCTTGTGCCATTTATCTGTATTGCTGCGCCTGTTATCTGTTTCTTTATTGATAAATTCCAGAAGCAGCTCTTTGGTTCATTTGAAGTGGGACTTGAACTGCTCATCATCAACGGACTTTTAACCTTTATTGGTTTGTGGTTGATCTCACACAAGCCGAAGACGCAAACTGTTTAACAAATCACTGTCTTTCAGTTCTTTGCCCTTTGGCTTATGAGCTTTATCTTTGCATAAATTTTTTCACCTGGAACTCATTCATCCAAAGGCAGAAGCATATGCTGCAAACTATTCATCTGCTGAAGATGAATTACTGAAAAGCATCGCTGCTGAAACCTTTCAGTCACATGCCGATCCGCATATGATGAGCGGGCATCTCCAGGGACAGTTCCTTGAAATCATCAGCAAACTCATTCAGCCAAAGCGGATACTTGAAATCGGCACCATGATCGGTTACAGCAGTATTTGCCTGGCGAAGGGATTGGCAGCAGACGGAATGCTGCATACAATTGAAATGCGTGAACAGGATGCCAACATTGCAAAGAATAATTTTATAAAAGCAGGACTGAATGAAAAAATTCAGCTGCATGTAGGAAATGCGGCGGAAATTATACCGCAATTGCAGGAAACATGGGATCTCGTATTTATTGATGCCGATAAACCGGGTTATCTGAAATACTATGAACTGGTAAAACCCCGTTTAAGAAAGGGTGGTTTGATTCTGGCAGACAATGTATTGTTTCATGGCGATGTGCTGGCTGATATATTGAAAGGAAAGAATGCAAAGGCTATTCAGGCGTTTAATGAACTGATTGCTGCTGATGAGGAAGTGGAAAAAATAATGTTAACCCTGAGAGACGGTTTGTTTCTCATTCGTAAAAAATAAATATTCGTATGAAGAGATTGGTTTATCTGTTTATTGGTTTAGTAACTGCGGCGTCTGTAACTGCACAGACAATTTCAATTGATGAGTATGTGAATACCTACAAAGAAATTGCCATGAAGGAAATGATCCGCACAGGGGTGCCTGCATCCATTACACTGGCGCAGGGAATTGTGGAAACAGAAAACGGCAACAGCAAGCTGGTAAAAAAATCAAACAATCATTTTGGTATCAAGTGTAAAGAAACATGGACAGGTCCATCAGTTAGTCATGATGATGATGCGCCGGGTGAATGTTTCAGAAAATATGGCAATGCAGAAGAATCCTATGTTGATCATTCCAATTTCCTGCGTACAAGAAAGCATTATGATTTTCTGTTCACACTCGATCCTGTTGATTACAAAGCATGGGCTTACGGATTAAAGAAGGCAGGTTATGCTACTAATCCAAAATACCCAGAAATGCTGATTAAGTACATTGAAACATACGGCCTCAATAATTACTCATTGATTGCAATGGGTAAGAAAAAAGAAGAGGAAACAGTTGTTGTAAAAACAGAACAGCCGGTTACTCTTCCGCAAACTGTGATTGTTACTGAAAAGATTCAACCTGTCAGCACACAGCCTAAGGAATCAAAACCAGCTCCGGCTGTTCAATATCCTGCAGGTGAGTTTAAAATCAATGAAACAAGAGTTGTGTATGTTGTAAAAGGCACTCCCTTCCTTGCCATTGCCCAGCAATACAATGTACCGTTGAAATATATTTTCGACTTCAACGATTTAAAAGAAAAGGAAGCGGGTGAAAAAGATCAGCTTATTTACCTGCAACGTAAACGCAGAACCGGAGCCAGCCAGTTTCATGTGGTGGCAGATGGCGAATCATTGTATGATATTGCACAACAGCAGGGCATTCGCTTAGATGCTTTGATGCAGCTGAATCTGTTAACAGCCAATCAGCAACCTGCTGTTGGTGAGCAGTTGTATCTGCAGGCGCCTGCACCTGCTGCACCCAAACTCAGTAACATAAAAAGTACAGCAGTAACAGAGCAATCAGCAACTGAAACAACTGCCGTTACAACTTTATCAGAAATTGAAATTCATGTGGTGCAGCCAAAAGAAACCCTGTACAGTATTTCAAAAAAATATGAAGTAACACAAGCACAGCTTCAGCAGTGGAATAATTTAAACGGCACCGATCTCAAGGAAGGAATGGAACTCATCATCAATAAATAATTTTCATGTCTGCAATCAAAGTCCACGATAAATATTTTGTCCCTTACATGACTGAAGAGGTTGTGCTGGCAAGAGTGAAAGAATTAGCGAAAGCAATTGATACTGATTATGCAGGAAAGAAGCCACTTTTTATTGCCATCCTCAATGGTTCATTCATTTTTGCAGCCGATCTGTTTAAGTATATTACCATTGAGGCAGAGATTTGTTTTATTAAACTGGCTTCTTATAAGGGCACCAAATCAACCGGGCAGGTAATTACTGCCATTGGTCTTGATACAGATATTGTCAACAGGCATGTCATTATCCTGGAAGATATCATTGATACAGGTAAAACCATGAGCGAATTTTTGCCGCAGCTGTACAATCAGCAACCTGCATCGCTGAAGATTACAACTTTACTGCACAAGCCGGAAGCAACAACCTATCCTGTTACAATTGACTATCTTGGGTTCTCTGTACCGAATATTTTTTTACTGGGTTATGGATTAGACTATGATGGTCTGGGCCGTAACCTGAAAGAGATTTACCAGCTGACGGATACTCCTTCCTGATCATTGTTCCTAACCACTGATGCAGGAAACTGTTTATGAATCAACGGTGCATTATTTTGTGGTGCTTGCTTCTGTTCGCTGCAAATGCGGATGCACAGTTTTATTTTCGTGGTGAAGTAAAAGACCTCAAAGCAAACGGTATTGCTCATGTACGCATCCATATTCACTCTACCAATTCATTTTATTATTCAGGAACCACCGGGGCATTTGGTATTCCTTCATCAAAGCAAATCGACACCGTAAGCTTTTACTTAAAAGGTTTCGAGGAAAAAACACTGGTGCTCAACAGCAATGAATTCAACAGTGTAGTACTAAACATGTCTTCTGTTCCGGGGGGGCAGAAACGGAAATTATTATCTGTTACAAGAAATAGAATACCGGATCGTTCCATGTTGTTTTCATCCGCAGGTGAAACCTATTCCCAGCAATCTGAAAACGGATTTAATTACGCCGATCAGTATCCCACTACCGGCTTTGCCCTCGATGTTGATAAAGCATCATACAGCAATATCCGCCGTTTCCTGAATATGCAGTCTGAACCTCCTGCGGATGCTGTAAGAATTGAAGAAATGCTGAATTATTTTCCGCAGAAATATACGGAGCCACCAAACGGTAAAACATTTCATGTTCAATCGCAGTTAACTGATTGTTCATGGAACAGGGCGCATCATTTACTGTTTCTGCAACTGCAGGCAAAAAAGATAAACTATGATTTTCTGCCACCGAGTAATTTTGTTTTTCTCGTTGATGTCAGCGGATCAATGGAACAACCCAATCGCCTGCCATTATTAAAAACGGCTTTCCGTTTGATGGTGCAAAACCTGCGGCCTATTGATACAATTTCCATGGTGATTTATGGCGGAACGGTTGGTGTTGCCTTGCGGCCAACATCAGGAAAAGAAAAAGAAAAAATTATGGCAGTGATTGATTCACTTTCGGCCAGTGGCGATACACCGGGTCCATCTGCAATCAGACAGGCGTATACTCTTGCTGAACGTACTTTTATTAAAGGCGGAAATAACCGCATCATACTTGCAACAGATGGGGATTTTAATGTGGGTGAAGTAAGTGAAGAAGCATTGATTTTTTTGATATCACAAAAGCAAAAGACGGGTATTTATCTTACCTGCCTTGGCGTAGGAATGGGAAATTATAAAGATTCAAAACTGGAAGTGCTGGCAAAAAAAGGAAATGGCAATTTTGCCTATCTCGATAATGTGATGGAAGCCGAGAAAGTGCTGGTGAAGGAATTAACACAAACCCTTTATGCTGTTGCCAATGAAGCATTTCTGAATGTAACTTTTCAGCCGAAATATGTAAAACAGTACAGGTTGATTGGTTATGATAACCGCAAAGATGTACTGGCCGACAGCAGCAGTTTACTGGAAGGAGGAGAGGTTGGTACAGGCAATACAGTAACAGCTGTGTTTGAGGTGGAGTTAACCGATGTAACGATGCCTTTAGGAGAAATTATTGCCAATGCCGAACTCAGCTACCAATGTGTAGAGTCACAGGATTTTTTTTTAGAACAGTACCCGCTCAGCAATAATTATTCAGACATTAAACAGGCCGATAGTACTTACCGGTTTGCTGCAGCTGTTGCCATGTTTGGCATGCTGCTGAAAAAGTCAGCGTATCTCAAAGAAGGCAGCTGGGAGGAATTGATTAAAATGCTGCAAACCTGCATAAACAAAAACGATTATTGGCAGAATGAAATGCTGATGCTGGTACAAAAGGCAAAAGAAATTTATAAACCCACAAAGAGCAGGAAGGGTTTGTTTAAGCGGAAGAAGAGCAGGGATGATCTTTAATGTGCATGTAGTTGTTATCAGAAAAATAGCTCAACAGATTTAATTAACCCGCCATCGTGAAGATAAGGTATGCCATACCTCCGCGGTATGGCATACCTATTGTTTTAATGCGGCTCCACTACTTCTTCTCCGGCAATGTTTCCTCCAGCCATTTATAAAATTCATGCTGCCATACCAATGCGTTCTGTGCATTCAGCACCCAATGATTTTCATCGGGCAGGTAAACAAGTTTACTTTTAATGCCCAGCAACTGTGCAGCCTGGAAAGCCTGCAATCCCTGTTCAATCGGTACACGGTAATCTTTGCCACCCTGCACGATCATGATAGGAGTATTCCATTTGGTAACATAGTTGATGGGGTTCTGCTGGTTGTAGGATCGTTGTGCAGCTGTGTTTTTCTTATCCCAGTATGGTCCGCCCCAATCCCAATCAGGAAACCAGAGTTCTTCAGTTGTGCCATACATGCTGCGCATATCAAAAACACCATCGTGTGAAATAAATGTTTTGAAGCGGTTGTTATGAATTCCTGCGAGCATGAACACAGAGTAACCTCCATAGCTTGCACCCACACAACCGAGACGGTTCTTATCAACAAATTTTTCTTTGCTTACAGCATCAATAGCACTGAAGTAATCTCTCATGGCCTGTCCCCCATGATCCTTACTGATCTCTTCATTCCATTTTGTACCATGACCCGGCATACCACGACGGTTCGGAGCTACCAAAATATATCCCTGCGATGCCATCAGTTGAAAATTCCAGCGGAAGGAATAGAATTGTGTCAATGCAGATTGCGGTCCGCCCTGACAATAAAGCAGTGTCGGATATTTTTTACTTGCATC
>CAZOLW010000029.1:0-63389 GCA_964580775.1 uncultured Chitinophagaceae bacterium | reverse complement strand
GTGGCGAAATTGGTAGACGCACTGTGTTCAGGTCGCAGCGTTCGCAAGGATGTGCTGGTTCGAATCCAGTCTTGGGCACACAAAAGGCAATTCAAAATGAATTGCCTTTTTATTTTCTGATTTATATTCGAAGATTTGAAAAGATTCTCTGTTGAAAAAAAGAAAAGTACAATTAAGTATATTCAGTAAATGACCATTACTTACGGTTGCAGCATGTAATGTGTTTCGGGTAAACTCTTCAGCTTTTCAGCAGCCCATTCTGGAGTAATATCTCTTTGCGGGCTTGCAAGCATTTCATAACCAACCATAAATTTTTTTACTGTTGCTGAACGAAGTAACGGGGGATAAAAATGCATGTGCCAATGCCATTCAGGATGTTCTCCATCATTAACAGGCGCCTGATGCATACCAGCTGAGTATGGGAATGAAGTGCTGAATAAATTATCGTAACGTACAGTAAGTTGTTTGAGAATGGAAGCAAATGCTTTCTTTTCTTCAGTAGTAAACTCAGTTACGTTTTGTACCTGCCTGCGGCTGATGATCATTGTTTCATATGGCCATACTGCCCAGAAAGGAACCAGTGCCACAAAATGTTCATTGGCATAAACAATGCGTTCGTTCTGTTTTAATTCAAGTTGAAGATAATCGCTCAGCAAACTCCTGCCATGTTTTTCAAAATATGCTTTTTGCTGAGTGGTTTCTTTTACCAGTTCTGCAGGCACATCATTGAGCGACCATATTTGTCCGTGCGGATGCGGATTACTGCATCCCATAATATCACCTTTGTTTTCAAAAATCTGGATGTATTTGATCCATTCTTTTTTTGAAAGTTCTGTAAATTCTTTCTGCCATAGTTCAATCACTTTTACAATCGCATCCTCCGTCATCTGCGGAATTGTAAGATCATGACGGGGTGAAAAACAAATAACCCTGCAAATTCCTTTCTGGCTTTTTGCCTGCAACAAACCATCAAGACTATAATCACCGTCGGGAGTATCTTTCAGCAATGCAGAAAAATCATTGGTAAAGGCAAACGGCTCTGTATATTGTTCATTCACCGTTCCATCGGCACGCACATTGCTAGGACATAAATAACAGCCCGGATCATATTCAGGTCTGTCGTTTTTTGCAGCAGCTTCCACTTTTCCCTGCCAGGGGCGTTTGGTACGATGTGGTGAAACAAGTACCCACTCCCCTGTTAATAAATTCAAACGCTTATGAGAATGTTCTTTTAAATCAAATGACATAGCTTTTATAATTTAGAAGTCCCGCTTTCAATTTGCACAATATATGCTTTCAACTTTCTGTTCATTCCCTTTTCATAAGAAGCAGATATTTCTTCAACCAATGTATCTATAGCTTCCTTCTTTACGAGGTTAATGGTGCAGCCGCCAAAGCCTCCGCCCATCATTCTTGCACCAAGTACAGCAGGATTTCCTTTTGCACATACAATGTTTGAAAATTTTATTTTAAATAATACTTCAGTTTTGTTCTGCACAAAATTACTAAACTTTATTTCATTTAATTTTTTAGCACAATGCGTTTGTGCAGGATCACCTGGTTAAAAACTGATACCTCGTTTCTGTTTCGTAAACCTCACCAGGAAGAAGAACCGTGCCGGGAAAATCTGGATGATTCGGTGCATCTGGAAAACTTTGCGTCTCTAACGCCACCGCTCCATGCTGTTGATATGCTGTACCCTGCGATCCGGAAAGAGTTCCATCCCACCAGTTAGCAGTATAGACCTGCAGGCCGGGTTTATTTGTAAACACCTTGATTAACCTGCCTGCATCAGGCTCATACAACTCTGCTGCCAATAAAACCTCTTTCGAATGTCCATTGAGAACAAAATTGATATCATACCCTTTATCTTCTTTTAGTAAATGAATATCTTTCCCTAATGGTTTAAAATTGATAAAATCAAAGGGACTATCATCAACCGGAAGAAGATTACCTGTAGGTATATTATTACTGTTTTTTTCAGTATAACTGGAAGAGTTAATCCTCAACAGGTGATCATAAACATCAGGATTTTTAAACCCTGACAGATTGAAATAGGAATGGTTGGTGAGGTTTACAATCGTTGGCTGATCAGTAGTAGCGTTGTAACGAATGATTAGCTGATTGTCTATGGTCAATTGATACGTAACAGTTACGTTGAGATTACCGGGGTATCCTTCTTCTCCATCGGGCGAAATATAGGCAAATGAGACAGCCATATTTTCTCCATTGTTGATTACATCTATCACATCCCAGAACTTTCGGTTAAAACCATTGACGCCTCCGTGCAGATGATTCAGGCCATTATTAATCGGCAGTGAATATTCCCTGCCCATCAATTCAAATTTACCAAAAGCAATACGATTCGCATATCGCCCCACTACACAGCCGAAGTAGGGATGGTCAGTGAAATAATCTTGTGGATTACTAAAACCCGCTACAAGATTTTCCATGTTGCCATCACGATCGGGCACTGTAACCGACACAACAGTGCAGCCATAGTTTGCAATAACAACTTCCATATTACCGTTGCCCAAACGATGCTTAATAAAGTCTGGACATCCCTGTATAGGAAAATGCTCAACATCCACAGAAACACTATATTTTTTTTCTGATTTCATATTTGTATGATTAACTGATATCGTAAAGAGCCATTTTATTTTCCATATTTTTTTATCTATCAAAGCTTAATAATAAAAAAGCTATTAATTTTTCTGCTGGTTAGAATTTGGTTTCAATTCATCAGGACTTTCCTTTGTGTACATATTCACCAGCTCCCTTGATGGCCGCAGAAAAATATCATTAATCAATTCCGGGCTGATAGAATTGGCCGGATTAAATTTTGCAGATGTCATATACCGTATAAGACTATAGTACAATTGTCGGGCAGCCGGTCGGTCGTTTGCCTCTGCACTTAAATCGGCACTTGAAACGATTATTTTTCCCTTACCTACTCTAGCTTCATATATCAATGCCAAACGCCGGTTGACAAACCATGTATCAATGGGTTGAACAAGAGGCTTGAATCCTGCAGAAAAATCTTCAAGTATCATTACCTGTGAACCATTCACAATTTCCCACCATTGCAAATCGCTGTAATAATTGGTAGGGAAGTCAGCAAATGCTTCTGATCTATGCTGAATAAACATTCCGGTAACATGAGGCGGGCGCATTTTAAACCAGGATGTATTCCAGAACACAGGTGTAAACTGCATGGCAACTTCTTTTCCTTTTACAACCTTTCCTGCTGCATTCAAAAACACATTGCCTCCATTGTTTAAAACAGCTTTTGCTTTTTCATCAAGTACAGTTGTATAGTAAACATCGCTGTTAACTTTTGGCAACTCTGCAGGATAAACCCAAAAGTTCCAATCGTTGTGATAGCCTGTGCCATCCACCCATACTTCAAGTGTAAGTTTGGAAGCCTGTTTGATTTCTGATAGAGAAAATTTGATTCGTCCAACCGGCTTTCCGTTTCCGTTGGCTATTACTGTTGGTTGAAATGCACCTTCTTTTACAAGCTGTCCTCTTTCAGTTTTTATTTTCCATTTAACGCCTGCTTTTAACGGAGCTGCGCCTGCATGCGAAATCAATATACCGGCTTCAAAACTTTCTTCATTTGTAAAAACAAATTTTGACATACTGGCAAGCGGAACTGTACTGTTGCAAAAGCGGGAAAATTCTTTTGCAGAAACATATCCTTTCTCTTCCCAAAATACATTGAGTACTCCAACAAGAGCAGTTCCCTGTCCCGGAAAATCCTGAAGACCGAGCAACTGAAAACCTGCATAACCGGGTGTACGCAATACTTTCTCAATTTCATGTTTATAACACAGCACCTGCAATTTTCCTGATGCCATTAAAAAATCATTTGCCTGTTCACCCATTCCACGGTCGGTAAGATCTGATTGAAACAGTTCAAGATTTTTTGCTTTGTATGCACCGGTGTATTTTTTTATTTCGCTGAAGTTGGGAAAGGCGCACCACTGTCCCATTTCATGTGCTACAAATGGCACATTGAATTTGGAAATGCCATCACTAAAATCAGAAATAGTTTCAGGTCTTTTGTCCCAGGTTAATCCCCGAACACCACCTCGTACCTGGAATTCTGCATTGGGTACTATGGGCCAGCTTCCGCCTACTGACATTCCGGTGTAAACACGACGATTGTCTTTATTTTTCCAATAATCAATAAATGCAGAAAGATATTCAACCTGTTTTCCTGCAGGTTCATTACCAGCGGATAACATAGTGAAAGATGCATAGTTTCCGTATTGTTTTACGATCCTGTTTGTTTCATCATAAATATATTGATCGATTGGCTGCCCCAATCCAATCTTTGGTCCATGATTGGGCCAGCTCGGTCCTTCGGGTTGCAGATACATCCCTATTTTATCAGCGGCAGCAAAGGCAGCTTCCGACGGGCACCATGAATGAAATCGAACATGATTCAATCCGTATGATTTCATTTTACGAAAAATTTTCTCCCACGATTCTATATTCATTGCCGGATAACCTGTTAAAGGAAACTCACAATTACTTAGTGTACCTCTGAGGAAAACAGGTCTATCATTAATTAGAAATTCACGTCCCCTGATTGTAAACTCACGCATTCCAAACTGAACACTTTTAGTATTTTGTGATCCGGAATTAGTTACTAATGACATTGTAAGTTTATAAAGATTGGGATTAAACTCATCCCAGGTTAACATGCCTTTATCAAATTGAATAGTTGCTTCAACGGTAGCAGTATCGTTTGCAGTCACAGTAAATGAAATCTTTACAGCTTTAGCAGCATGAATAAATTTTGAATTATAACTTTTGGCAAACAGCAAAACAGTACACGACTATAATTCTTGCGTAGTGTTCAGAAGTTGCATACGCACCGTGGCACTGCGACTCTTGATGTCAGGATAAACCTGGATATCATTGAAAGACACAAGTGATTCTGCTTTCAGATACATCTTACCAATGATGCCATTCCAATTTCCTTGTGTATGATCAGCAATGCTATGAGAATCCGGCCCCACATTAATTTCTTTGATTCTGTTGTCGACACTTATCGTAATACGATGCTTTCCCGGAGTAATTAATTTCGTGAGATCAAACTCGTGTGGTGCTACTAAAGAATTACTCTTTCCCACTTCAATCTCATCAATCCAAACCCTGGTTTCGATATGACAACGTTCAAGAAAAAGACTTATTCGTTTGCGATTCCAATTGACCGGTATTTCAATTTCTTTTTGATACCATGCAACACCAACATAATGTTTTGCAGGTGTTAACCAGAATGGTATATGAATATTGCCGGGCTTGCGATATTTAGCCAAACGGGGAGTAAAATAAAATGAGCTGTCATAAATAGTACCTGTCCATTTGGTTTGCAGAGTAACGTCATCTCCCTTTCTGTTTTCAGCCATTGAACCTGGCAATTGAATCACGCCTGTCAATTTCTTTGCAAACCATTTTTCTGCTGCACCAATATCTCCTGCATCAACAGCAAAGCGCCACTGCCCGGCTAAAGATATTTGTTGCGCTTCCGCATTGCCTGTTATCAATAACAGCAATGCAAAAAAGAAACTATTCACGGCATGTTTGATATTCATTGAAATTAGTTTAGTTGATCTCTATTATGAAACAAAAAAAGCAACGTTTATTGGTTTCACAATACAGAGTGTATTATAGTTTTTTGTGCTTACAATCATTTATAGGCTTATAACAATAAATCCACAGCCGACAAATATTTCAGCATTTTCTTATGAACATCTGCCCCCTGATGATTGATATCCAGATTCAATACTTCATCAAAGTATCCGCCGGACTTATCCATATTCTCACTGCCAAGACCTAATTGTCCAAGACCGATCAGATAAAGACAATGCACTTTGTTGCGCAGGTCAAGGTCCGCATCAAATACCAGCAGATCCGGAAGAGAAACAGCGAAATAATCAATGCTTATCTTATCAACAAGATGTTGCTTACCAAACTGTATTAAAGCATTAAAAATAGACGTAGCTTTTTCAGCCTCACCCAATTTTATCCAGGCAAGTCCCTGGTAAAAGATCTTGTCTGGTTGAGGGTCATTATAGAAAATTGCCTGTACCGGTTCACTGATGCCCTGAGTTGCTTTTCTGTAATAAACTTCAGCAATAGTTCGATCCCCTTTTAATTCATAAGCCTGACCTTTCAGATAGTGAATATCATTTTCCTGCGCACCGAATAACTTTCCTTCACCAAGATTCACCGGATAATTTTCTGCTTCATTGAGCAATTGAAGTGCTTTATCAGCTTTACCTCCTTTAATTGCAAGTTTAGCCAATTCAAGATGACATAACAGATACTGACCAACTACTTTTCCTTCACCCCCTTCCCATGGATGGAAAGTGAAGTTGGCAATCAGCTCTTTTGCTTTTTGATATTGTCCAAGCTGATTGTACAATGTAACCCTTTCGAGATAGAGATCATCACGTGATTCAACCAATGGTAAATACCTTTCAAGAATAGCAAGGCGCTCACTATGCGGTTTATTCAGTTTTTTATACAACTGATCTAATTCCATCAACACCCTTGCATCTGTTGTATCAAGTGAAAAAGCTTTCTCTAAAGAAGCAAGTGCTTTAACCGGATCATTCAATTTATTATAATAAGCAAGCGAAAGATTGCGGTGTACTGTTGGAAAGCTGTCATTTATCTGAACCGATGTTTCCCAGCATTGAATTGCTTCCTTGTACTGGCGTTTATCGTACCAGAAATTACCGAGGTAGTAAGGCGCTTTTGCATCGTCTCTGTTTACTTGCATGGCGGTTTGCAGCACTGGTACGTCTTCGATACGGTTCGGAAAACAAAAATCAGGATTGAGAGCAGGCGCTTGTTTAAAATAAGTAACAGCCTCTGTTTGCAGTCCCTGCTTATAAGAAAACCATCCAAGATAATACAGAACCATTGGGTATAGCTCTGCACTATTGTCTTTGTGTACTTTCAGCAATGCAACTGCATCTTCAAATAAACCTGCATGCGCATAATCGAATGCATATTCAATGAAATTATGCACCCAGTTACGGCTTACTTTTAACAATGCATTTAATGCGATGGCAGCTTCTTCGTTTTGCTGATTGCCAATAAACAAGAGATAACGTTCAAACAAACAACCAAAGTTGAAAGGATCAATAGCCAATGATTCATTGATAAGAAGACGAGCATCATCTATTCGCCCAAGCTTACGCAGAATAAAAACTTTTGCATGTCTTGCAGTATGACTATGATAGTTTCTTATCAAAGACTTATCAATCAATTCAAGAGCTTCTTCAAATTCTCCTTTCTCGCTTGCAATGCGTGCAAGGTTTAAATAACCTGCCTGCTGCCAGGCATCATTCCATACACTTTTATAAAACGCATCAAAAGCTTCGTCTCTTCTTCCCTGCATTTTTAACGACCAGCCCAGATTGTAATAACATTCTCCATTATAAGGATTGGGATTTCGTTGTGTAAGGGTTGAAATGGCTTTTCGGAAATAAGGTTCTGCTTTTGCAAACTGCCCTCTTCTTAGATACCATAGCCCCATTGCATTATTGCAGCGGATATCTTTTGCATCTCTTCGTAATGCTTCTTCATAATAATCAGTTGCAACATAAGTAGCATGACGGTACTGCTCAATATGCAATCCCGTGAGGTATAGTTGCTCATTATTCTCAACTTCATTTGGTCTTTTTGCAGCCAAGGCCGGAGAAGGGATTTCCTGCTCAACTGTTTTATCCTGCTGGTAACTTACCAGTACCTTACCATTCTCAAGATTTGTTACAACAAGTTTCAGATCTTCCGGAGCAATAGCTTCCTTTAATGTGAGCGTTTTCAGGAAAGGTGTTTCGGGTGAGCTGCTGATTGTTTCACTGAACAACTCTGTATTTGCATGCAGCAATGCAACATTCACTTTGTTATAGTTTGAAGTGAGATACAGTTTTATTTCAACAATATTATCATTGATCTCTATACCTGCCACGGCATCCTTTGTTGCATTCTTTACAACGCCTACTTCACGATAAGGCATGAAATATTGTACGAAGCTTTTTTCTTCATAAGGTTGTAACCAGGAGAAATCGGGCTGGTTATCGGTAAATACTCCCGTCATCAATTCTATGTAAGGTCCGTCTTCATCGGTAAGATTTCTGTCCCATGATTGACCAAACTCTCCATGTCCCCATGTCCATTGTTTTTTACCGGGTGATATATGATGATCTGCAACGTGTAATAAACCTCCTTTTGAATCATGTTCATATCCACCGATAAAATTATACTTCGAAGTGATGGCCATATAAGAAGTTGGTACAGGGATATTCTTATAACGGGAAATATCTGTACCGGGTGCGTAGTCTACTTTATAGTAAACGCCTTTTGCAATCGGGAAAGAAGATACATCACGTTTGCCGTGATCAAATACAGCAAACACATCAGGAGGAAATATAGATTGATAGTGATCATTCACTTTTACTGCAGGGTTGGCCCACCAAAGAAACGTTTGCGGGAAGGGTGTTCTGTTATACAGTTTTCCTTTGATCTCTATATAAGCTTTACCCGGATGAAGAGTAAACCCTGCCATCCCCTTTGTACGGAACATTCGTTCAACCTCATTAACCCAAACTGTTATACTGCCATCTTTGTTTTCTTCAATTGTATAATCCACCGGCTCAAATGTGCTTGGGCGGTGATGTTGCGGCCAGTTAAATTCAATTCCACCGGAGATCCAAGGACCGGTTAATCCTACCAATGCTGGCTTAATAACCTGGTTATAGTAAATGAAATGCCGTTGCTTTACTTTATCGTAAGCCATCTGTATGCGCCCGCCTAATTCGGGCAACACCATTATTTTGATATAAGCATTCTCAAGAAAAACTGCCTTATATACCTTATCTGTTTTATGATCGTAGATTTTTTCAACGACAGCATGTGGATATACAACGCCACTGCTTCCCTGGTATACTCTTTTCTCGAGGAACATAGGGTTCTTCTCCGGCTGACCGATGGGATAAGTTGGAATAATAAAATCCTCCACCCAAACTTTTACCTGATCGCTCATACAACAAACAATTCGTTAGATTATAAAATAGTGAATTCAAAGTAAACACAACTGCCGGATTTTTTGATGGAGAAAGTTTCGTTTAAGATGGATTATCTTATGATTTTAATTCAAAAAACAAGGTTATTTTTACCAGGATTAAAACAAAACGATGCCGATTACTGCAGAACGAAAAAAGGAAGGGTTCCAGGGCCAGAAAGCAATTGTAATTCCCAGGAAAATTCTTTCCACCAGATGCGCAGGCGACGAGGTCGTTAGTTCTCTTTATGTAACAGATATTGGCTACTATCCCAAGGCAAGATACCATTACCGTGAACGTTCGCACGGAGCCGACCAGCACATTCTTATTTACTGCCATGAGGGAAAGGGTGAAATCACAACTCAAAAAAGCAAGTATACCATTGAAGCAGGAGATTTTTTTATTGTGCCGATGAAAACAGCACACTCTTATGCTGCTGATGAAAAAACTCCATGGACAATTTACTGGATTCATTTTAAAGGAAGCAAGTCCGACTCAATCGTTACCCTGATGAAGAAAAAATTCATGGGCTATAAAGGGTTTATCAAACACAAGGAAAAAGGCATCACCCTGTTTGATGAAATTTATGGACAACTTGAAAAAGGATACAGCAGCGATCACCTGCAATTCTCCGCCATGTGCCTCTGGCATCTTTTCTCATCCTTCATTTTCAACAATTACGATACAAACAGCAAATTAAACCAGGCAGATATGGTTGATAAAGCCATCAGCTTTTTGGGCACGAAGATAGA
This sequence comes from uncultured Chitinophagaceae bacterium, assembly GCA_964580775.1. Classification (GTDB taxonomy): domain Bacteria; phylum Bacteroidota; class Bacteroidia; order Chitinophagales; family Chitinophagaceae; genus Lacibacter. The sequence goes on along the minus strand of CAZOLW010000029.1, from coordinate 53,548 downwards.
CCAGGCTCTTTCGCTGGAAGAAATTGCTTCAGCAGTTAATTTATCCGTAGCACATTTTTCATACCTCTTCAAAAAGAAAACAGGTTTCTCCCCAATTGATTATTTCAATCACCTTAAAGTACAGAAAGCCTGCCAATACCTGCTGTTCACCGACCAGCGGATAAAAGAAATTGCACTCGAGTTAGGCATTTCCGATCAGTATTATTTTTCCAGGATGTTCAGCAAAGTGATGGGAATGTCACCAAATGAATACAGGGAGAAGCGTATTCATTAACATCATGCGTATTCAGGAATGCAGGCATATTGCATCAAAGGATACATGAAGTCTTTTCATCCGGATAACTGTTTCCCAAGTTCTTTATTCAAAAACCTGAAGAATCATTTCTTCCTCATTATATTTTCCAGTTCTTCCAGTGTTTGGCCCTTTGTTTCTTTTACTTTAAACCAAACAAATAAAAATCCGATAACACAAATACCTGAGTAGATATAGAACGTATTATCCTTTAGCTTATCAAACAAAATGGGAAATGTAAAAACCAAAATAAAATAGGCCGCCCAAAGGCATAGTACTGCTATCGTAGTAGCGGCACTTCTTACTTTATTAGGAAAGATCTCAGAGATTAATACCCAGGTTACCGGTGCAAGAGACATCGCATAAATTCCAATGGCAGAAAGTAAAAACCACGCAACATCGGGTGAGCCTGCACCCAGCATTTTTACAACAACAATATATAATACAGCCAGGCCACCTGAACCCAAAAGCATTAATGGCTTCCTTCCTAATTTGTCTACCAATAGCATTGCCAAAAAAGTAAATGCAACATTCACTCCACCAATAAATACGGTTTGCAACAGTTGATCATCCTGCGAAGCACCAATACTTTCAAAAATTTTAGGAGCATAATTAAAGACGACATTGATTCCGCACAACTGCTGAAAAACAGCTAAGCCAATACCAACCAGTACAGCCGGCAAAACAGCTTTATTAAGCGCAGCTCTGTAACTCATCTTTGTATTGCCTCTTAGAGAATCTGCAATTTTTGGAAATGATTCTTCCACAAAACTATTACCACCAATTTTTCCCAATACCGATTTTGCTTTTTCATCTTTACCTGATTTCATTAACCAGCGTGGACTTTCAGGAAGGAACAGAGCGCCCAGAAAAAACAGCCCGGCAGGAACTGCACCTAAACCAAACATCCATCGCCATGAATCATCACCAGTATTTCGTAACGTGTAGTTTACAAGATTGGTAATTAAAATACCCAATACGATTGTAAGTTGATTGATTGCAACCATGCGGCCTCTTAAATGTGCAGGTGATATTTCTGCAATGTACATGGGAGACAACATAGATGCCATCCCAACACCAATACCGGCAGCAAAACGGGATGCAATAAAGAAATCTCTTCCCGGTGCGAATGCCATTGCCAGAGAGGATACAGTAAAAATAGCAGCAGCTAAAAGCAAGCCAGGCTTTCTGCCATATTTTTCTGCAACACTGCCTGCAATAATACATCCTGCAATGGCGCCCAATGCAAGACTGCCTGTTGCAAAGCCCTCCCAATATGCATCCAATAAAAACTGTTTTTGTAAAAAGGGCAATGCACCTGATATAACCGCAAAATCGAATCCAAATAAGTATCCACCCAAAGCAGAAATAAACGAGATACCCAAAATATAGGATGTATTGAAGCGGTGCCCCGATGTATTGGCAGTGCTGACATTTTTTTCTGAAATAATTATGGCCATTATTGAAATCTGATTGTTGTTTTATACTGCGTGGTGAATGATACGTTGTTTATTTTGAGATAAGAATCCGACTTTCCAAAATCAGGAATATAGTGAGGATAAGGTTGCAGATCCAAAAGATAAGTTGCATTCTTGCCCATCGGCCTGAAATAGAAAACCATTTCTTTGGGTTTTGCAGGAGATGAAATAAACTTTCTCAGCCCTATTTGCCAGGGAATGCCATTGTAAAAATTATCCGCAACTAATTCTCCATTTATGAAATCCATTCCTGTATCTCCTGTATAGTTAACGTTGAGCCAAATGTCATTTACGCCTTGGGGAATTGCCTGCGGTAAAGCAACCGTTATTTTTCTTGAACTGATTTCTTTTGTGCTGGCAGCAAATTCAAACTGCGGCAAGTTGAAGCGGTAGGAAGAAAAAGTATTCAAACGCTTAATTTCTGTTACTGTTCCAAAACTTGCTTTTGGCGTAGCAGCAGTTCGGGGATAAACATCAACTTCGAAACTATTGACAGCATCACTTAATAATTCAAAACCATTATCAGTTTGTAATACCGTGGCGTCTGAAAAGAAAATACTCTTCTTTCCGTTAAGTGAAACGATATAAGATTTTAATGCAAGACTCTTGTCAATAATTAAAACATTGGTCCTTTTACCATTGACAATGATCGAAAACTCACTCAGCTTTTCTGTGCATTTAACCAGCACCCGTTTAGTATCTGCATTACTTGTGGTTCCCCGAACATTTTCCACTTTGGTTCCGGGAGCAAAAGAAAACTCGCCGTTAATTCCTTCTGGAGTAAAGAAAACAAAGTATGGATTTGTATTGTCGCCCTTCATCAGCAACTGCGCTGTGGCATAATTTAATTTTGCTCCGTTCAAATTAAAGTTAAAAGGAAGAATTACATTTTCACCACTTAACAAATCAATACCTCCTGTTTCAGGAATCAACACATCGCCATTTCCTGTTTTTATTTTTATTTGAATATTTTTTTGATCCTGCATCGTTGTATCATCCTGGAAATTATTCAGAAATAAAAAGCCACTGTTCCCTTTTACCCTTGCAGCGTATCGCAGGTCACGGGTATTTTCCGGAGTTAGATTTGCTACATTGGCAGGAAGCACAACCTGCATGGGAGCAAGAAGGTAACCAAAATCTTTCAGGAAAAAATGGATCAGTTTCAGGCGATGATAACCCTCCCGAACCTGGCCAAATTCACCTATCGGGCTTTGATACTCGTATGAAATTTTTGTAACTCCATAAGCTTCGTCATTCATGAAGTTGTTTTTGCCTCTCGGCGTTGAACCGCCATGAAACATGTAATAGCCAACTCCATTTGCACCGCTTCCAAGACACCGGTTAATCATTGCATCAAAACTCTGATGTACTACAAGCGGGCGCCTGGTATAAACAAGACTGATACCGGAACCCAATTCTGCGGGAAATGCAGGGTAATCTTCGGGTTTGTAACTCACAGGTGCATAGTCGGGGTTTGAATGCATATTTTTATAAAGGAAAAAAGGCGAAAGATCCCGTTTGGGTGTCCAGAAAGGATATGCATAAGCTGCCGTAACCGGGATTGATTCGTTGGTTACGATTGCCGCATTTCCCCAACCTGTTGCGGTATACAAAGGGGCAACAATACCCTCTTTAACTGCAATTGACTTTAATATTTTCATGTGATCAGTTCCCAATTCGGCATATGGATTTTTTTCTTTGGAAACGGCCACACCTTCATGGGTAACGCTTCGATCTCTTTCTGATGCTGTAAAATCATAAGGTTGCCCCGGGTAGGTTAATCCCCATGGTGCTGCACTATGCTGATATTCATTTTCAATCTGAATGCCGATAACAGGACCACCATCTTTATAATATAGTCCTTTTAATTGTTGACCAATCTGGCTGTACAGTTTTTGAACATATGAAAGATACAAAGGATCGTTACTGCGTATATTTAATGGTTTGCCCAGCAACCAGTCAGGCAGTCCGCCGTTCCTGATTTCGCCATGACAGAAAGGCCCGATACGAACGATTGCATACATCTTATTTTTCTTACACAATTCTATAAATGCACGCAGATTCTTATCACCCGTCCACACAAATTTTCCTTCTTCTTCTTCATGTAAATTCCAGAAAACATAAGTTGGAATAACTGTGATGCCACCTGCTTTCATTTTTTTGATCGACTCATCCCAGTATTGATTTGGATACCTTGAAAAATGAAACTCACCGGTAACGGGAATGAATGGCTTATCATTAATTGTAACATAATAATTATTGACAGCAATTTTATCTCCCTTCGGGTTTGAGCCTCCAAGCTTTAAATGATCGGAGTATATTTTCATCTCCGGCACGTTTACATTGATCTCATGTGTGGTTTGTGCTTTCAGCGAAAGAGCATTAAACAGTATCAGATTTACAATTGCAATACCGGTTAGAATCTTATTATAGTCTTTCATATTTTGATTGTTCCATTTATTTTTAATCAGGCAATTTTTTGTTCTAAAGTTAAACAGGTATTCAATGAACTTCCGAATGACATTCAGAACCTGCATTTGTTTTTATCCAGATAAAGGCAACTTTGTAATGGAGATATTTCCTTTCACTAAATTCATGAAATTGTGAGTCGATAAATAGAGATGGACTTTTCGTATAAATTCTTTCATACCGCAAGTTTTATAAAAAATCGAACATTAAGTATCATTATCAGGCAACTGTCAAGTCAAATGTAGAACCCTATTGAACAGTATTGATGGATATTATTGGGGATTAGATGGACTATTTTATGCTTTTTACAGACGGCGAACTATAAAATACTTTTAAAAGCATAGCATATCAGCATGTAAAGTACCAACCGCTTTTTTGAAACATTTTGGTTTTGAAAAATTCTTTTTAACAATATCCCCTATGATTGAAAGAAAACCTTACTACAGTTACTCACAAGTAAAATCTGAAAGGACAGCAAGTTCATTAAATCTTCCTATAAAAAGTTTGAACGTTGGCTGGCCTGGGCAGCAAAAAGGCAATTCATTTTGAATTGCCTTTTTATTTTCTGCTTAACTCCTTACGAATTGCCGTTTTGAATTTCTCACCTGCCAATTGCATTCTTCCAGCCTTCATACGCTGTTTCAACTTTTGTCCTGTCAGCAGCCGGAAGAATAAATCGCTTATCGTTATTCAAATGTTTTAATTGATCAAAATCGTAAACCCCTGCTTTTAGCCCTGCCAGGTATGCGGCACCCAATGCAGATACATCAGGCATTCCAATGCCTGCAACTTTTTTATTCAGTAAATCGGTCAGCAACTGCATCACAAATGCATTGGATGTAATGCCACCATCAGCATTTAATTCTGTTAATGCAACAGCTGCATCCTGTTCCATAGCCACAATCACATCTTTGATCTGGTATGGAATTGATTCAAGTGCAGCCCGTACAATATGATTTTTTGTTGTACCGAAACTCATCCCCGTAAGTGAAGCCCTTCTTTCCATGTCCCAATGCGGAGAACCCAATCCGCTGAATGCAGGGACTAAGTAAACGCCACCATTATCTGCTACAGCGGTTGCTATTGCTTCCGTTTCCTTACTGTCACTGAAAAGATTCAGTTCATTCTTTAACCATTCAATGGTTGCGCCACAGGAAACAATCACACCTTCGAGTGCGTAGTCAACTCTTCCTTCTATACTCCAACAGATGGTTGTTACCATTCCATTAACTGACTGAACCGGTTTGCCGCCGATATTCATCAATATACTGCAGCCAGTTCCCAAAGTTGCTTTAGCAGTTCCTGATTCAAAACAACCTTCACCAAACGCAGCTGCATGTGAATCACCAATCATTCCGGTTACAGGAATAGACTTTTCAAACAATCCGTCAACAGTTGTTTCACCAAAAAAAGAAGAAGATGGTTTTATTTCAGGCAGCTGAATGCCGGTTAATCCAAATGCATTGATTAATTCTTCATCCCACTGCAACGTTTGAAGATTAAAGAATAAAGTTCTTGATGCATTGGTATAATCAGTTGCATATGCATTTCCATTGGTGAACCTGTACAGCAGCCATGTATCTACCGTTCCGAAAAAAGCATTCCTGTTTTGAATGGCTTCTCTGACTGTTTTATTATTTTGAAATAACCAGATTAGTTTTGTTGCTGAGAAATAAGGATCAATAATCAATCCCGTTTTTTGCTGAACTGTTTCTGATAAACCCCATTGTTTTAATTCATCACATATCTGCACCGAACGTTTGCACTGCCATACAACAGCATTATGCAGTGGTTTTCCCTCTTTATCCCAAACAACAAATGTTTCCCGTTGATTGGAAATACCAATGCCGGCAATTTCTGTTGCTTCATATCCTTTTTCACGAAACTGCTGCAGGCATTTTTTTACTGAAGCAAGTACATTTTGGTAAATTTCTTCAGGATCCTGTTCAACAAAGCCATCAGCAAGATAATTTGTATGCAAAGGTTCTGATCCTTTTGCAACAGCCTGCCCTGCATCATCAAAGATTAAAGACTTGGTAGAACTTGTACCTTGGTCGATGGCCAGTATAAATTTTTTATTACTCACAGTTACTTATTTATTAATCTTTCTTCTCCCCCATTTTATCAATGATCACCGCCAACAGTATCACTGCACCTTTTACCACCTGTTGCCAGAAAGGTGAAACATTCAGCAATACCAACCCATTGTTCAGCACACCAATAATTACAGCACCCATTACTGTACCCCATACACTTCCTTTTCCTCCGCTTAAAGAAGTGCCGCCAATTACAACCGCTGCAATTGCATCCAGTTCATAACTGATACCGGCGTTGGGCTGTGCGGAATCAAGACGTGCTGTTACAATAATACCACCTAAAGCAGCTAAGGCTCCTGCAATTGCATACACGGTAATTTTTACTTTGTTGATATTGATCCCTGAAAGTTTTGCTGCCTGCTCATTCCCTCCAATTGCATAAATGTATCGGCCCATCTTAGTTTTTTGAGTAACAAATACTGCAAGTAAAACAACAATAATTGCAATCCAGACAGGTACAGGAATACCTGCAAGCGATCCTGCACCAATGAAAGCAAAACGATCCCCAAGATTACTGATGGGATGCCCTTTTGTGTACAGCATGGTGAACCCTCTTGCAATTGTAAGCATGGCAAGTGTTGCAACAAAAGGAGGCACATTAAATTTTGTTACAGCAAATCCATTAAACCAGCCAAGCAATGAGCCAAGAATAATACCACCCAGAAGTGCACCAAGCAAAGTAAAACCAATGAAAAGATTTGCCGCAGGCACTTCAATTCCATTTTTCAGTAAGCCGGCTGTAACTGCACCGCACAATGCAAGCACTGAACCAACGGATAAATCAATACCTGCAGTAAGTACAATCAGCGTCATGCCAGTTGCAATGCAAATATTTACAGCTATCTGGCGCAGCACATTCAATCCGTTATCAGCAGTAAAGAACTTATCAGTCATAATACTGAGTACAATACACAGAATTAAAAGTGCAATCAGTGATTGAAAACGTTTTACGGAGGGAGAACCTATGTTGAATTTTGCTGTCATTTTACTGCTTCATTTTTATGGATGGCATATTTTAATATTCCTGCTTCAGTTGCTTCTTCAATTGGTATTGATGCGGTTATTTCTCCTTCACACATCACTAATACACGATCAGACACAGCCAGTATTTCTGGCAACTCAGAAGAAACCATAACAATTCCCATTCCGTCATCGGCCAATGTCTTTATCAGTTTATAGATCTCTGATTTAGCGTTAATATCAATTCCTCTTGTTGGTTCATCGAGCAATAAAATTTGCGGATTGGTAGCGAGCCATTTCGCCAGTACAATTTTTTGCTGATTACCACCGCTGAGATTCTTAGCCATATTTCTGTCAGAAGAAGTTTTGATGGAAAGACGGTTGATATATTTATCTGAAAGTGATTTCTCTTTTTTTGTACTTAACAGCAAACCCCACTTTTCAATTTTCTTCAGCACAGTAAGACTGATATTTGATTTGATGTTTTGATTGAGAATAAGACCATGCAGTTTCCTGTCTTCCGGCACCAGTGCAATACCTGAAGCAATTGCATCAGCAGGCGTTTTTATTTTGCAGCATTTACCTTTTACAGAAACCTCTCCACTTGAGTTTTTAGGATGCAAGCCAAAAATACATTCCATCAGTTCTGTTCTGCCCGCTCCCATCAAGCCATATACACCAAGTATTTCGCCTTTGTGTAATGTTAAAGAAATATCTGTCAGAATATTTGTAATCCGCAGCAACGGATGACGGAGACTGAGATACTTTACTGTAAGCAGTTCTTCTGCGTTACTGATTGTTTTACCGCTTTTCTGGAGATTGAGTTGGCGCCCCGTCATTTTCTGAATCAGTTCGTCCTGTGTAATACTGTTCATATCACCTGCATCAACCGTGCAGCCATCACGCAATACAACAAACCTGTCTGCGATTGTAAAAAGTTCTTTCAGCTTATGCGAAATATAAGCAATGGTTTTACCTTCTGCTTTCAGCTGATTAATAATACCAAACAGGTTGTCTGCTTCCTTATCGCTGATAGCGGAAGTTGGCTCATCCATAATAATCACTTCTGCGTTGGTATGTAAAGCTTTGGCTATTTCTATCAGCTGCTGCTGACCAACTTTCAGTTCAGCAATTTTTGTATTGGGATCAACAGTAAGATTTAACCTGGCCAGCAGTTGCTTTGTCTGTTCATTCATCTGCTTTTTATCAACCATATCGAGCCAGTTGGTGATTTCTCTTCCCAAAAAAATATTTTCAGCCACTGATAAGTAAGGAACAAGATTCAGTTCCTGGTGAATAATGGCAATACCTGCTTCTTCCGCTTCTTTTGTATTGTGAAACTTTACCTTCTTCCCGTTAAAAATAATTTCCCCTTCGTACTGCGTATGCACACCGGAAAATATTTTCATCAGGGTCGATTTACCGGCACCGTTTTCTCCAATGATTGCATTGACTTTTCCGGGAAACAATTCCAGACTGACATTTGACAATGCCGCAATACCGGAAAATTTCTTTGTTATATTTTTGGCAACCAGCATTATTGTACAATTTGAATTCGTACAGGTAATAATTCCAAACCCTGCCAGTGAATATGTTCTTTGTTTAGTTCAATTGCTGCAACAACATTCACTTTATCGCCCTTTTTCACAGACGTTTTAAATGAAGGCAAAACAGTTGCCCGGATAATTTTATTCAGCTCTTCTGAAATGCTGTTTAAATCAGTTGTATTCGGAAAATCGATTACCTGCACCAAACCGGAAGCATCACGAACGGCATTACCATAGATAAATTCAGTGGCAAGATGTACATTTAAAATTGAATCGCCCAGCGGCATACTCAGCAACACTTCATCATCTTTAACCTCATGTACCGCAGCTGAAATTTTTACCAACGCATAACGATAGTTACCAATTGCAAGGGCATTGGTGTATTTATTAACAGCATCTTCAGGAGCTTTGCTGATTGAATCAATCAACGTTGAAAGATCAACAGCACTGTCAATTTTTGCAGGCATCTTTTCAGTCCACATTTTTTTGCTGAATTCAGATGCATTGAAAGCTATTGTCGTATTTGAGTTCTTTTTGTCGCTCAGCTTTTTAAAATACACAGATTTATAAGCAAGAAAAGCAACCGCAATCAGCACCAGACTGTATTTTATGTATTTCTTCACTGTTATTATTTTTTACCGTAAGCAATGTAATCGCCAATATTTTTACCGGTCACCAGTTCAACTGCCACAGGAACTTTCTGCGGAAAATCCCTGCGGCCTTTAATATATTCATCAGCATACTGTGCAGCTGTTTCAGCCATTACTTTCGGAAACTGCATACCTGTTGCTGCAACTTTATTATCCCTGATGGATGTAATCACATCTTCTGCCCCATCAAACCCAAACACTTTTACTTTGTCAGCTTTCCCTGCTGAAAGCAATGCCTGGTAAGCACCGAGCGCCATGGCATCATTTCCGCAAAACACTCCGTCAATATCAGGATGTGCCTGCAAAATGGATTCCATCACCTCCATTGCTTTGTTCTGGTCAAAATCAGCGCTTTGCTGAGCAACCATTTTAAATTCTTTGTAATTATCAACCACACTGTGAAAACCTTTGCTCCTTGCCCATGTATTGTTATCACCAACCAAACCGAGAAGTTCTACATAATTTCCCTTTTTGTGTAACTGCTGCGTGAAGTATTTTCCAATGGCAACAGCACCGGAATAACTGTCGCTTAAGATTTGCGAAGTAGCTGCATTGAGTGAATTGATTTCTCTATCCATGCAAAAAACAGGGATACCTGCATCCTTTGCTTTCAGCACATTGGCAACAGAACCATCTGCATCAGTTGAATTAAAAAGAATCGCATCAAATCCTGCAACAATAATATTTTCAAAATGATCACTTTCCAGTGCGGTATTATTCTGCGAATCAAAAATTCTTGCTTCGTAGCCCAACGCCTTTGCTTTGGCAGCAGCAGTTTCAGCTAAAAAAACAAACCATGGATTGTTTAATGTGGAAACAACCACTGCAATTTTCTTTCCGCCTGTGTGTTCGCTTTTATTTTTACATCCTGCTGCAGAAATGATCAGCAGCAGAAATAAAAGCTTGGTATATAATCTTATTTTCATTGATGGCAACCGTATTTAATCGTTCATGCTATTTTATCTGTGTAATGCGTAAAGCGAGATAAGGCTTTAAGGGCAATTTCACTTTCCGCATTTTGTTATCATAAAACCTGTAATCAGTTAATTCACCTAAAATAAATTCCTGGCTAACCGGCTGCACATTTATGCCCCATGTATCAATAATCTCCACTTTGAATTTGTCGCCCTGCTTTGGTTTTTCAAACTGTGCATTTTTTGCAGGCAGACTGAACAGCCAGTTATCATTCATCTCTTTTCCAAAATAAATAAGATAGACTCCTTTGCCAGTTGTAGCTGTCTGCATATCCCTGCTTACATCAGCGGGTTCAAGCGGCGCAGGATTTGCTTCCAGTATTTTGCGAAGAAAGGCTGCACGTTTCCAGCTTTCACCTCTGAAGTAGCCGCCCTTGGCCCAAAAGATTGTATCGGTTTTATCATAATACATGTATGCTTCACCATGTGTAACATATGTGCCGCCAATGATACCCATCCACATAAGATAGGTCATTTCTTCTCCACTGTATCTTCCCCAACGCTGTTTTAAATTTCCCTCATAACCAACTTCATCATAAATAATCGGTTTCTGATAAATGCTCTTTGCAATAGATGCAGCACCCCAGTTCATAACCGGCCCTTCATCCTGAATACTTGCATGTGTAAACTCAGGCATCCAGTATTCAATATACTTCGCTGTACTTCCGTGAATAGACAAAAGATGATGATAAGGATCAGATTGTTTGATTTCCTTTGTTAATGCAATCCAGTCATCATGTGTTTTATACTTTACAAGATCCCACTCATTCGCAACAGACCACCATATATTCCTGAAAGATGACAGGCGTGCTGTAATATAGTGGATGTACTGAAGATTTACATTCATTGGTAAAGAATCAAATCCCCACCGGCCCTTATCATATGGGTGAAAGAGAATCAGATCAACTTCAATACCGAGCTTTTGCAAGTCATCAATCTGTTGTTCCAGTTTTGTAAAAAAAGCAGGATTGAATTTTGTGAAATCCCATTTCGCATATCCTCTTAGCTGAGTTCCCGGTTTTATTTGAAAGGGATATAACCCCGGCTCTTCAACAACCAAATCATAATTTTTAGGAAATACGCACATTCTTATTTTGTTAAAACCGCTTTTCTGCAGAGATTCCAATGTCATTTTCTGCAATCCTTCGCTCATGTGGTTCCATGCGTAAGCCGTTGTACCAACAGGGTAATAATTTTTTCCATCAGCATAACTGAAATGATATGTTTTGCTCACTGCAACAGGGCCATGATTTCCAGAACCTGAATTAATACATTGAAAACTTCCCTGTTTATTATTGAGAACTTTGATATTGCTGATCGTTTTATACTGCCAGTTCCCGGCTTTAACCGGCATAAACCTGATACAAAAAGTTGTACCACCATCATAAAAACCGGTTACGTTGATTGATGTATCGCCATTGCTGAAAACAGCTGATAATTTTACTTCCGTAAAAGCATTTCCTGCGGCAGCATAATTTAACACAACTTCATATCGTCCCCATAATTCTGTTGATGATTGAGCAACAGAAACAGTTGTGAATAGTAAAGCAATACAAATAATCGTTAAACGGGAAGCAATCTTTTTCATTTAAGTATTTTGACTTTGGCTGAATATTTTACATGGATTTACTTTAGGAGTTTTACTACTTCTCCTGAAATTCCTTCTGCACTGATTCCGTAATGTTTAAATATTTCCACCTGCGAGCCACTCACGGTGTATTCATCAGGTATTCCTATAATCTTAAACACTTTACTGTAACCGTTCTGTAATAACCAGGAAGCACAGGCTTCACCTAAACCTCCGTTGACACTATGCTCCTCCACTGTTATAATAGCTTTTACTTTTTTTGCCAAAGATGAAAGCAATTCTGTATCCAGTGGTTTAATTGTATGCATGCTTACTACTGTTGCGGCAATTCCTTTTTCAATCAGCAGTTTTGCAGCCTGTAATGCTGGATAAACAGTTTCTCCATTGGCTATAATAGCCACATCAACTCCTTCTGTTATCACTCTTCCCTTGCCAAACTCAAACGGGATATCATTTACTTCCTTGAGAGAGGGCATTACTTTTTTGCCAAAGCGGAGATAAACTGGTTGCTTACTTTCTGCCGAAAGCAGTGTTGCCTGTTCGGTTTCATAATTATCAGCAGGAGCAACAATGATGATATTGTTGATGGCACGTAATACAGCAAAATCATGCAGACTGTGATGTGTACTCCCCAATGCACCATAACTTACACCTGCACTGATACCCACAACTGTAACCGGATGATCGCTGTAACAAACATCATTCTTAATTTGCTCAAGCGACCTTGCTGTTAAGAAACAGGCTGGAGAAACTGCAAACACTTTTTTATCGCATGAACCAAGACCTGCAGCCACACCCACTAAATTCTGCTCTGCAATTCCCACTTCAACAATTTGCTGTGGAAACTTTTTTCCAAAAGGAACCAGCTTGCCCGATCCTCTTGAATCACTTGTTACAGCAATAATATTGCGGTCTGTTTCTGCCAAACGCTGAAGCGTTTCAGAAAAAATATCCTGGTTGGATTTGTCTCCGTTTGTAGTTGTATTGATTAGTTCTGCCATAGCCTCCCTAAATCCCTCCAAAGGAGGGACTTTAGCCTCCGTATTTTTAAATTGTTACAAATAATTTATCCAGTTCATTCATTGCCTGATCATACTGTTCTTTGTTTGGAACACCATGATGCCATTTAATTTCATTTTCCATGAAGCTCACGCCTTTGCCTTTTGTTGTATGGGCAATAATGACCGATGGCTTACCTTTTTCAAAAGGCAAACTGCTGAAAGCATTTTTTAATTCATCAATATCATTCCCATTCACTTCTTTCACAGCCCAGCCAAATGCTTCCCATTTTTTGTCTAAAGGATCAGTACTGCAAACATCTTTTGTAGCCGCTGTTATCTGTAATCCGTTTTTATCAATAATAGCACAGAGGTTATCTAACTTGTACTGCGCCGCACTCAATGCTGCTTCCCAGTTACTTCCTTCAGGTAATTCACCATCGCCCATTAAAGTGAATACCCGGTAATCTTTGTTATCGAGTTTCGCTGCCAATGCCGTACCAACACAAATTGGCAAACCATGTCCCAGTGCCCCGGTGTTTTGTTCAATACCGTTTACTTTCCTTGTGGGGTGACCAATATATTTTGACTGATACTGGCAAAGTGTATTCAAATCTTCTTCAGGAAAAAAGCCTTTATCGGCCAGCACTACATACAATGCTTCCACGCAATGACCTTTGCTCTGCACATAACGGTCACGGTCGGGCGATGAGAAGTTTTCAGGAGACACATGCATCACTTCATTGTACAGTACATTCAGAATATCTGTACTTGATAAACTTCCGCCGGTATGACCGGCCTTTGCCTTTAAGATATACTGTAAAATTTTTTTACGGTATATAATTGATTTTTGTTTCAGTTCTTTCGTTGTCATTTCACTGTCCTGTTTCATTAAATCAAAAAATGAAAGAATTTAATTATGCTGATACGTTTCCCAGCCGAGATAATTCTCAAATGATTCCTTCAGAATACCGGCCGTCTTACTTGCATTCATCACCACATGATGTTCAAAACCATTGCGGCATACATACTGCATTAATCCCTGCAGGTTACCGATTTGTGCTACAGCCCTGTTACCAAATGTGTTTAGTGCATCATTGGTCAGTTCTCCTTCGCCGATATATACTTTAATGTTTCCTTTGCAATCATCGGTGCTGATGCGGCCATAGGTTAAAGGCATAGCCGGTGTGCGCCCATCCAACGCACCATAGGTGTTTTCTGTACCTACTGATGTACCAAGAATCGGTGCAGTACTGATGCTGATATCAGGTAAAAAAGATTTGGCCCAGTTACCGCAATGGAATAACACACATTTCGTATCATCATCAGCATAGTTATTATTCCAGTCAACCAAAGCAGAAGGTGAGCCACTTGCTAACTGCATCGCATACATACTGAGTGTTCCTGTTACATCCACTTCACAGGCACTTGGCAACATGTTCTCACTCATCATGCTCATGCTGGTGCACACATTACAGCCATAATTTTTTTGCAGGGATGTCCAGCATTGAATAGCTGTTGCATCAAGAGAATTTTCGGCCATAAAATCTGCAAGCACCACATCTAATTTCGCAATCTGCACTAGCCGGTCATCAGGAGTAACACCGGTTGATGTATACGCATGAATTTTTTCCAATTTCTCTTTTACAGATTTATCATCTTTCGTTAATTTATTGGCGTTGCCGAGAATTTCACTGAGATCAACCGTTGTAACAGAAATACCATTCCGCTGTAAAATCTTTTCACTGTAACGAACCGTATTGAAAGCACCTGGTCTTGCACCAACTGCACCAATACGCACTTTACGCATTCCTTTCACCACACGGCACACAGCAGTAAAATTTTTCAGGTCACTGACAAAGGATTCATCAGTTGGACGGACAACATGCTTTGTTGTGAGAGAATATTTAATGCCGAATTGATACAGGTTATTGCAGACGGAAATTTTTCCGCACCAGGCATCTCTCCTGTTCACTACATCCATCTTACCCAAATCATCCGGATAAGCCTGTATTAAAACCGGAACATTTAAACCTGACCATTTGATGGTTTCAGCCACGCCTTTTTCATCGCCGAAGTTGGGCAACACTACAAGAATACCATCAATGGTATCAGCATGCTGTTTAAAAAGGTTTGCACATGTCTGCGCTTCTGCAAAAGTTTCCACTCCTCCCAGTTTTGAATCAGCATCACTGAGCATTACTGCTGTGATATTTAATTTTTTAAACAGCTCAATAATTTCTGTTCTTGCTTCCGCAACGAGTTTATCAGGAAAGAAATCACGGTTTCCGATGATTACTCCCAGTGTTGATGTGTTGTAATTAGTTGTACTCATTTTTTTTAGCTTGCTATGATTAATTCAATATCGTTGTCTTTAAAAACCTGTTTGTGTTTCTCATCTATTTCTCCATCTGTAATAATGTAATCAATGAGCGATAATGCTCCAAGGCTGGCAAAAGCTGCCTTGCCCATTTTGGTGGAATCTGCAACGAGGTAAGTTGTTTCAGCTGCTTCAATCATTGCTTTCTTCACCACCAGGTCACTGATGCTTGGATAGGTTAAGCCAGCTTTTAGAGAAATACCTGCTGTTGCAAGGAAGAGTTTCTGCACATGAAGTCCTTTAAAAAAATCGGCTGCTTTCTGACCCGTTAAGGATAAAGTTGGAGGCTTAAATTCACCACCTGTTACAATTACTTCAATGCCGGGCTCTGCACCGAGCATCAACGCAATGTTTAATGCATTGGTGATAACGGTGAGATTTTTCATTCCCTTCAGTTTCTTGGCTACTTCTGTGGTGGTAGAACCGGAATCAAGAATAATGGTATCGCCACTTTCAATAAACTCGAGGCATTTTTCGGCAATCATTCCTTTCTTGTCAAGATGTTCCTGGTGAGCAAGTGAAAAAGCCTGTACCTGGTCTTTTACATTTTTGAGATAGGCACCTCCGTGTTCACGAATGATGAGACCGTCTTTATCCAGTTTTTCCAGATCCTGACGGATAGTTACTTCTGTTACTTTGAACAGTTTAGCAAGGTTCAGCACTTTGGCCGAACCGTCCTCCCGGAGCAATTCAATGATTTTATCCCTGCGGTGATTGGCGAGCATATGGTCTAAATTACTAAATAATCGCAAAAAATGAAAGGCAAACGAAAATAAACGAAAATTTTAATAAATCCAAGATTTTGACAAAAAGTTCTGGATCTGGCCTATCCTGATCACAAAAAAGGCAATTCAAAATGAATTGCCTTTTACCCTGAAGTTTTTATATTCTATTATTTAATGATAATCCCTGTTACAGATAGAACGACTTTTTTGTGTCATCCGGCATATAAACTTCCACCTGGTTCTTTGTTTGAAAAACAATGATTATCTTAAGCGGAAAAAGTTCTTTGCTTTCCCATTTTTCACCCGACTTTTTCCATAACATCAACGTAACATAAATTTTTGAAGATGCATTGCATGAACCAACAGCATTAATTACTTTACTCTTGCTGTTAACGGGGTTCAATCCTGTTGCTGACATTATTTCCATTTTTTCCCAACCATGAACAGTAACCATTGCAAGTTGATACACCCCATTATCAATAATCCGCACATCTTGTCCATTCACTTTCGTTTTCTGCTCTTTAATAAACCCTTTTACATTGGGCAATGCATAATGACCGAGTCTTACTTCTGTTGCAGTGTCAGAAGAAATTTTATCGATCCGTAAAATACCATTAGGCAGTGGAATATCAATTAAATTCAGTTTTATGTTTGGGTTTGTTTCCAGCACTGCATCTCTGTAAAAAGCGCCATCCTCAAACTTTTTGAAATCATACAAACGCAAAGGCTCCCATTCATTTTTCTTATTTTTTATAACATAAGCCATGGCAACAGTACCATTGCTGCTGTCGGCCTGCCATGGAAATGCACTGTTGTAAGATAAGCGGTTATAGTTTTCGCTGCTTCTGAAAGGCTCACCGGCTCCAATTTGTTTTACATGACACCATGCCCTTAATTCGGCTGCACCAATATTGGGATAATCGGTTACCAGCATTTGCGGACCGGGTAAATATTTGTTATACACTTTATTCTTTTCAAGCGCATGTTCCCAGGGCCCTTCATTTTCAACTGCCGTCCAGAAATCATTATCAGCAGGCACAAACAAACCTAAAAATGCTTTGCCCATCCAGAATGCACTGCCCCTGCAACTGTAACTCTGCACTGCCGGTTCAAAGGCACCGTAAAAACCAAGTGTCGGTACTTCTTCTTTTATAAATTCAGGGTTTTGCAAAAACTGCAACATTACACCCGATGATATTCTTCTCATCCATCCGTAATTGACAGTCGTCTCTTTTTCGTACCCCATTAATGGAAACGGAATAACAGAACCAAAACGATAAGTCATACTTCTGCCCCACATGATCATTTCGCCATTGCGGCTAAACATATAAGGATAACTGTTTTTAACTTCATTAAAATTGGTCTGAAACTTTGCTGCATATTGCGGATAATATTTCTTTCCAAATATTTCACTCCACATTGCACCATACATTTGAAAAGCCCACATGCTGTAATAATCAAAAGCAGGGTTATCGTTGTACCAACCATCACCCCTGTAATGATCCAGTGATTTTTGCAGATATTCTTCCAACAGCTTTTCATTGATGGGATATCCTTTGTCTTTAAAAAAACTCAGTACAAAAATGTTGAAGAATTTCCAGTTGGAAGGCACTGTTGGTCCGTCGCCATAACTGATCATGGTAGCCGCTAATGCATCTTTTTCTTTTTGGGTAAGTGGATCCCAGAGTATTTCAGGAATATTAAATAACGAAAAAGATAATGCACCAAACTCTACTAAATTCTGACTTGGTCCTCCGTTCTTTGCCCGGTGTTTTATAAAACTGGGGCTTGATGAATCAATCAGGTTTTTGATCTGGTGGAGATAGTAATCAGCTACTTTAATATGATTGACTTCAAGCGATGGATTTTCTTTCAGCAATGGTGCTGCCATAAATAATGTACGGCAAACGCCTTCCAGCTTTTCTGTTGGCACCTGGCTTTCCATTCTGGGATAACTTTTACCCGGTTGTTTGGGAAATTTCATCGGATCATCCAGGCTATGAATATAACTGAATGCACCTTCCAGTAAATATTGAGCTGCATCTTTCCAATGCTGCCTCGTCATGCCTGTATGCGGACTGAGTTTGTAATCGGGTTTGACAATTTTAAAAACAATTTTTCCATTTGCCAATGTAGAAAATGCGGGAGAATGCACGTTATCTTTTTGTGCATTTACTGAAACACTCAGCAAACAAAAAAATAACCCGGCAGTAATCGTTAATGTATACTTCATATTATTTCAATTAGAGAACTCGTTTTATTCTTATTGCAGTAAGCGAATATTGAGACAATTAGCACTGTACTTTTTTATTTACTAAATGGCTTACCTAAAATAATTTTATCGCCACGATCATCCACTTCAAACAAACGTGGAATGCGGACGTATCTGCCATTTACATTTTTATGACTGTGCATGGCCATCAGCAATTTCCCATCAAATGTTCTGAACAGCATGCCATGACCAAAATTGGAAGGCGTGAGTGGTTCTTTTTCCTGTATCCACGGACCGTCCAGCGTTCCGCTTTCAGAATAGGCCACACCCTGTGTGTACACATCATAGATCCAGCTGGTCCATAACATACCAAGCCTGCCTGTTTGTGTGGTAAACAGAAATGGACCATCTGTTACTTTATTTGGTATATCTTTTCCCTGTTCATCTTTTTCTTTACTCCAGGGTGAATCACTTGCACGGAATAAAACAATTCCTTCACCAATAGTTCCGCTTAGGTCGGATTTCAATTCAATTTTTTCTACAGTGCCATTCCAGTTTTGCAACCATTCATAACAATATACCATGTAAGGCTTCCCATCTTTGTCAACCCATAGTGTAGCATCCAGCGTAGGTTTGTTTGCGGGCAAGTACATCGGATCTTTCATCGGCATATAAGGTCCTTCCGGGTGATCACTTACCAATACATGGCAGGCTCTCCGCTCAATCACATTTCCTTTTACAGAATCAATTTTCACATCCCTGTTGGTAAAGGTGGCGAAATAGTAATACTTATTTTTATATGCATGCAATTCAGCAGCCCATATCATAGGTCTTGGCCCCATCCATGATGTACTGTTGGTTTGTGCAACTCTGTATGGGCCTGTCCATTTTTCAAGATCCTTACTTTTCCATAACATACCGCCGGTGCCGGTCATGTAGTACATGGAAGTTTTCTTATCGGCTAAAATAAAGGGATCACTGAGACGAATCGAATCCAGCGGAATATTTTCACGTAAGCGTTGCTCCCGGTTTTGAGAATGAATAGCAACATTGCAGCATGCAATCAATACAGCAAGAAGAACAATTCTTTTCATACAGCATTTTTAAAAACCTGTTACTGCAATTATTTCAAGGGCTTAATGCCTTTATGTGTTGGCTGCACTTTTTTTATACTTCCATCTGCATTGAACTCTAATTTATCAATACATACTTCACGATTATAGCCTGCAGCCCTGCCCATATTAATTCCATTGGGATAATTGAACCGGTGATAAACAATATACCATTCGTCTTTACCCGGAACCTGCAGAATGGAGTTGTGCCCGGTTCCATAAATGCCGGTTGTGCTGTCTTTTGCTATCACCAAATTATTTACAGGAATACTGATTGGCCCCAATGGCGATGATGAAGTGCCGTAACGTACACGATAGTTTTCACTTCTTGTATCATCTTCACTCCACATAAAATAATACTGACCGTTGCGATAGAAGACAGTTGTTCCTTCACGGAATGTTTTATCTGTTGGTGTAATTATTTTAAGCGTTTCCTGCTTCACCGAAATCATGTCATCATTCAACTCAGCAACAGCCATATAGCCGTTACCCCAATACAAATAACTTTTTCCTGTTTGCGGATCGGTGAATACTTCGGGATCAATTTCCTGTCCGCCTTTTATGCCTGCAGGCTTCTGATCGATCAATGCTTTGCCCATATCAACAAATGGGCCAGCCGGATCATCAGCAACTGCCACACCAATTTTTTGTGCAGCAGTGAAATAATAAAAGTATTTGTATTGCCTGTTGATCTTTTTTTCTATAATACATGGTGCCCATGCATTGCGTTTGGCCCAGCTGACATCTTTGTTCAGGTCAAGAATAATTCCTTCATCTTTCCAGTTCACTAAATCTGTTGAAGAAAATGTTTTGAAATAAGTACCCGACCAGTTATTAAACCCATCGCTGGTTGGATAGATATAATACTTCTTTGTTTTCTCTGAATACAAGATATCCGGATCAGCATAAAATCCTTCAAGCACCGGGTTATGATTTTCCTGTGCAATTACTTTCCATGCCTGTGTTTTTTGACCGGCAACAGTAACAGCATACTTCACTGCGCCTTTACTGAAATTTTGTACTGTATTCGGCTTTACCTGTACCCCTGGAAAAGTAATGAACGAAGGATTAAACGCATTCAGCTTTGTACCGGGTTTTACAGAGAAATAAACTGTTTTATTAACAGTATCAACTTTGGTATTGATCTTTTTTAATTGTTTTGATGATGCTGAACTGATTACATCTTCTACACTTCCCCATTTCTTCACTAAGCGTTCTGCTTCTGTTGCAGTAATCGGCATCACTGTTCCGTGGCGAGGATGAAAATTCATTGTTACATCCTGGTCAATAACTGAAAATGTTTTAAGGTCTTTTGTTATAGTGAATTGATACTTTCCTTTGGTGTACACATCATACATCAAAATATAACCTTCACCATTATTCAGCTTAAATACACCGGCACCTTCAACAGGATCTTTGGTTTGCTGCACATATTTATCCTGTAACACATACCCTTCTGTTAATTTATCTGATACTGCAATTTTAATTCCTGCACCTTCGCCTTCAGTTTTAAAGAACAAATGATACTTACCATCTTTAAAAACAAGATCGCCATCAATACAGGAACCGTTTGTTGGACTGAAGAATAATTGTTTGGGCTCAGTTTCCAGATCGGTAAACGCTGCATTCGCATAAGCATAATAAATAATGTCTTTTCCCTTACCATGCTTCATTGACCAATAGATCATGTATTTTTTTGCAGTTGCATCGTAAATGGTTTGCGGTGCCCATACACGCAGTAAGCTGTCATTTCCTGCAAAACGTTTTTGAATATTGATGATACTGGATGTCCAGTTGATGAGATCAGTTGATTTAAGTAATACCATTGCCCGGTTTGAATCCCATCCCAATGCAGAAACCATATCGGTTACCACCATGTAAAATGTTTTTCCATCGGCTCCACGCAGAATATGCGGATCTCTTACACCGCCAGTTTCGCTAATAACAGATGATTCAATAACCGGCTGGTTGGCATTCAACGCACGGAAGTTATATCCATCGTTACTGATGGCAAAACGGATCTGCTCATCGGCTTTTGCATTACCGGTAAAATAAGTAAACAGGTAATTGCTGTACTTTTCAGTTGTACTTTTTTTCTGCTGCTGGGCATTTAAATTTATTTGCCATGAAAATAGCAGGAAGCTTACCCACAGTATTTTTTTAATCATCATTCAATAACTTTAAAACATTACAATTACTTCTGCAATTTGTCCAGGATTGGTTCTGTAAGACTGTTTAATTTATTTTCAAGGGGCTTTAATAATTCAAAGATGATGAGTTCATTCTTCCCAACTTTCAACCACTCTTTGGGAATATATACTGTTTGCTGCGGACCAACATTCCAGTACCTTCCCAAATGATGTCCGTTTACCCAAACAGCACCTTTACCCCATGCACTCAGGTCAAGATAGGTATCACCTGTTTCTTTCAAAACAAATACTCCTTTCTTAACAGCAGGAATACCTGCAGCAAGTTTAGCCGTTGCAGTTAACTTTATTTTACCCGGTGCATCAAATGGCAAAGCAAACATCTGCCAGTTTTCAACAGTCTTACCATTCAGCTCAACGCCTTCAACAATTCCTTTTGTATTCTTCAACAGGTATGGCCCGAAATTAATGCGTCCCATATTTTCAACCAGTATATCCAGTGTTTGTGATTTAGAAGAAGCATCGATCAGTAAACTATCCTGGTATAAACGCCTGTCGAGTGTACCGGCGAGTTTTCCATTCAGCATCACAACAGCATAATCTCTTAACCCTTTTATTTTAAGTACTGCTTTCTCATGAGCATTAATGGTGCTTCTGTACAACACATACCCATAAGGCTGTTTCAACGCTTCAAACGTTAAGGGTGTTTTGTTATTGATGGCTTTGGGTAAAACAGTAAGCACTGAGCCAGCTTCTGTAAACTGAATAGTACTGATACTGATCGTTTTTTTCTTTGCAGGAACTTCAGGCAAAACAATATTGGCAGGAAGACTATGCTGAATTGCTTTTCTGAACAGCATAAATTTTTCTGTTGCATTGCCCGCTTCATCTAATGGCGCATCATAGTCATAACTGCTGATCTGCGGCTCGTAAGGATTCTTATCATTAAAGTTGGCGCCATTCATAAAGCCTCTTGTTGTGCCACCATGAAACATGTACAGGTTGATGGAAATACCTGCCGCCAGCACAGTATCTAAACGATCCGCATATTGTTTGGCATTTACTGTATGATGTTTGGTTCCCCACCAGTCGAACCAGGCAGGATACCATTCAGCTATATAAAAAGGTCCTTTACCATTGTAATTATCACGAACGATCTTTTTTACTTCGGCAGGTTTATCAATACCATTCACGGCAGGCATCAAACCGGGCAGTGATCCGTTGGCAACATCTCTTGCAGGATCACAGGTATACAACAATCCGTCAAATCCTGCTTCAATAAACAGCTGCTTATTTAGTGCAAGATATTCTTTGTCATTTCCGTAAGAGCCGTATTCATTTTCAATCTGCACCATTAAAATATTTCCACCACGATTGATTTGTAAAGGAGCCAGTTGCTTTCCTACTGCCATTAAATAATTACGGTATGCTTTTGTATACGATGCTTCTTTACTGCGTACAATCAATCCTTTCTCGTTTTGTAACCAGTAAGGATAACCGCCGAATTCCCACTCAGCACACACATAAGGGCTGGGACGAAGCACAACCCATAAACCTTCTTCCTGCGCAATTTTTACAAAAGCTGCAATATCATTATTGCCTTTAAAATCATATACCCCTTTCTGTGGCTCGTGTAAATTCCAGAACACATAAGTACCGATGGTATTTAATCCCATTGCCTTAGCCATTTGCATACGCTGCCTCCATGCTTCACGGGGAACCCTTGGGTAATGCATTTCACCCGAGATCATCAGGAAAGGTTTTCCATCCAGTAAAAAAACTGAATCGCCTAAAGCAAAACTGTGTTTCTGCTGCGCCCAATTATAACTGCTGCTCAGCATACACAGAAAGAACAACACTAAAATTTTATGTTTCATATTCTTAATTAATAAACTATTTTAAAACTGACACTGCAAATCCTGCATTATTTTTTCTGATAAACTCTTACATAGTCCACTTCAAATATTCTTGGAAAAACGGTTTGTGACGGATCGCCACCATTCTGTCCGCCAATGGCTAAATTAAGCAACATATAGTGCGGTTGTTTAAATGGATTAAATCCGCTTCCATCTTTATTCTCCAGTAATGCAAGATCAACCTTATTCAGCAACTGATCATCACAATACAATGCAATCATTTCTTCTGTCCAGTCCATGCGCCACGTATGAAATTGACCGGCCCAGGCAGTGCCTCCTAATGAATCTGTTTGAAATGTGTTGCTGAACCATTGAGGTTTCCGGTCGTTTCCCAGGCAGGCAATGTTGGCCAGCATTTTCCCCCGGTAATATTCCATAATATCAATTTCTCCATTACCGGGCCAGCGTTTATCAACTCCTAATGTCCACCATGCAGGCCACATGCCATTGCTGATATCAATACGGGCACGCAGTTCAAAACGGCCGTACTGCCAGGTTCTTTTTCCAGCTGTCAGTAAACAGGCTGATGTATATTCTATGGTTTTTCGTTTTTTTCTCCAGTCGTTAGCTGCTGCATCATACCGTGGGTTTTCTTTCTGTTCCCGTTTTGCTTCAATTACCAACAAACCTTTTTCACACCTTGCATTATCGGGTTGATACCATTGCAGTTCTTCATTACGTACAAATCCATGTTCATATTTCCAGTTAGCAGTGTCAGGTTTTCCTTCTTTATTAAACTCATCGGCCCACACAAGCTGATAGCCTTCTTTTTTATACTGTGCTGATGATACTGAATGCCTGTTACATGCCGTTATAAGCAGCAAAGGGAAACAATACTTTATGAAATGAATACTCATGCAATAAAAGAAACCCTGTTGTTTAGTTTTTATCTGTCAATTGAATGATATAACTGTACGAATATTTTTTATCAAGTAAACGGTACTGATCGTGCGGTAAAGCTCCCCAGCTGTTATCACCACCAACTCCACGCTGTTTGTAATCGATATTAACATACACCCTTTGATCAGGAGGAAGATTAGATGGATGCTGTTGCTTCTTCGTCATCCCCGGATCAAGACTTTCAGTTGAATGATTTATTGCACTGAAACAAATAGCCTGCACACCTGTAAACTTATATCCCCGGCCATCTTTATCTGTAAGCATAAACCATCTTACATCCGTTTTATATCCGCTTTCCTGCGGACGGATATAATTAACAGTGTATTGATTCTTCACATCATCTTTATAAGAACCTATAAATGCAGATTCATTTCTGTCAGAATAATTTTCCCATGGGCCACGTCCGTAATAACTGAGGTTACTGTATTGCTGTGGCAATTCCAAACGCATACCAAAGCGTGGAAGTTCAGGCAAATCTCTTCCGGTCATATCCATGGAAGCAGTCACTTTAATACTTGCGTCGTTTTGTATAAAGTATTCAATACTGTAAGGAACTGCAATACCGGTTAATTCATACTCAACTTTAACTGAAATACCTTCGCTGTTTTGCTCACCTGCTGTTATTGCTTTTATTTTTTTAGTTTGATGTGCTGAACGCCAGATGCCTAAATTGTTGGGCATACCACTTCCAAAATCATTATCGGTTGGGGCACGCCAGAAATAAGGTTCAGGAAACCTGTTCAATTGCATACCTTCTTTTGACCTATAACTTCTTACGGTTCCGTTTTTAAGATCTATTTCACCGCTGATACTGCCTGATTGAAAACTCAGCTTGCCGTCATCTTTTTTAATTTGCAATGTGCCGGAAGCAGTGTTGCTTTTTGCAAAATAATCACCACTTAATTTAAACTGTTCAGTTGCAATTTCATGATCTGCCGCAACAAGATCTGTTGCATTTTTTGTGGTTGCAATAATATTTACATAAAATTCGGTTCCCTCAACTGACTTGATCATTGGAACAGCAAGTGTAATATCTTTTTGCTGATGCGGCGCCAGTTCAACATGAAAACTTTCTTCCTTTATTTTTTCGCCATTACGGATCAACTGCCATTTAAAATTGTATTGATCAAGATTGGTAAAATCAAATAAGTTTTTAACTGTAACAATACCCGATCCAATACTGGCTGAAGAAAAATAAATATTCTGATATACTTTTTTTACTTCAAATAAACCGGGATGCGGTGTGCGGTTGGCAGCTATTAAACCATTTGAACAAAAGTTTTCATCATTGCGTAAATTATAACTTCCTAAATCACCACCATATCCCCAGTACGTATTTCCGCTTGCATCCGTTTGTTTATAGCCCTGGTCAACCCAATCCCAGATAAAGCCTCCCTGCATATGTTTGCTGCTCATAATAACATCCCAGTATTCACGGAAGTTACCATTGCTGTTGCCCATTGCATGTGAATACTCACACATAATATATGGCCTTGTTTGAGTTGCATCAGCCGCATACCGTTTCATTGAATTTATACCCGGGTACATGGGACAAACAATATCTGTATTCCAATCCTGTCCGGATTGTTCAAACTGAACAGGACGGGTTTTATCTCTTTGTTTCATCCACAGGTAAGCATCATGAAAAGCTTTTCCATTACCGCATTCATTTCCCATTGACCAGATGATTACTGACGGATGATTTTTATCTCGTTCAATTAACCGTTCAATACGATCCATATGTGCAGGAGCCCATAATGGCAAATAAGCAGGATGAATTGAAGTATCAAGCCCCTGATTGTAGGAAACGCCCATGCCATGCGTTTCAATATTTGCTTCATCAACAAGATACAGTCCATATTCATCGCAGAGCTTATACCACATTACATCATTGGGATAATGTGCTGTACGTACTGCATTAATATTAAACTGCTTCATCAGCTGAATATCTTTCAGCATCAGTTCTCTTGAAGGTACATGTCCGTTTATATCATCATGCTCATGACGGTTTACACCTTTAACATAAACGGGTACTCCATTCACGTGCAGCTGTGCATTTTTGATTTCTACTTTACGAAAACCAATTTTTGACCCGGTATATATTTCATCAGCTCCGTTTTTTAATGTAATAATGCAGCTATAGAGGTTTGGTGTTTCAGCATTCCATTTCAATGGATTACTAATCTTGCCATCAAAATGTACCTGCTGCAAACTGTCGCCACTTATGACAACTTTCTGTTGTTTGCTGAATATTTTCTTTCCAGTTTTGTCAAGAATATCAATCGAAACAATTGCCGGTCCTGCTTTACTGCCTGCAAATTTTCTCAGTGTTATATCTGCACTGAACAATCCATTTTTATACTGTGCATCCAGGTCACTCTTCAAAAAGAAATCCCAGATGGTAGTTGACGGAGCTGCATACAGAAAAACATCCCGTTCAATTCCGCTTAAGCGCCAAAAATCCTGGTCCTCCATATAACTTCCGTCGTGCCAGCGAAACACCTGCACTGCCAGTAAGTTTTTCCCTTTCTTCAGATATTTGGTAATATTAAACTCTGCCGGTGATTTAGCTACTTTCGACATCCCTACTTTTTCTCCATTCACGTACACGAAAGCACAACCTGTAATTGAAGCAAAATGAAGCAATACTTCTTTGCCATTCCAGTTATCAGGAACAGTAAATTCTTTCCGGTAAGTTCCCACAGGATTATTGGGTCCGATAAATGGAGGGTTTCTTGGATGGGGATAGGTAATATTTGTATAGATGGGAATACCAAATCCTTTCAGTTCCCAGTTGGATGGTACTGCAATATCGCTCCACTTTGAAATGTCGAGATCGGTACGATAGAAATCGGTAATACGATCTGCATATTTATCAACATAAGTAAATTTCCAGTTACCATTGAGCGATTGATAATATGACGAGCGGCTGTAATCATCGGCAACAACATCCTGCTGATTACTGAACAGCATAAATGCAGCATGTGGTTTTTCTTTGTTTAATTCAATGTATGCAGGATTTTCCCAATCATTATTTTTTGATTGTGCCACAGCAAAAAACGGCAACAGGATCAAAGCAAATAAAAAACATTTCATAGCTGTGGTATTCATCGTGATTGTATTACTAAGTATGCCGTTGATAAATCTCAATCAAAGTTATTCTCTAATGCTGACTATATTTATTCTTTATTCAGCTCTTTGTAACGTTTCATTGCTTCAACAAAATAATAGTCTGCATAAGTAAGCGGCACATCTACTTCTGTTTTCTGCGGAATATGTCCTACCCCATGCTGCAAAATAAATCCGCCGTTTGTTCCTGCTGCTGCTTTGTAAACGGGAGTTGAAAGTGAACGTAAAATAGTTTCAGCAACAGCTATATATTCAGCTGCTTCTGTTTCACCTACATAGGCTTTTAATTCAAGTAATGCAGAAGCAATAATTGGTGCTGCCGAAACATCACGAAGTGCCTTGGGAATATCGGGAGCATTAAAATCCCAGTAAGGAATTTTATCGGCAGGAAGATTGGGGTGATTTAAAATAAACTTTGCAATTTTCTTCGCCTGCTCTAAGTATTTTTTATCTTTTGTTTCACGGTACATAACAGTGTATCCATATAATCCCCAGGCCTGTCCTCTTGCCCATGCTGATTCATCTGCAAATCCCTGTGCTGTTTTTTTCTGAAGCACTGTGCCGGTTTCAGAATTATAGTTGATGACATGATAAGAACTGTTATCAGCACGGAAATGATTCTTCATTGTTGTATTGGCATGTGTTACAGCAATTTTATAAAAAGATGAATCTCCCGTTGTTCTTGTTGCCCAGAACAGGAGTTCCAGGTTCATCATATTATCAATGATCACTAAATATTCATTCTTTCTGCCATCCCATGATTTAATACATCCTACTGTTGGATTGAAACGTGTTGTCAGTGATTTTGCACTGCTGATGAGAATTTCGTTGTAACCCGGTTTCGGATCAATCTGTAATGCATTGCCAAAGCTGCAATACATCATAAAGCCAAGGTCATGTGTTGAAGTATTAAGTTTTTCTTTTTCCAGCACTTTCAATATCCTGTTTGCTTCATTGAGAAGTGAGTTGTCTTTTGTTTGCTCATACAAATACAATAATGTGCCGGGATAAAAACCACTGCACCACCAGGCTGAATTGCTGAACTCATATTTACCTGTTAAAGGGAAATAGGTTTTTGGAAATTTATCGGCTGGTAAATTCTGCGCCAGTACTTTGTACTGAGCATCTCCATCTTTAAAATTCTTTTCAATTATTTCCAGCAACCCGTTATCCTGTTTGGACTTTATCTTTTTTTGAACCCTGCATGATTGCGCTGCCACAGCCAAACTGATTAAAACAAAAATGCAAAGAGTTTTATTACGCTTGAACATCCGTTTAAATTTTAAACATTAAATTAATTTCCCGGTTTCCACTCTAATACCTGTACCATTTGCGGCATCATATCCGATTTGCCTTCCGCATCTGCCTGGTCTGTTTTCTGTATAAACAAATGCAGAACAGGTTTCTTTTTCCACAACTCTGTATCATAAGATGGTTCCCATGAACCTATAGAAGTATTCAGCAGTTCTTTAATCTTCCATTTGCTTTTAGTAATATCTGAACTGATGGCTGCTGAAATTTTTCCACCACGTTCCTCATCCCTAAAAATAATTGCAACACAGATTTTTTTGCCTGCTGGCCATACAATGATCTGCGGTCTTGATATTGGGATCCTTTTCGTTCCTCCACCGCTAAGACTGAATGCAGTTTTCCTGAAACCAAGATTCTGTGCCTGCCATTGCTTTCCTTTTTTATAAATAAGATGATACTGCGGAATGCTGTCGTCTCTTTCTCTCCAGTAACTGGCTATATAAGGATTACCGGAAGCATCAGCAAACATAGAAGTCTGATTGATCAATTCACTTTGCTGAGGAATCTGTAATGCATATTCTGCTGTTGCAGCAGTAATGGGCAGTTGATATTTTTTACCTTCAGAATTCATCCATGTTTTACCGCCATCTGCTGATCGTGCATAACACATATCATGATTGCTGGCAACATCGGGCGACTCACGCCAAACCCATGAAACATGAATGGTTCCTTTTGCATCAACACAGGCCTGCCAGTAAGCATTTCTCTTTCCTTCACCATTAATGAGATTGCTGTGAAGCTGTTTCCACTCTTTTGTTTTGATACTGTACTGATTGATGACCATATTACCCTGACCGGAACCTCCATCCCTGTAGAAGAACAGCAGATTGCCATCGGGCAGTTTATAAAACTCGGGGTAGCTTACTTTTTTTTCATTCAATCCCGTCATGGAGATTTTATCTGTCATTTCCAATGAACCGGGCTGTTTACTCCTGCAGTAATTCAATGCATTGTTATGATGATCCCATGACAGATGTAAATATCCTGCGCCATCAATCATGATACTGATCATATTGTGTGCATCTGCTGTATTGCCCTTGTAAATTGTTTGCTGAAGCAGCCAGTTTGCTGTACCCAGTTTTCTCTTTCCAATTACCACAAAACGTTGTTCATTATAAAATGCAATGAACTGTGTATCCTTCCAGGTAACCAGTGAATTTTTTCTAAAGACGACTGTATTTACTGAATTATGAGCCCACCCATAGTCAACATCAACAAGCGTTGTTTTTTCAACTGACTGCGCATTTACAACCTGTACAATTAAAGAAAACACTGCTATCCAAACCCATTTCTTCATTATAATAAATCTTCTGTTTCAAACTGAACAATAAAAATACCGGGAAACCAGAAGGCTTCCCGGTTTTTTTGACCTAAACGACTGCTACTGATTAATATCCTGTATTTTGATCCAGGACAGCGTCTTTATTTAAATTTATTTCATTTAGAGGTATTGGCATCAACAGATTTTTTGCTGAAATACCAATCACCGGATTAATTGTTTGTGTATTGAATCTTGTTACCCTGTCAACAAGAGTTCCTGTACGCATCAATGTCATTCTCCTGTTTTCTTCTGCCAGCAATTCTCTTGCTCTTTCATCAAGAATAAAATCAAGTGTAATCTGCGGCCCTGTTACAGGAGTTGCATTAGCTCTTGCCCTGATAATATTAATTGTTGTGGCAGCTTCAGTTAATTTAGCCTGTTTAAACTGAGCTTCAGCTTTCAGTAAATACGTTTCGCCCAAACGCATCAGGATAAAATCTTTGTTCACCATCGCAAAACCAAAAACATCATTCGGGTTATACTCATACCATTTGGTTGTATGAGGTGCAATTTTGAAAACGGTGTCTGCCCCTGTGTAAGGCACCTGCTGACCATAGTTAGCATTACCAACAGTGTTATAATAAAATTTCCTGCGCAGGTTGTAATGTGAGTTACGCATATCAGTTGTTTCATACAAGTCATAAGCAACCCAGTTGGTTAAGCGCATACGGGCAATTCCTCTTCCGCCTAATGAATCGCAAATAGTCATGCCGGTAATCTGGTAATAAGCAGCACCCCAATTACGGCGTTGCTGCGGGTTATTGGTAATACCGCCTGGTATAGTAGTGGGATTTTCCTGTTCCATTACCCAGATAGCTTCTTTGTTTCCCTGGTAGCGGCGCTGGTTTCCATACCAGAACATATCACTGAAATAATCGCCGTTAACAGATGCTTTAACGCCATAACGTGAAGTGGTAAGCGCATACTTGCCACTGTTGATGATAGCATCGCATTGTGCTTCTGCAAGATCAGGTTTACCTGACCTGATATATACTTCAGCAAGCAACTGCATTGCCTGGTACCTGTTAGCTCTTGCAGTAGGTTTGCCATTGGCATTTGTTTTTGAATTAAAAGCGCCGGGTTCGGGAAGATTGGCTGCTGCAAAAACCAAATCGGCAATGGCCAGATTGTTTACATCAGCTAATGAAGCCCTTGTAAAATCGGTTTTAGGAGCGGTTAAAGGCTCGGTTACCAATGGTACTTTGCCATAGCAGGTTGCAAGAATATTGTATGCATAAGCTCTGAAGAATTTTGCTTCGGCAGCCATGCTCTTTTTGTTTGCCTCGCTCATTCCGGCTACTGATGGATCTTCTGCATTTTTAATAATAATGTTGGCATTATTAATCATGCGGTAAGCCCAGCTCCAGGTATAAGAAGCTGCACCATCTGTTGAAATCAGCTGTGTGTAATCGTAATAAGGAACTTCAATTCCCTGCTTCTGAGTTGGCGGAACAAAGGCAATATCAGTACCTGCATGCCATACGCTTGGCCATCCTTGCGGATCACTGTAGGAAAAAAATGTGCTGAGATGATTGTACAAACCAACTGCTGATGCTTCGAAACCCAGCGAATCGGTGAGTGTTACCGGCGAGTAACTCGAAAACAATTCTTCTTTAAGAAAATCTTTCTTGCAGGAGATATAAAATACCTGCATCGAAATGATTAAGGCGATTAGTATGAATTTATTTTTCTTCATTGTAATAAAGTTTTAATTGATCAATTAACGGAGTGTAACGTTTACACCAAACACAATCTGTCTTGTAATAGGATAGTTATTTGACCAGTCACCTGATCCCCTGAAGGAATAGTTATGTTCCGGATCCCAGCCTATCCAATTGGTGAATGTGTACAGGTTTCTGCCACTTGCATAAACGGTAAGATTTGTAAGCTTCATTTTTTCAAGAATTGTTTTTGGAAAATTATAGCTTAACGATATATCCTTAATTCTTGTATAGCTGTTATCAGAAGCATATCCATATCCCCTTGTATTAGTATAAGACAAAGCAGGGCGGGTATTACTCTTGTTCGTTGCTGTCCAGTAACCGGTTTCCTGTGGAAGGTTCATACGTCCGGCTTCATCGGCATAAGTAAGTGTAACATTATTTTTAAGTGCGCCCTGGAAGGTTTGAATAAAAATATTCAAACTGAAATCTTTATACTGGAACGTGTTGGTTAAACCGCCAATCCATTTGGGTGCAGTTTGCCCCAGTATCGTTCTGTCGTTGGCATCAATTTTTTTGTCTCCGTTAATATCAGCAAATTTCAGGCTGCCCGGAGCTACACCCGGATCCCAGGCAGATGCATCTTCACCAGCCTGCCAAACACCTACCATTTTATAATCGTAAATAATGCTGATAGGATGACCAAGATACCACCTGTTACCTATATCATCTTTTCCATCGCCATACAGTTCAACCAGTTTGTTTTTGTTGGCAGAAAAGTTTGCAGTGGTACTCCATTTGAAATGATTGGTAACTACGTTATCAGAATTGATCATTACTTCAATACCACGGTTTTGAGTTTCGCCCAGGTTATCCCACACAAAACTGTAACCTGTTAAAATTGGCAAACTTCTTCTCAGCAACAAGTCACTGGAGTGAGTTTGATACCAATCAACTGTACCATTAATCCTGTTTTTGAGTACGGTAAAATCAATACCGACGTTGAATGTTTTTGAATTTTCCCAATGCAGGTCGCCATTACCGAGGTTGCTGGCCAAAACACCAATAGAACCTACTCCTGTAAACGGATAACGAACCGATGCATCGGTGGTAATAGTTTGGTAAACAGAAATTGCTTCGTTACCTGTTACACCATAAGAAGCCCGGATTTTTAAGTTATTGATAAACTCAATCTTGTTCATAAAGTTTTCACGGCTGATGTTCCAGCCCAATGCTACTGAAGGAAACAACCCGTATTTATTTGTATTTGCGCCCATTACTGAAGAACCATCACGGCGTGCAGTTACGGTGAACAGGTATTTACTGTTGTAGCTATAGTTAATCCTTCCCATTTGAGAGGCAATATTGTATTTATCCCTGTAAGAAGAAGATGTTTGAGTTGCACCTGCACCCAGGTTATAGAAAGACAGTTCATCATTAATGAAACCGGTGGCAGAAGCTGATGAAGTGAAATAAGCCCGCTGCTGACCGCTATATACACCTGTAAAATCAAGATGGTGTAAACCGAAATCTTTGGTATAGGTGAGGATATTTTCAAGCACCCAGCTATTTGTTTCTGAACTGGACACATTGGCATAACCGAGTGAGTTGTCGAAATCACGCCCTTCATAATAACCATAACGGCTGGTAATATAGTTCGTACCTGCATTCAGCCTGTATTTTAATCCTTTTAGTATACCGTTGAATTTTACTTCGGCAAACATATTACCATTGAGGTTGTTATTACGGTCAATCCTGTCGTTATATAAACCAAGCAATGGGTTTTTGTACAGCAGTTCAGGCCGCATGGGATATTTTTCATACTTACCGTTTGCATCATACAATGAGCCATAGGGACTCATAGCAGCTGCCAGGTAAAAATTGGCCCGGCCCCCATCGAAATTATTGTTGGTATAAAAGAAGGATGTACCTACTGACAGATAATCTGTAATATTTACATCAAGGTTTGCCCTAACGGTAGACCTGTGATACTGGTAGCCTTTTACTGCACCCTGCTGTTTCAGGAAATCGCCCGATACATAATACTTCATGTCTTTTGTGCCACCTGATACACTGAGGTTATGATCCTGCATGATCCCCTGTTGTGTAACTTCTTTCAGCCAGTCAACGCTTTTACCTGCATTGTAATTGGCAATTTCATATGCATTCCATAAAACAGTCTGTGGTGCTGAGGGCACCTGTGTTTTATAATCAGTATATTTTTGTACATACTGCGCAGGAGTAGATGGAGTCAGGGTTTTTACAATATTATCAAAACCCATATAACCACTGTAACGGATAACCGGCTTACCGGTTGAACCTCTTTTGGTAGTAATGAGGATAACACCATTTGATCCGTTCATACCATAAATAGCAGTGGCAGAAGCATCTTTTAAAATTTCAATCGAAGCTATATCGTTGGGGTTAATATCATTTGTACCTCCACCGGTTTTACTCAGTGGTATTCCATCAACCACAATAAATGGAGTGGAGCTGGCATTAATTGAATTTTGCCCCCTTACCAAAATACCTGCAGTGCTGCCCGGTACTGATGAAAACTGTGTAATGTTTACACCGGCAACAGAACCTTCAATAGCATGAAGGATATTGGTTACGGGAAGTTTTTCCAAACGGCTTTTGGGTACAGTAACAACCGAACCGGTTACATCAGCACGTTTCTTTGTACCATAACCAACAACTACCACTTCATTTAACTGCCTGTTGGTTGCGGTGAGTTTAATTTGCATGGATGAGCTGAAATCAACAGCTACTTCACTTACTGCATAACCAACATTTGTGATTTGCAGTACATCTCCATCGGCCGCTTTAATTTTAAATACACCCTGCACATCTGTAATAACTGATGTCTTTTTATTCTTAACGGTAACGGTAGCACCTGCTACAACATCGCCATTTTCTGCATCGGTTATTACACCGGTTACAGTTTTATCCTGGGCAAAAGAAGCCAGGGGTAACATCATTAACAGAAAAAGGCCTGATAAAAGAGAAAGGCTGGCCTGCCTGAGTTGAACACGAGATACCTGCCTGCGGACATTACTCCATAACAGACGGCAGTAGTTTTTGGTCATATGACAGCAATTTTGTTTTGAATGAAACGGAAAAGAAATGATCCTTTTCCCGAATTACATACCAAATTTGAACAAGTCTCTCACTTTTTCAGGGGGGACAAATGATAAAAATAGGGGGGTAAATTCAGTATTTTTTAAATTTGAAACGTTGCAGTTAAAGGAAAAAAACAATTTTGAGCATACATCATCTCAGAAAAATTTGGCCTAAAAAGAGCTTGTTTTAGGCCATAATATCCTGGTTAAACTGAACCCGCTCCTAAGGCTTTCCTGTATTTTTTTACATAGTCGGAGGGTTTCATTTCAAACAGCTTGAAGAACTGCTCACGGAAATAACGTACATCGTTGAAACCGGTTATATATGTTACCTCCACGATTGTTTTATTGGTATTGATCAGCAGCTCGGCTGCTTTTCTGAGCCGCAGGTAACGGACAAAGACATTTACTGTGAGTCCCGAAACAGCCTTAATTTTTTTATACAGGCTTGGATGACTCATCCCGATTTCTTTGCAGAAAGTTTGAATTGTGAAGTCAGGGTTGTCGAGGTGCTTCTCAACAATGGCAATACAACGTTCAAGGAATTCTTTATGCTCCCCTGCCACCCCGGATGCCGGTTTCAATGTAACTGTATTAAAGAAATACTGCTGCAGCCGGTTTCTTCCTTTCAGGATATTTTGCACACGGGCAATAATAATTTCCCTGTCGAATGGTTTGGTGATATAATCCTCCGCTCCTCCTTCAATCCCTTTCAGCTTTACTTCATCCGACGAGCTTGAAGTAAGAAGAATCACAGGGATATGTGCGATAGAAGCTGTTTCCTTTATATTCTTCACCATTTCAATGCCACCTGTCTTTTTCATCATTACATCGCTGATAACAATATCCGGCACTTCCTTAAGCACCAGTTCGTAACCGGTACTTCCATCATCTGCTTCATAGATATTAAAAGAACCTTCAAATACCTGCCTGATGTAAGAACGCAGTTCAGCATTGTCATCCACAATCACCATTGTCGGCAAACCTGAAGTAAGCTTATCAATAACAGTTGACTTATTAGGTCTTGTTTCTATTTCCTCACTTAACTGGTTTTCTGCATCAGGATCTTCAACCAGTTCATGCAGGATTGTTTGTCCTGATTTATAATCTTCGCTGATATTCCGGGAGGCAAAATGTGATTTTCCTTTCAGCAGTTTTAAACTGAATGTTGTTCCCTTACCCAGTTCACTTTTATACGACAGCTGACCCTGATGGGCCTGAGCTAATTTTTGAGAAACATAAAGACCAATTCCAAACCCCGTTTGAGATGCCTTGCCTGTATTTTCAGCCTGGTAAAATGATTCAAAAAGTTTAGTGCCGGTTTCCATCGGTATACCGCTGCCGGTATCACTTACTGATATTTCAATTTCATTTTCATATTGAGTGATGCCGAGTAAAATTTCACCGCCAGCCTCGGTATATTTAAATGCATTTGAAATAAGATTGAACAGGATGATCTCTATTTTTTCTTTATCTGCGTAAATAAAAATATCCTGCCCATTTTTTTCATAAGCAAACCGGATGTTCTTCATCACAGCATGTTGACTGAAACTCAGGTATACTTCATTACAAACTTCTGCAATATCAAAACGTTCAATACGCATCTGCTGATCTACCGACTCTACTTTCCTGAAAAGAAGCAATTGATCAACCAGGCTCAGCAAACGTTTTGCATTACGGTGAATCATAGTTGCTTTCTTATGAATAGCTTCATTAGTATTTTCTTTCACCAGCTCCTTCAGCGGGTTAATGATCAGCGTAAGTGGTGTTCTGAATTCATGTGAAATATGAGTAAAAAAAGAAATCTTTTTTTCCGTTAACTCTTTTTCC
Organism: uncultured Chitinophagaceae bacterium; assembly: GCA_964580775.1. GTDB lineage: Bacteria > Bacteroidota > Bacteroidia > Chitinophagales > Chitinophagaceae > Lacibacter. The sequence continues at coordinate 16,730 of CAZOLW010000029.1, read as the reverse complement.
TGTTCACTTTCAAGATGCGCCAATTTTATTTCGTACCGTAAACGTTCCTGCCGCTTATTATATAACAGATAGAAGTAAACAGCACCAATGATTAAAACCGCATATATAATATAAATCCACCAGGAACGGTACCAGGGAGGCAGTATCGTTATTTGCAGCAACCGGGTTTCTTCGCCCCATACACCATATGCGTTCATTACTTTAACACTGAAAACATAGGTGCCTTCATGAATTCGTGTATAGTTTGCCGTACGGTTGCTTCCGGTAATGTTCCAGGTTTTATCCCATCCGGTTAATTGATAAGCATATTGTAATTTATCTGCTAACGAATAATCCAATGCCAGAAACTCAAGAGATAATATTGCTTTATCGTAAGGCACTTTTATTTGCTTAACATATTCCTCCTGTCTTCCTGTTACATAACGGTCTTCTTCTTCAATCGGGGTGTTATCAATTTTTAATCCGGTTAAAAATACACGGGGTACTTCTTTTGATTCTTTAATACTGTCCGGATGAAAAATATTAAACCCTTTAATACCCCCGAATAAAAACTCACCTGAACGCAGTGGAAGTGCAGCGTTGAAACTGAATTGATTGCTTTGCAAACCGTCAGCATAAGTAAAATTCCGGAAGCTTCTGTTAACCGGATCAAATCTGCACAAGCCATTGTAAGTGCTCATCCAGAGAATGCCATGCTGATCTTCAAGAATGCGGAGTACATTATTATTGGGTAGCCCTTCACCTGTTGTGAACCGTTGAAAAGTACCGTTTGCCCTGTTAAAAAGAAGCAAACCACCTCCTTCAGTTCCAATCCAGAAATTTTTATGAATATCCTCATGAATAGATCGTACAGGATATCCAATAGGATAAATATGATGCGTTTTTTTATTTTGGTTGATACGGATCAGGCTGCTGTAGTTGCCTGCCCAAAGCTCCCCATTACGATCTTCAGTTAAACATTGTACATCTACAATCCTGTCATCAAAAATTTCGAATTGATTCGTTTGCCTGTTAAATGTATAGAGTGTTCCATTGTTTACTGTACTTGCCCAGATATTTTTAAACCGATCCTGGTAAACCAACCATACATTGTATTCTGTTTCATTTGTCTTTGGATTATAACAGGAGAAGCGTTCAAATTTTCCTAAACCTGCTTTCAACCTGTTAACACCATGAAACCAGGTGGATGCCCAAAGGTCATTATGCTCATCTTTCATTACACCGGTTACATAATTACTGCTTAGTGATGCATCATTGCCTGTGTTTACGTACAAATCATATGTATTGTTCGACCTCTTCCAGTACCTCAATCCGGCACCGCTTGTACCAACCCAAATATTCCCTTTATCATCTTCGCAAAAAGAATTGATAAAATTATTACTGCTGTTATTTCTTAATGGAGTATTGTAAAAAACAGTTTTAAAAGAACTTGTGTTTGGATAAAGAATATTAACTCCTCCCCTTAATGTACCAATCCATTTTCTGTCTTTTTCATCTATAAAGATTGTATATAAAGCAGTACTGTTAATGCCGGGTTGCAGTTCATTTGATTGATAAGCCGTAGCCATGGCCTCACCTGATTTGAAAACCCATAAACCACCGCCATCAGTTGTAATCCAAAGTGTACCATTCTTATCTTCAGTCAACCCGGTTACTCTTCGTACAGGTGAAATTTTATTTGCAGAAAATTCACCTGTTTGAGGATCATAACGAAAAAGGCCATCATCATTACCAAGCCAGATTTTCCCCTTGATATCAGCTTTAAGGAAAATGACTGTTCTCAACGCCGACGTAACTGCACGTAAAGCTTTCACCTCAGGATCAAATACACATAAACCATACCCCGGAACATACACCCATACTTTTTTACTTATACTATCATATTCAATTGCTGATATTTTGTAATTGGAAACCCTTGCTTTCCCTATAGCCAATGGAATCTGCAACCCGCTGCTGCTGCCCCGTTTAAAATAGAGCAAGCCATTCGTTTCAGTTCCGGCAAGCACAATTTCTCCATTGAATGCAGACTTTATTATGTTGGAATTTTCGACTAATGTGTTCCTGTCATTCTTATCAGGTGAACGGAAATAAGGCGTATAAAAACGCCTGCTCAGCGGATCAAACACGCTGATCCCTTTTGAAGTGCCGATCCACAAATAATCAGAAGCATCGCCGGCAATTGAATTGATATGACTGTGACAAAGCGAAGAAGTATCACCAATTATATTCCTGTAAACTTTGAAACCATAGCCGTCGTAACGGTTCAAACCATCATAGGTTCCAAACCACATGAACCCATCATGATCCTGGTAAATGCTTGTAACAACATTATTGGAAAGCCCCTGTTCAATTCCGAGATACTGCACCGGTATAGAATCAGAAGCACGAGCCAATGAAACACAGGAAAAATGAATGGAAACAGAAAGTATGAAATATTTTAAAAAATGCCTTCTCCCCATATGACTAAAAGAAATGAAAAACTTAATGAAACAAACCTCCGCTATCTGTCAAAAATAGTCACTAAACTTCAGGTAACAGAAGGAAATAATCCCCAGCGGAATTGGGGAAAATTAGCAAACATTGTTAAAATGTTCTTACTTTATCGCCTGATAACTGCAAATACAATTGCTTCGAATGAAATCTGATAACATAACCATCAAAGATATTGCCCAGGCACTGGGTCTTTCCAATTCAACTGTTTCCCGTGCTTTACAGGACAGTTATAAAATCAGTGAGACCATTAAGAAAAAAGTGCAGGACTATGCACGTGAAAAAAATTACAGGCCCAACCTGGTTGCACAAAGCCTCCGCAGCAATAAAACAAGAAGTATCGGCATTTTAATTCCTTCCATCCCCAATATTTTCTGGGGTGAAGTGATTAATGGAATTGAATCTGTTGCACATGATAAGAATTACCATTTTCTTATTACACAAAGCCTGGAATCGTATCAACGGGAACTGGAAAACCTGGAGCACCTGATGTGGCGCTCGGTTGATGGGTTACTGATTTCTCTTTCAACAGAAACAGAAAACATTGAACATTTTAAAAAGGTACACGAAAAAAATATCCCGATTGTTTTTTTTGACAGGGTAACCGATGCCATTGAAACGCACCAGGTAAAAACGGATAATGCTGAAGGAACTTACAAAGCAACCAGGCATTTAATTGACAATGGTTATAAAAGAATTGCACATATTACCAGTCCGCCAAATATTTCCATAACTAAAGAAAGGCTGGAAGGATATTACAGGGCCTTAAAGGAATTCAATCTTGAAGTGAATCCTGATTACGTAAAATATTGTTACCATGGAGGCAGGGAAGTAAATGAAGTGGAAACTGTTTTGGATGAGTTACTGAGTTTAAAAAAGGCCCCCGATGCAGTCATTGCTGCATCTGACCGTATTACCATTGCGGTATTAGCATTACTGCAGAAAAGAAAAATCAGTATTCCCAAAAAGCTGGCAGTGATTGGTTTTACCAATTTCACTTCACCTGAAATTTTTAATCCTCCTCTTACAACTGTAAGACAACCTGCTTTTGAAATGGGAAAACTCGCAACTGAACTACTGATCCAGCTAATTGAAAGTAAACGACCTGTAACAAGTTTTGAAAAAAGAATTTTACCAACAGAAATGTTTATCCGTGATTCAACCAGCAGGAAAAAATAAATAATCGAAATGCTTAACAAACCTTCACAACATTCATATTCAGTAAGGCACCCAGTTTTTCAATCTTTGTACTGATATGCCCAATACCAACTGCACAATGATGAGCCGGGCCATGACTGTTCCAGTCATTAACAAATTTTCTTGCACCAATCGGAAATTTATACCTGCTGTTGGTATTACCGATTTGTAAGATGGGGCCTGCAACAGATTCTGCTTCAGCAACCAACAACATCAGTTTGCCATTGCTTTGTTCAACTACTGATAACAAAGTAACAGGGCCATTCTTTACACTCATTTCTACTGACAAACCCTTCCCTACTTTTCCATGATACACTTTCAACGGACGTACTTTTGTTTTTCCTTCAGCAATGGCAATATGTCCCGGGCCATCATGCCCCATCAGCACAACATCATCTGCAAAATCCATAGCATAATATTCAGTGAATGATCCACCAGCACCAAAACTATCCATGATCTTCATAGCCTGTGCATTCTTGATTTCATATTCTCCTGCAACAGGAACACCATTTGCTGTGAGTAATGAATTTCCAAGAATGATCGATGCAATGGCATTTTCATTTTCTGCATTACCTGTTCCTTTATAATAATAAGCCATGGAGCCAAGCCTGTAATAAGCTACCAATTTATCTAAAGCAACCGAAGTGACAGCCGCATTCTCAAGGTCTTCTTTTGAACAATCCTCCTGCACATCAAATGTTTTATGAAACAGTTGTACTCTCTCATTCATTTCATCTTGGGTAACTGTTTTACGGTATGCAACAAGTTCTTCGACTTCAAGTAATTCAATATGTCCGCCGAAATGTGCATACTGCTGTGTGAGGTCTGAATAAATATCAAGCATGCCACTGTAATAATGTCCCATGCAACCCATACGGTTGAAAGCCATGGTATGAGCCACTTTCGCTGCTTCCACCCATTCCGTAATTTCTTTCCAACTCTCAGGATCGTTGTGGAGCATACCGGTTACCTGGTGAAATTTTATACCTGTTCGGTTGAATACATTCGCAATTTCAGGAACGGGACAAGCCGAACAATAAGCCAGCCACTCACCTGTCATCTTTGTACGGTCGGTTGATGCATTGAATGCTGCATAATCAATCGCTGGTTCAGGTGCAAGATTTAAAATGATTACGGGAACTTTGGAACGTTGCACGACAGGTAATACGGTTGATGATAATGCATAGGTTGTAACATATAAAAAAATCAAACCCACATCTTCACGTTTGAAGAGCTGGCCTGCTTCAAATGCTTTATCAATATTGTCTACCAATCCTGCATTTACAATCTGTGGATTGATGGCTGACAGTTTCCCCTCCATTTCTTTCATGTATCCTTCCAATCGTTCCTTCAATCCATCAAACTGCGGCCAGTAGGTATCAAGACCAATGCCGAATAAACCGATTTTTAATTCGTTGTTCATAAAATAAGTTTGGTATAGAAACACGGATGACACGGATCAATACAGATCATCACTGATTCTTATCCGTTCACATCCGCTCAAATCAGCGTTTCTATAAATTAAATGATATAAACGATTAAACTTCTTGCACCATGTGCACCAATCACCAATGATTGCTCGATGTCAGCTGTCTTGGATGGCCCAGCAAGGAAAACACCAAATCCTTCTTTAGCAGTATCAACCTGTTTGTATGCATGATGCATGGTTGTAACAATACTGTTTCTGTCAATTACTATAACGAGGTGCTGACAGATAAATGGCAGTAACCTGTTCCCCATCTGGCTTTCGTATAACCATACAGAACCATTTTCTGCAACGCCTAATGTTGCTTTGAGGTAGGCAATTTCAACGGCAGCCAGTTCGGTTGCAGTTAATAGAGCAATGGAATCATCCACTGTTCCCAGTTCTGCAATTCTGTTCACCACCAATTCACCGGCTGCTTTTTTTGCTTCCAGTTCTTTCTTTAATGATTCTAGATCAGTAATCTCTATTGCTGTACCGCCAATGCTTTGCAATACTATTTTGAATTGCTGAACGAGATCATCATACTGAATCACTTTTGTACTATCAATTACCGGTAATTCAACAAGTGCTGGTTTATTTGCGGCAATGGCTTTTAAGATATCTTCTCTTGCACTCATGATTTTTTATTCTTAATGTACCAATCTCTGAAACTTTGTTTTGGTGGCGCCGGCATTTCCCGTTGTTTGTACCAGGGGTTGAGTTTATTATTCAGTACAAAGGGGAATAAACGCATCACTGCCCTTCCTGCTCTTCCTGCAAAACGATAGACAGCAGGATGAGCCAGTACAAAAGCCATTCCTTTCAATCCTATTTTCTTAGTTGTATCTACATAACCTTCTGCAACCAGTACCTGTCGCCATTTCCATAACTGTTCATGAATATCAATCTTCACCGGACAAACATTACTGCATGATCCGCAAAGCGTTGATGCAAATGGCAGATCTGCATTGGCACGCATATCAATGTTTGGATTGAGGATTGAACCGATTGGTCCTGCAACTGCAGTATGATAACTGTGTCCTCCACTTCTTCTGTAAACAGGACATGTATTAAAACAGGCAGCACAACGGATGCACTTCAATGAATTCCTAAAATCGGCTCTGCCCAATTGTTTTGTTCTGCCATTATCAACAATCACCAAATGCATTTGCTGTCCTTCTCTCGGTTTCTGAAAATGACTGGAGTATGTGGTAATAGGCTGACCCGTTGCACTTCTTGCAAGTAGACGGAGAAACACTGCAAGATGTTCGGCCTTAGGAATGATTTTTTCAAAGCCCATGCAGGCAATATGAATTTTTGAAGCATGAGTTCCCATATCGGCATTGCCTTCATTAGTGCAAACAACAAAGCCGCCTGTTTCAGCAACGGCAAAGTTTACACCTGTGATTGCTAATTCAGATTCTATAAATTTTTCACGAAGATGCTGTCTTGCTGCTTCGGTTAAATATTGCGGATCGTTATTTCCTTTCTCTGTATGCAGATGTTCATGAAACGTATCACTTACATCTTTTTTCTTGAGATGAATGGCCGGCAATACAATATGACTCGGTGCTTCTTTCCTGAACTGAACGATACGTTCGCCCAGATCTGTATCAACAATATCAATTCCTTTTCCATGCAGAAATTCATTCATGCCACATTCTTCTGTGAGCATGCTCTTGCTCTTCACTATTTTCTGAATGTTATTTTTCTGAATGATATCGAAAACGATCCGGTTATGTTCTTCTCCATTAGCGGCCCAATGAACTGTGATGCCATTTGCAATTGCATTCTTTTCAAACTCAACTAAGTATTGATCGAGATTGGAAAGTGTATGATTTTTTATTTGGGAGGCCCACTCTCTTAACTGTTCCCATTCGGGTAAACCATGAGCGGCTTTGTCTCTTTTCTGCCGAACGAACCATAGTGTATCATTGTGCCAGTCGGTTCTTGGTCCATCGCTAATGAATTTTTCCGCAGCTTCTGCATGTGTTAATACTTTACTCATGCATTGCTGTTTAAAATTTCTGCAATATGAATGGCTTTGATCTTACTGCCGTCACGCTTCAATATTCCTTCGAGGTGCATTAAACAGCTTTCATCATAACCGGTGATATATTCCACAGTATTTGCTTCATGTTCTGCAATCCTGTCTTTGCCCATTTTTACACTTACTGCTTCTTCAAATACACAGAAGGTTCCGCCAAAACCACAGCATTCATCGGGTCTTGCAGGTTTACTTAATTGTAAACCTTTTACCATGCTCAATAACTTTTCAGGCTTTGAAAATTCAGGGGCAACCAGTTCACTCATGGAAGCAACATGCAATCCACGCTGCCCATGACAGCTTGTATGCAATCCTACTTTATACGGAAATGAAGCATCGAGCTGTTCAACTTTTAAAATATCCACTAAAAATTCTGTGAGTTCATATACATGCTTGCGGATATGTTCTGCTTCGCCGGGATACTGATCATCTTTCAAATGTTCTTTAAGATGCAGTACACAACTTCCTGAAGGCCCAACCACATAATCGAAGCCACGGAAATTAGTAACAAAGTTTTTATCGCAATCTTTACTTAATGAAGCAAAACCACTGTTGGCCATTGGTTGTCCGCAACAGGTTTGATTCAACGGAAAAGAAACATCACAACCAAATTTTTCCAGTAACTCAAGTGTAGCAATTCCAATTTGGGGGTAAAACTGATCAATATAGCAGGGTATAAATAATCCAACTTTCATGTGTTCATTTTTAACTGCTGAAACCAACATCAACTCAGATATGCTGTAATCCTGAATAATATTTCAATTCAATAATATCAGATGGTAACGGTTTGCTGTTCCAGTGTTCATGCATTACCAATGCAGCGCCTAATGCGGAAGCCTGTGCAACGGAAGCAGCAAAGGTTTCAACATCAGGAAAGAAATCTGCCAGCATATACATAAAGATCGGGTTCTTACTGAAGCCTCCATCAACAAAAATCCTTTTCACTGTAGTTCCCTTCAGCACAAGGCTGGTGCTGTAATACTGCTGAACAATAATATCTGCAATCAGCTGGTGATAGGCTTCTTCGTAACTTTTAAATGAGCGCAGTTCCCTGCATTCAAAAACAGATTGCTGAAGCATCACATCATCATTCACTTTTTTTAAATAGTCTTTTAACTCATCCGGGCGTTTCATCAGCTTCACATCGCATTCAACCTGTTTGTAGTAATCAACCGCAACATTAAAATGAGCTGCCAGCCGTTTCGTTTGCTGCTCATGTTCATACCCTGCAAACAAACGGGAAGCTTTAATGGACTTTGCCTGGAACGAAAGATAACTCAAACAATCATGATGTAATTCATAATCGCTGAGCTGTGAATGATTAAACGGATTTAATGTAATGCACCATGTACCTGTTGAAAGCAGGATAAATGGTTCATGAAAAGAAGTGAGATAAGGAATCAGTGCAGAAGAACTGTCGTGTAAACCAATGCCAACAGGAATTGTTTTATTGATATAACCTGCAATTGAATCGCAGGAAACAATGGGTGGTAATTTTTCAGCAATTCCTTCCTTCTTTACCCAGGGATGATATTTTTTACCCTGGAAATCCCAGAGATTGGTATGACAGCCAACACTGGTAATATCTGTATTTACCGTTCCGGAAAGAATAAAACTCAGGTACTGAGGAAGATGAAGTGCATATTTAATTGCTGCAAATACCTCCGGTTTTTCATGCTTCAACCGGTACAACTGCATGCCTGAATTAAGATTACCTAAAACGGGTGATGCTGTATCCTTCGACACTTTACTTTCGCCTCCGTAAGTATCGTAAAACTGTTTTTGTAATGCGGGAGTATAAGGCTTGAGATAATTGTATAAAGGCGGAATAACTTTCAGGTCTTTATCGAGATAAACAAAACTTGCACCATAACCGGAAAAATTAACGGCTTTAATGCTAAAGCGTTCATCTTTTGTTATAACCTCAAAAGAATCTCTGATCCATTGCGTAAGTGCTGAAACATCCTCGCAGGGAAAACCATCTTCATCTGTTGTTTCACCGAACTGCTGACTTACTTCATACACAACTTTATAATGTTCATCAAACAACAACAGTTTTTTATTGGTTTTACCAATATCAAAAATTGCTATGACGGATTCTCTGTTCATCACAAACCGGTTGCCACTGTTTTACTTCCTCTTTCTTTGATCAGTTGGTCTCTCAGTTTTTGATCACGGAAATATTGCAATGGATATAATGCCGCACCACTTCTTAATCTAGCTTCTGCAACCAGTGCCCTTAAATCAGTACGGAATGTATGCTGTAAAATTTCCTGTGCAGCTACCACATCATTTGCTTCCTGCGCTGCATTTAATTTTTTGCGGTCAACTGTTAATGCCTGTGCGTAAGAAATCATAATGGCTTCAACTGACTGTAATAAATCTTCCAATGGATCTTTTACGTTATGACTTGCATCAATCATCCAGCCAAGATCGGTTGCATGATCCATTCCTCTTGCATCCATTCCTTCAACCAGTTCATTAAAAATTAAAAACAACTGGTAAGGTTTGATACTTCCGCAGGTCAAATCATCATCACCATATTTACTGTCGTTGAAATGGAAGCCGGCTAATTTTCCTTCCATTAACAGAAGAGAAACGATCTGTTCAATATTTGCATTCGGCAAATGATGACCCAGATCTACCAATGTATAAGCCTTAGACCCCAACTTGTTTGCATATAATAAAGACTGTCCCCAATCTCCTACTGTCATTGAATAGAAGTTTGGTTCAAATGCTTTGTATTCAACAAACACTTTCCAGTCAGCAGGTAAAGCTGCATAAATTTCCTGCAGACTTTCCAATGTATTCTGAAATGCTTTTCTGAAATTCAATTGACCGGGGAAACAGCTTCCATCGCTTAACCAAACTGTTAAGGCTTTCGATCCAAGCTCAACACCATGTTTAATCACTTCAACATTATGCTCAATGGCTTGCTTGCGTACAGCTTTGTTCACATGCTGTAATGAACCAAACTTATAACTGAGCTCCTGATCTTTCTGATCCTGGAATGTATTGGAGTTTACTGCATCAAACTTTAGACCTAATTGTGCAGCTGTTGCTTTAATAGAAGCATAGTTATCAGGAATATCCCATGGAATATGCAGGGAGACAGCACCACTTGATTGATTTAACGCATGGAGTAATCCAACATCCTCTAATTTCTGTTCTAAACTGCCCGGCTCACCTGCTCCTGCAAAGCGTCCGAATCTTGTACCACCTGTGCCTAATGCCCAGCTTGGTATTGCTACCTGGAAGTCAATCAGTTTCTGTAAAACTTCTTCAACATCGTTTATTTCTGAAGCAATGAAATCAAATTTTCGTTTGTGATCTGCTGCATGCAATCCATTGAATTCAGCGATCTTGTTTTTTTCTATGAACATACACTCAATTTTATAGTATCTAAGTTAGTCAATTTAGAAAAGGGGGCCGAAAGGGAACTAACAACCCGTTTGTAAACTAAAGGACTATGAGAAAACTGTTTATTATCTTACAAATGCAGTTGCTACACCGCCATCTACATTCAATACATTCCCGGTTGATTTACCTAATAACCCACCTGCAAATGCAAAACATGCATTGGCAATATCTTCCGGCAGAATAATTTCATTCAGTAAAGTTCTGCCTGCATAATATGCCGGTAATTCTTCAATGCTGATGCCATAAGCTTTTGCTCTTCCTTCGGCCCAGCCACCGCTCCAGATATTACTGCCTGAAATGACTGCATCAGGATTCACCACATTTACACGAATCTTATCTTTTCCAAGTTCAGCAGCATTCAATCTGCTCAAGTGTAACTGTGCAGCTTTTGCAGAACCGTAACCCGCATTGTTCGGCCCGCTTACCAATGCATTCTTGCTGACGATATTAAGAATATCACCGCCTGTTCCCTGTTTACGCATTACTTCAACTGCTTTTTGAGTAACAAGGAACTGGCCTTTCACCAGTACATCATATAATAAATCCCAATCTTTTTCAGAATGATCTTCAATTGATTTGGAAATAGATAACCCTGCATTATTCACTACAATATCTACACCGCCAAATGCCAGAGCTGCTGTTGCCAGTGTTTGCTGAATGGTAGCATCACTGGTTACATCCAGAATATCGGCCGCTACTATATCTTTTCCAAACTGTTTTATAAATTCATCTTTTGCTTCTGCCAAACGATCTGCATTCATATCGTTTAAAATCACACAGGCACCTTCTTCTGCAAATTTCCTTGCAATGGCTTTTCCAATACCACCACCGCTGCCGGTAATCAAAGCCACCTTTCCACTTAAGGATTTAGGTTTTGGCATACGCTGCAGTTTTGCTTCTTCCAGCAGCCAGTATTCAATATTGAATGCTTCCTGGCGTGGTAATGAAGTGTATTCAGAAATTGCTTCTGCACCTTTCATTACATTAATGGCATTGATATAAAATTCAGCTGCTACCCTTGCTGTTTGTTTATCTTTTGCAAATGTGAACATACCAACACCAGGATATAAAATCACAACCGGGTTGGGATCACGCATGGCCGGACTGTTTGCATGCTTACATCCATTATAATAATCGGCATACATTTTACGGTATGCTTCAAACAAAGGCGCAATTTTTTCTTTAACCTTTTTTACATCACTTAAATCTTCTGCTGCAGTAAGATTTAACACCAATGGAGAAATCTTTGTACGTAAAAAGTGATCAGGACAGCTTGTTCCCAAAGGAGCCAAACGATCCAGATCATTCGAGTTAATGTATTCCAGTACTCTTGCATCATCTGTAAAGTGACCGATCATTCTGTTCTCTGATGAACAGAAACCTCTTAACACAGGAGCTAATGAAGCAGCCTGTTTTTTACGATCTGCTTCCGGCAGAGAAGTTAATTTCTCAGCACCAAATACAGATGCCTGTTTCTTAATATTATCCTGCAGGTATTCAGCGCAACGCTCAATTACTTCCAGTGTGTTGATATAAGATTCGTATGCTGTTTCGCCCCAGGTAAATAAACCATGTGAGCCGAGCATGATACCACGGATGCCGGGATTTTCATCAAGGCATTGCTTTAACATCAGCCCCAGTTCAAAACCCGGCTTCTGCCATTTTACCCAGCCAATGGTTCCGTTGAATAATTCTTTGGTGATCTTTTCACCATCTTTTGCTGCTGCAATGGCAATGGCTGCATCGGGATGCAGGTGATCAATATGTTTAAACGGAAGAAAACCATGCAATGGTGTATCAATGGATGGAGCTTTTGATGAAAGATCATAGATGCAATGATTAAAGAGTTCAACCATTTCATCTTCATGTTCCAATCCACGATAGATATTTTTTAAACTGCGTAAACGATCTACATACAATGCAGCCAAGCCATTTCTCTTCATGGTGCCAAGATCGCCACCGCTGCCCTTCACCCACATTACTTCCACTTCTTTTCCCGTTAATGGATCTTTAGCCATTGCTTTACAGGAAGTGTTGCCACCACCATAATTGGTTAAGCGCAGATCAGCGCCCAATAAATTGGATCGGTAAACAAGTAAGGCAACTTGATCACCTGCTAAGCTTGCTGCTTTTGCATCGTCCCACAAATAGCTAACGTGTTTGTAATTTTTTGTTTCTACTGACATATACTTTCTTTTCAGTTATAATTAAACATGAAGGCTGTTACCATACCCAACCAGTAATACAGAGAGGATAATGATAATGATGCCTATAATAATAGTCGAAATTGTTTTTTTACTTACTCCTTTCCACTCTTTCAATATAAGGCCCCACATATTGGCAACAAGAATGATAAAGGCCATATGAAGTATCCATGAACTTGGCCCATTTCCTAATTTGCTTTCGCCCATACCATAAAAGAAGAACTGCAAAAACCAGGTTGTACCTGCCAATGCTGAAAACAAATAGTTTTTCAGCAAGGGAGTTTTCTGATTGGTATAATCGCCGAATGTTTTGTTCCGGGCATTGAGAATAACACACCATATAAGGTTGGTGGTTAAACCTCCCCAGAGCAGAACGATATAAATTACATTGTTACGGTATAGGAATTCACCTTCACCGGGGTTAGCCGCTTTCCATGTATCGTTTGCAACTGTTGCCATTTCCTGCCCTGCTTCCAGTCCAAAATTGAAACAGGCACTCAACACACCCGATACTATGGCTACAAACATACCAAGGCCAAATTTGTATTCAACGGAAGTCTCAGCACCATGCGGATCGGTGGCTGTGGTTTTCAATTCTTTTTCCTTCATCATACCAGCCTTGCCACTAATGATGATACCAATTACACAAATCACTAAACCAGCCAGGATGGTGAGGCCCCATGTAGAGCCAACCATTGCACTGAATGTATCTTTACCTGCAAAGGGACTGAAATCATAATAAATAGCCGGGATGATGGCTCCGAACACCATACATAAACCGAGAATGATGCTGCTGCCAAGCGATACACCAAGATAACGAACACCTAATCCATAGGTTAAGCCACCTATGCCCCAAAGGATACCAAAGATGAATGTGGCGAATAAGGCCGGCGTGGCGGCACCTTGTATAATTTCTGCAAAACCGGGAATTGTAAGATATGCGGCAACGGGGGGCACAATCAACCAGGAAAACAAACCGCCAACAATCCAATAGCTTTCCCAATGCCAGCCTTTGACTTTCTTGTATGGAATATAGAAACTTCCTGAAGCAAAACCGCCTATGAAATGAAAGATAACGCCTAATAGAACCTGCATTCGTTAATTTTTTATATAGCAAAGATGAATGGGATAAAATTACCTTGTCCCCCGCCTATTACTGTCATGTACCATCATGTTTCTTTTTTGATTTACAGACGGGATCAGACATTTTCAATTTTATACTTACCTTTTGCCCCTTAAATGACCCCGGTAAAAAACCGGATTCTGTAATTACTGACAAAACATTCCGGCTTCATGTCTACTGACAATATATACAGGCATATTCTGATTGATGAACAGTCCATCACTCCAAAATATGTGCAGCTGATCAACTCCATTTTAAAAGGAATTGAGCAGGGAAATATTGGCAAGGACTACCAGCTCCCTTCAATTAATGATCTAAGTTATGAGCTCGACATTTCAAGGGATACTGCAGAAAAAGCCTACCGGCAGCTGAAACAGCTGGGTGTTGTTGGTTCTGTTCCCGGCAAAGGATACTTCATTTCCAAAACAGACGTGAAGCAATCCATCAGGGTGTTTCTCCTGTTTAATAAGCTGAGCCTGCATAAGAAAATCATGTACGATTCTTTTGTGGAAACTCTGGGCGACCAGGCAGCCATTGATTTTTATATTTACAACAATGATTTCAGCCTGTTCAGGAAACTGGTGCAAAACAGAAGAGAAGGTTATACACACAGCGTCATTATTCCCCATTTCCTCGAAGGAGGTGAAAAAGCATATGAGGTGATTAACGAAATCAAAGAAGGGGAATTGATCTTATTAGACAAACTCATTCCGGGAATCAGTACCGGTCATGGTGCTGTATATGAAAATTTTGAAAATGATATTTTTGAAGCCCTGAAAGAAGCTCTTCCAAAACTCAGCAATTACCAGACGTTGAAACTGGTTTTCCCTTCCTATACTTATTTCCCGAATGAAATATTAAAAGGATTTGAACATTTCTGTATTGAATATGCTTTCCAGTATAAAATAGTACATAATGTGGAAGAAGAAGAAATTGTGGAAGGCGATGTATTTGTAAACATGATGGAAGACGATCTGCTGATACTGCTTGATAAAATCCAGGCTACTAAATTAAAAGTGGGAAAACATATCGGCATCATTTCTTATAACGAAACTCCCTGGAAACGTTTTTTGATTGATGGCATCACCACCATCTCCACCGATTTTAAAAAGATGGGTGTACTGGCTGCACAAATGGTATTAAATAATGAACGGAAGCTTGTTGAAGTGCCGTTTTCACTTACACTCAGAAATTCTTTATAAGCAGCAAAGTTCAGTGTAAAAAAAATATTTTCGTCACATTGAAAATTTGATATATTTACAATATCTCAATGATGTATACCGGCACGCAACAGTCTTTCTGATATTGCCTCTCCCCGTTGCCGGTTGCAGATAAGTCTCTGTTTTATTTGTTCACTTTTATTGCATCTGTCCGGATCTGTATAAGATCATCAGTTATTGGTTCAAGGCCTCGATTTTAGTAAGTATTTATTCGTTAACACTTTTAAAATTAGTACTATGAAGCTTTCTGATTTTATTGTATTAGATGAAAAGGAAAAGACATCAGTAGTTCTCCACATGGGCATCCTCGTTGCGAAAAGACGTTTACAGCATTGCATCATTTTCCTGTTTCAGCTTGAAAACTATTATGTAGAAACGTATTGCAATTATGAAAGCAACGCTGTGCAGGAGTTCAGAGTGTTTGACGGCACTCAGCTTTTACAGCCTTACCTGGAAAGAATTTCTATTCATGAGTTAATGAATGGAGTATAAGCCTGGCGTTTCGGTTACAGATTGGCTGTTGATTTATAGCCGCTTTTCTGAGGTTACTCAGGTGTTTTACATTCTGTGGCAGTCAGGTCGCTTTGAAGTTGTGTGAAATTATAAAAAATATTTCCGGCAAGCGCTTGCCCCTTTTCAAAATAACTGTCGGGCAGATCAGTTCGTTGCAGGCGGTGCATTGGCAGGTGTATTTTACTTCGTATTTGGTTTTAATATTACGCAGCAGGGCGTCCTGTATCAGTGAAATGAAGTTTATATTTATTACTGAGTATGCCAATGAATGCAATACCAAACAATAATAAAACAATGATCGCTGTATTCTCCATAGAAGTAAAAATAGGTGGAAATAAATAAAATTGAAAGGGTTGCCCGGTGATCAATTTTCATAAACACCCCTGCCTGTATCTCACATGCTGCTTTGTAATAACATTGTCAGAACCTGTGCCCTTATCAATTTACTCCGCCCTGTTTTTCAGTGAAATAGAAAAATAACTGCAACGAAAAATAAAAATGGCATGATTCTTATTTCTGTAAGAAAAATGTTTTTTTATGATCCTTCATGTAAAAAATATGATTTGTCAGCGCTGTAAAATTGTTGTTTCAAAAATTATAGATGATTTCGGATTACAGGCAGAGTCAATTAATATTGGAGAAATCCTGATCAAAGAAAAACTTACGCAGGATAAGCTGAACCGCCTGAATGCAGCACTGAAAGAAGCAGGACTTGAACTTATAAATGATCGTGAGGGGAACCTTGTGCAGAAAATACAGGCAGTCATTTTTGAAATGATTCATTTTTCTGAAGAACCGTTACTCATTAAGTTTTCCTGCTATTTAAGCAGCCGTTTAAACTACAGCTATACTTACCTGGCGAACACGTTTAAAAAAACAAACGGTATCAGTATAGAGCAGTTTATCATTATTGAAAAAATAAAAAAAGTACAAACCCTGTTAATATCAGAGGGGATCACTCTCGGTGAAATTGCATACAGCATGAATTACAGCAGTATCAGCCATTTATCTGCACAATTTAAAAAAGTAACAGGGCTGAGAGTGAAAGTTT
>CAZOLW010000028.1:0-63423 GCA_964580775.1 uncultured Chitinophagaceae bacterium | reverse complement strand
GCCGGACTGAAATTATATGAAGAAGGAATGTACCAAAGCCCTAAGTTTAATGTGTGGGGCATCAGTGATAAAAATCTGTTTAAAGAAGCCAACCGCATCTTAACCGAACAGCAGCAACCGTTTTTCAGTATCATTCAAACAGCAGATAATCATCGCCCATTTGTTATCCCTGAAGAAGACAGAAGTTATATTGACAGCAGGTTGATTGATGAAGCTGAGCTAAGAAAATACGGGTTTGATTCGCAGAAAGAATATGAAGCCTCCCTTTATTTTGATTATTGCTTAGAGCAGTTCATGGAAAATGCTAAAAAGCAAAGTTGGTATAATAACACACTGTTTGTTTTCATTGGCGACCATGGGGTAAAAGGAAATGCTTCGGCTCTCTATCCTGATGCATGGACGAATGAGCGCCTATCGGATGAGCATGTTCCTTTGCTGTTTTATTCCCCTGCATTTATTAAACCGGAAAAACGTTCGGAAGTAGTAAGCCAGGTGGATGTGTTGCCAACCATTGCAGGTTTACTGAATCAGCCATTTACCAATACTACTATCGGAAGGGATGTGTTACGCAAAGGGGGAGGAAAAGATTTTGCGTTTATCATCCATCATGACGAAGGAAAGATCGGGATTGTAAACAATGATTATTACTATATTCTCAATATGAACCTGCAAAAAGATACGCTGGTTCCTGTTCATTTTAATTCGCCCTTATTATCTGCTGCGAATTACACAAAAATAAAACAGCAGATGGCTGAGCAAACCATTGCATTATATGAATCTTCCCGCTGGATGCTGCTCAATAATCAAAAGGAGAAAGTAAAACCTTAATTACTTTATTTTCTTTGCTATTATAATCAGGCGTGGTGAATTAGTTACATGATAAGGTTCAAATGTATAGCTTCCATAAACCTCCTGTATCTGTAACCCGTAATAAGCAAACATATCATTAAAATCGCCCAGTGAAAACTTGGCTACCTTTTCTGTAAACTCTAAGGGCTCTTCAAGGGCAGATTCGTCTTCCACTACAATCTTTTTATAGAAATGCGTTTCATCGAGCCAGCGTGTAATAGAAAAGGTAACATCATCTTTCTGTATTTCACTTTTATACTGCAGATGATTTTCTACGTAATGAGCATTCAGGTAATCAATCACAAAAATGCCATCCGTCTTTAGTGATTGAGCAATAGTGCGGATAGCGTTATCATGTTCCCTTCGTGTACGAAAAAAACCAAAGCTGGTAAAAAAATTGAAAGCGTAACTGTAATAATTCATGCGAAAAGGAAGACGCATGTCGTGTACAAAGAATTCCAGGTTATCGGCTTCCTGTTCTTTTGCTTCGGCAATGCTGTCTTCGCTGATATCAATACCGGTTAAGCGGTAACCTTTTGAAGCAAGATAAATACTGTGCCTGCCTCTGCCGCAACCAACATCAAGCATCAATGAGTCTTTCGGAGGATTTAATTTCAACAGAAGGGCATCCATAAAAGCACCAGCTTCCTCCTCATCCCGTTCAAAATATAACAGATGATAGTAATGTGAATTGAACCAATCCCTGAACCATGCTTTTTTCCCTGTTTCCGGTAATTCCATATTACAAAAATAAGTGAGCTTTCAATTTATGGCAGTTCAAGTTCTCCACTTTAAGGAATTTCTACAACCAGCCAATTCCTGTTTCTGCGGCTCCATACTATTGAATAGTCTTTGAAGTGTGAAAGTTTGTATGTTTTTGCTGAAGCTGAGTTGACTAATTTCAACCAACCATACTGATATATTTCAAACTTAAATACAAATGGTTGACCGGGTTTAAGCTCAACCGGTTCAAATTTCCTGTTATCATCAGACAGATAAACAGTAATTGCCTGTTCGCCATAATTTGACAGATAAATCCAACTCATGTCTGTTGATGGATTAACAGGGGGAGCCGGGTTAGGATTTGCAGTTCCCTGTCCGCCACCTGTTACTGGAGGTTTTGGTGGTGTTGCCGGCCCCTGTGTATTTCCCGGGTTGGATGAAATACCCTTTGCATAATTCCATCCCTGTGCTATTGCATTCAGCCTTTCCTGTTTTGGCGGATGGCTACTGCTGCCATAATCACTTGCAATCTTTTGCATGGCTGCTTTTGCATCATTTGCTGAAGCTCCAAGTCTGGCCATGACATACCCCGAAAAAAAATCAGCTTCCAGTTCTTTTGGTGGAGTACTTCCTGTTCCATCCATTACATGATTGCGGTAATGATGTCCCATTTCATGTGCAAGAACACTGATAGAAGACCATTTTGTAGCTGTGATATAATCAATTTTTTCAAGAAAGTCATTGTCATAAATAATCCATCTTTTGCCATTCAGTATCGTAGCATACGCATTATTAATTCCATTCTGTTCACGAATCTGGAAATTCTCTTTCCAGTTAATCGTGTCAAGCATATTCTGCAAAATATCTCGAGCTTCATACACACTTGCAAAACGGTTAGGTGGCAGATACACATTGTCAGGAATAATAAAACCGCATTGGTTCATTCGTTTTTGCTGTGCAAAAGAAATGACGGATACAGCCATCAGAAGAAGAACAAACAGTTTTCTCATTGTTGATCTTTTTGTTAAGGTAAGTTTTTTTCAGCTCAGTGGTTAGTTCAGATAAAAATGAACCTATTTCTTCTCCATCCATGCTTTGTTCAATTCTTCTGAAGAAAGAACACCACTGTATCGCCAAACCTCCTGGCCGTTTTTCAGCAAAATGAAAGTGGGCAACACTTCAGCATTTAACTGCTTCATCAGGTCGGTATGAATACCGCCATCAATTTTCAGAAAGGAGATATTCTTATTCGCAGCAATAAAATCATTCACGATGGGTTCCATCTTTTTGCAGGGAGGACACCATTCAGCACCAAAATCAACCAGCACATATTCTTTCCCTGCAATCTGCTGCTGATAATCAGCCATGGTCATTTGTTTTACATCAGCCATTCCTTCAACAGGTTTGCCGCTTCGTTTCCAGGAATTAAGGCCACCTGACATATTCACAACATTCGTAAACCCATTTTCAAGCATCCAGACCGCTGCGGCACGACTGCGTCCGCCACTTAAACAATAAACATAAACAGGTTTGTTCTTATCAAGTGAAGCAATTCTGTCAGCAAACTCCTGCTCATTATTCCAGTTTGCCTGTAAAGATCCTTTGATATGTCCGTTACGAAATTCACCGGCTGTGCGTACATCCAGTAATTGAATATTTTTATCATTCAACCCTTTTTCAAAATCATCAACATTTAAACTTGCACTGTTCTGGGCTCCACTGTTACAACCAAACGCTAACAGTAAAAAAATAACTGACAGAATTCTCATATTGACTTTTTTGCAAATCTAAGGTCTTCGCTTGTTATGCCGTTCATAAAACTTACAGGCAATTCGGCTTTTAACAGCTGATTTCATGCTTATATTCGAATTCCTAAACCAAAATTATGAATAGACTGCTCCTTGCATTATTGCTTTGCATTGCCGTTTCTGCAAATGCTCAGCAACTTTCTTATTATCTGCCTGCAAATGTTACGTACAATACTGCTGTTCCAACACCTAAAGCAACTGTTGGGCATGAAGTGGGAGAGTGGCATATTACCCATGACAGGCTTGTGAATTATATGAAAGCTGTTGATGCAGCCAGCGATCGTGTTTCACTAACGGTTACCGGCACCACACATGAAGGCCGTCATCAACTGGCACTGTTCATTACATCACCTGCGAATCATGCAAAATTAGAAAGCATCAGGGAGCAGCATCTGCAATTATCCGATCCGGCAAAAAGCGCTTCACTAAATACAGCTGACATGCCGTCTGTGGTATGGATCGGTTGCAGCATACATGGTAATGAGCCAAGCGGTGCTAATATGAGTTTGCTGCTGATCTATTACTTAGCAGCAGCGCAGGGATCACAGATTAATGAATTACTGAGCAATACGGTGATCATTTTAGATCCTTCTTTTAACCCTGATGGATTGAATCGTTTTTCAAGCTGGGTAAACACACATAAGAGTGCAACATTAGTGAGCGATCCAAATGCAAGGGAATTCAATGAAGCATGGCCCGGTGGAAGAACCAATCACTACTGGTTCGATTTGAACCGTGACTGGTTACCGGCACAGCAACCTGAAAGTCAGAACAGGTTAAACATATTTCATTCATGGAGACCAAATATTTTAACTGATCATCATGAAATGGGAAGTAATTCTTCTTTCTTTTTTCAGCCCGGTGTTCCAAGTCGTGTAAATCCAAACACACCAAAAAGGAATCAGCAGTTAACAGGAGCAATTGGAAATTTTCATGCAAAATTCTTAGACAGTATCGGTTCATTTTATTTTACCAAAGAAGGCTACGATGATTTTTATTACGGCAAGGGTTCAACTTTTCCTGATATCCATGGCAGCATTGGTATTTTGTTTGAACAGGCCAGCAGCCGTGGACATGCACAGCAAACAGAAAACGGGTTGCTGACTTTTCCATTTACCATCCGCAATCAATTTACAACTGCGCTGTCAACGTTAGAAGCTGCAAGAAATCTGCGGAAAGATTTATTAAACTATCAACGTGAATTTTATCAGAATGTAAAACAGGAAGCTGCTGCTTTTCCAGTAAAGGCTTATGTGTTTGGTGATGCATACGATCAGAGCCGTAATTCCTTATTCATTGAAATGATGAAGCGTCAGAAAATTGAAGTGTATGAAAACAAACAGAGTTTTGATGCTGATGGAAAGCAGTTCGCTGCCGGAAGTTCATGGATAGTTCCGACCAATCAATCGCAGTTCAAAGTAATCAAAACCATTTTTGAACGGGCATTAAATTACGAAGACAGTTTGTTTTATGATATTACCAGCTGGACATTTCCTTTAGCTATGGGTTTGCAATCAGCTGAATTAAAAACCTTACCTGCATTGGGATCAATGGTTGATGAGGTAAGGAAGCCAACAGGTAAGATCATCGGCAACAGCAGCAACTATGCTTATGCTTTTGAATGGGACGATTTTTATGCAGCTAAATTGTTGTATGCACTGCAATCAAAAGGTGTTAATACAAAAGTTGCATCACAGTTATTTGAATCAGCGACAGTTAACGGAACTAAAAAGTTTAATTACGGAACCATTTTGATTCCAGTAAGAAATCAAAACAAAACTGCAGATGAATTGCAGAAGCTGATTGAAACAGCTGTTGCAGGAACAGGCGTACAGGTATATGCATTAATCAGCGGTTCGTCAACCGGAGGAGTTGACCTGGGCAGCGGAAGTTTTGTAAGCACACGTACTCCAAGAATTCTGCTAATGGGTGGAACAGGAACCAGCAGCAATGATGCAGGTGAAATCTGGCATATGCTTGATCAGCGGATGCAGATACCTTCAACGCTTGTAGAAATTGATCGTTTCAACAGCGTTACCATCACTGGTTATAATATCATCATCATGCCTGAAGGTTCTTATAACAATATTGATAAACAGGCGCAGGATAAACTCCGTGCATGGATCAGCAATGGCGGAACAGTGATGGCATTTGAAAATGCAGGAAAGTTTTTATCAACTGCCGGTATTACCAAAACGATTTACCGGAGTAATGAAACAAAATATGACAGTACGGCTATGCTTGCCTACAATATGCGGAGCGATGAGATAAGAGCGAAAGATATGCCGGGATCAATATTTGAAGCAAGGATCGACAATACACATCCTTTGTGTTATGGTTATCGCAGTAAGACTATCAGCATTTTTAAAGCCAATACACTGTTTATGGATCAGAATAACAATCCATACGATTCACCCGTATTGCTCACAGAAAACTCCTTACAAAGTGGCTACTTACATAAAAATTTTATTGATAAGTTAAAAGGCAGTGCCATTGTGAATACAGAATCGATCGGCAGGGGCAAAGTGATTACATATAGTGACAACATGAACTTCCGTGCATTTTGGTTTGGCACCAGCAAGTTGTTTTTGAATGGATTGTTTTTTTGATGAGTGTTTGTGATCCTGACGAAGGAGTGATCTGTTGAGCAAAGTACTGGAATTGGGCAGTTTCCCCCTTCGTTTGGATGACAGTTTAAAACTTTATCTTTGCCGCCCCCATGATTAATAAAACAGTAGGCTTTTTACATAATGTCATTGACTGGTTTTATCCGCCATTCAAAAAATTCATGCCCATTCAAACATTCAGGTATGCAGCATGTGGTGGCGGCAATACAGTGCTGGACATCTGTTTATTTTTTGTGAGTTATAACTACATACTCAATAAGGAAATGGTGCATACTCCCTGGCTAACAGTGAGTCCGCATATTGCAGCTTTTCTTATGTCCTTTATTGTTACATTCCCGGTTGGTTTTTTCCTGAGCCGTTATGTGGTTTTTGAAGGATCTGCTGTGCGGAAACGGGAACAATTACCAAAATACATGATAGTGGTGGTGGGAGCCATTCTGCTCAATTATTTCTTCCTGAAGATCTTTGTTGAAACCTTAGGAATGTATGCTACGCTGGCAAAAATTTGCACCACTGTGTTTGTAGTGGCATTCAGCTATTTCTCGCAGAAACATTTTACATTTAAGTAAGATACGGAGTCGTACTGACAGCACAGTGCCTCTTTCATTATCTGTCTTTAAACCTTACTTTTGCTTTCTTTGATTGCTAAATTTATACTATGAGTTTTAATCGTAAAATTTCAACACTGGATGAGTTCACCATCCAACAGTTGCGCAACTTCCCGCAGGCCACGGGTGAGTTAAGTAGTTTGCTGAGAGATCTTGGTCTTGCGGCGAAACGGGTAAATGTGGAAGTGAATAAAGCCGGACTGGTAGATATTCTTGGCGATCATGGCAGCATTAATGTGCAGGGTGAGGATGTGAAGAAGCTGGATATCTATGCCAATGATCAGTTTATGAAAGTGTTGCAGCATGGTATCAGTTGTGCAGGTATTGGCAGTGAGGAGATGGATGATATTGTGGTGTTTGATGATGAAATCAGTAACAATGCCAAGTATATTGTAATGTTTGATCCGCTGGATGGCAGTGGCAATATTGATGTAAACATTTCAATCGGTACCATTTTCAGTGTGTACCGTCGTATTAGCGAAAGAGGACAGCCATGTACCAAGGCCGATTTTTTACAAAAAGGACGTAACCAGGTTGCAGCAGGTTATATGGTTTATGGATCAAGTACCATGATGGTGTATGCAACAAGAAGAGGAGTGAATGGCTTTACACTCGATCCGGCAATTGGTGAATTTTGTCTGAGTCATCCCGATATTCAATGTCCGCCCGATGGAAATATTTACTCTGTGAATCACGGTAATTTTTTCCGTTATGAAAAAGGCGTGCAGGATTATATCACTGCCTGTCAGAAAAAAGACAAAACAAACGGCGGACCTTATACACAGCGTTATATCGGAAGCATGGTGGCTGACGTACACAGAAGTTTGATCAAAGGAGGAATTTTTATGTACCCCGGCACAACCGAAAAGCCCAACGGTAAATTGCGTTTGGCTTATGAGTGCAATCCATTTGCATTTATTATGGAAATGGCAGGAGGAAAAGCAACCAACGGAAAAATTCCCATCATTGATGTAGAACCAACTGAACTGCATCAGCGTGTACCGATGTTTATTGGCAGTAAGAATATGATGGAAGAACTGGAATCACATTTATCAAAATAAATTTTATGGCAAAGTTAAACGCAATCGGACTAGATGAAAAGAAATCACAGCAGTTAGCAACAAAGCTGAATAAACTGCTTGCAAACTTCCAGGTATTTTATATGAATACACGTGGTTTTCACTGGAATATTAAAGGAGAAAAGTTTTTTGAACTGCATTTGAAATTTGAGGAATTATATAATGACGCACTGATTAAAATTGACGAAGTGGCAGAACGTGTTTTAACGCTCGATCATACACCCATGCATGCATACAGTGACTATGTAAAAACATCTTCCATTAAAGAAGCGAAAGATGTAAGCGATGGAAAGAAAGCTGTACAGCTGGTAGTAGACGGGTTTCAGCAATTACTGATTCTGGAAAGGGAATTGCTTGAATTATCAGGCGATGCAAATGATGAAGGAACCAATGCTTTAATGAGCGACTATATCCGTGAACAGGAAAAAACAGTATGGATGTATTCATCCTTCTTAAAAAAGTAAGATGCTGCGAAAGATTATTGAGATAAAGAATTTAGTGAAGGATTACGGCAGCTTTCATGCCGTAAAGGGCATCAGCTTTGATGTGTACGAAGGAGAAATATTTGGATTACTCGGGCCAAATGGTGCAGGTAAATCAACCACACTTGAAATTATTGAAACACTCCGTGAAAAAACAAGTGGCGAAGTATTTGTTGATGGATTGAACCTGGATAAACAGGCGAATGAAATTAAACAGATCATTGGAGTGCAGTTGCAAACATCTGGTTATTATCCCGGGTTAAACTTAACCGAGTTGATTCATTTGTTCAGTGGGTTGTATAACCGTAAAGTGAATGCCATGGATTTGCTGAAGACGGTGAACCTGGAAGAAAAGGCCAAAGCAAAATATAAAGAATTGAGTGGCGGGCAGAAGCAACGCTTTTCTGTTGCAACAACACTCATCAATGAACCAAAGATTGTTTTTTTAGATGAACCAACAACAGGTCTTGATCCACAGGCAAGAAGAAATTTATGGGAGCTGGTAAAAAATATCCAGGCAAGAGGAACTACAGTAATTATTACCACACATTATATGGATGAGGCAGAATACCTCTGTGAAAGAGTAGCCATCATCGACAGTGGAAAAATTGTAGCGCTTGATTCTCCCGGCAAGCTCATTGATAACCTGCTGGCAACGGGTTTTGAACGGCCAACACAAATGAAGCAGGCAAATTTAGAAGATGTATTTATCACCTTAACCGGTCATGCATTGCGTGACGAATAAATTTTAATCAATTATCACATGCGAATTATCACAATTGCTATTGCATTCTTAACGATTTCCGTATCGGCTCTTTCTCAGGCCAAAAAACCACCGGTAAAAAAAGCACCGGTCAAACCAGCTGTTGCACCTAAACCTTTTTTAAGAAATGGTGTTGACAGTTTAAGTTATGCAATTGGTATGAATATCGGTACCAACATGAAAGCACAGGGAATTGAAAAGCTCAATTATGCCGCTTTAAACAAAGCCATTGCAGATGCAATTAAAGAAACTACTTCCCCATTAATGAACCAAGATCAATGTAATATGACTATTCAACAAAAACTACAGGAATTTATGGCACAGAAAAATTTCGCTGTTAAAGAAGAGGGCAGAAAGTTTTTAGCAGAAAACAAAAAACAACCCGGTGTGGTTGAACTGCCAAGCGGCATTCAGTACAAAATTATTACACAGGGAACGGGAGTAAAACCACTGGTGGAAGATACCATCGTTGCTCATTACAAAGGAACAACCCTCGATGGCAATGTGTTTGATGAATCTTACGGGCGTGGCGAACCGATTGTATATCCTTTAAATCAATTGGTTTCAGGCTGGCAGCAAACAGTTGTACTAATGCCTGTTGGCAGTAAATGGCAACTGTTTATTCCAAGTGAGTATGCTTATGGTGAGCGTGGCTCTGGCAGTGCTATTCCCGGAGGTGCTACACTAATTTTTGAAATGGAATTGCTTGATGTAAAACCGTTTAAGAAACAATAATGCAAGTTTATAGTTGATGGCTAATGGATCATGGCAAATAGCTGAATCTCTAGCCATCAACTATCAATTATTAACCATCAACTGTTATGGATTTACGTTATCCCATTGGAGAATATAAACCTGCTCCCTTCAGTCATGAATTGAAAGCAGAGCGTTTAGCTGATATTCAATTTTTGCCCGGTTTATTGGAAAGAGCTATTGAAAATCTGGATGAAGCCCAGCTTAACACGCCTTACCGTGATGGTGGCTGGACAGTAAGGCAGGTGGTGCATCATGTATCCGACAGTCATTTAAATGCGTTAAGCCGTTTGAAGTTCACATTAACGGAAGATAATCCAACGGTGATGGGTTACGATGAAGTGAAATGGGCAGAAACCATTGAATATACAGTGTTGCCGGTAAACATTTCACTCACCATGATTCATACAATTCATGCCAAACTTGTTGCTTTGTTTTCAAACCTGAAAGACGAGGAGTGGAAGCGTACGTATATTCATTCAGCATCAAAAAAGCAATTTGATCTATGGTACTTACTGGGCATGTACGCATGGCATGGCAAACATCATGCAGCACATATTGCTTCGCTGAGAGAACGGAAAGGATGGTAAACCAGGTTCATGGTTCATAGTTAGTTGTTCATGGAGAATACTCCAGCCTTAGCTATGAACTATCAACCATTAACTATGAACTGAAAATGAATTGGAAAACGCTTTCGTCGAAATATCTGTTCAAAAGAGACTGGCTTACACTGAGAGAAGATAAATGTGAGCGGCCTGATGGAAAGATTATTGAACCCTATTATGTATATGAGTTTCCTGAATGGGTAGCAGCCTTTGCTTTAACCAAAGACAACAAAGTGGTGATGGTAAAACAATACCGTCATGCATTGGGCGAAACGATTATAGAACTTCCAGGCGGATGTGTGGATGCAACTGACAAATCGTATGAAGATGCGATAGCAAGAGAGCTGTTAGAAGAAACAGGATACCGTTTTGAAAAAATTGTATTTCTTTGTCAAACTTCTCCCAATCCTTCCACTAATAATAATCTTCTCCGTGCTTACCTGGCAACAGGTGGCGAATTAATCAAAGAACAACAGTTAGATGATGCGGAAGATATTGAAGTATTGCTGTTTTCAATTGATGAACTGAAGCAACTCATTCGTGAAAATAAACTGATGCAGAGCATGCATGTAACAGCATTACTATATGGATTGGAGAAGATAGGGGAGTTGAAGTATTAATTTCCCGTCTGACGGAATAAAAGAAATAGCTAATCCTGAAAAAGTTGGCGCTGATACCCGTCAGACGAGGGCGTCAGACGGGTTGAATTACTTCTCCCACAAGAAACACACTTCCACAAACAAGAATCAAATCATCAGCTGATGCATTTTGCAAAGCAACTTTTATTGCCTCGTTTACATCAGCAAAGGTTTCTCCTTTCAAATCAAACGCAAGTGCTTTTGTTTGCAAATCGGTTTCAGGTAATGCTCTTGGTATATGTGCTTTTGTAAAATAATAAGTTGCATCTTTTGGTAAGAGAGATAACACACTTGAAATGTCTTTGTCTTTCACCATGCCGATAATAAGATGCAGTTGATTATACTTACTTTTTTCAAGCTGGGCAGCTACCTGTTTCATGCCATCTTCATTATGTCCAACATCCAGTACTAATGTTGGATTATGATGAACCACTTCCCATCTTCCATGCAGCCCATTGATTTGTTTGGTTTGCTTCAGAGCTGTGTGGAGATGTTCTTCAGTAATCTTCCAGCCCTTTCGCTGCAGTTGTCTTACAGATGAAAGAACAGTGAGTATATTTTTTGTCTGATAGATTCCCGGTAAATCAAGTTCATAATGAAGTGCAGCACATGATTCATTTTCTTTTACATCAACCAGCAATGATTCACTCCTGTAATCATTCGACAATAAACTGAATTCTTCCTGGGCGTAATGTAATTTTGCATTTTGGATTTTTGCTTTTTGCTCAAATACATTCTTGCTTTCAGGAATTACCTCACCTATAACAACGGGAATAGTTGGTTTGATGATGCCCGCTTTTTCTCCTGTAATCTTTTCTAATGTATCGCCCAGCAGGTTCATATGATCCCAGCCAATATTGGTAATGACACTTAATTCAGGTGTAATAATATTGGTACTGTCCAATCGTCCGCCTAATCCTACTTCAACAATGGCTATGTCAACATTCTCGTTTGCAAAATATTCAAAAGCCATTGCAACAGTAATTTCAAAAAAAGAGGGTTCTATCTCTTCAATCAGCGGCTGAATGCGCTTTGTAAAATCAATCACATATTCTTCAGTGATCATTTGTCCGTTGATCTTGATCCGTTCCCTGAAATCATGCAGGTGAGGAGAAGTATATAACCCGGTTTTATATCCGGCTGTTTGTAAAATGGCTGCCAGCATATGACTCACCGAACCTTTTCCGTTTGTTCCGGCTACATGAATGCTTTTAAACTTCTGATGTGGGTTATCTAATGCTTCGCAAAGAATAATTGTATTGTGCAGATCCTTTTTAATAGCAGCAGCACCAACACGGCTGAACATAGGAAGCCGTGTAAAAAGATAATCAATGGTTTGTTGATAGTTCATCACATCCCAAAGATAAGAGAGAGAACTGTTGATTATTTATTTCGTTCTGATCAAAATATAAATGGAATATGCAACAGCTACACCTTGTAAAATCATACCTGCTGCTAGAGCTATATCAGCAAATGATAAATGAAGAATCTTTGCCCATGCACCAAAGATGGTAATAAGAACCCCGCATAAAAATAAAATGAGTGGCCACCTGAATTGTTGAATCATCAGACTAAGTTAGTCGTTTACCTTAAAGTTAAACTGAACGGTAACAGTTGATTCTTCACCAGTTTTATCAAACTGAATATTCCGCAGGTAATTGCTGATGGCAGTGGCATATGCCTGGCTTCTTGAAGTGGAATTGCGGCCAAAACCTGCAAAAGTTCCTTTTCCATCAGGTGAAACTTTTACGATGGCAAAAATGGTGGCTTTTTCAAGATCGCCTTCAAAAGAATAGTATTTAATAATTTTCCTTGATCCGCTTGTTACTCTTGGACCTCCGGAAGAACCTGTTCCACCATTTCCATTGTAATTATCACTGTTAGGATTACCGTTTGATTTTCCCTGGTCACCTTTACCACCCGCAATACCCTGGTTACGGCTGTTATTGTAAGTATCAGAATTATTTCCACCAGTACCTGTTCCACCACTATAAACTGCTTTAGGTTTTTTAGGTGCAGGAGTAGGAGTTACAACTGTATTGCTGACAGGTTTGTTATTGACAACCGGAGGTGTATTGGTTGGAGTAATCTTTGTTGGCTTTGTTACCTTTTCAGGTTTTTTAACTTCGGGTGCATCAGCTTCATCTCTTTCACTCACTTCTTTTTCGGGTTCATCAACAGGCTGTGCTATCTGTTGTTTGGGAGGAGAAGTTTCGGGCATTGACTCAGGTGCAGGCGCATCAGGAACCAAGGGTTGTACATCACCAAAACCAATATCACTGTTACCAAGATTTACCTCAATCCCTTCTTCTAAAGGCGGGGGAGTTGGAACAGCCATTGCAATGGTGATAAAGAAAAACAATAACAGCAATACAGCATGTACACCAATGGTTACAGCTGCCGCCTTGATATTATTCTGTGAATCGTTTGCCTGCATGGTTAAAGCTTGTTGCATCGAAATTACTTCTTTTACCATTAACGATGGAAAACCATGCCAGATTGCATAGAAGTAAATGTGCTTTTAAGAAAATCTTATGAAATATTTGTGCGGTTTACACCCTTATAAAAATATGCAAAGAAGTAGAATTTAACTGCTCAAATAAGTAAGCATTTGATTGGTCAGTGCTAAGATCATTGATTTGGTATGCCTGGCCTCCCTCTCTTTTGGAGAGGGAATGAGGGTGAGGTTGTCTTATCCAATTCTTTTGTAAAGCGAATAAGGCATCCATTTAAATAACCAGGCCATCAGCATCCAGCGCTTCGTAACCTGTACTTTTCGTTTCTTTTTTTTAATAGCATTGTAAATCTGTTTCGTTGCTTTTTCAACCGGGGCCGACCAGAAAACTCCACTGCCTTTTGCCATGGCTGTTTGTACAAAACCGGGCTGAATATCTGTAATGGTAATCTTTGCTTTTAAACGATATGCTTTTATAGTAATTCCTTCCATATAATTACTCATAAATGCTTTGCTGGCATTATAAGCAGGAGCCCAGCTTCCGCCACGATAAGCCGCAATAGAAGATGTAGCAGCTATTTGTCCATGTCCTTGTTTTACAAAATAGTTGAAGGTATAGTTCGTCATTTCCACAAAGCCATTTACATTGATCAGTGTTGTGGCTTTGTCCATTTCCCAACTGAGATTTTTGCTTGCATCACCGTAGCCGCTGTTGTACACAAACAGATCCATGCCACCCAGTTTGCTGATCAATGATTCAAGATGAGAAATATTATCATTACCTGCTACATCAAATGTTTCTATTTCAACCAGTGAAGAAAATTGCTGCTGTATTTCTTCCAGAAGTTCTGTTCTTCTTCCTGTAATACCCACCCTGTTTCCTGCTTTTAGATAAAGCAGGGCCAGTTCTTTTCCAATGCCCGATGTTGCGCCAATGATGATGACTTTTTTCATTGATTTATTTTTCAGGGCTAAAGCCCTCTGAGTTTTTCTCATGAGCCCCAGCTTAAAAGCTGGGGTTATAAAATCATCTCTTACTAATCCTGAGCTCTGATTCTTTTCCAAGTTAAACCGACCGTGATGCTGTGGTTTTCATTGGATATTTTTTTTCATGGCTAAAGCCCTCTGTATTATTTCTAATAACCACGGCTTTAAAGCCGTGGTTAGAAAAGGATTTTTCAATTGGGCTTTAGCCATGATGAATGATTTCTTTTCAACAAATGACTGTTATCAATCAGCAAGCCTGCAGCAATTAATGCAAAACTGATAAGATGAATATAATTGATCTTTTCACCTAAAATCAATACTGCTTCAATACTACTGAAGATGGGAATAAGATTGCCGAATAAAGCGGTTCTTCCTGCACCCAGCTCTCTGATGGATCGGTTCCATAGCAGAAAAGAAATAACAGAAGTACCAAGACCGAGGTACAGAATTACTCCGCCCGTTTTTAAAGTCCACACAACCGGTTTGCTGTACATTGATTCTGTAATAAATGCCGGAACAAGAATCAACGTGCCAATCAGGAATACAAAGAATAAAAACCCAATCGCAGAAATCTCAACAGGTTTCTTTCTTACAAAAATATTGTATACGGCAAAACTGAATGCACCCAGTAATACCCATGCATCACCTTTAGTAAAATGCAGATGCAGGAGATTGTATAAACTTCCTTTGCTTAACAGGAAAAAGATGCCCGATAAACAAAGTATAATTCCAATTACCCGTTGCCATTGAATATGTTCTTTTAAAAAGAAATGTGCAAGGATCACCGCCATAATGGGTGAGGAAGTTGTACCAATCAAAGCAAGATTGATGGCAGTAGAGGAATGCCCGGCGATATAGACAAATGTATTGAACAGGCTCACACCTGTTAAGGCGGTCCAGAAGAAATAGGCTTTGTTTCGTTTTACAATTGCCCATGCCGGTAAAATATGTTTCCAGGCAAATGGAATGAGGATAATAACAGCTGTCGACCAACGGTAGAATGCTAAGGTAATGGGAGGGATATCATTAATTACACTGCGGGCAATGATGAAATTTCCACTCCAGATAATTGTAGTGACAATTGCCAACAGAATTCCGAGCAAAAGATTATGTGGGGGAGCTGCTGGCTTCATTTGTCAAATATAAGTATCCTTACTAAAGTGGAATCTTTTCAAACCAACAGAACCACTATTTAAATGCTGTCCGTTTAAGTAAAGGAGCCAATGCAATTAATCCAAACAGAGGCCCCGGAGCAAGCACCCAGAAAATATTTGTTGATTGCGGGAAAAGATCAGATAATACATGCAATGTATAAACTGCTGCAACGGTTATAGAAAATCCAATACAGGTAACAATGGTTAAAGCTGAACCTTTGTTTTCAGCAACAGCTGTTTGTGCAACAATGGAAGAAAATTGTGGTGAATCGGCAACAGCAGCAAATCCCCATACAAGTAGAAATAACAGGAAGAGATAAGGAGGCAGATAAAAACTAAATGCTGATAACAGGCAGCAGCAAAAAGAAATCAGCAATGCAGTAAAGGCAACTTTTGCACTTCCTTTTCTTAATGTGAAATATCCGCCTGCAACACAACTGGCTGCACCAATAGCAATGATGAAAAAAGACCACAGAGGAATACTGATTTCATAACTGTTCTTTTTTGCATACAATGAAAGCAGCACAGGTACAAATGCCCAGAAAGCATATAGCTCCCACATGTGTCCGAAGTATCCGAAAGAAGCTGCACGGAAATCTTTTGATTTAAAACTGGAGATGAAAGCTGAAGCAGAATACCGGTTTCTTTTTTTTCTGTAAGGCCCATCCGGTACAAAGAGCAAAATGAGTAATCCACCTGCAATTGCAGCAACTGAAGTAAACATAAGAACAAGTTCCCAGTTATAATTCCAGGCACTTTGCTTTAACAGGTGAGGAAAAGCCGTACCTAATACCAATGCACCAACAAGATATCCTAATGCTTTACCCAACCCTTTTTCATACCACTCAGCGGCAATTTTCATTCCTACCGGGTAGATACCTGCCAGAAAAAATCCCGTCATAAAACGGGAGAATAGAAGAATAGTAAACTGATGATGAAACTGAATGATCAGGAGATTTGCAATCGCTGCCAACAGAGAAGAAGCAAAAAAAACATTGGATGGTTTAAACCGGTCGGCAATTGCCAATAAGGAATACAGAAATGTTCCGCAAATAAAACCAATGAGCACACTGATAGTAACAGCAGCCAACGCTCCCTGTTGCAGGTTCAATTCGTTACTGATCTCAGGCAAAATAGCATTGCCGCTAAACCAGAGCGATGTGCCTGCAAATTGTGCAATAACGATTAGGGGTAAAATATGTTTTGGCTGGTTCATGTAAGAAAAGAGACGTACTGGCTTTTTTTCTCCTAATATTTTCTGATTTGAATTTCTGAAATTATTTCAAACTCTAGACTATAAAATTGGTTCTATTTGATTTATGCTAATTTCGTGTGTTACAAAATAAGACAATACTAATTGTTTCCCTTTTAGTTTTAAATTAAAAGTCAAATTCTTATTGTTTTCTGGTGAATGAGAAAGAGATTGTGTAGTTTTTTCAAAATCAATAGAAACAGGCACATACCAAACATTTTTAAAAAAGCTACCTTCTTCTAAAGCTATATATTGAAAGCTCTCTGAAATTTTCGAATATAAAGTTCCAGTAAGTGGAAGTTTAAATGAAATCCCTTTTTTATAATCAACATTTACAAAAATATCCTTGGTTTTGTTGTTATTACAACTTGGGAAAAACCAAAAATCAGCCATTGCGTCCTGGCTTGTGCGAAAGTAAAATATATACCCCGTACCTATATACCTCTTTTCGGGATAAACATCCTTGCATTGGCTATTCTTATTCTGGCAACTTAATAAAAGGAAAAGAAAGTTTAATATTATTAGACGATTTTTCATCGATAGAAATAATTGTTCTGCTTGAGTGTTCTAATCCTCTAACTTAAACAGCTTCCGGACAGAAACAATTACCAATGCGCAAAATCAACCTCATAATTTCCTTTGATGCGTTCAATCGGCGGATTGAAATATCCATGTTTCAAATCAGGAAATTCTTCTTTGATTAATTCAATAAACTGTTTCACACCCATTAGCTCACTGGTTTCTGTAATGCTGATCTTCTTTAAATACCAATCAGGATCAATGTTGAAATTCCGCCACTGAATCATTTTCAGCCCGGTTTCTTTAATGAGCTTTCGTAAGGCTTCATATTCTTCTGCACTATCTGTCATGCCCGGGAAAACAAAATAGTTGATGCTTGTCCAGCCACCAAAACTGTTCACCACTTTTAAACTCTCAACTATATCTTCAAACTGGTAATTATTCGGTCGGTAATAAGCTTCATACACATGCTTGCGTGCACTGTTGGTACTTACACGGATTGAATTCAATCCGGCTTCACATAATACTTTTACTGCGACAGGATTTGATCCATTCGTGTTTACATTGATACTTCCCTTCTGTGTATGTTTTCTTATTTCGATAATTGCATCCCGCATGGTTTCCCACATCAGCAAAGGTTCCCCTTCGCAGCCCTGTCCAAAAGAAACAATCGGGTAGGGCGCTGTTTCCAGGTGCGGAACGGTGAACTCAACAATTTCTTCAGAGCTTGGCTTAAACGTTAAACGATCCTGTGGACTTTGAATATGTTCTTCCTGCGGTTGAAATGAAATACACCCGATACAATTGGCATTACAGGCAGGCGAAACAGGAATAGGACATTCCCATCTTCCCATGGCAAAGTTTCTTGCAGCCGGGCAGTTATAAGTCTGGCAACAGTTTTCAATTAAATGCTTTACCAAACGATTTTCTGGATAAGCTTTTAATAAACGCTGTGCACCTTCTTCAATTTTATCTTCATCATAACCGGCACATTCTTGGCGAATGTCCTGTTCAATACGTAAAGCAGTAACATAGAATTTCTCATCTAACCAGCCAACAGCAACATAACAAAAGAGTGGAAGCGTTTCTGCATCGGGTTCACTTTCAAATGCAGCAATGTATAAACTTGTATGTGCAGGTGGTATAAAGGCAGCAACGGCCCAGCCTTTTTCACATAAACGCATTTCGCCTGTTTTTACATCAATACCAATGCCTTTCCTTCCCGGAAGTTCATAGAGGTTTCCACCTTCAGGTAATTCAATCCAGTCTTCCACATCAACCGGAAATGCATCCCAGCCTTCACGGCCAACAGCGTAAAGTGAAGTGTCTTCAAAAATATTTCCGCTTCCATCGGAATAAAGAATATAAGGCGATTGTTTGATCATAATTCAGATTGGCCGATGGCCGGTGTTTGCTGACCGGATTTCGGCCATCGGCCAACCATCAACGATCAACTTGTATCAAGTAATGTCCGCAAAATTCGTGAATTTGTTCCAGTTCAGCGAAAGCAATTGCTTTTTGAAATTCAAACCGGTATTTCCGTTGTTTTCGGGTGAGGATGGTAATGCTGTGTGGCAATGCTTCAATGCCGGCAATCTGTTCCCAATCGAGTTTCTTATCCTTTGGAAAACTGGAGATAGTAACGCCGAGGTGATGAATAGAAACTTTTTCCTGCTGAATCACCTTAAGCTCACAATGGAATACATAGTAATACATTCCTGTGATAATGATGAGGAAAGAAGCGGTAATCCAGGATCTGTCGAGTAATGCCAGGATAAATAATCCACCAAAGACAATTACTTCAATTAAACGAAAGATGGCATTGAGGCGTGATGATTCTTCTGCAAAGCCACGCATAAATGCAAGGGTGATTACATCTAAGCCTATCACCAGTTCGCAGAAGGCAGTGATGCGGTTATCGGATTTAAACTCATAATAAGCTCCGGCCAGAAATACGAGCCCGGCAAAGAAATGCAGCAATGGACTGTACTTTTTCAGATTATTGTAGGCGGGATGTACAATAGAAACAGAAAGTGGGGTAGCCATAATGCAGTGGTTTAAGGCTTAGATGCAGAGTTAAAAAAAATCCACAGGAAATTTGCCGTTGATCATATTTATTTTTTTGAAAGCATAAAAAAATGGTTCGTGCAAGGCACGAACCAAATGAAACGAAGTCTCAAAAAAACTATTATTTATGTCCTGTTTTTTTTAACTGGAATACTCTTGACAAGTTAAATCCAAAACGAAGTTCCACTTTGTCCAATCTGCCGGTGGTTTCTGTAATAAAAGCTCTTTCATTCATCCCTGTTGAATTGGAGAAATGAAGCTGAAATACGTGCCCACCGGTTTCAATATCAATCCCAAGAGACAATGGATCATAGTTTACATTCTTTTCAATTCCATTGAACAGATGAGAATAATCCCAGGTAATGGCCATGCGTTTTGTCAACTTTAAACGTCCGCCAACACCTAATGCAAAAATATCATTTGGCTGAGAACTGAAAGCAACGAGGTTATTATGAACCATTGTTGGGCTGAACTGTAATGAAAACCCTTCTGTGAATTTTCTGCCCAGTATTACCTGGTAATAATAGGCTAATCGGGAAGTAAAGTAGTTGTGAATACTTGTATCGGCCCAGGGAGATGTATTCATTGTAATACCACCTACTATGGCAACAGTAAATGGAAAACTTCCTGCTCCTGTTGATTGCATCAACGGAGCATATTTGAAAAAAGCATCTACCTCTTTTTTGTAGGTACTTCTTCCAACACCAATCATGAGGTTACGGGCCAAACCAAAATCAAAGCCCATACGCATACTTGCCTGGTCTAATCCAAAGAAATTTTTATATCCCTGGTTCGTTGGCCCAAACCTGTGCAGAATACGGAAGTCCATTGTACCGGGAGATAAAAACTCCATTGAATGGGCATTGATCACTCTTGTTGATTTGAAAGCGTATTTCACATACTCTTTCTTTGGCTTACTGTCACCTTTATCTACCAGGTTCAAAAGATCTTCCTGTGCTTTTGCAGAAGTTCCGATTAAAACCAAAATCAAAACGGCCGCATTACGAATTCTTATGTTCATTTTTATTTGTGGTTGTGGGTTGATCAATTTTATTTCAATGGCTCAAGCACGCAGTCAACTGTAATCTTTGCAGTTTTTGCAACCTTATCTGCAACCAGTTGCGGAATAGTTACTTTAAATTCTGCAAGTGTTACAGGAAAATCTGCATTGGCACTGATCTTTCCACCTTTTACTGTTAATTTACCATCAGCCTCTATATCTTTTGTTTCTCCGTGCATAGTGAGTTTACCTTTTACTTTAACCGGGTAAACGCCATCCTTTGTATAATTTACAGAAGCGTTATTGGTAATCATTCCTTTGAATTCTGTTTTAGGAAACTTATTACTTTCAACATAGTTTTCGTTGAAGTGTTCCTGCATCAGTGCCCGTTCAAATTCAAATCCTTTCATTAAAACTGAAAACTGAATATTGCCTGTTTTAGCATCCATTACACAAATGGAACTTTTGTTGACACCATCTACATTTTCAGGAGATTTTGGAGTGGTAGCATCAAAATGAATTTTACCTGCTTTGGTAAAATACTTATCCTGTGCCGATACAATTCCTGCAAAGAGGGTGATGCTGATTAAGAAAATTATTTTTTTCATAATTGATTGTTTAGAGTTTAAATGAATTAATCTTTTACTATTACACACTTGTTAAGGATAACATCTGATCCAAGGCCCATTTCATCGGCATTGAACCCGGTGCAGATCCCTTTCAGAAAAGCTGGTGCATTTAACTGTAATGCTGTTACATCTTTGCTGTACAGGCTGTCGATACTGCATCGTACAGAGGACAGTGATGAGTTGTCGCCTATCACTACCGTGTAATTTCCCTGTTCGTCTTTGTCAACCTTTTTTACAAGGCCGACTACCTGGATGATTTTTCCTCCATATTTCAGTGTGGCTGCTTTTTCATCAGCTGTAAATGCACTGATAATATCAAGCGGTTTTACCTTAAAGTCGGCTGTTTTGTTTGTGATACTCCCGCTCTTCCTGTTGAATTCCATATAGCCATAGATTGCTGCGCCTATGCCAAGAACAACAGCAATGAGTAAAACATTCCGGATGATTTTTTTCTTTTTCATGATTTTATGAATTAATTGTTAGGACTACCTGAATCAATCCATTTTTTGATTGTTGCTAACTGACATGTACTCATTTTTGGCGCACCTTGCGGCATTGGCGAAAAGCCAGAGGTAAAACTGATACTGCCATAAAGTTTACCATTTACTGCAATAGCCTTGTCTGCAGCGTATGTTCCCATAGAGATATTTCCACTCGGCGATCCTCCGCTATGACAACTGTAACATTGCTGCTGGAAAAGGGGGACAATGTTTTTTACATATGAAACGGCAGCAGCTGTATCACAATTGGTGCCGGCACCCGGGTAAAGCATATCTCCTTTATCATAGTAACAGGAACTGAAACTCAGCAGAATGATTAAGGACAGAATTATAGAAATTTTTGTTTTCATTATTGGTTGATTAATTATTAAGGGTGCCTGCATCAATCCATTTTTTAACCTGTTTAATTTCACAATCAGGCATTTTAATTCCACCCTGCGGCATGCGAATAAAACCTGTTGCCCAGGTAATGGATCCATATAGCCTGCCACTTACAGCAGCTGCTTTTACACTGGTGTAAGTAGAAAGATCAATCCCGCCACCTAAAGAAAAGGGGTTATGACAACCCTGGCATTTATTTGCCATCAATGTTTTAATGGCTGTGCTGTATTTGAAATCTGTTGTGTCGCATGCATCGCAGGCATTATTTTTCGCACCCTGGTTAATCCATTTTTGAAGTTTTGCTTTTTGATCTGCTGTCCATGCAGGCATGGGAGGAGGAGGCATCCGTTCAGTACTTGTTTTGATTACCTCTTTATAAAGCTCGCTGCTTCCTGCGTTACCGGCAATTACATATCTCATAATGTTGGAGTAAGTAGTAAGGTTTACTCCTTCTTTATGTGTAATTGCATCATGACAACCTGCCATTGAGCAAGTTGATGTAATCAGCGGGAGAATGTCGTTGGCAAAATAAACAGTATCGGTGCTGCATACCCGGCCGGTTGAACCTGGTATACCGTTAACACCTCCGGGATTTCCAGTATCCGGGAGAGACGGTATTTCGTGTTTACAGGAATTGATTGCAACAATAATCAACAATGCAATTAATGCCAGGCTTAAAAATTTTACTGTCATTTTGTTCTCATTTTGTTTTAGAAACGATTTCATATTTCCTGTATTGTTTTTGTTTTCAAAAGGTTTGTTAATACTGAATCACTATAACAGTGACCGCATTTACTCAATTGGTTATATTCAGTCAATTCAGCTGATGATAAAATCCTCTGCTAACTCATGTTCACAAAAAAAATAGCAGCACCTGCAATTGCAAAAGAGTTAACTTAATCCGACTGTTTTCATGTTTTTTTGATACGTGAATAAAAGAGCATTGAACTTTTAGAATAAAACAATGGAGTACAACTGCACAGCAGGGTTAGACTTGCAGAAAATGTGTGGTTAAAACTACAGGCTAAATTCCGGGGGGTGTATGGGTAAAGTTGAATAGCCGGAATGAGGGAATTCTTCATTTTGCAATGAGAATTTTTCCGGACAAATAAAAGTAGCATTAGAATTAAACGAAGCAAAAGGAGGTACTATATATGCAATGGCAGAAAATGGTTTATGCAGTTGCCGGAATGGTAGTTCATTGTCTTCAAAGTCATCTGAAGTAATACCATCATCTCCAAAATAATGCATGTTTACAAAATCAGCAAAACTGACGTTTGAATTTAACTGATTATGTGTCTGGTAATGCGAAATCAGCTTTGGAAAATTAACCAGCTGACCCACTTCTGTATTACTTAAAAAGTAAACAGCTAAAAAGGATATTGAAATAAACTTATGCATCAATATGACAATGATATGACAATAATTATGCCAACAGTTTTTTTAAATGGTTGCAATCTTTCGATAAGTTAGTTTAAGCTAACGAGGGTGATAAACTGTCCATTTCAATTAAAAGTTCAGTTATAAAGCAATTGAAACATGAATTATTCTTTTAATCTATTCAATCCCGTTTTTCTCTTTCTCAATTTCTCAAGTATTTTTTACAAGTAAAAATCGCAGAAGAACTGCTGTTCTTCTGCGACTTCAGCACAAGCTTATTCATCTGATTTATTCTTCAAACTCATCAGTAATGAATAAGCACCTTTACTGACAAACTCATTCTCTTTTAATTTATCATCTGTAATATTGATTTCTGTAAAGCCATTTTCTGTGATGCCTGGTTGTACTTCAAGCATTTCAAATTTGCCGGTATCCCGCTTTACAAATACAAAGCTTTTGTTTTCGAAACGAACAATAGCTTCCTCTGGAAGAACAGTTGCTTCTTTATTCTGCACTTCAATTTCGGCGTTCATATATGTACCGGGAATCAGGGTTTTGTCATACTGTTCAAAATGGCAATGAACCTCCGTATTCCGTTCTGTGGAAAGATCCCTTCCAATTAACAGAATTTCGCACAGGTGTTTGTTCTGTGGATCATTGTTTGTAAAGGCAAGCAATTTCTGCCCGATAAATAATTTAGAAACATCTTTCTCGAACACTTTCAGGGCAAGATGAATATCAGTAGGATTGATCAATTCAAACAGTACTTCCGTTGGAGCAACATATTTACCAATGTTCACATTTACTTTTGAAACATATCCATCAATAGGAGAGTGGATCTGTACACTGCGGGTAATACTATTTTCATTCAGCTGTGTGATGTTAATTCCTGCCAGTTTCAGTTTTTCAGCCAGTGCACTGATCAGCACTTTCTGGCCTTTGAATTCTGCTTCTGCCTGCTGATAAATTTTATCGCTGCTGGCTTTACTTTCATTTAACTCTTTCTGACGCAGGTATTCATTCTCCAAAAAGCTGATCCTGGCCTTAGCTGTTAAATAGTCCTGCTGCAACTGTATGTACTGCTGATCTTCAACTACAGCAATTACTTCTCCCTTTCTTACATGCATGCCGGGAAGTAATTTAGTCGTTTTGAGATAGCCGCCTAACGGCACACTGATGGAAACAATATTTTGTGGCGGTACATCTATCCGTCCATTCAGTTTAAGAATAGAGGAAACAGCTTTTTGCTGCAAACGGATTGTTTCAATACCTGCATTTTCAAGCTGTGCAGGTGTAAGTGTTACTATACTGCCATCAGGTTCAACCGCAGTGTTTTCCGTGCTTTTCTTTTTACTGCCGCATGCAAGCAATAAAACAAATGCTGCACTTATAATAATATTTTTTTTCATCTCCTGAAGTTTACTTGTTGTTATAGTAGTTTAAACGAATGATACTCTCATTAAAATTTTTTACTGCATCGAGGTAATCATTCTTAATTGATATTGCCTGGTTGATAAGCATAAACCATTCAAGATAATTAATGAGTCCGTTCGTAAATTGCTTATTTGCAGTTGTAATAATCAGTTCTGCATTTTTTAACCCGGTTTGCTCAAAATACGAAACAGTTTCACCGTATTTATTATATTGTACAATTGCTGCATATAATTCTGTCTGTAAAGCCTGTGTTCCAATAGCATAATTGTTTCCGGTTATCTGTTTGCTGAATTTTGCGCTGCTGATCCTTGCTTTCTGTGCTTTTGCAAAAACAGGAATACCAATTACAACCTGAACAGATTGAAACCTGTAACCACTACCATAATACTTATTATCAGCACCAGTTCCTGTAATGCTGGAACTGAATACTCCCAGTGACAGATCGGGTAACAGTTTTGCCTTCTCAACTTTTATCAGGGCATCGGCTAACTGCTGCTGATGGCTCAGTATTTGAATGGCCGGATGTTGAGTTATGTCAAATGGTATTGATTGATGTTCCAGTTTGTTTTTTTCAGCAACCGGTATAAATGGAGTAACTGAATTCAGTAATAATTGGAATTGCAGTTGCTGCAATTCATTGTCACTCTTTAGTTGTTTTTGCTGCAGATGAATTTGACCCAGCTGTGTTTCTCCAGTTGCCTTTTCAAGAATATTACTTTCTCCTTTTTGTAAACGCAGTTCAGTTAACTTATAAAATGCAGTGTAAAGACTATCTGCATAGTTCAGCAATTGCAGTTTCATCTGCAGGTATAACAACTGATAGAAAACGGATGCTACCTGCTTTTTCAGTTCTGCTTCTCTTACGGCTACCAGCAGTGTACTGCTTTTCCATTCCTCTGTTAACAGTTGCTTTTGTGTGGAATACACTTTTGGAAAACTGAATGATTGCGATACGCCATATTTTGTATCAGTATAAATACTGTTGATCTGTCCAATATCAGCAACCACATTTGTTTGCGGTACAAATGCTGAACTGCTGATCATCAACTTTCTGTATTCAGCCATTAGTTTTTCGTTCTTAACCTGAAGATTATTTTTCAGGGCAGTATCGGTTGATGCCTGTAATGAAATAGAAGTTTGTGCTGTTGCCATGTTACATGAAAGCAGTATCAGCACAACTGTTGTAATTGTATTTTTCTTTTTCATGGTGATCCCTTTTTCAAATACCATATATAATGCTGGTAAAACAACAAGTGTGAGGAAAGTGGCAATTAATAAACCTCCAATTACTACGGTGGCTAAAGGACGCTGCACTTCAGCACCTGCTCCATTACTTAAAGCCATAGGCAAAAAGCCAAGCGATGCAACTGCGGCAGTCATCAGCACAGGACGTAAACGGATTTTTGTTCCCATCAGCACAATTCGTTTCACATCATGGAGACCTTCACTTTTCAAACGGTTAAATTCAGCTATCAATACAATGCCATTCAGTACAGCAACACCAAACAATGCAATAAAACCAACACCTGCACTGATGCTGAAAGGCATTCCTCTCAGTGCAAGAAATAAAATTCCTCCAATTGCTGATAGGGGAATAGCAGAATAAATCAGCAACCCCTGTTTAATTGAATTGAAAGCAAAGTACAGCAGCATAAAAATCAAGAGCAATGAAACCGGCACTGCAATTGTCAATCGTTTCTTTGCTTCATTTAAATTTTCGAAAGCACCTCCATAAGTAATATAATAACCCGGGGGCAGTTTCAATTGAGCTTCTGTTTTTTCATGGAGCTCCGTCACAATACTTTGCACATCTCTGCCCCGTACGTTAAACCCAACAACAATTCTTCTTTTGGCATCTTCACGTTGAATCTGGTTAGGGCCTTCTTTAATTTCAACATTCGCTAACTGGTATAGCGGAACCTGGCTGCCACCCGGAGTTGGAATCAATAAGTTCTGAATATCTGTTACGTCTTTTTTCTGTTCGCCTTTGAGCTTTACAACTATATCAAAACGCTTTTCACCCTCAAATAACATACCGCTGCTTTGCCCTGCAAGTGCAGTATTCACAATGCGGTTTATATCTGCGATGCTTAAATTGTACTGGGCAATGGCGCTGCGGT
The DNA here is from genome assembly GCA_964580775.1 of uncultured Chitinophagaceae bacterium. Lineage (GTDB taxonomy): Bacteria > Bacteroidota > Bacteroidia > Chitinophagales > Chitinophagaceae > Lacibacter. The sequence continues at coordinate 36,610 of CAZOLW010000028.1, read as the reverse complement.
TATAGTTGATAATGATCTGTGGTAAACCATTCACTGATTCAACGTATAAATTTTTTGCACCTTCTACCGTATTAATAATTTTTCCAAGCTTTTGACTGTAATGAGCCAGTGTATCCAGATCTTCTCCGAAAATTTTACAAACAACGTCCTGTCTTGCACCTGTCATCAATTCATTGAAACGCATTTGAACAGGAAATTGAAATCCGGCTGTAATACCCGGCACATCTTTTAATGCTTCACCCATTTTCTCCGCCAGTTCATTAAAGCTTTTAGCTGATGTCCATTCTTTTTTATCTTTTAAAATTACCATCATATCACTTGCTTCCATCGGCATTGGGTCAGTTGGTACTTCACCACTGCCAATTTTAGTAACAACTTTTTCTACTTCGGGAAATCTTGTTTTAAGAATATGAGCTGCTTTCTGTGTATTCTCAATAGTTGTCTGCAGATTGCTGCCGGTAAGTACTCTTGTATCTACAGCAAAATCGCCTTCTTCCAAAGCAGGAATAAATTCGCCACCCAACGAGCGGAGAACAAAGATTGCAGCAATAAACAAGGTGAACACTGAAGCAAGAATTGTTTTTGGATAATTCAGCATTGTTGACAAATTCGATTGGTAGAGTTTTTCCATCCATACCATAAACTTGTCAGATAAGTTTTGTTTGTGTTTGATCTTCTTACTTAAGAAGATGGAACTCATCATTGGAATATATGTGAGCGACAAAATGAATGCACCCAACAATGCAAAGGCAACTGTTTGTGCCATTGGTTTAAACATCTTTCCTTCAATACCCTGTAAGGTAAATATGGGTAAGTACACAACGAGAATAATGATTTGTCCAAATACTGCACTGTTCATCATTCTGCCGGCAGAATAATTTACTTCAGCATCCATCTGATCCTGTGTAAGACGGTAAAAATTATTGAATTTTTTACTGTGCGACAACTGATGCATTACTGCCTCCACAATAATTACTGCACCATCTACAATCAACCCAAAATCCAATGCACCTAAACTCATGAGGTTACCACTTACACCAAACCAGTTCATCATGGTTATGGCAAAGAGCATGGCCAATGGAATAACTGATGCAACTAAAATTCCTGCTCTGAAATTTCCGAGGAACAATACCAGAACAAAAACAACGATCAATGCTCCTTCAAGCAAATTCTTCTCAACAGTTCCAATCGCATTGTTCACCATCTTGGTTCTGTCCAGAAAAGGTTCAATAGTAACCCCTTCAGGTAATGTTTTCTCAATTTGCGCAATCCGCTCTTTTACATTTTTTATGACCTCACTGCTGTTTGCACCTTTCAGCATCATCACAATCGCTCCTGATACTTCGCCCTGATCATTATAACACATGGCTCCATATCTTGTGGCAAAGCCAATCTTTACTTCTGCTACATCACGAATAAAAAGTGGAGATCCACCGTTGATCGTTTTGATGGAAATATTCTGAATATCTTCCATACTGCCCGCTAATCCTTCTGTGCGTATATACAGAACGGTGGATGCTTTTTCAATGTACGCCCCTCCGGTATTCTGATTGTTTTTTTCCAACGCCTGAAAAACATCGTTGATCGTAATATTGAAGGAGTGAAGTTTAGCGGGATCAATTTCAATACTGTATTGTTTCAACTTGCCGCCAAAACTGCTTACTTCGGCAACACCTTTTACACCTAATAACTGCCGACGCACAATCCAATCCTGGATCGTTCTTAATTCTGTTTCATCGAATTTGGTTTCATATCCTTTTTTGGGACGAACAACGTACTGATATATTTCACCAAGTCCTGTTGATACCGGTCCCAATTCGGGAATGCCAATTCCCGGAGGAATAATTGCCTGCACTTTTTGCAGCCGTTCCGTTACCTGCTGCCTTGCCCAGTAAATATCCGTGGCATCATCAAAAACAATAGTTACCAGCGAAAGCCCGAAGCGTGAAAAACTCCTGATCTCTTTTAACCCCGAAATATTATTATTTGCCTGTTCAATTGGAAAAGTCACAAGCCGTTCAATGTCTGTTGCACCAAAAGAAGGAGCAATGGTAATAACCTGTACCTGATTATCAGTAATATCCGGTACAGCATCTATGGGAAGTTTGGTAACCTGGTAACTTCCATACCCAATCAGGACTACAATAAATAGCCCGATGATCAGTTTGTTTTTTACTGAAAATCTAATTATAGCATTTAGCATAATGATGTCTGTTTATCGGAAAATATAACATACTGCTTCAATAGCAGGAATACGCAGATAACTAAAGAACAATGTATCCTTTAGTGCTCAGAAAAATTAAAACAATACTATGCTTTCGGAGGCTGCCAGATAGAGGAGAGGTAAACAGAGGAGATAAGAAACTCGTTGGATACAATATATTGTACTGATTCCTCCTTAAATGTTTTTTCAACCAGCGAATAGAAAGCAGTTGGCACAAAAGAACCTAATGCAGAGCCTGAATAACCATCGGTCGATTTAAATGGCAGTTGCTGATCCTTGCTGTAGTCAATGTCGATTACAGTTGCTTCTTCGTAGTGAATGGAGAGAAATTTCCAGATGGTGATATTCTTATCCTGTTCTTTATGTTCAATGTAATGCTGTATAAGTAACGGAAACTTCAACAACTGACGAAGTTCAGTTGAAGAGAACAGGTAGACCCCAAGGAATAATATGCAGATTGCTTTTTGCAACAGGGCAAAGATAATTAAAATAAATCAGCATCCTGTGAAGCTATGCTTTTACAAACTTCTCCCTGCAGTATGCATTCATTTCATCCATCTGCAGTTCACTTAATACAGCACCTGTTTCGTATTGAATAAAATGATTCTGTACCGTGTTGATGGAAACAAAATCGTTTTTAATGAGCATCAGTTCAATGTCTTTCCATTCAATCAGCCGGTCACCCATATTATTGGGTGTGTAAACACCTTTCTCCTCAATGCGGATATGACAAACCGAGAATATTTTTCGTTCAGTAAAAAACAAAACAAGGAGACCGATTGCACCAATCATTTGCAGTGTACCCATCATTGTAAGATTCATTCGCATAAAATACCATGCTGAGTAAAATAAAATGGCGGCTTCAAGCAGTCGGAAAATGCTGTTCATTCCGGAAAGATTACCGAACAGCCGTTTGCCCATTAATGCAAATAAAACAGCAAGGATTGCACCGGCAATCTGAACAACAACAAAAAAGAGATCTGGGGTTGGCTGTTTAAAGTCGCCCCATGCATTGGCTACCATTAAGAAACCAGCCAGTAAATGTAAAAGTCGTGCTGCTTTTTTCTGCTTCTCGAAGGGTTCGAAAAAGATGGGAATTTTGTAGGAAGTCATAGTGCACTAAAGATACAAACTAAATATACTTATCAGCAAGACAGATAAGAAAGTAAATAACGAAACATCAACAGAGATTTTATAATTCCATAATGTAATTACAGGTTGGCGTCAGTCTTTATTTCGGATTACTTGCAAGCAGGAGGTTAGAAAGTTTGTACAATAACCTTGCACCAACATTCTCGTCCCATTCTTTGCTGCTGATCCCCACTTCAACCAAATCAAAACCGATGAACCTGCGACCTGATGCAATAATTTTCCGCAGAATGTAAAAAGCCTGTTCACTTTCCAGTCCGCCCATTACAGGTGTACCGGTATTGGGACAAAGTTTCGGATCCAGTCCGTCTACATCAAAACTGATAAATACGAGTTGGGGCAGATGTTCTATAATTTCATCAGCAATTGTCTGCCAGTTCTCTCCTTCGTATTGACGGTTTTTTAAATCCCTGTCAAAAAAAGAGATGATTCTTGATTCACTGTCAGCAACAATTTTCAGTTCATTATCGCCATAATCCCTGATCCCGACCTGAACCAGCTTTTTCAACTGAGATATTTCAGTCAATGCATTGTACATGATGGACGCATGTGAATATTTAAATCCTTCGTAAGACTGCCGCAGATCAAGGTGGGCATCAAACTGCAGAATGCCAAAATCGCCATATTTTTCTGCAATAGCTTTGTAATAACCAAGAGGAGTGCTGTGGTCGCCGCCGAGTAGCCCCACAAGTTTTCCTTTTTCCAGCAGGCCCTTTGTTTGCTCATACACCCAGTTATTCATGAACAAACCTCCTTCATTTACCTCTTTGAGCGTTTTACACATGAACTTATTGTCGTTCACATTCTCATCCTGGGCTATATAATTAATGTAGAGTTCAGCTTCTTTACGGAGATAGTCACTTTTCAACAGCACTTTCCGATCTGTATCCCGCATATAAATACCTCTGCGCCATGCATTGTCTGTATCATTATCATACAGCTCAACCTGCAAACTTGCCTTGAAAATATGCTCCGGAGCACGGGCAGTGCCGGCTTTGTAGCTGACGGTAACTTCCCAGGGAACAGGAAGAATAACTAAGTCAGCATCCTCTTCAGAAAATGGAAGACCGAAAATGTTGTTGTTAGGATTAGCGGCATCATTATGGTCGAAGAGAGATAGATCAATCATGTTTTTTCATTTACGAAAACTTTGCAAAGGTAATAGACAGTTAGACATAATGAATCGGTTGCATGGGAAGTTTTGCACAGAAATTGCCTGAAAATGGCTTAAGCTATGAAGATTGTAATTTGACTCGATCAAACATGCGTTTCCCATCAAAGAATAAAAGAGGTTTGCAGATGGCCTCTAAACTGAACAATTTCACTTTTTGCCGATTATAATTTAGCCGAAATCACAACTTGTTTTTGAGTTAACTTTGCGCAGCATAAAAGAGAAAAAATGAAAACCTCGCATATCCTTATTTTAGTTGTTATTGCTGTGGCCATTGGTATTTTAATCAGTACCATGAGCGATTTATCAACTTATGATACAATTAATTCGGCAAAAGCAAAGCCCGGTAAGTTTTTACACCTTATTGGTAAGCTTGATACCGCAAATGGCAAAAAGATTGAATATGATGCGTTGAAAAACCCCAACTATTTAAGTTTTCATATTGTTGATTCATTAGGCGGATCAACAAGAGTGGTTTATATGAAAGGAAAGCCGCCAACCGATATGCAAAAAAGCGAACGAATGGTTTTGAAGGGAAAAATGACCGATAGTGCTTTTCTGTGCGAAGATATCTTGATCAAATGCCCCAGTAAATACGTTGACGATAAAGCGAAGATCAGCGCAGTTTCTAAATAATCACTCAGTTTAATTTAAGCTTAGCCCTTTTCAGAAAGCCAAAAAAACGACATCTTTAAAAGCTTTATACTAACTTTTTATCTATGCCATTTATAGGAGAACAGCAATTGCCGGGTCAGATAGGAACTTTTCTGGCCATTTTATCTTTAGTTTCTTCCTTTTTAGCTACCATCGCTTATTTCAGGGCTACGCAATCCAAAAACCTGTTAGAACAGCAGAACTGGAAAAGGATTGCACGGTCGGCTTACCTGGCTGAGATCATTTCTGTAATTGGCATTTTTGTCAGTCTCTATTTAATAATTTCCAATCATCGTTTTGAATACAAGTATGCATGGCAGCACAGTAATTATGAATTGCCCATGCAATATATTCTTGCCTGTTTCTGGGAAGGACAGGAGGGTAGTTTTTTACTCTGGAGTTTTTGGCATTGTGTTCTTGGAGGCATCATCATCCTGCGTGAAAAAGAATGGGAAGCGCCTGTAATGACGACTGTTAGTTTTGCTCAGTTTGTACTGGCAACCATGGTAATAGGGATTTATTTCTTCGATTTTAAAGTAGGTAGTAATCCATTTGTGCTGATGCGGAATGAAGGGATGTTGAGTCCTGAACAATTCCCGATTGGTTTTAATCCTGATGGAAGTTTACGGAGTGACTATCTCAGTTTTATCCGGGATGGAAATGGATTAAATCCTTTGTTGCAAAACTACTGGATGACGATTCATCCGCCCGTTTTATTCCTTGGCTTTGCAAGTACCATTGTTCCTTTTGCATTTGCCATTGCCGGGCTTTGGAAAAAAGACTACAGCGGATGGATTCATGCAGCAAGACCCTGGGCCTTATTCACATCGGGTATTCTTGGTTTGGGTATTATGATGGGAGCTGCGTGGGCTTATGAAAGCTTAACCTTTGGTGGTTACTGGGCCTGGGATCCTGTGGAGAATGCATCTCTTGTTCCCTGGTTAATCGGTATCTGCGGAGTTCATACATTGATTGCATTTAAACATACAGGGCACTCACTCAGGGCAACCTTCCTGTTTTTTATACTTCAGTTTCTATTCATTAATTATTCCACCTTTTTAACAAGGAGTGGAATATTGGGCGATACCAGTGTACATGCATTTACCGATCTGGGAATGAATACCCAACTGCTGGGATTCCTGTTGATCTTTGTAATTCCGGCATTTGTTTTATTTGGCATCCGCTACAAACAAATTCCAACTGTTACCAAAGAAGAAAGCATCGGTTCAAGAGAATTCTGGCTGTTTGTAGGTTCTCTATTGTTCTTTATTTCATCGTTGTTTATTATTGGTAAAACTTCCATGCCTGTAGTTAATAAACTCTTCGGTACCAAGTTTGCCCCCGGCCAGGATATTGAATATTCATATAATAAAGTGTTGATTCTTTTTGTATTTGTTATCGGCATACTAACTGCTATCGGTCAGTATCTGAAATATAAGCAAACCAGCAAGGCAGCATTTCTCAAAAGCATCTGGCTACCTACATTTATTGCAGCCGTTGCATCACTGAGTATCACTGTATTCGGAGCAATCAATTACAATAAATACGGAATCGGTTTCCTTACGGCTATTCATCTTGCAATTTTTGCAGCAGTGTATTCAGTTGTGGGGAATGCCATGTATATTGTTACCGGCATCAAAGGAAAAATGATCAAGGCAGGAGCATCCATTGCACATGTCGGCTTTGGTTTAAGTCTGCTGGGTATCCTGGTTTCCTCTTCCAAAAAAGAAGTGCTTAGCTGGAATACAAGTGGCATCATGGTTAATTTTGGAGAACAGAGTACTGAAAAAACCGCAGAGAACTTAACCTTATTAAAAGGTGTTGCCACCGATATGGGTAAATACATGGTTACTTACCTCGGTGACTCAACAGCACCTTTAGATCCAAAAACATACTTTAAAATACATTTTCAGTATAAGAATTCGAAGGATGGGTTTACGCTTTATCCTGATGCATTTGTCAACTTCAAAGGAAATCAGCAGCTGATGGCAAACCCTGCCAGTAAACACTATATTCACAAAGATGTGTTTACCTATATTACTTCACTTCCAAATCCGGAAAGTAACAAAGACACAGCATCGTTTAAGGAACATAAAATTAAACCGGGCGATACTGTTTTTTACAGCCAGGGATTCTTTATTCTGGACGGTTTAGGCAGATCCAATACAAGAAAAAATATCCCTTCAAATGCAACTGACTCTGTATTTGCAGCAAACATTACGGTGTATGCTAAAGACAGCAGTAAGTATAAAGCTGAACCCCTGTTAATATTGAGTGGGGATAAAGTGCAGGTGGTTGCTGATACGGTTCTTTCGCAAAGTCTTGTGCTGGCCTTTACTGGTGCAGAACAGGATGGTATTAAGCTGGGCGTAAAAGAAAGCAATGCAGTTCTTCAATATCTCACCTTGAAAGCTTATCAATTCCCTGCAATCAATGTATTATGGCTTGGGATTATTGTAATGACAATTGGTTTTCTGCTGGCTTCTGTAAATCATATTCTGAAGAACAGGAAAGGAACATTGAAAGCGGTATAACGTTATTCAATTTTCCATATTTCATTTCCCTGGAAGGAGAGTGAGTTGAACATTATGAAAACCTTCACAAGGCAGCGTTGGTTACCTTTGTTCTGTCTCTTGTATTAATCTGGTGGAATGATTAATTTACACAATCAATGAATTTCCGGAAAAGCACATATATCTTATTCGTACTCATCACAACCATCTTCACGATGAGTCTGCAAACTGTTTACGCACAGGAGCAGCCCTTGCCGCCGCATCCGGATTCAACTGCTCCCAAACAAATCATTAAAACAGAATACGGGCCCAATGACACTGTTTTCGTAAAGGCAATGATCATTAATGGCGAAGTACTTGGTGGTAAAGAATTAGGTGAAGTATTTGTGTGGGGTGGTGATCCGAAACAGGCTGCAAAATATTGGACCGAATGGACAAGGTTACGTAATGCTGTTTATCTCACATATCCTTATGCAAGATCTGCAGGCATTGTTATGGTTGATGTAAATAAGCATCTTGAATCAATCAGTGGCAGGGCAGAGCGAAAGAAATATATTAAGAGCAGGGAAAAGGAATTAAGAGCCGCTTTTACAGATAAGGTAACTGATATGTCAATCTACCAGGGCAAAGTTTTAATGAAGCTGATCAACCGTCAAACCGGGAACAACTGTTTTGAAATTATCCGTGAAATGAAAAGTGGTTTCACCGCAGGCTTTTATCAAACACTCATGTTTCTTGTTGGAAGCAGTTTAAAACAGGAATGGAACCCGCAGGAAGATAAGTTTGACCGCCAGATAGAATCCATTGTGCAGGAAATTGACCGCATGAATTACGGAGCTCCCGGATACAGTTCACCCTCAGCAGCTGTACGTTAGCAGCTCATCTTTTCTTCTTATTTTCACGGCACAATTTTATATATGGTACCGATAGCTATCGGTACTATGTGGCCAACAATAAAACAAAAATGAACACATGAAATTAGATATACTTGCTTTTGGTGTACATCCCGATGATGTTGAATTAAGCTGCAGCGGTACATTAATGGTTGAAATTGCAAATGGCAAACAGGTTGGAGTAATTGATCTCACAAGAGGTGAATTGGGAACAAGAGGTACAGCCGAAACAAGAAAGGAAGAAGCGGCTGATGCTGCAAAGATTATGGGCGTACATGTAAGAGAGAACCTCGGGATGCGTGATGGTTTTTTTACAAATGATGAAGCACATCAGTTGAAGATTATTCAAAAAATCAGGCAATATCAGCCCGAGATTGTTTTGTGTAATGCAATTGTTGACCGGCATCCGGATCACGGACGTTCATCAAAACTTGTAGCGGATGCATGCTTTTTATCGGGACTGCGCAAAATTGAAACAGAACTGAATGGGATTAAACAGGAGGCATGGCGGCCTAAATATGTTTTTCATTACATACAGGACAGGTATGTTGAGCCTGATTTTATTTTTGATATATCATCTGTTTTCGACAGGAAAGTTGAAAGCATTAAAGCTTATACAACGCAATTTAACAGCCCCGGTTTAGACGAGCCCCAAACATATATATCCACACCTGCTTATTTTGATACACTGATTTCACGCCATAAAATGTTTGGCAAACGTATTGGTGTAGAATACGGTGAAGGATATATTACAGAAAAACGTATTGGCATCAGAAGTTTTGATGCAATTATCCAGGTTACTACCTGATAAACGTTTGTTGTTAACAGTTGGTCATAATTCCAGGGATTGCTCAATTAAGCATTTTTAGCGTTACCTTTGCGCTAATTTTCAAGATCATTATGGCTACTCCAAAATTCGCCGTTAAGGCACAATCATTTCACTCAGAGTTAAAAAAAAGAGTGAATGCATATTTCGAAGAAGCAGGTAAAACAACCACCGGTAATTTTTCATTATACTTTAAAGCCATCGCATTTGGTGTGGCATTGATAGCTGTATATGTCCATCTTGTTTTCTTTACTCCCGGCATTTTACTGGGCATATTTGAAAGCCTCCTGCTTGGCGGTTTAATAGCAGCTATCGGATTTAATGTAATGCACGATGGTGCACACGGCAGTTTCAGTAAATACAAACCCGTGAATTTAATGGCTGCTTTTTCATTGAATTTTCTTGGTGGAAGCAGTTTTATGTGGAATGTAAAGCACAATATTATTCACCATGCCTATACTAATATTGATGGTATTGATGATGATATTGATATTCAGCCATGGATGCGGATGAGCAGTACACAAAAGAAATATGCTCTGCATAAATATCAGCACCGCTATTTCTGGTTCCTGTATGCGGTACTTTATATTCTCTGGATTTTTGTAATGGATTACCAGAAATATTTTAAACAAAAAATCGGCGACATGCCATTAAAGACAATGCGTTTGAATGATCATATCGTTTTCTGGGCATTTAAACTGATTCACCTGTTTATTTTTGTAGCCCTGCCAATTTATGTTGCAGGCTTCCTGCCATGGCTTCTTGGTTTTGGTGTAGCAACAGTTTTTGCAGGATTAGTGATCAGTATTGTATTTCAACTGGCACATACTGTCGAACATACATCATTCCCTGTTCCTAATGAAGAAGATGGCCGCCTGAGTGATGAGTGGGCTGTGCATCAGTTAAAAACAACCGCCAATTTTGCTACAAAGAATAAATTGATCTCCACATTGGTTGGTGGTTTAAATTTCCAGATTGAGCATCATCTGTTCCCAAGAATATCACATGTACATTATCCTGCCATCAGCAAGATCATTAAAGCAACCTGTGAGGAGTATAACGTTCCTTATATTGAGTATCCAAAAATGCGCCTGGCTGTTGCATCGCATGTAGCTTTCCTGAAACAGATGGGAAGAGGTTAATTTACTTTTCAGCAATAAAAAATAATTCAGTGCACTGCGTGATTGAATGGAGTTGTAACACAGCTCCATTTTTTTATGCTGGAATAAGCTGCTAAGAGTTGTTCATATTCTTTTTTTGTTCCACCAGACGGCGGGCCTCTTTCAAAACTTTTATTGAACAGAACACCAACCAGCTTCCCGCTGGGTTTTAGCAACCTGTTCATTTGTTCGGCATAAGCCTGCCGTTGTGTTGGATGAATGGCGGAAAAGAATGTTTGTTTGAGTATCAAATCATATTGACCGGTATGTTCAAAAAAATCGACAGTAATAATAGTAATTTGATTGTCGATGAATTTCTTTTTCAGTTCAGCCGTTAATACCGGGGAAATATCAAGTAAAGTAATACCGGTAAACCCCATCTCTTTAAAAGTGATTTTGCTTCATAGGCATTACCACAACCCGGAATCAAAATGGATGCGGTTTTATCTTTTACCGTCAACATGTATTCCTTTAATGGGTAGAACTGTAACCAATATCCCAACCGGTTTGATGTTGCAGATAACGGTTGCTCCAGTATGCTTCATCAAAGATTGGGTCTGTCATTGTTCAAAAAAATAAAACGCCGGATAAGATTGATCATCCGGCGTTTGTATAGAATTAAACTTTATTGCTGTTTACACTGGTAATAAAAGTCTTTTGTGATATTACTGGTTGCTTCAGGTACCTGTACTTTATTTGATTTAGCTTTTACTTCTTTTGCCACCCGTTTAAAAATATCTTCAATCTTAATATCCTGGCACATGTATTTCAGGTATTTCACCAACTCACCAGTATAGATGCCATTGGTGCCGGGAATGCCATCAGAAGCAGGAGTGCCATCGGAGGTTGCAAAATAAATGCCTGTTTCATCCGGTCTTGACTTACTGTTCAAACTCGGAGCAGGATCAAATTCTTCAGATGAACCTTTTCCTTCTTTAAATGGTGTGCGGCATGCATCTACAATCACCAGGTTAAGCTTTGTTCCCGCTTTCGCCATTCTTGTTAATACATTCGACAACCCCAGGCAACTCAGTGGAACATCTTCCGGATTCTTCATGTTGGCATCTGTTGGTACCATATAATTTTCAGACCCATTCTTTACACCATGACCTGAATAATAAAAAACACCAACCTCATAATCTTTAAGACGCTCGGCAAATTCACGGAGTTTATCAACCATCTTCACCCTGTCACCATCATACAGCACAATTACATCAAACCCGCTTGATTTTAATGCGTTGGAAACTGACACTACATCATTGGATGGATTGCTCAGCTTTCCGAAATAACTGTATTTAGAATTACCAATAATCAATGCCAGGCCTTTCTTCAAACTTACCTTGTCAAGAAAATCATTTCCAAACCCTGTGTTCGTATTATTAGGCTTGGTATTATTGGTTGGTGTTGTTGGATTGGTATTATTTGGCTTGGTTGTATTGTCTGGTTTTGTGTTATTCGTTACAGGGTTATTATTCGGTTTAGTATTATTGGTAACCGGCTGAGTATTGGGCTTTGTATTATTTGGTGGAGTTGGAGGAATGTTATTAGCAACCGTATTTGTATTACCCACATTAAAATTACTTTTTACCCATGCATCATAGCCGGGCGGAGGAGTGTTTTTATCTTCATACTTACCTTCATTCCAGTAACCGAGTTTTAATTCGCCATCAAACTGAACTAATTCTCCTTTACCATGCAGGCGTTGGTCTTTCCATTCTCCATTGTAACGTTCACCATTGGTATAATAGTAAATTCCTTTCCCGTTAAATTTATTGTCCTTAAAATTTCCGATATAAAAATCACCGATATCAAAATAGTATGCTCCCTGACCGTTACGGTAACCATTCTTAAAGTTTCCTTCATAGTAACCGTTATTGTAAACATACTTACCGTAGCCGTTTTTACAATCTCCGCTTAAGCAACCTGCTGAGTTGCCATCTTTCAGGAGAGTATTTTTTGGAGTGACCAGTTTATTATCTTCCCAAAAGCCAATTTTTTTAATCCCGGTTTCAGGGTCATAGTTAATTCCCCAGCCATTCCGCTTACTGTCAATAAACTTTCCTACATATTTTTCACCCGTAATAAAGAAATAAGTACCGTAACCGGTTAACAGGTTTTTTTCAAACTGGCCAACCCAACGGGTGCCATCATCCCAGTAATAAGCACCATAACCATTTCTTAAACTATCTTTAAAATAACCAAAGTAGCGATCGTTACCACTATAGTATTTCATTCCATATCCTCCTACGCAGTCTCCATTCAGACATCCGGTAGTACCTACAGGTTTATTGTAATAAGAGATTTTGCCCAAATATTTACCTTTTCCAAAAAGCCCGGTTTTCTTTGTGCCATCCGGATAGGTTTTTTCACCTTCGCCTTCAAATTCTCCTGCTTTAAATTCACCAATATATTTGGTGCCATCCTTAAATTCCATCACACCAAAACCATAAAAAACATCGGCAATACTTTCACCAAAGAATTTTTCACCCGTACTCCATTTATAAACGCCGTAGCCTTCCCGTTTGTCGTCAGAAAATTCACCTTCATAAATATCACCGTTAGCATATTTGAATTTGCCAAAGCCCGAACTGCAGTTTCCGGATAAACAGCTTTGTGCAGAGGAAAAGGTTGAAATAGAAAGAAACAGAATCAGGAATAAGCCAAATGCTTTCATGTTGGGTTAATTTTGGCTAAGTTAGCAAGGTTTCAACACTTATTCAATACCGTATAAGCGGTATTAACAACTGTAAGTTTATTTCAAAACGGAAGGATTCGTCCCCTTATCTTTGCGACACAAAATTTACTTCTTATGGAGTTTCAATATACCGAAGAACAGTTGATGATTCAACAGGCTGCCCGTGATTTTGCAAAAAACGAGTGCCTGCCGGGAGTTATTGAACGGGATGAACTGCAGAAGTTCCCCAAAGAACAGGTCAGCAAATTGGCCGATCTTGGATTTATGGGAATGATGGTTGATCCACAATACGGCGGATCAGGTATGGATACCGTCAGCTATGTTCTGGCAATGGAAGAAATCAGTAAGATTGATGCAAGTGTAAGCGTTTGCATGAGTGTAAACAACAGTTTAGTTTGTTATGGCCTGCAGGAATATGGAACAGAAGAACAAAAGATAAAATATTTAACTCCCCTTGCCCAGGGGAAAAAAGATGGTGAATTATACATCGGTGCTTTTTTGCTGAGCGAACCGGAAGCGGGGAGTGATGCCACCTCACAGCGTACCACAGCCGAAGACAAAGGTGATCATTATTTGATCAACGGGATCAAGAACTGGATCACCAACGGATCATCTGCTTCCGTATATCTTGTAATTGCACAAACAGATGCATCCAAAGGCAGCAAAGGAATCAATGCATTTATCGTAGAAAAAAACTGGTCAGGTGTAACTGTTGGTGCCAAAGAAAATAAACTGGGCATTCGTGGTAGCGATACCCACAGTATTTCTTTCCAGGATGTAAAAGTGCCCAAAGAAAACAGGATAGGGGCTGATGGTTTTGGATTTTCCTTTGCCATGAAAACATTGGCAGGTGGACGAATTGGTATTGCAGCCCAGGCATTGGGTATTGCAAGCGGAGCCTATGAACTGGCATTGAACTATTCCAAACAACGCAAGGCATTTGGTAAGGAAATCATGCATCACCAGGCAATCCAGTTTAAACTGGCTGATATGGCTACAAAAATTGAAGCCTCCCGTTTACTCTGTTTGAAAGCAGCCTGCGATAAAGATGAAAAGAAAGATTACACCGTAAGTTCGTCGATGGCCAAAGTATTTTCAAGCGAAACAGCTATGTGGACTGCAACAGAAGCAGTACAGATCCATGGCGGTTATGGCTTTGTGAAAGAGTTTCATGTTGAGCGTTTAATGCGTGATGCCAAGATTACCCAGATTTATGAAGGCACCAGTGAAGTACAGCGCATTGTGATCAGCAGAAGTATACTCAAATAAAATCCGGAATAAAATGACCTTTTCTAAATGTGCAAACGATCAAATGTTTGCACATTTTTATTTAAACTCTTTAAGTATTTTGTGCGCTCTTAACCTCAACTAAAAAATTAACCGTGAGCATCATTCAGATTACAGATTTAAAAAAACAATATAACAGTAACTATGTTTTAAAAGGGATCAACCTTTCCATTGATGCCGGACAAATTGTAGGCTATATTGGCCCCAACGGAGCAGGGAAGAGTACCACTATTAAAATCCTCACCGGCATTATTGGCGATTTTGAAGGTGATGCAACTTTAATGGGACTTGATGTAAGAAAGAACCCGATTGAAATAAAACAGAAGATAGGTTACATACCGGAGCAGGCAGCATTGTATGACGTACTTACTCCAATCGAATACTTACGTTTTGTTGGAAAGCTGTACCAGATGGAAGATGCGGTAATTGAAAAAAAATCAATGGACTTACTGCACCTGTTTGAATTAAGTGATAAGGCAAAATCAAGAATGAATGGTTACAGTAAGGGCATGAAACAAAAAGTATTACTCATCAGCGGCTTAATACATAATCCCGAAATCATATTCTTAGATGAACCTTTAAGCGGATTAGACGCCAATGCTGTGATTTTAGTGAAAGAAATATTGGCACAGTTGAAACAGAGCGGTAAAACCATTTTCTATTCGTCCCATATTATGGATGTGGTTGAAAAAATCAGTGACCGCATCATCATCATTGATAAAGGTGAAGTGATTGCCGATGGCAGTTTTGAAACACTGAAAGACAATGCACATGCAGGATCACTTGAAAAAATATTCACTTCACTTACAGGCGGATCAGAATTACACCAGAATACAGCCGGACAATTTATTGAAATTTTAAAAAGCTAAGCATGGACAAACTGATTCTGAAATTCGTTTTATTCTGCTCCAAAATTTTAATCAGGCAGGGTGTTGACTTTGAACGGTTGAAAATAATTGCTGAAACAAAAGTGCTGATGGATCGCCGCAGGGTTTACATGAACTGGAAACAAAACCAGCAAAAAGAAAACAGCAATCCTCTTTTGATGACGCTGATTATCTATGCCTTTTTTGGTTTGTTTATCGGCATCATGGTCTTTACATTAGATTCATTGGTACTGAATATGGTGTTTGTTCATGGCTATGTATTGTTCATGATGGCCATGACGATGATAACAGATTTCAGTTCTGTATTGCTTGATACAACCGATAACCAAATCATCTTACCCAAGCCGGTTAACAGCAAAACTTTGTTTGTGGCAAGACTGGTACACATATTAGTGTACCTGCTGCAGTTCACCATTGCTTTAGCCATTTTCCCCATCATTTTTATTTTCATCAAGTTTGGAATACTGACCGGCATTGCAAGTATTGGAACTATTCTATTAACGGTGGCATTTGCTGTATTTATTACCTTTCTTTTATACGCTTTGATACTGCGGTTCGGCAATGAAGAAAAGATAAAAGATATCGTCGGATACTTTCAAATTTTTATGACGATCTTTTTTGCTGTGGGTTTCCAGGTTATACCACGGCTCATCAATTTAGATCAGCTTACAGCCAACTTTCAACTGCATTGGTATTCATATTTTTTACCACCGGTATGGATGGCACTTACTTTGGAAGCTGTCAATCAATTCAATTTTGATTCTATTCATTTGATAATGATTTTCTGTGCGGTGGTTCTTCCTGTCTTTACGTTTTGGCTGATGATTAAATACCTGGCTCCATCTTTTGCAGGTAAGTTAGCATCCATGAATTCAGATAGTGGCGACAAGAAAAATGTATCAGATACAACTCATCAATCAGCAAGTATTTCTGAAAAACTTTCACCTGTATTCTGCAGTTCAAAAACAGAACGTGGCAGTTTTGAAACAGTATGGAAAATAACCGGAAGAGATAAGGGTTTTAAAATGCAGTTTTATCCCAGCCTTGCTTATATCTTCATTTTCATTTTCATCTTTGTATTTAAGAGTGGGGAAAATGCAATCACACTGTGGAATAGTTTGTCCACGACAAAGATGTTCCTGTTTTTTATCTATATGCCGATGTTCAGTATTGCAGGCAGTATGGCCTTTATTACAACGAATGAAAATTTCCAGGCTTCATGGATTTACCAGTCAACACCGGTAGCAAAGCCGGGCCATTTAATCAGCGGGGGATTAAAAACAATCGTCGTAAAGTTTTTTATGATCATCTATCTTATCATGTTTGCTTTTGCATTATATGTATGGGGTATTTCAATTGCAGATGATTTTATACTTGGCTTTTTCAATAATATGCTGCTTTTCTTATTAATGACAAACCTCTCTGATCATTACCTGCCTTTTTCAAGGCAACTGAATACAAAGCAGCAAACCGGGAAGTTTGTACAGACATTATTGCAAATGCTGTTGATTGCTGCACTTGTTGGCTTACATTATTTAGTAACCGGCAATAACTGGCTTCCGTTGGTGATTCTTCCATTTTCTGCTGCGGGTTGTTACCTGTTGCTGAAACGAATTCAAAACTTTGACTGGCTGAAAATTTCTTTCTGATATGTCTGTAAATGTTACCATATACAACGGAATAAAAACTGAACTCGCTCAAAATGCTGTGAGCCTGGTTGCGGTAAGCAAAACAAAACCTGTTGAGGATATCCTTGAACTGTATAACCTCGGTCAACGGGATTTTGGTGAAAACTATGTACAGGAGTTGGTGGATAAGCAGGCTTTACTTCCAAAAGATATCCGCTGGCATTTCATTGGTCATCTGCAAAGTAATAAGGTGAAATACATTGCGCCTTTTGTTCATTTGATTCATGGGGTGGATAGTTTGAAGCTGTTGAAAGAGATCAATAAAGAAGCAGGAAAGAACAACAGGATCATTGATGTATTGCTGCAGGTTTACATTGCGCAGGAGGAAACAAAGTTTGGACTGGATGAAGAAGAGTTAAAAACTGTTATGCTGGAGTCAGTAAGTTTAAATCATATCAGCACCAAAGGCTTGATGGGAATGGCTTCTTTCAGCGATGACTTGCAAAAGGTAAGGGGAGAGTTCAGAAATCTGAAAGCAATCTTTAGTAAGCACAGTCAGTTTTCCATCCTGAGTATGGGAATGAGCGGCGATTATAAAATGGCTGTTGAAGAAGGAAGTACAATGGTGAGGATCGGCAGTTTGCTGTTTGGTGCAAGAGGCTGATTACTTCTTTTTTCTGAATACAAAGTAGAGCAATCCTAAAATTCCAACTATTATTATAAGTGGAATCATGTATAACTGAATCGCATTTTCTTTTACAATTCCTTTCCGTTCTGCTGCACTGATCTTATTCACCCTTACTTCATTTTTATCATTGTATTCCATCACCCAGAAGTCGCCATTGGGTGCAACCAACCCGCTGGCGGGTTTCCAGTTACCAACTGATTTGTAAACGGTGATGATGAATTTACTTTTCTCGATTTTTTTAATGACACTTCCAGTTGCAACATAGAGATTCTTTTTGTTATCGCTCCAGATGCTCATGATCGAATGTGCATCTGCTTTACCGCTTGCGTCTGCAATGTCTTTTATATAAAGCTCAATGGAATCTGTTGCCGGAAACCAATAGAGATCAGCACCGTTATTAAAATACAAATCACCTTTTTCTGTTAAATGCAAACGCCCGATAGATTGAAAAGATTTTGAACCCAGTAATATTTTCTTACCCGCTGTATCAATCTTCCAGAAATAGGAGGGAATACTTTTTTCAATATAATACATGTTCCCTGCTGCATCTCTTGTAAAACTGTTCCATTCAGAAAAACCTGCTGTACTGTCTTTTACTTTTATGATCTCTCCATTTGCTGATCGGCGCCAGAGATAGTGCCCCCATGTATTTGTCTGTTCACCGTTAAACCATAAATGTTCTCCCCAGAGCTGATCGTTTTTATCCATATACAGTTCATGCGAATGCACGTTGGGCACAGCAATAGATTTACTGCCATCGGGTTTGATCATCCATATTTGTGAAAGATCCGTGTAAAAAAGATTGCCCTTGCTGTCCATCATAATCCCAACACCGGGATCAGCCATCAGGTTGAGTGAAGCCAGTGCAAAGAATGCAAGAAGGAATGATTTACGCATAAGGATCTTTTTTACAAAAGTAAAAGAGCTGTCCGTATAAGGAACAGCTCTTTTAAAATATTCATTTATTTATCAATGCCGTTTAGTGAAGGGGTTGGTGAAGACACCAACCCTGGCGGTAAGCAGTGGCGGGTGTCCTCACCCGCCACTTGAAGTCTGTTAACTAAACGGCATTGATTTATTTATACTTATTTCTTTGCCTTTCCGTAATCGAATACAAGATTGCAGAATGCTTTTACACCAACATCCAGCATACTGTCATCAATAACAAAATCGGGTGTATGATGTCCTGTTGGTTTTGCGCCAGTTGGCATTCCACCTAAATTGAAAAAGAAAGCAGGGGCTTTTTCACCAAAGAAAGAGAAATCTTCGGCACCGGTTGTCCATGTAGCTTCACTTACGTTCTCTGTACCTGCAGCTGTTTGCAGGGATGGAATCATGGAGCTAACAAGTGAAGGAGTATTATAGGTAACTAATGTTTTATTTTCAATAATCACTTCAGCAGTTGCACCATAAGCTTCAGCAATATTCATTGCAGTGCGGCGGATTTTATCATGTACATCTTTCTGCATATTTCCATCGAGTGTACGGATCGTGCCACTGAAACTTACTTCTTCAGGAATAATATTTTCTCTTACACCACCAATGAACTTACCAACAGTAATTACAACAGGTGCCTTGGTTAAATCTTCTGAACGGCTTACAATCGTCTGCAATCCGCTGATGATTTGTGACGAAACCATGATGGGATCAATGCCGTTCCATGGTGCAGAACCATGAGCACCTTTTCCTTTTACCTTAATGGTGAACCAGTCGCTGCTGGCCATGAATGAACCGCTTTTATATTTGATTTTTCCGATCTCCAGACCGGAAGAAATATGCAAACCAAAAATGGCATCCACTTTCGGGTTATCCATTACGCCTTCTTTCACCATTAACGGAGCACCACCCTCTTCCGTTCCGGGAGGGCCTTCTTCAGCAGGTTGAAAAATAAATTTCACTGTACCGGGAATATCTTTTTTCATGGAAGCAAGTACTTCAGCAGTGCCCATTAAAATAGCAGTATGCGTATCATGTCCGCAGGCATGCATTACAGGAACCTGCTGTCCTAAATAATCAGCCATAACAGTTGACTTGTAAGGAACCTCAACACGTTCTTTAATTGGCAAGCCATCTATATCTGCACGCAAAGCCACAACAGGGCCGGGTTTTCCGCCTTTCAGCAAAGCAACAACACCAGTTTTTGCAACACCTGTCTGCACTTCAAAACCAAGACTTTTTAAATGATTGGCGATATATGCCATCGTTTTGAATTCACGGTTGCCCAGCTCAGGATTTTGATGCAGGTGTCTCCGCCATTCAATCACTTTTGGAAGAATCGCTTTTGCTTTCTGGTCGATGAGCTGCTGAATAGTTTGTGCAGACGCAGCATAACCCGACATCATTACTAAAAAAAGAGTGATCAGTTTTCTCATGCTATTAGTTGATAGTTATAAAAGTTCAATTTAATTCTTTTTTACAAAGCTGGAGGGTTTGCCGGAAAAGAAAAACCGGAACGTGTCCGGCATTTCTTTTATTCTAATCTTTATCAGGTGAAAACGTAAGTGCAATTATCTTTCCCACAGAATCTTTTTCCCGAATACAAGTGTATTGTCGGTAAACTTAACCCTGCTTAATTCTATTACCCAAATGGTACCACGGAAAAGACCGGCAACAGGGAATTTAGACAGGTAAGCTTTCTTGGCTTTGTCAGCGTACTCGCCATCAGCTGCTTTAAACATACCTGAAAATTGTATGCCTTTGATTTTTGCAGTAATGATCTTATCAGGAAGAACAGTCCCGGCAACATTATCATTCTTTAATGCATCTTCAATATGCTTTGTATCAGTATCAGATTTAAACACCAGCAGTTCTTCACCGGGAACATAAGCATAGTAGCAGGATGCACAGTAAGGAATATCTTTGACAGATGTTGCAAAATTAACCACGCTCTGTTCTTTCAGAAAAGTTGCAATGCGTTCATCCATTTTCAAAGTAAGATCATTGTTGTCCTGTGCCATCGTTATAATGTATTAATATGTAAATATTGTTTTGTATCTGTTACAGATGAATGATTGTCATCAGTATGAAAAATGATTCTTATAGAAGTATAAAAATAAGGCATCTGCTCTTTCAGCAACCATTATTTTAAATATACCTATCTGTATTCACCATACACAGCTCTTAGTTCATCTGCCACCTCACCAAGCGTACATTTGTTCTCTACCGCTTCAATTACAGCAGGCATCAGATTTTCACCACCGGAAGCCCTATCGTTCACCGCCTGCAGACACTGATCCACTTTTGCATGATTGCGGTTCGATTTTAAACGGTTCAACTTTTCTGTTTGTATCGTCCTGATGCTGTCATCGATCCTGAAACCAGGTATTTTATTTTCTTCTTTTACCTGGAACTTATTTACACCCACAATTATTTTAGAACCGTTTTCAATATTCCGCTGGTATTCATACGCACTTCGTGCAATTTCATCCTGTATAAAACCCTGCTCAATAGCACTTACACTTCCGCCCATTACATCAATCTTTGCAATCAGTTCCCATGCTTTCTGTTCTATTTCATTGGTCAATGCTTCTACATAATAACTGCCAGCCAATGGATCAACCGTATCTGTTGCACCACTTTCAAACGCAACAATCTGTTGTGTACGCAGGGCAATTCTTGCTGCTTCTTCTGTTGGCAGACTCAGTGCTTCATCATAACCATTTGTATGAAGAGATTGCGTTCCGCCAAGCACTGCTGCCAGTGATTGAATAGTTACTCTTGAAATATTATTGAGCGGTTGCTGTGCCGTTAATGTACTTCCTCCTGTTTGTGTATGAAAACGGAGCATCATGGCTTTGGGATCTTTTGCACCAAGCTCTTTCATCATTTGTGCCCACATTCTTCTTGCAGCCCTGAACTTGGCTGCTTCTTCAAAGAGGTTATTATGTGCGTTAAAGAAGAAGGAGAGACGTTTACCAAACACATCAATATCCAAACCTTTTTCCAAAGCTGCTTTTACATAAGCTTTGCCATTCGCTAATGTAAATGCTATTTCCTGTACCGCTGTACTGCCTGCTTCACGGATATGATAACCGCTGATAGAAATCGTATTCCACTTGGGCAAATCGGTACTGCACCATTCAAAGATATCAGTGATGATCCGCATGCTTGGTTTGGGCGGATAGATATAAGTTCCTCTTGCTGCGTATTCTTTTAAAATATCATTCTGAATGGTTCCGGTAATTTTTTTGAGATCAGCTCGCTGCTGTTTGGCCAATGCCACATAAAAGGCGAGCAGAATAAAACCGGTTGCATTGATGGTCATGGAAGTTGATACATCTTCCAATTTAATTCCTTTGAACAGTGTTTGAATATCTTCAATGCTGTCGATGGCTACACCTACTTTCCCAACCTCACCTTCGCTTAATGCATGATCACTGTCGTAACCAATCTGTGTTGGAAGATCAAAGGCAACACTTAAACCCATTACTCCCTGGCTCAGTAAATAGTGATAACGTTTATTGCTTTCTTCAGCAGTGGAGAAACCGGCATACTGACGCATCGTCCACATTTTACCACGGTACATATCGGGCTGCACTCCACGGGTAAATGGAAACTCACCCGGTTGCTCCAGCGGAGGTAAAGAAGAGAGGTCAGCAGCAGTGTAAAGAGTTTTTACTTCAATACCTGAATCGGTGTACAGTTTCTTTTCTTCCATAAACGTAAGTTCGGTTTACAATCTTAACTCATGAGTTGTTTGGCTTCTTTGTTGATCAGCGTTGCAACGATATTCTGCAGGGAAACATTTTCTTCCTGCGATAACAGCTCAACTACTTTTTTACTCAGATCCATTCCATTTGCATTGGGAGGCAGCATGGCATGTAACTGGTTAATGATATAAATATTCTGATCCTTTAAATTTTTGATGCCATCCCATGCAGCGGGTGAAACATATAACTGCTGGCTCACATTGTATTCAAATTCTGTTTTGATGGTTTGCACCATTGCCGATTGCAGCTGAGTTGCCGATAGTTCATTTACCGGGAACTTGCCGATCAAATTTGTTAAGCCGATCCGTTCGCATAAAATAGTGAGACGTTCATAAGCCTGCAACTGCAAACGAACCATATCAGGATTCGCTGTTGTAACAGGGCGTACAGGCTGACGAAGCGCCTGTCGTTGTATTTCCACCTGTTCTTCTGCCAGTTCTTTTTTGCCTTTGATACGCAGGTAAATAGCAAGACCAATAAAAAGTAAAGCAGCACCGCCAAAAAGATAATAATAGATTGGGTCCATGGTTGTTGTGTTAGGGCAAAAATAGGGGATTGTGCCTGAAAAGGTACTGATGAAACCAAGAGGCTGAAAGAAGCCGGATTGTTTGTAAATTTGCAGGATAAAGATTTGAAGCATGGAAACAATCAACGCAACCCCTGTCAGTTTTACAGAATCGGCCATCACTGAAATTAAACGTTTGTATACACAGCAGCCTGAAGGCAAATACCTGCGGGTAGGAGCAAAAGGTGGTGGCTGTTCAGGACTTACTTATGTACTCGACTTTGATACGAAAGATGTGAATGATGAACTCTTTGAAATTGGAGGTGTTCAATGCATCATGGATAAAGGACAGGGCATGTATTTACTGGGTATGGAAATTAATTGGGACAATGGTTTGAATAATCGTGGCTTTACCTTCAGCAATCCCAACGCAAGTAAAACCTGCGGCTGCGGAACAAGTTTTGCAGTGTAGAACCTGTTTTAATAAGCTTTAAGCCTTCGCCAATATGCGGAGGCTTTTTTTATTTATGCTGATTTCTAAACTAAGTCATGATTCGTCGAGTCAATTATTAAATTATGTATGTCTTGAAATGGGCTCACTTTTAAAAGTGAGATAAGTCAAGCAACTTTTGAAACTTACAGTTTGAATTATTAATAAGGTTCGTGAGACAAGAACCAAACCATGGTGCCGTCTGAACTCAACTTTATTAAAAATAGTTTCCGTTTTTTGTAATAAATTCTGTCCAAAAGCTACTTTGTATGAAACGTATCAAATATGAAATCTACTAAAGATGATTTTCTGGAAATACTCTCAAATTATCAGGGGATATTGCACAAAGTCAGTTTTGTTTATTTTAAGAACAAACCTGACAGGGAAGATAATCTTCAGGAGATCATCTATCAGCTTTGGAAATCATTTCCGGGTCTCAAAAACCGTAACAGTATCGGTTCATGGATTTATGCAGTATCAATAAACACTTCAATTTCAAGGATTAAAAAGTCGGCACGAATTGAATATAGAGAAACAATACCCGAATTGCCTGATAAATCAAATGTAATTGATGAGATGTTAATGAATGAATCCTTACAATTGTTACTAAATGCAATTTATAATCTTGATGAAGTTGACAAATCAATTATGCTGCTTTATTTAGAGGAAAAAAGTTATTCTGAAATAGCGGAAATCATTGGCATCTCAAAGTCAAATGTTGGTGTGCGAATTAACAGAGCTAAAGAATTACTGAAACAAAACTTAAAAAAATAAAATCATGGAAAATAACGAATTACAAAAAATATGGAAAACTATTGATACTGAAATCAATCAGAAAACCATTGATGAGTTGAATTTATTGCTGACTTCAAAAACCAGGCAAACTATTAACAAGTTTTTGATTATCCTGAGTATATCGGTTCTTATTTGTACCGGGCTTATAATCTTTTTAGCAATTGCTTCATTCAACCGACAAAATGATTTGATTTATGTAATAAACAATGTATTTCTTGGCATAGTAACAATAATATCATTACTATCCGGGCTGTTGTCGTGGTATAAAATACAAAACAACAGGTACAATAAGCCCTTAAAAGACTGGTTAGAATCAAGAATAAATCTTTTATCTAACTGGTTAACAGGCAGATTCAGTAAACTGTATTTATTCTTAATCCCTCTGCTTTATGTTTTAACTGTTTTATCCATTCATGTTTATTTTGAAAATAAGCCATTCATTGATGTCCTGAATACAGAAGAATCTATAATTGGTCTTATTGCCGGAGCACCTATTGGTCTTTTTGTTTCCTATTTTGGAGCAAGAAAGGTTCGGAAATACCAGTTAAATAATCTGGAATTTCTCAAAGATTTGTACAGTCGACTTTGCAGTGTGCGCTAAGGTTGGCAGCTTGCCACTGTGCCTTAGCTGACCTTAAAAAAGGGATACGTCAACTGACTCAGGACGTTACAGGTTTGTATTATTTATTTGGTTTGTGAACCCGAACCAAGGCGTGCCGTAAACCGGTGAAACTCCTTAAAGTATAAATGGTTTACAGAATTTTATAACAATGCTGCCCAATTTATTTATACTTTTGTACCGGAACAGCTGATGAAAAAGTTCATTGTAACCATATTAGCCCTTATTTATCTTGGCACTTCTACAGGCGCCACGATCAACCTGCATTACTGTATGGGTAAGTTGGCTGACTGGGGTATAGGCCACAATGAATCCAAGACCTGCGGCCAATGCGGCATGGAGAAAACTGATGAAAAAGATAACGGCTGCTGTAAGGATGAACATAAGTTCGTTAAGAATACTGCAGATCAAAAGACAGCTGAAGCAAGTTTGCAGCTAATGCAGGTTGTTGCAACATCGTTACCTGTTTCCTTTATTGAAATTCCAGCTGTTGGATTTACTTCTGTTACAGAAGAAAACCCGTTAACTAACGCACCTCCCCGAAGTTATGCGGTAGCGGTATATATCCGCAACTGCGTTTTCATTATTTAATTTTTACTCTTCTTTTATTGCCGGACAAAGTGTTTGTCGGGCTTTTGGCATTTCTGCATGAATTGCCCTGTAATTATTCCCTTCATTTAAAAACAAACAAAATGAAAACCATTAAAATGCTGATGATGGCAGCTTTTTCCATCATGACTGTTGCCGCTTTCTCACAGAGTAAAGCCGGTAAAAAAGATACCACGAAAAATACCATTTTATATACCTGCAGCATGCATCCCGATGTCAGCAGCAGCAAAGAGGGCAAATGCCTTACCTGCGGAATGAAACTGGAGCTTTCGAAAAAGGAACAAATGAAAAGGGGGGTAACCAGGAACTATACCTGCCCTGTACATGCCACAGTATTAACTCAAAACCCCGGTAAATGTCCGGAATGTGGAATGGATTTAAAACTCACAGCCAAGGAGAAAATGAATGTAAATATGCGGAACAATTTTACCTGCCCGATGCATGCTGATGTGGTTAGAGATAAGGATGGCAAATGTCCAAAGTGCGGAATGAAATTAACAAAGGTGAAAACAAAAAACTAAATTACTATCCAATTAATTTATGATATGAAAAAAATAATCTTCAGCATAATCGCCGTCAGTACGATCGCCTTTACGGCGTGTAATAACAGTTCCACTAAAACGGAATCAGATAAGCATGATATGGGTACCATGAGTAAAGAAAGCATGCAAGAGGCGGCAACCCCGGTTGATAAAGAAGTGAAAGCAGTTGCTGTAACCTATACCAATGTTGATACAAAAGTTGCCGCTTCCATTCAGGAAATCGTTGATCATTACCTGCACATCAAAAATGCACTGACCAATGATAATGGGAGTGAGGCTGCCAGTGGCGCAAAGGCAATGGAAGAAGTTGTCAGCAAACTGGATAAATCATTCTTCACTGCAGAGCAGAAGAAAGTGTATGATGAACTGGAAGCAGACCTGAAAGAACATGCTGAGCATATTGGAAAAAATGGAGACAAGATTAAACACCAGCGTTCGCATTTTGCATCACTCAGCGAGGATGTGTATGACCTGGTGAAAGCATTTGGCGGCGGCAGGGCTTTGTATCATGATCATTGTCCGATGTATAATGAAAACAAAGGAGCCATGTGGATCAGTGAACTGAAGGACGTGAAGAATCCTTATTACGGATCAGAAATGCTTACATGCGGAACAGTTGAAGAAATCATTCAATAACCAACAGGCAATTGATAATTGGCAATAAGTAAAACCGGAAGCCTGCCAATTATCAATTGCTGATTGCAATCTTAAACTTATGGTTCGACTATTAATTGAACTGGCTTTGCGAAACAAACTGATTGTGCTGCTGATAGCAGGCGCTCTGTTTGCGTATGGCATTTATTCTATCAAACAAAATCCGATTGATGCCATTCCTGATTTAAGTGAAAACCAGGTGATCGTATTTACGGAATGGATGGGACGCAGTCCGCAGGTAATTGAAGACCAGGTGACTTATCCGCTGGTAAGTAATCTTCAGGGCATACCAAAGATTAAGAACATCAGAGGTTCCTCTATGTTCGGGATGAGTTTTGTGTATGTGATTTTTGAAGATAATGTTGATATCTACTGGGCAAGAACAAGAGTACTGGAACGGTTGAACTATGCGCAACGTTTGTTACCGCAGGGTATTACACCAACACTGGGCCCTGATGGAACAGGAGTGGGACATATTTACTGGTACCATCTGGATGCTCCTAAAATGGATTTAGGTGAGCAGAGAGCATTGCAGGACTGGTACATCAAGTTTGCATTGCAAACAGTACCGGGTGTTGCTGAAGTTGCTTCTTTTGGTGGATTTGAAAAACAATATCAGCTGATAGTTGACCCGGTGAAACTTCAGTTTTACAATATTTCCCTGATGGATGTGATGAATAAAGTAAAGGCCAATAACAATGATGTGGGCGGCCGGAAATTTGAAATGGCCGACATGGCTTATATCATCCGTGGATTGGGTTATATCAAAAACAAAGAAGATGTTGAAAATATTGCCTTAAGTAATTACAACGGCATTCCCGTAAGAGTAAAAGATATTGGCAGCGTACAGATGGGCGGTGATTTACGTTTGGGTATTTTTGATATGGATGGAAAAGGAGAAGTTGTAGGAGGCATTGTGGTGATGCGGTACAATGAAAATGCCAACAATGTTATTGCAGCCATCAAAGAAAAAATGAAAGAAGTGGAAAAGGGTTTGCCCGAGGGTGTAACTTTTAAAACCTCTTATGACAGAAGTACATTAATACAGGAAGCAATTGAATCTGTAAAAGGAACATTGATTGAAGAAATCATTGCGGTGTCCATTGTTGTACTCATTTTTCTTTTTCACTGGCGCAGCGCTGTCATCATATTAATTCAATTGCCGATTTCTGTTGCTGCCGGCTTCATCTTTCTGCAAATGTTTGGTATTTCTTCCAACATCATGTCATTAACAGGTATTGCACTGGCTATTGGTGTGGTGGTGGATGATGGAATTGTTATGGTTGAAAATGCATACCGGCATATCAGTGAAGCACAAACACAAAAATCTCAGTCATCCAATAAAGCATAAACATGACAAAGTGGTTTAAACGAAATAAAGATCCATTAACTCCTGAAGAAAGGAATGACATCATTGAAAAATCATCCAAACAGGTAGGGCCCGGAGTGTTCTATTCAACAATCATTGTTGTTACTTCTTTTCTTCCGGTATTTCTGTTAACCGGTATGGAAGGAAAACTATTTCATCCATTGGCATGGACAAAAACATTTATCCTGCTGATCGATGCTTTTCTGGCCATCACCTTAACTCCTGTACTGATTTCACTTTTACTGAAAGGAAAACTCAAACCTGAAAGTGCAAATCCCATCACCCGTACACTGGAAAAAATCTATACACCCATTTTGAAATTGTGTTTGAGATGGAGAAAAACAACCATAGGAATCAACCTCATTGCTTTAGCTGTGGGCATTCTTATGATGACAAAGCTGGGTTCTGAATTTATGCCTCCGCTTGATGAAGGTTCATTGTTATTTATGCCTGTTACCTTACCTGATGTTTCCAATTCAGAAGCTAAACGTTTACTGCAGGTGCAGGATAAATTAATCCGGTCTGTACCTGAAGTATCGCATGTATTGGGCAAGGCGGGAAGGGCAAATACTGCAACCGATAATTCACCCATCAGTATGATTGAAACCATCATTCTGCTGAAACCGAAACATGAATGGCGCAAAGGGATGACCAAGGATGTTATCATCAATGAACTCAATGCAAAACTGCAAATACCCGGCATTACCAACGGCTGGACACAACCGATCATCAACCGTATCAATATGCTTTCAACAGGTATACGAACTGATGTTGGATTGAAAGTGTATGGACAGAACCTCGATACGATTTATGCATTTGCACAAACCATCAAAAAACAACTGGAAGGAATTGAAGGCGTAAAAGATTTATATGTGGAACCGATTACGGGAGGTAAATACATTGACATCACGATTAAAAGAGATGAGATTGGCAGGTATGGGTTAAGTGTGGATGATGTAAATGCTGTGATTGAAATTGCATTGGGAGGAATGAAACTGACAACAACGGTTGAGGGCCGTCAGCGTTTTTCAGTAAATGCAAGATATGGCCAGGATTTCAGGAATAATCTGCAGGCGCTGAAACGACTGCAGGTGCAAACGATGAGCTTTGGTCCGGTGCCATTAGAAGCTGTTGCGGATATTCAATTAAGTGACGGACCTCCCATGATCAATTCTGAAAATGCCATGCTGAGAGGAACCGTTCTGTTTAATGTAAGGGAAAGAGATTTGGGAAGTACAGTTGAAGAAGCGCAGAAAAAATTAAACCAGATGATTACGAAATTACCCAAAGGTTATTTTTTGGAATGGAGCGGGCAATGGGAAAACCAGATCAGGGCCAATAAAACGCTCACTATGATCATGCCCATTGTTCTTGTCATCATTTTTATGGTTTTGTATTTCACTTATCATTCTTTCAAAGAATCGTTTGTTACAATGATTACCGTTCCTTTTGCATTGATCGGTGGTGTATTCATGGTTTATTTCTATGGTGTGAATTTATCTGTAGCAGTAGCAGTAGGTTTCATTGCATTATTCGGAATGGCCATTGAAACAGCCATGCTCATGACGATTTACCTGAATGAAGCCATGCAGAATATGGTTGCAAAACATGGTAACTCAAAAGAAACATTAACACCTGCTATCATCAGGGAATTTGTAATTGAAGGATCTGCAAAACGGTTACGTCCAAAACTGATGACTGTGTCCGTTGGCCTGTTTGGTTTAATCCCGATTCTGTGGGCAACAGGTGTTGGAAGCGATATTATGCGGCCCATTACTATTCCTTTGATTGGAGGAACTATTACATCAACCATTTATGTGTTGCTGATAACTCCGGTAATATTTGAAATGATCAAAGAACGGGAGTTAAAACGCAAGGGCAGGGTTGAACTGATCGATGTAAAAGAATAAATAAACAAATGGAAATACAACTTACTTCAATCATTACCTGTCCTCATTGCGGGCATCAGAAGCAGGAAGAAATGCCGACGGATTCCTGTCAGTATTTTTATACCTGTGAACAATGTAACACGGTATTAAAACCAAAGTATGGTGATTGCTGTGTGTTTTGTTCTTATGGTTCAGTTCCATGTCCTCCTATTCAATACGGTAAAAACTGTTGTTCTTAAAATTAATACTATGAAGCGACTCATTTTTATATTGACTGTTTTTCTTCCGGGAAAATTCTTATCGGCACAAACATTAAAGCTTGATGCGATTATTGACAGCATCAATACATCACACCCGGTTGTGAAAATGTACAACAATGAAATCCGTTCCATGGATGAAGCAGCCAATGGTGCAAAAAGCTGGATGCCACCTGAGTTCAGTACCGGTTTGTGGATGACCCCGTATAACCCATCACGCTGGAAAAAAATGGATGATGGTATGGGTGGCTTCACAGATGGAATGGGGCAATATATGATTGGCGGACAGCAGATGTTCCCGAATAAAAAGAAACAGGAAGCAGATGCAAATTATATGCAAACCATGTCATCGGTTGAAAAAGAAAAGAAGAATGCCACACTGAACGAACTGATCAATGATGCCAAACAGTATTACTATGAATGGATCATTCTGAAAAAGAAACTGACCATCCTTGAACAGAATGAAAAGCTGCTCGATTTCATGATTAAGAATGCAGAGATCCGTTATAAAAACGGTTTGGAAAAAATCAATGCCTATTATAAAGCAAAAGCAGCATTAGGAAGAGTAAAAAATATGCAGCTGATGTTTGAAAATGATATCAACGAAAAGCGTATCCGTATCAATGCATTAATGGGAAGAAATGCAATGGTACAGTTTGACATTGATACTGCTTACCGTTTAAATGATTACTCTTCTGTTGTTTTCGACAGCACACTTTTTTACAGTAACCGCAGTGATCTGAAAGCTATTGACAAAGACATCAATCTAAACTGGCTGAAACAGGAAACAGAAAGGCAAAGTCTGAAACCGCAGTTTGGTATCCGCTATGAGCATATGTTTGGATTTGGTGGTTTGCCTATGCAATTTTCACTGATGGGCATGATGAAACTGCCGCTCACCAAATGGTCATCAAAAATGAATAAGGCCAATATTGAAAGTCTGAAATGGAAAGCAAATGCGTTGCAGTCGCAAAAAGAAATGATGACCAATGAATACAGCGGCATGGCCTATGGTATGCGCAATGAACTGGAGTTGAAAAAGAAGCAGGTAAAGCTGTACGACGAAAATATTATTCCTGCTTTGAAAAATAATTACAAAACCATGCAGTTGGGTTACGAGCAGAATACAGAAGAACTGTTTATGCTGTACGATGCGTGGGAAACACTTTATATGACACAACTGGAGTACACAGAGTTACTGAACCAGGCCTTGCGGTTACAGGTAACATTGGAAAGATTAATGGAAAAGAAATAATTATATGGCAATACAACATTTATTTAAGCGAAGGACAAAGAGCAATTTCTTTTTGCTTCTTCTTCCTTCCTGTTTACTGCTTCTGCTAATGATGGGATGCAACAACAGCGCCGATCGCTCAACTGAACACAAATCTGTTGAAACAAAGATCATGTATACCTGCCCCATGCCCCAGGATTCAATTTTCAGCGACAAACCGGGTACATGTCCAAAGTGTGGAATGAAGCTGGTGAAAATGGAAACTGCTGAACATGATCATGCGGCGGCAGAATACACTTGCTCTATGCATCCCCAGATATTAAAAGATCAGCCGGGTAAGTGCCCCATCTGCGGAATGGACTTAGTAAAAAAAGAAACCGGGGGAAAGAAAACGGCTGATGTAACACTGGAAGCATTGCTAAAACCTACCAATGAATTTGTTATTTCTTCTATCCCTGTTACAACGATTCAAAAGAAAGAAGAACAGATAGAAATTGAAGCATTGGGTACAATTGGATATGATACAAGACAGACAGGCAGTATTTCATCCAAGGTATCGGGTAGAATTGAAAAACTCTATGTACGTTACCGCTATCAAAAAATAAACAAGGGACAGCATATCCTTGATATTTACAGTCCGGAGTTACTCACAGCACAACAGAACCTGTTGTTTCTTTTAAAGAACGATGCCGGTAATACTGGCTTTATACAGTCGGCCAAAGAAAAATTATTGTTGCTGGGTATGAGTAATCAGCAATTGCAACAGGTGATACAATCAGGTAAACCATCTTTAACGATTGCTGTGTACAGTAATTACAGCGGCCATATTCATGAATCAGTCAGTGCGGCCAATATGAATACTTCTACAGGAGGAATGAAAGACATCGCATTGCTTACAGAAGAGCTTTCTTTAAAAGAAGGAATGTATTTGCAGACGGGGCAATCTGTTTTCACTGTATTTAATCCTGACAGGGCATGGGCAGTAATTAATATCTATGCAGAAAACCAGGAATTGGTAAAAAAAGGAAATGCTGTTAGGATTGTTCCTGAAACATCACCCGATAAAAATTTCAGAGCAATGATTGATTTTATTGAACCATTCTACCGGAAGGACAGTAAAACATTAACGGCAAGGGTGTATTTTAATAACAGTGGTTTAAGAATTCCGATTGGCAGCCAAGTAAGAGCTACCGTTTTTGGAAACACCAGGAATGCCTACTGGTTACCCAAAGAGGCTGTTGTATCATTAGGACTCGACAAAATCGTATTTCAAAAAACAGACGGAGGATTTAAAGCTCATAAAATAAATACCGGTATTACACACAGCAATCATATCCAGGTATTAAGTGGAATCAACGAGACAGATTCTGTTGCAGTAAATGCACAGTATTTAATGGACAGTGAAAGTTTTATTAAAATAAACAACTGATTATGCGATATATCATCATAGCAAGTATTGCATTCCTGTTTTTTTCATCCTGTAAAAACAAGAACGTTGCAGCGAAAGATCCTGATATCTATTACACCTGTTCAATGGACCCGCAGGTAGTAGAATACAAACCGGGTAAATGCCCTATTTGTAAAATGGAGCTTACACCGGTGAAGAAAAAAAATGGCGAAAAGAAAGATGAACTGCAGCTGAGTGAACAGCAAATACAGCTGGGGAATATTTTTACAGATACAATCCGCAATGGTTCTATTGGCGACCAGCTGGTATTAACGGCCACTTTGAATTTCGACCAGATGAAAGCATCATCAGTAAGTTCAAGGGTGATGGGAAGAATTGAAAAATTATATTTCAAGAACCTGGGCGACTATGTAAAAAAAGGACTACCCCTGTACGATTTGTACAGTGAGGACCTGAATAATACCAAACAGGAATACCTGCTGGTGCTGGAAAAGAAAAAAGTATTTTCTGATGAAACAGTCATTGACTTTGACCAGTTATTACAGAGCGCAAAAAACAAATTACTCCTGTGGGGAATGAATGAAGGACAGATAGCAGAACTGGCAAGAACAAAGAAACCTTCTCCAACTACAACCTTTTACAGTACTGCTGCCGGCTTTATTACAACATTAGATATCCGGGAAGGAGATTATGTAATGGAAGGTGGCACAATTGTGAAGCTGGCTGATTTATCCAGTCTCTGGGCCGAAGCACAGGTTTACACTTCACAGTTAGCAACCATCGACAGAAACAGTATCGCTATTGTACAGCTTCCTGATTTTGACGGCAAGCAAATAAAAGGAAGGATTGAATTTGTAAATCCTGAAATCAATCCTGATACAAGAATTAATCTTATCCGTGTATCTATTCCTAATCCCGGCAACTTATTAAAACCGGGAATGCCTGCTTATGTTCTGCTGAAAAGCCCGGAACGTAAAACATTAACGCTTCCAATCGATGCCGTAATCAGGGATGGGAAGGGAGCAACTGTATGGATCAAAACAGGAGTTAATACATTTAAAAGTTTGATGGTGCGTACAGGTTTGGAAAGTGATGACAGAATAGAAATATTGTCGGGCTTGCACGCAGGTGATGTTGTAGTTATTACCGGAGCTTATCTGCTGCATAGCGAATATATTTTTAAAAAAGGAGCTGACCCAATGGCCGGACACAATCACTAATCATTTTTTAAATCAACCATATGTATCGTTTATTCAAATCATTTTTATCAACAGTTGTTTTATTTATTTCACTGAGTGCATCTGCACAGAAAGCAGAAGAAATTTGTTATAACCCGAATCTTGTAAAAGATACTTCAAAGAAAAGTATCAAATCCATGGCGGTTGCGGTGATTAATGGCGACAGTATAAAAATCAGTTATCATTCGCCCGGTGTGCGTAAGAGAATCATCTGGGGCGGACTTGTTCCTTTTGATGAAGTATGGGTTACAGGTGCACATGATGCCACAACAATTGAACTGAAGAAATCTTTTATTATTGGAGGAAAAGAAATTCCTGCTGGCAAATATGCATTCTTTACCATCCCCGGTAAAAAAGAATGGATTGTTATTATTAATAAAAACTGGAAGCAGCATCTTGCTTCTGAATACGATGAGAAAGATGATATCGTAAGAATAAAAGTGAAGCCAATAAAAACTGCACACACGGAAAGGCTGCAGTATTTTATTGAAACCAAAAATGGAAAGAATACAAAGATTGCTGTAGCATGGGAGAAGATAAGGATTGAATTTCCTTTTATCATTAAAAAATAACTGGCTTGGAAGAGCACCATCAAAATAAAAAATAAGCTAAAACAAATAACCACCTGACTGTTTATGGCAAAAAGTAAACACTACTACATTCGTAAAACACACCGGTGGCTTGGTGTTATACTTGGCATTCAATTTATGTTATGGACGATCGGTGGTCTGTATTTCAGCTGGAGTAATATGGACGAGGTTCATGGAGATTTTCAGAAAAGAAATGCCCCATTATTATCTTCAGGTATTTCATTGGTTTCGCCTTCAACAGTATTGAACACGATTAAGAAAGTTCACCGGATTGACTCAGTAGTATCCATTCAGTTGATTGAACTGTCGGGTAAACCATTTTACCAGGTCAGGTGTATCAGCGCCATTCATAACGAAGCAAATCAGAAGCATGATATGCATACAATGAATCATCTTGCCAACGCTGAAACCGGGCTGCTTCGTGGTGCATTAAGCAGGGAGGAAGCCATTGAACTGGCCAAATCCCGTTTCAATGGTGAACCTGTACTGAAGTCAGTTGAATATTTAACCAGTGCTGACAGACATCATGAATACCGGGAAAACCCTTTGCCTGCTTACGCTGTAACTTTTGAGCATCCTTCCAGAACAACCGTGTACATATCAAGTGAATTAGGTACGGTAGAAAAGTTCAGGAATAACAAATGGAGAATATTTGATTTTCTCTGGATGATTCATACGATGGATTATGAAGGAAGGGATAATATCAGTAATAAACTGCTTCGTGCCTTTTCCATTTTTGGTTTAGTTACTGTTTGCAGTGGCTTTTTATTATTTTTTGTAAGTGCCAAATGGAGCAAAAAGAAAAATGCAGTTGTCCGCCAATAATATTTGTAATTCTGCTAATCAAGGCAAATAATGTCCATCCATACTGACCCGGAAGCGATGGGAATTCATTTTTATATCGTTTAAAGCTTCCTCATTTTCGGAGGCTTTTTTAATTTACCCACCAGTTGGTATTGGCTCTTATTGGAATATGTTGTAACTCGCAGTAAAATAGTTTTACATGAAAAAGATTATCCTTCCCCTTGTTTTCTTTACAATTGGCATCAGTACAACCAATTTTGCCCAAAAGAAAAAGCCCGCTGCCGTGTCGGCTATCATGGGTAATGAAACCGGCGATAAGGAATCAAAGAACAACAGTGGTGGGGGCAATAAAGAACTCCGCATCATTTCGGCTGAGAAAGTAATGGAAATGAAAATACCTGAAGGCGGGGCCAATGGTGCAGCCATTGTATATCATCCAAAGGAAAAATTATATTATGCAGCACAGGCGGGTAATAAAATATTTCCACTGGTGATTTTTGATAAAGATGGCGATGTATTATCTGCAGAAGACCAGGCAACTTTGATTGATGTAAGAGGTTTGTGGTATAATCCAAAAACAAAAAAGATTGGCGGTAACGGATACGATGCATTTGGATGGTTTACTTATGATCTCAACAAAAAGGGATTACCCGAAACCATTGAGGTTTTTAAGGAAGGATCTTATCAGCCCGATAAAAACAGTGCTGGTGTGCTGAATACAGAAGATAATGAAGTACTGTTCCTTGATGGATTGAATATTACCTGCTACAATACCGATGGAACGGATAAACGCAAAACAATTCAGCTCCATATCGGCTCTATGAATTCAAAAGATGGAGTACAGACAACCACCACAGATTTTGAAAGCAATTACAATACACGTTCCCTTATTTACACCGGAACAAAAGGAGCAGAAATTGGTTTGTTGAATATTACCAAAAAGCAGGTTGAACTCTACGATATTAAAACCGGTTATATGAGCCAGATCGTTAAACTGCCTGTTGACTTTGAACTGGAAACTTATTTTAATTTTACTTTCTGTAATGATATTTACTGGGTGTTTAATAAACAAAGCAGGAAATGGATGGGGTATAAGTAAAAGGCTGGAAGTAAGAAGTAGGAG
>CAZOLW010000027.1:59743-63804 GCA_964580775.1 uncultured Chitinophagaceae bacterium | reverse complement strand
AAAGAGTGGGAGGGTCGTAACAATGCAGTAAACGTTTGGGATAATCATCATCCGATAAAAACAGAGTTTTGATTTTATACTTTTCAATAAACTTTAATTCTTCTTCCTGTTCAGTAAAAGCTGCAAAGCGTTTAATGCTGCTGGCTCTTACTTCACCAATCCCTTCAATTTTTTCAAGTGTTGATTTTTTGGCTTTGAAGATTTGTTCAGCTGTATCAAAATTTTCAGCCAAAATTTTTGCATGCACATGGCCGATGTTCGGCACCTGTGTTAAGGCGAGCTGGTATAAAAGGTCGGCGTTCATTCATGATCAAAATACATTATTTACTCAATACCTTCAACTCTGTGCGCCTGTTTTTTGCATGCCCTTCTTCTGTTTTATTATCAGCAATCGGGTTGGTTAACCAAGATCATAGTAGTATTTTTTTGCAGTATAGAGTTAATGTCACTCAACGAAAATATCAAGGGAAATAATGGAATCAACCTATACCATATGTTTAGAAATATCATTTTAAGGGTTAAAGAAGTTAAGGATGACTTGGTTGGTATTGCTGATACCTCAAAGAAGGACCAAGGATTACCACAGTAAGAAGTATTTAAGGGCCTTTAATGGCTTTTAGATTGCTTTTATCCACACAGTTTTAAGACATGGAAACCCACTACTGTTTTGGGTTTCAATCCAGTTATTCACACATTATGTTGAAATGATTAGAAATATTCAACTTGTTCGCTTTTACTTTACACCTTAATTTTTAATTATGGCAAAGCGACCAAATAAAAAAAGGTGGTCAAGTAAGACAGTAAGCAAACAAGAAAAAGGTAATAGGCCAAGTATTGTGCTAAATCATGTGATAAATCAAAACATCACCAATCACTACAATTTTGCCGAAAAGAAAAAGGAATTCAGTTTAAAAGATTTGATTGCTCCCTTTGGTGCTTTGTTGAAGTTTCTTTCATCATTTTTAGGGTAGAATTTCATGGGGCTTTTTACCCCCTTTTTTATGGCTTGTTTTGTGGTACAGGTGGTCTTCTAAACCATGAAGCAAATACATTATTTACTCAACACCTTCAACTCTGTACGCCTGTTTTTTGCCCGCCCTTCTTCTGTTTTATTATCAGCAATCGGGTTGGTTTCGCCAAAGCCTTTTGAAGTTAAGCGCCCACCGGGAATGCCTTTGTACAGAAAATAATTGATGACCGATTTTGCACGGCTGTTCGACAGTACAAGATTGTCGGCAGGCTTACCTACATTATCCGTGTAACCGCCTATTTCTATTTTAATGGTGGGATTATCTTTCAGCAGCTGAATCACTTTGTCAAGCTCAATCATTGATTCAGGTTTTAATTCTGATTGTTTGGTATCAAAGAAAATATTCTTCAGTACAATACTTGCATTTACTTCAATCGGGATCAGCGGAATGTTGATGGTATAGGTTGTATCAGTTGAATGCTGTTTCAATGAAAAGTTGCCTGAATAAAATAAATACCCTTTGCGGTTTACATTGAAAGCATAATCATTTCCAACCGGAAGTGTAATGAGATAATTTCCTTCCTCATCGGTTTGTACTTTACTGATGGTTTGTGCAGTTGCTAAATTGATGAGCTCAACAGCAGAAGGTAAACCGAGTTTAGTTTTATTGTCAAATACATTTCCTTTCACCCATAATGTTTTATTTGGCCTGTCCTGCACCGGTAGTTCAAAACTGTAAATATCCAAACCGCCACGACTGTCTGCGCCATCACCTGCATAAAATCCTGTTTTACCATCGCTTGAAATCATCAGTGAACTTTCTTCATCAATTGTATTTACCGGATAACCTAAGTTCTGTGGTTTGCCCCAGCTTCCATCGGCCTGCTTCTTTACAAAATATAAATCAGCATCACCATATCCGGGATGACCTTTGGATGTAAAATATAATGTTTGATTATCGGCATGAATAAAAGGACAACTTTCATCAGCAGTAGTGTTAATGCCCGGTCCCATATTTTGCGGTGTTCCCCATGTTCCGTTCGACTGGAGATAACTCACAAATAAATCACTTCCCCCCAAACCGGATGGATCACGGGCTGCAAAGTATAATGCTCTTTTATCAGGCGATAAACTTGGCTGACTTTCCCAGTATTCTGTATTGATGATGCGGCCCATGTTGATACGTTCGCCCCAGCCATTTTTTGTGAGGTAAGAAAAGTAGAGATCACAACTTCCTTCACCATCCTGCATATTACAACCTGTAAAGATGAGCATCTTTCCATCCTGCGAAATGGTTTGTGCACCTTCGTTTTCTTCTGTATTTAAATTGCCGGGTAGAGGTTCAGCTTTGCTCCACACAGCATTTCTTTTTTCACTGATAAAAAAATCTTCCTGTCCAATTCTTCTTGTAAATACCAGTGAGTTTCCATCAATGGCAATGGATGGAAAATATTCAAGCTGTTTGGTATTGATACTGTCGCCTAAATTCTGCGGCGTGAATACATAATTGCCAACAGGAAATTTTATTTGATAGTCAACTGCAAATTCATAACAGCGTTTTCTGTATGTTGCAGATTTTTGTATGCGTTCATTGAGATTAGGCTTTTGTAAAAAAACAGTGACAGCAGTTAATGCTTCATTAAATTCACCGTTGCCTGCCAATGCAATAGAGTAGGGAAGAAGAAATGTTTTAAAATAAACTGAATCCAGGTTCGATGCTTTACGATAGGTTTCAACCGACTGTTTGTATTTTTTCTGTTCAGAAAAGATGCCTGCTTTGCTTAACCATGCATCAACAAATTTTGCATCCTTTGCAATACATTCATCGAGTAATTGATGGGCTTTTGTATAGTTCCTGATTTTTGCCTCGTTTAACGCTTCGCCATATTTATAACCAAGTTTGAGATCCACTTTTGAAGGATCGTACCACTGCGCTGAAAGTGAAAGTGAGACAAGTAAACTTAAAATCGTAAAGAATCTTTTCAATGTATTGAATTTGAACTTCAATATAACGAAAAAAGAAGGCCGATGTTGTTAAGGAACATTGATGTATTTATGAATCTGCAAACTCAATTCCCATTGTGGGTTTGCTTTGATGTATTCAATGATGAGAGGCGTTACCTGAGCTGCTTTATCCCACTCGGGTTGAAGAAAGAGTTTGCATTGCGGTGAAACAAATGCTGCATATTGTTCGGCCCAGTCAAAATCGCTTTTATTAAAGATCACCACTTTCAGTTCATGTGCATGCGGAACAAGCTCCGGCAACGGGGCTTTGAATTTTTTTGGTGACAGACAGATCCAATCCCACTCACCACTCAGCGGACTTGATCCTGAGGTTTCAATATTGGTTTGAAATCCTGCAGTATGCAATGCCTTTGTCAGTTCATCCAAATTATGCATCAATGGTTCGCCACCTGTAACAACAACAATAGGTTGAAGGTTTGAGGTTGAAGGTTGAAGCTTGCCACCCAATTCCCGATTCCCAATTCCTGTTTCTGCTTTTAACTTCGCTATAATTTCAGCAACACTAAATCTTGGGTGTTTCTCTGCATCCCAGCTATCTTTCACATCGCACCAAACACAACCAACATCACATCCGGCAAGACGGATGAAATAGGCAGCTTTGCCCTGGTGAAATCCTTCTCCCTGGAGTGTATAAAAAGATTCCATTACAGGCAATACCTGTTGAGTTGTATCAATCAATTGTTCAGTCATTCTTTGCAAAGGTAAATGGATACTCAGGAATTCTTTTGCTGGTAGGCATTATATGTATTCATCAATAATCCGGCAATGGTCATTAACCCCACACCGCCGGGTACCGGAGTGATGTAGCTGCTTTTGGGAGCAACTTCATCAAACTTAACATCGCCTTTTAATGCAAAGCCACTTTTTTTAGAAGCATCAGCTACTCTTGTAATACCAACATCAATGATGACTGCGCCTTCTTTCACCATATCGGCTGTTAAGAATTCAGGCTGACCCAAAGCAGCAACAATGATATCGCCCTGCAAACAGATTTCTTTGAGATTGGTGGTTGCAGAATGACAGGTAGTAACTGTGCAGTTGCCTGGATTCGCTTTCCTGCTGAGCA
>CAZOLW010000027.1:0-59643 GCA_964580775.1 uncultured Chitinophagaceae bacterium | reverse complement strand
GCAGAATGACAGGTAGTAACTGTGCAGTTGCCTGGATTCGCTTTCCTGCTGAGCAGAATACTCATCGGTGTACCAACAATATTGCTTCGGCCAATAACAATGGCATGCTTGCCTTTTGTTTCAACTTTGTAATGCTGCAAGAGCAATAAAATTCCATAAGGCGTTGCCGGAATAAAAGTTGGGGAGCCGATCACCATTTTTCCCAGGTTTACCGGGTGAAAACCATCTACATCTTTTGAAGGGTTGATTTTATTGATCACCTTATCATCACTGATATGTTTCGGTAAAGGAAGCTGAACGAGGATTCCGTCGATATTGTCATTATTATTCAGCCTGTCAATTTCACGCAGCAATTCTTCTTCACTGATGGTAGAAGGGAAACGTTTCAGGGTTGATTGAAAACCAATTTCTTCACAATTTTTTGCTTTTGAAGCCACATAGGTTTCGCTGGCACCGTCTGTACCAACTAAAATGGCTGCAAGATGTGGTACCCTTTTTCCGCCTGCGATTAATACTGCTGTCTTTTTTTTGAGTTCTTCTTTAATGGCCTGGGCTGCCAGTTTACCGTCGAGTAGTTGCATGCTGCAAAAATAGCGTACGGAAGCATTGGTTGATGAGGCTAAAAAAATTAATCCGTTGCAGAAGCAAAAACAAACACTTATTTTTCTGAATCAAAACTGCCTGCTTGAAAAATTACCTGACTGCTACCTGCATTTTCTGTATATGCATCTTAAATGCACAAACGGTTCGCCAGCCATTGATGAGCAGTTACCCCGGGCTTGGAGCCTACAGCAAACAGTCAACGGATCAATTCTCTTTTATTATTAATCCGGCAGCACTTTCCAATCTGCAACAAAGCGGAGCAGGTGTTTACAGTGAAAGAAGGTTTTTGCTGAATGCATTCAGTCAGTATACCGCAGTTGCAGGTTTTCAAACCAATTCCGGAACATTTGGTTTGCAGGCCGATTATTTTGGATACAGCAATTATAATGAAACGCAGCTTGGTTTGGGCTATGCCAGATCATTAGGAAGTAAACTTGATGTGGGGGTGAAATTTAATTATTACAACTTACGGATACCTGCCTATGGAAGTGCCTCTGCCTTTCATTTTGAAGCTGGTGTATTAATGCATTTAAGTGAAAAATTACATGCAGGCTTCAGTGTATTTAATCCTGTTGGCGGTGTATTGAATAAAACTGCCAACGAAAAAATTGCATCTGTTTACCGTGGCGGAATCGGGTATGAAGCATCAGACAAATTCTTTATCAGTGCAGAACTGATCAAAGAAGAAAATAAGAATGTTGGCGTGAATGCAGCTTTTCAATATACATTAGTAAAACAGTTGTTGATAAGAGCAGGAATCAACACAGTGAACATACAGCCATTTGTGGGAGTTGGTTTAAAGTTTGGACAGTTCAGGGTGGATGTAGCTACTGCTTATC
This sequence comes from uncultured Chitinophagaceae bacterium, assembly GCA_964580775.1. Classification (GTDB taxonomy): domain Bacteria; phylum Bacteroidota; class Bacteroidia; order Chitinophagales; family Chitinophagaceae; genus Lacibacter. The sequence continues at coordinate 58,201 of CAZOLW010000027.1, read as the reverse complement.
ATCCGCAATTAGGTATATCACCTGCTGTAATGTTGCTCTTTGATTTTAAGCAGAAAGAAAACAGTAAGGAGTGAGAAATGTATTGCTGATATTGTTTCTTTTTGTTGCCGCAATTTCTGTTGCGCAGGAAATTCCGGTTGCTGAGCAGCAGATTGAAAACCTGACCGAAGTTGATGATGCGGAAACAGAGGATGATTCTTATCTGCAATCACTCCAGCATTACAGAAAGAATAAACTGAATCTGAATACAGCGACAGAAACCGAGCTGAAAGAATTTCCGTTTCTTTCTTCTTTACATATCGCAAATTTTTTAAGCTACCGTAAACTGTTTGGCAGGTTCATTAACCTGTATGAATTGCAGGCTGTTCCTTCCTGGGATGAAGAAACCATTCAAAAACTTCTTCCCTATATAATGATAGGTTCTGCCGTAACTGTGCAACAGGATTTCAAACAGCGGTTCTCAGGAGGAGAGCATACTGTTTTATTAAGACTTACTTATGTATTGGAAAAGTCAGAAGGGTTTCGACAGAAAGATAACACGTCAGCAACGAGTTTTTATCCGGGTGGGAGAGAAAGGCTGCTGTTCAGGTATAAATATATTTACAGGAATTTACTGCAGTATGGAATAACCGCAGAAAAGGATCCCGGTGAACAATGGTTTAAAGGAGTACAGAAGTATGGGTTTGATTATTATTCGGCTCATCTGTTTATCAGGAATGTTGGTATTATTAAAAACCTGGCAATTGGTGATTACACAGTCAATATGGGTCAGGGTTTGATGCAGTGGCAATCACTTGCATTCAGGAAAAGTGTTGAGATCACGAATATAAAACGGCAGGCTGCTATTCTTCGTCCATTCAATTCTACCAGCGAATACTTTTTTAACCGTGGAGCAGGCATTACTCTTGAAAAGAATCATTTTCAGTTAACAGGGTTTGCTTCTTTCAGGAAAGTGAGTGGAAATATTTTTGCTGATACGTTGAATGCTGAGGATTATTTTTCATCATTGATCACATCAGGGTTACACAGAACCAATAACGAGCAGGCTGATAGAAATGCTGTACAGATGAATTCATTTGGTGGCAACTTCAGCTATAACAAGAATAATCTGCATGTCGGGGTAAATGCTGTTCACTTCCAGTTCAATCCACCGTACAACAGGAATGATCAGCCTTATAACAACTTTGCTTTTCGTGGAAAAAAACTGACCAATCTCAGTATTGACTGGTCCTATACCTGGCGAAATCTCCATTGGTTTGGCGAAGCAGCAAACCATAACAGCGATTACTATGCATTGATGAGTGGGTTGCTGATGGCTGTTGATCCAAAAGTTGATCTGTCTGTTGTTTACAGGAATATTGAAACCGGCTACCAGTCAATTTTTGGAAATGCTTTTACTGAAGGCACATTCCCGACGAATGAAAAGGGATTATTCGCCGGGGCATCCATCAAACCAACCTCAAAATGGAAACTTGATGCTTACATGGACCTTTGCCGTTTCCCTTATTTGCGGTTCAGAGTTGATGCGCCATCAAATGGAGCTGATTATCTGGTTCAATTGACGCATCGGCCCAACAAACAAATTGAAATTTATACCCGTTACCGGCAGGAAAGCAAGGCATTGAATTATACTGCCGATGGAGAATTGAATACTGCTCTGGTATCTCCTGTATCAAGAAAAAACTGGCGAACGCAGATACAATATAAGGTCAGTCCCGCTGTTTCGCTCCGTTACCGCTTGGATGCTATGTGGTATGATTTAAATGGCCCGCTTGAAAGCAGGGGTTTCCTTACCTTTTTTGATATTTTTTACAAGCCTGAGTTAAAGCCTTTTGCCGGAAACCTCAGGTTGCAGTATTTTGAAACCGATAACTACGACAGCCGCATTTATGCGTATGAAAATGATGTTTTGTATGGGTTTTCTATTCCGGCATTTTCTGATAAAGGCTATAGATATTACATAAATATCAATTATGATGTGTTTAAAAACTTCAGTTTTTGGTTTCGCTGGGCGCAATTGATAAATCGTAACAAAAGCAGCGTTGGGTCTGGGCTCGATGAAATACCGGGACATCGACGCTCTGAATTGAAAATTCAGTTAGTGTTTAGGTTTTAATGTGGTTTCGTCATTTTTTGTGCAGCAATTGTTGAGGAAAGGTTGTCATTTCATTAGTAAGGTGGATAAAGAGTGTTTTTTTAACATTTTTTTGTCAATTATACAGAAGCCCTATATTTGAATGTAAATCTTAAACAAAATTATTTAAACATGAGAAAAAAGCTATCCATTATTGGTGGGATGCTGCTCTTTTGTTTTCAGCTAGCGATAGCTCAAACAATTGACGTATCCGGCAAGGTTTCCGATGAAAAGGGCGTCCCAGTCCCTTTTGTTACTGTTCTTGAGAAAGGAACTAATAAAGGTGTTTCCGGCGATGCAAACGGGAACTTTACAATTAACGTAAAAAAAGGAACTACACTTCGCATTTCTGCTATAGGGTTTACAACTAAAGAAGTTGTTGCGAACAGCGGCTCTATAACAGTTGAATTATCTGCAAGCGGTGCCACAATGGATGAAATTGTTATCACAGCAGGTGGTATTAAAAGTAGAAGAAAGGAACTTGGAACGGCAAGTACTGTAATTAAAGCAGATAATCTCGTTTCGGGAAAATCTGTTACTGTAGCAGGTGGTTTGCAGGGTAAAGTAGCCGGTTTGCAGATTAATGCAACAGATGGTGGTGCGAACCCCAATTTTCGTGTTGTATTAAGAGGTCAGCGATCATTAACAGGTAACAATCAGGCATTGCTGGTCTTGGATAACGTAATTGTTCCAAATGACGTTCTGGGAAATTTAAATCCACAGGATGTTGAAGAAATTACTGTTTTGAATGGTGCAGGCGCTGCAGCGCTTTATGGTTCTCAGGCATCAAATGGTGCGATCGTTGTTACCACTAAAAAAGGCAAAAAAGGCGTTTCATCTGTAACTATTTCAAATACTGTAACCTTTCAGAATATTGCTTTTTATCCAAAAATTCAAAAAGGGTTTGGTGCAGGTGGTTCAGCTTATGGATTTGATGCAAACGGAAGAGTTTATTTCTCTTATTTAGAAAACCAGTCTTATGGACCCGCTTTTGATGGTATAAAAAGAGAATTAGGCGCTCCTCTTGAAGATGGTACACAGGACTCAGTAGCTTATGCCTACAATCCGGGTCATTATAATTTCTGGAATACAGGTATTACCAATCAATCAGATGTCAGTTTAACATCAGGTGATGATAACTCTACATTCTATGTTTCCGGCCAGTTTGTTACCACTCAGGGTACAACACCTGGTGACAAATACAACAGGGCTTCTTTAAGATTAAATGGTACAAGAAAAATTAAAGAAGCAGTGAATGTTACTTACAGTATTGGGTATGTTCAAAACCGTTATGATATCACTACACAAACCGGTTCGATGTATGCAAACATGCTCAACATGCCTTCTAATGTTGATATTACAAAATATAAAAACTGGAAAACTGATCCACTGGCAAACCCCAATGGTTATTATAATCCATGGTATCAGAATCCTTATTTCACTGCCGATAACAACAGAAGTAAAACCCGGAATGATTATTTGACCGGTAATGTTGAATTGAGATTTACTCCTATTAAGGGGTTAGACCTTGTAGCAAGACAGGGTATTGCCACAAGGAATTTCTCCAATAAAAATACTGTAGGTGCATTTACGTTTACAGATTATGCAAAACATACAGATCAGAGCTCAAAAGCTGATATCGCAGCTTCTGTTTCTGATGGATCAGGTTTTACAACAGAGTTGCTTACGGATGCCTTTGGCCAGTACATGACAAAAATTGCAAAAGACTTCAGTCTAAATGTTGTTTCCGGTGTTCAGATTCGCCATGATGAAACAAAAAGTATTGGTGTTTCAGGAAGCGGATTAGTTGTTCCCGGTTTGTTTAACGTAAGTAACCGTGTAGGAGAGCCGGGTGCAGGTGAAGGAAATTACAGGGCACGCCAGTTTGGTGTTTACGGCGATGCAAGAATTGGATATAAGAATTTCTTATTCCTGCATGGTACTGCAAGACAGGATTGGGTTTCAATTTTAAATCCTCCAAATAATTCTTTCTTCTACCCTTCTGTTGACGTTTCTTTCATTGCAACCGATGCTATTGAAGCGTTAAGGAATAATAAAGTGCTCAACTATTTAAAATTAAGGGCCGGCTGGTCTAAAGTAGGTCAGGTGAATCTGGCAGGTAACTATGGTTCATACCAGTTATTGCCAACATTCGGTCAGGCTTATGGTTTCCCTTATTCAATCGGACCTGGATTTACTGCAGGAAACACGCTTGTGGCTGCCAACTTAAAGCCAGAAATAACAACAGGTTTCGAGTTTGGTGCTGATATGAATTTCTGGGACAACAGAATTATTACTACAATTACTTACTTTAAAACAAATACAACAGACCAGACAATTACAACCAGTCTGTCAAATGCTACCGGTTACAGCAGCTTACGTACAAACGTAGGTGAAACCAGCAGCAGGGGTATTGAAGCTACAGCTCATGCTGAAGTTTTCAGGAACAAAGACTGGAGTATTATTGTAGGCGGTAATTATACTTACCTGAATAATAAGGTTATATCAATCGATGCGCAATTACCGAAACTGGCATTGGCAACTTATGCTAATTCATCTGGTTCTTATGCTGTTCCGGGTTATGTTTTCCCTGTTGTAATGGGCTATGATTATAAGCGTGACCCAACTTCAGGAAAGGTAATCGTTGATGGTATTACCGGTTTACCTTCCAGGTCAGATACAATTTCTATCTTAGGAAATGGTGCTGCAAGGCATACAGTTGGTGTTGATGCAACTGTAAAATATAAGAGCTTCACGTTATCTTTTGTAGCCGAATACAGAGGTGGTGGAGTGGTACTGAATAACATGGGTGCTGAACTGGATTGGTCTGGTACAGGTTACAGAACCGGAATTTATAACCGTGACAGATTTGTTTACCCTAACTCAGTAATTGCAGATCCTGCCAATCCCGGCAAATACATCGCAAATACCAATATCACGATCAAAGATGGTAATGGTAATGCCGGTTTCTGGACAGATGGTGTTAACCGTGATGTAACGTCAAACTATGTTACATCAGGCGACTTCTGGAAATTAAGGGAAGTAAGATTAAGTTATGACCTGTCAAAAAATATTGTTTCTAAACTGAAATATATCAAAGGTGCCACTGTCAGTGTTCAGGGTAGAAACTTATTCATTTTACTGGCCAAGGATAACTATTATACCGATCCTGAATACAGTGATGCAGGAAGCGGAAGCAATGGTATTGGTTTAACTGGTATTGGAACTGCACCACCATCACGTTACTATGGTGCAACCCTTTCACTTACTTTCTAAGCCATTTTTAAATGAAGAAAAAGATTTTAAATATGAGAAATAAAATATTAGTTCTACTTCTGAGTACCGTTGTCGGGCTCAGCTCTTGTAAGAAGTTTCTGGATATCAATACAAATCCAAATGAGGCAACGAGTGCTACACCACAGTTGATTCTGCCGCAGGCAATTGTTGCAACAGCAAACCAGGTAAACGGGTATAATACAACCGGCGCACAGCTGGGTGGAATGATGGCAAATGCAGGTGGTTATGGTGGCTTCGGTTCAGCTGTTACCTATGCTTTTTCATCAGCTGACCATCAAGGCAGATGGGGATTTTATGATGTGTTAAATGATTACCAGTTAGTAATGAATTACTCATCTGGTGATCCTGCAATGCGTTTGTTTAATGCATCTGCCAGAATCATGAGGGCTCATGGTTTCCAGTTGCTGGTTGATCAATACAATTCAATTCCTTATTCAGATGCATTGAAAGGAGTTACTACCTTAACTCCCAAATATGATGATCCGGCTGTGATCTATAAAGATCTTGCTGATGAACTTGATAAAGCAATTGACACGATTAATGCAGCATTAGCGGCAACTGTTTCACCAACACCGTTAACTGAGGCTACTGACCCGATGTTTAAAGGAAATATGACAAGCTGGAAAAAGTTTGCCAATACCCTAAAACTCAAAATAATAGTGACTGCCGGTGGAAAGGTTACTTTTTCAGCCAAAAACAAAACCTTTACGGATGGTTTCTTATCAACAGATGCGTTGATCAACCCGGGCTATGTAAGGAATACAGGCAAGCAGAATCCCAAATGGTCAACATGGGGTTTTTCTGAAACAGGTACTGATGCTAATAAAGCTTGGATGCCTAATACATTTGTGATGGCCTTCTATCACGGCGAAAAACTATTAGATCCAGGAAGAGGCGCAGCTATTTATTACACCTATCCATCAACTCCAAGCAACAGGTTAGGATATGAAGGACCACCAGCTGCTGCAGCAAGTCCAAGTGGAAGTTTCTGGTATCCAAGTACAAACAGAGATGGTAAAACATCAGGAAATGCCAGAGGTGTTTTAAAAGGGCCTGATGCCGGAATGCCGGTTATTACAGCTGCTGAAAGTTATTTCTTACAGGCAGAAGCTACTGTAAGAGGAATTATCACTGGTGGAAATGCTAAAGCCCTTTTTGAGAGTGGAATTTTAGCTTCATATAATTATCTGTACATGCTTCCAAGCGGAACCGTTTCAGGAAGCCCAGCTACAGATTTTGCTACTTATCTTTCTGATAACAGCACCAGCAGCTTGGTAAACTGGACGCTTGCAACTACCGTTGCACAACAAATTGAAGCAATTATTACACAGAAGTATATAGCGATGAATATGGTGAATTCTGATGTAGCCTGGAATGATTACAGAAGAACGGGTTATCCTTCAGTTGTTAATACCGCAGGTGCAACCGCTATTCAAACCTTTGCTTCAACTCAGTCAAAATCAACCAGGCCAGATCATTTGCCAACAAGAATTCTGTATCCCTCTTCCGAAGGCGCATATAATTCTTCTAATGTTCCTAGAGGGATCGATCCTTACAGTTCATTAATTTTCTGGGCTCAATAACCTTCAAATGAATTAAAATAAATGAAAATGAAAAATTTAAAAATAAATATACTGGCAGTTAGCATTGTAAGTTTCCTGATCAGTGGTTGTTTGAAGGAACGTACAGCCAATATTGACACGGGAAACGGTAATACTACCAATGTTGTTGAGTTTTTGAACACTGGTGATAACTTTGCAGCACAAACATCAAAATATCCCCAGTTTTATGCTGATTTAGGGTCTTTGGGTTTAAATCAAACAAGGACGATCAACATAAATATCAGTTATTCAGGTGTTAATACGGCACCTGCTGATATGACTGTAAATCTCGCAATTGATGCTGCGTCTCTTACACTTTATAACACACAGAATGGTAAAAGTTTTGTTGTACCACCTGCTGATGTTATCAGTTTCCCTTCCTCTGTTGTCATTAAAAAGGGAACAAGGGTCGCTCAGGTGCTTCTTACTGTAAAGGTTACAAACAGTTTTGATTTTAATAAGCCTTATGCTGTACCCATTAAAATCACTTCTACAACACCTTCAGCAACAATCAGTGGAAACTTCGGTTCTGCTATCTATGCATTTGGTGTGAGAAACCAGATCGATGGATCTTATACACAAACAGGAACAATGATTGATTATGCAAATGCTGGCTTAACAGGCTGGTATCCGAATGATACATACCTTATTACAAATGGTGCATTGCAGGTAAATATGTATGACAGAACCATTGGTGGTATCTATCATGCTATCAGCAATGGCGGTTCGTTGTCTTATTATGGTTCATTTGGGGTACAGATCAACTTTAATGCAGATTATACTGTTGCCAGTGTTGTAAACATCTGGGGTCAACCTGCAGGAAACGGACGTTCAGCTGAATTAGATCCTTCCGGTGTAAACAAATGGGATCCTGTAACAAAAACCCTGAAGATAAAATACTGGATGAATCAACCTGCTGTACTGGCACCACACCGTGTAAGCTTTGATGAAACGTACACATATAATGGGGTCAGATAATACTTATTGAAAAGGTTCTATCTGCTGAAAACGCAGAATTAATTTTAAAGGCTGTTGAACGAAATGTTCAACAGCCTTTTTTTTCAGGATATTTGGTTTAAGCTGGTATTGAAAGCCTGTCAATGATCTGCAATGTTTAACTTGCGACAATCAGTTCTCTTTTTCATTAATATTGCAACTCAATCGCTTAATTTTACCTCCAATATTTTTTAATATATGCCATCATTAGAAAACCGTCAGTTTATCGAAATAGAAAAGCCGATTAAAGAATTGGTTGATCAATTGAAAGAACTCCGTAAAATGGCGGAGAAAAACAGTAAGGTTGATTATTCAGCCACACTTGATCAATTGGAGCGAAGTATTCTTGACAAGCGCAGAGAAATTACACAGGGTTTGAACAGTTGGCAAAAAGTGCAGATGAGCCGTCATCCCGACCGCCCATACACCTTGAAGTATATTGATAAAATGTGTACCAACTTCGTTGAGCTTTATGGTGACAGAGGGGTAAAAGATGATAAGGCAATGATAGGCGGGTTTGCTCAGTTGGATGGTGAGACAGTCATGATCATCGGTCAGCAAAAAGGAATCAATACCAAGATGCGTCAGCTGCGGAATTTTGGCATGGCCAATCCTGAAGGTTACCGGAAAGCATTGCGGCTGATGAAGCTGGCAGAAAAATTTAATAAGCCTGTAATCACCTTAATAGACACACCAGGGGCTTTTCCAGGACTTGAAGCGGAAGAAAGAGGACAGGGCGAAGCAATTGCACGGAATATCTATGAAATGATCAGGCTGAAAGTACCTATCATTTGTGTGGTGATTGGAGAAGGCGCAAGCGGCGGTGCATTAGGAATAGGCGTTGGTGACAAGGTATTAATGCTTGAAAATACCTGGTTTACTGTTATTTCGCCTGAAAGCTGCAGTTCAATTTTGTGGCGCAGTTGGGATAAAAAGGAAGTGGCGGCAGAGCAATTAAAGCTTACTCCGGATCATATGAATAAGTTTGGTATTGTAGATGGAATTGTTCCCGAACCGGCCGGTGGTGCTCATTGGGATTATGATGAGGCAGCTCAAATGCTGAAAAAAGAATTGATTCCCCTGCTGAAGGAATTAAAACAGATTGATGTGAATGAGCGGATAAATCAACGGATTGAGCGTTACAGCAAAATGGGATTTTGGGATGAGTTGTAATTTTAAACTATAATTTTAAGCATATTTTTTTGGTATGAGTTTACAAGATCAGTTAAGAGGAACCGGTGTTGCATTGGTAACTCCTTTTAAAAAGAACATGGAGATTGACTTTGTTGCATTGGAAAAGGTCATCAATTATGTAATCAGTAATGGGGTTGAATATGTTGTTACACTTGGAACAACCGGCGAAACGCCAACCTTAAGTAAGGACGAGAAGATCGAACTGATTCATTTTACCAATGAAAAAGTAGCTGACCGAGTGCCTGTGGTAGTTGGTATTGGCGGTAACAATACACTTTCACTGATCAAAGATCTTGAAACCTTTCCCTTAGAGAAAGCGGCTGCCGTATTAAGCGCCAGTCCTTATTATAATAAACCATCGCAGGAAGGAATTTACCAGCATTATAAAGCATTAGCAGAAGTAAGTCCAAAGCCAATTATTCTTTACAATGTTCCGGGACGTACAGGAAGAAATATCAACGCATCAACAACGCTGAGACTTGCGAATGATTTTTCAAACATTGCAGGTATAAAAGAAGCAGGGGGTGATATGATTCAGTGCATGCAGATATTAAAAGATAAGCCTGCTGACTTCCTCGTTGTAAGCGGTGATGATGCATTGGCAATGCCGCAGATTGCCTGTGGTATGGAAGGTGTTATCAGTGTGGCAGCGAACTGTTTGCCAAAACAATTCAGTGAAATGGTTCGCCAGTCGCTGAAAGGAAATTTTGCAGCTGCAAAAAAACTGAATGATCAAATGCTGGAAGCATACGATCTGCTGTTTGCTGAAAATAACCCTGCGGGAGTAAAAGCATTTATGGCGGAGCTGGGTTTAATCGAAAATAATCTCCGTTTACCGGTTGTTCCATTATCTGCAGGCCTGCATGCAAGTGTAAAAAATTATCTGCAAAAGAATAAGTAAGAGCCGCAGATGTAAAATGATGTTGTATAGAATTCAATTCATAAAACTGTTCTTTTTTTTCAGCATTGCCGTACTTCAAATCCATAATTCAACAGCACAAAATTCACTGAGGATTGAGCTGAAAGGCAAGCCTGGCAGTCATTTGAAGGATAGCTTATACATTGCAGGCTCCTTTAACGGCTGGAATCCCGGAGTACAAGCATTTTCATTTAAAACATCAGCTGATGGAATTCAGTATGCAGAAATTAAAGGCATTCCATCTGGTGTTGTTGAGTATAAAATTACCCGTGGTTCATGGGCCACAGTTGAAGCTGCAAAAAGTGGAGCTGCTGTCAGTAACCGGATATTGCAGATAAAATCTGATACAGTAATCTCCATCAGTATTGAAGCATGGGCCGATGATTTTCCGGGAAGGCCACCAGTATCAACAAGAAGTAAAAACGTATTTGTAATTGATACTTCTTTTTCTATCCCCCAATTAAACAGGAAAAGACGAATATGGGTTTACCTGCCGGAAGATTATGCATTCAACAAAAAGAATTATCCTGTTCTGTATATGCATGATGGACAGAACCTGTTTGATGCACAGACCTCATCTTATGGTGAGTGGGGAGTAGACGAAATGATGGATTCAATTCGTATGGGCAGACAATGTATAGTTGTTGGTATTGATCACGGTGATACAAAAAGATTGACGGAGTATAATCCATACACATCAAGATTTGGACCGGGAGAAGGTGATGCTTATGTTGATTTCCTCGTCAATACGCTAAAACCTTACATCGATAAAACCTTCCGTACCAAGCCATCCAAACAATCAACGTTTACAGCAGGCAGTTCAATGGGCGGCTTGATTTCCTTATATGCAGTATTGAAATACCCTTCTGTTTTTGGTGCTGCAGGTATATTTTCTCCTGCTTTTTGGGTTGCACCGGATCTGAAGAAGAAAATTGACAACTCTTCGAATCTTAACTCAGCCGTTTATTTTGTTTGTGGTGAATTGGAAGGTAAAGAAATGGTTGCTGATATGAAGTCAGTGTATGATCAGTTAAAGCAGAAAGGTCTGAAGAAACTTTATTACAGGCAGGTGAAAGAGGGAAGGCACAACGAAAATTTCTGGCGAAAGGAAATGTATGATTTTTACATGTGGGTTTTCTCTAATCAAATAAGATAGGTCATACCTTCTGTTGCATTCTCGGTATTTGGGAATACTTCTCTAGCTTCTTTTTCAAATTGTTCCAGGCTTTCAAATTTTGCAGAGAAATGACCAATGATGAGTTTATGCACATTTGCTTTTAAAGCTATTGTGGCAGCCTGTGTTGTAGTAGAGTGAAAACGTTCAGTTGCTTTATCTCCCAATGCAGACAGATAAGTGGTTTCGTGATATACAAGATCAACCTCTTTGATAATTTCCACCAAGGTTTCATCATAAATGGTATCAGCACAAAAAGCATAACTCTTTGCCTTTGTGTTCTCATTCGTCAGCAGTTCATTTTTTATTATTTCTCCTTCAGGTGTAATATAATCCTCTCCATGCTGCAGTTTTGAAAAGAAGGTGGGCGGCACCTGGTATGCTTTTGTTTTTTCAGCATTTATTCTTCGCAAATTTCTTTTTTCCCTCACCAGGAAACCCCAGCATTCAATACGGTGTTTGGTAGGGAAGCATTCAACAGTATAATGTTTTGCATCAAGCAGCATACCGGCCTTTGTGATTGGATGAAAGGTAAACTCAAACGGCAGAATTGTATTTGACAGGCTGAATTGCAGATCAAGTACATCTTTCAACCGTTCTGATCCGTACACATGCAATGGCTGAATGCGGCCAAGTAAAGCAAAACTGTTCAGTAAGCCTATTAATCCAAAGTAGTGATCACCATGTAAATGAGAAATGAAAATATGATTGATCCTGCTGCGTTTGATGCGATAATTCAGAATCTGGATCTGTGTTCCTTCTCCGCAATCAAACATCAGCAGATCATCAACGGTGGTAATGATCTGGGAGGTAGGATGTCTTCCAAAGGCAGGAATGGCCGAATTATTTCCTAGAATTGTAACAGCCAGCATGAGTAAAATTTATGGTTAGGTTTTGTCAGCATAAAAATAAACGAGTTTGTGGAATAATTTTCTTTTAAAGATTACTCATCTTCAAACAATTCCCTTTCAATTTCTTCCATCTGAACAATATCCCAGGCTTCACTTTCAGTTGGTGTATAATTGATGAGTTCAAGTATTTCATTCTTTTCAAGCTCTTCCTCAACTGCAGGCTTTAGTTCGCAAATCACAAATGAAGCTTGCTGTTCGTAAAACTCCTGCTGACAATTGAGAATAAGTTCAGCAACAGCTTCTGGCAGTTCATCTACCTCCTTCATATTAAGAATTACGTTTTTTATATCCTTTTTCAGACAGGAAAGCAACAATTGGCTGATTTCTTCTGTCATATTTTCAGAAAGAATGTGTTCGGCAGGTGTAATTACCTGAAATTTCTCCTTGGTATCAATTTTGACGTTCATAATAGATTATTAACAGAGAGTGTGTAACTTATAGTAAAATCAGGTCAAATTTATTCGTTATAATTGTAAAAACCGCATATCCAATATGGATCATAATTTTTCAACACAGGTAAAAGAAATTATTTCCTTCAGCAGAGAAGAGGCATTAAGGCTTGGAAATGATTTTATAGGAACTGAACATCTCGTATTGGGAATGATCAGGGAAGGGGAGAACACCGCCATTAAAATTTTAAAGAATCTCAATGTTGATTTATACGAATTGCGAAAGGAAATCGAACTCGCAGTGAAGGATAAAACAGGTAAGAATATTGCCAATATCAACAGTTTACCTTTGACCAAGCAGGCAGAGAAAGTAATCCGTGTTACGGTGCTTGAAGCAAAAGCTTTAAAAAGTCCACAGGTTGAGACAGAGCATCTCATGTTATCAATTCTTAAAAACAAAGAAAATATAGCCACCCAGATTTTGAACCAGTTTGAAATTGATTACGATATTTTCAGAAATGAATTAGGTATGGTAAAATCAAATGAACCAAGAGCTGAGTATGATGATACCGGCGATGAAGAATTTGATGAAGAAAAATCAAAGTATTCACAACCCAGGTCAAAACAGCCGGCTGGTGCAAAAAGCAAAACACCGGTGCTTGATAATTTTGGAAGAGATATTACACGTATGGCAGAAAACGGATCACTTGATCCAATTGTTGGCCGTGAAACAGAAATAGAGCGTGTTTCGCAAATCTTATCAAGACGTAAGAAAAACAATCCTATTTTAATTGGTGAACCCGGAGTGGGTAAAACTGCTATTGTAGAAGGATTGGCCTTACGTATTGTGCAACGAAAAGTTTCCCGTGTGTTATATGATAAGCGTGTTGTATCACTTGATCTGGCAGCATTGGTTGCCGGTACAAAATACCGTGGTCAGTTTGAAGAGCGTATGAAAGCCATCATGAATGAACTGGAGAAAAACAGGGATGTGATTTTATTCATTGATGAAATACATACCATTGTTGGTGCAGGTGGAGCAAGCGGTTCATTAGATGCTTCCAACATTTTCAAACCGGCTTTATCAAGAGGTGAACTGCAATGTATCGGTGCATCTACTTTGGATGAATACAGAATGTATATTGAAAAAGATGGTGCATTGGATCGTCGTTTTCAGAAAGTAATTATTGATCCGCCAAGTATTGATGAAACCATTCAGATTCTTCAGAACATTAAATCGAAATACGAAGAGTTTCACAATGTTGCCTACAATGATGAAGCAATTAATGCCTGTGTGAAATTGAGTGATCGTTATATGACTGATCGCCTGTTGCCAGACAAAGCTATTGATGTGCTGGATGAAGTTGGTGCAAGAGTGCATTTAAAGAATATCAATGTTCCGCAGGAAATACTTGATCTTGAAAAGAAGATTGAAGATATCAAGCAGGAAAAAAATAAAGTGGTAAAGAGCCAGCGTTTTGAAGAAGCCGCTTCACTTCGTGATACAGAAAAGAGATTAGGTGAAGAGCTGGAGAAAGCAAAAGCGAAATGGGAAGAAGAAAGTAAGCACAAACGTTACCCGATTGATGAAGAAGCAATTGCTGAAGTAGTGAGTATGATGACAGGTATTCCTGTTAAACGGATGGTTCAGGCTGAAACAGATAAATTACGCCGCATGGCAGAAGATCTGCAGGGTGCAGTCATCGGACAGGAAGAAGCTATCAGCAAAGTGGTGAAAGCCATTCAGCGTAACAGGGTTGGACTGAAAGATCCCAAGAAGCCAATTGGCACATTTATTTTCCTCGGCCCTACCGGTGTTGGCAAAACTGAATTGGCCCGTGCTTTGGCCCGTTATATGTTCGACAGTGATGATGCACTCATTCGTATTGATATGAGTGAATATATGGAGAAGTTTACTGTAAGCCGTTTAATCGGTGCACCTCCGGGATATGTTGGATATGAAGAAGGTGGCCAGTTAACAGAACGAGTGCGCCGCAAACCATATTCAGTTGTGTTGCTTGATGAAATTGAAAAGGCACATCCGGATATTTACAATATTCTGTTACAGGTACTTGACGACGGACAACTAACTGATGGCCTTGGCCGTAAAGTTGATTTCAAGAACACACTAATCATCATGACTTCCAATATTGGTGTACGCCAGTTGAAGGACTTTGGTGAAGGAGTTGGTTTTGCAACAGCAACAAGATTGCAGAATGCAGAAGAGAATAACAAGGCTGTTATTGAGAAGGCACTGAAGAAAACATTCTCACCTGAATTCCTGAACAGGATTGATGATGTGATGATCTTTAATTCACTTTCTAAAGACCATATCTTCCGCATCATTGATATTTTAATGAAAGGGGTAAGTGTCAGATTGAAAAACCTCGGTTTTGCAATGGAGCTGACAGAAGAAGCAAAAGAGTTTATTACAGATAAAGGGTATGATGCTCAGTTCGGCGCAAGACCATTGCACCGTGCCATACAGAAATATCTCGAAGATCCTTTAGCAGAAGAAATTCTGAGTATGCACATTAAGGAAGGCGATGTATTGATTGCCGACCTGGATAAGGAAAATCAGAAGATCAAATTTTCCTTTAAGGAGAAATCAAAGAAATCAGCGAAGTCTTCTGAAGCATAATTTTTAAAAGTTCATTTCAAACCCCGCTTTTACAGCGGGGTTTTTATTTAGATTTGCTTTTTTGAATAAAGGATGGAAAAGAAAATTATCATAGCAATTGATGGGTGGTCGAGTTGTGGAAAAAGCACACTGGCAAAACAACTGGCAAAAGAACTGGGATATATTTACATTGACAGCGGGGCAATGTACAGGGCAATTACATTGTATTTTCTGCGCAATCATATTGACTGGACAAATGATGAGGAGGTAAAGGAAGCGCTTGAGAATATTACACTTGAATTTTTACCCAATCCGCAAACAGGCGAGTCAGAAATTTATCTGAACGATGAAAATGTGGAGTATGTCATCCGTGATCTTGTTGTGGCAGAAAAAGTAAGCGATGTTGCTGCAATTGCATTGGTAAGAACTTTTGCAGTTACCCAACAACAGAAAATGGGTGCCGGTAAAGGAATTGTTATGGATGGCCGTGATATTGGAACAACTGTTTTTCCAAAGGCTGAACTGAAGATTTTTATGACAGCAGATAATATGGTTCGTGTTGAAAGAAGGTTTAAAGAAATGTTCGCTAAAAATCCCAATACATCAATCGATGAAGTGAAAGCAAATCTTGAAATGCGTGATTATATCGACTCACATAGGGAAGTAAGCCCTCTTAAAAAAGCAGAAGATGCCATCGTACTTGATAATACAAATATTACTCCTGAGGGACAGCTCCAGATTGCATTGAAGTATGTAAAAAACAAGTAACAATCAGATCGTTAAGTGTTTTATCCTATTTTTTTTGACAGAAATCAGTAAAAAAGTTTGAAATTTCAAGGAGAGACGTATATCTTCGCAGTATAGACCCTCCAACAATCCGGAAAACCCACTCTAAATCCCTCATCCAACAGATTCGATTCATTTCTCAGAACTTAAGACTTTCTGGTTAATACTGTCCAAACTTCCTGTGAGCAGCTAATTCTGGCAACAGAATCAGTAATCACTATATCCCCCAATGATGAACTTTTTCAAAAGGTATCCTTTGAACCGCCTTTTTTTTTACCTTATAAACCTTTTTTATGAAAAAGTTTTTACTCTCTTCGGCTTTAATCTTATTAGTTTCTGGTGCATTTTCACAATCTTGTCCTACAAGGGCTAGTCGAAACAATGGCAACAATTGTACTTCTGGTGGAACTGGTGGAGAAATTACGGTTTCTTTTAATTCAGCACCGAACCCTGACCTGCAAATTTTCACAATTATTGGTCCAACCGGAGGAACGGCTACTATTCTGCCAACATCAAAAACAATAAGAACTTACAATAACAGTACAGCTGTTGATATTTCCTGGTGTTTTGAAACAGACAATTTAGGCCCTATAAATCAAAATACAAATATTAATTATATTTTTTACATCGATCTTGGCACTGTAGGTTATCAAGCTGAGCAAACATTTACTTGTAATCAGGCCACATTACCTATTACCTTAATCAACTTCAATGCTGCCCAAAAAAGCAACAAAGTTTCTCTTACCTGGGAAACAGCTATGGAATTAAATAATAGTGGTTTTGAAGTTGAGCGTAAAATCGGCAGCGGTCAGTATGAAAAAATTGCCTTTGTTGATTCAAAAGCAGTTGGTGGAAATGGCGGTGCAAACTCTTACAGCTTTGAAGATAATTCAGTATTGGGTAAAGGAGTTACTTATTATCGTTTACGCCAGGTTGATTTTGATGGCCAATCAACTTACAGTGAAGTAAGGGCTGTAAGAACAGGAAATGGCTTGATTGTAATTTCTGTTTATCCAAACCCAAGCCGTGGAACAACAAATGTTGTTATCCCTGATGGAGTAGGAACAGTTGACGTATCAATTGATGACTTTGCTGGCAAATCAGTACAGCGTTTCAGCGGATTGAATACACGCAGTCTTCAGGTAACAAATCTGAAACCAGGTATGTATACGCTGCGTGTAAGCGTACGTGCAACCGGCGAAACAATTACTGAAAGAATTGCAGTGCAATAATCACAGGCACGGTAATAGAAATAACCAGAAAAGATAAAATTCAATGAAACTCCACAAAAGTGGAGTTTCATTTCTCACCTCTTAAATTACCTGTGAAATATATTTAAAAATAAGTAATGAAAGGCTTGTAAATAAAATAGCAGTAAACTGTTTTTACTGTTCGCTACCATCAGTATCCTTCTTAAAACATCCTTCAATCTTCAATACCCGCTAATCCAATTTCAGCAAATTAATATTCTTTTGGTTTCTGGTATAAACTGTCCGTCTTCCTATGATGTAACTGTTTCTGCATGCAGATTCAGTATTCACCTATATCCACTTGATTAACTTTTTCAAAATTTGTCCTTTGAAATCGGTGTTTATTTTTTAATCTCAAAAACCCTTTTTATGAAAAAGTTTTTACTCAGTTTTTTAACCGTTATTTCGGTATTTCTTTTTTCAGAAGTTCATGCACAATTAGTATGCAGTGGGGGACCCAGCAACTGTAGCATTGCGGCTTCAAACATTTTGTCGGCTGTTACTCAGGTTGATGAAGTGGATGGTAAGTGT
This sequence comes from uncultured Chitinophagaceae bacterium, assembly GCA_964580775.1. Taxonomy (GTDB): domain Bacteria; phylum Bacteroidota; class Bacteroidia; order Chitinophagales; family Chitinophagaceae; genus Lacibacter. The sequence continues at coordinate 40,399 of CAZOLW010000027.1, read as the reverse complement.
CAAAAAACAACCACCGTTTCATTTACACTTAGCCATAACAGTGGGGTTAAGTATGTTAATTTCTACTTTTTTAATAACTCCTTTCCGGCTGGTTTTTCTTGCGGTGCGGAGCCAACAAGTGCTTCTGGTAATTTGGGAGCATATGTCGCATTAGCGTATAATTCGGGAACATGGTCTATTAATGGCACTGGTATTGCGGGTTTAACTCCTCAAACTGGATACACTCTTTCAGCAACTTCAACAACGGGTGGAACAAATTTTGTTCTTACAGGTGTTAAGTTCCTGTCTGCGCTTCCTTGCGCTTCTAATAATATTGTGTTGTATATTGGTGGAACCAATGCGAACAGTAACGGTATTCAGTGTTATAGCACTTCTTCTTTTATACCCTATCAAGTAAGTATCGGAGGTAAAATTGATTGTAGCAGCCAAGTTAATCCGTTGAATTATGATTTAATCATTGATGCCAATTATCAAAACCCTCCCGGAACTGCTGCCGGCATTACTGGAACTTATCAGGTGTATATTGATGTGAATAGTAATTTCGGTATTGATGGTGCTGATATTAATTTAACTCCAACAGCTGTGTCATTTTCAACATCAACTATTGGCGCACCATCAGGGCTAACAAGGTACATTAATCCTGATGAGGTAATACCACTATTAAATGGTGATCCAAATTCAACAAAAAACCTGTTGGTAAGAGTAACTCCAACAACGCCTGGCGTAGCGTCAGTTACAGGGCAACTAACAAATACTTGTGCTACACTTCCTGTTTCTCTTAAAAGCTTCAATGCAGTTCAGCGTAGCGGAAAAGCATTCCTTAGCTGGGAAACTGCCCAGGAAATTGATAATGATGGATTTGAAATTCAGCGTCGTACAGCTAACGGAAATTATGAAACAATCGGATTTGTTGATTCAAAAGCTCCGGGCGGAACAGGCGGTCAATATTCTTACAGCTTTGATGATAATACAGCCTTAGCAAAGGGAGTTACTTACTATCGCTTACGCCAGTTAGATTTAAATGGCAAAGCTACTTACAGTGAAATAAAAGCCATCAGGGCAGGGAACAGTTCAATCACAGTGTCTGTTTATCCAAACCCAAGCCGTGGAACAACAAATGTTGCTATTCCTGAATCTACAGGCAAAATGGATGTTTCACTGGACGACTTTTCCGGCAAATCAATTCAACGCTGGAGTGGAATTAATGTACGAAATCTGCAAATAAACAATCTTAAACCGGGTATATATATGCTGCGTATTAATCTGCGTGAAACCGGTGAACTGATTACAGAAAGAATAATTGTTCAGTAAAGTTTCTTTGGACAGGAAAACCAGATAAAACCGAAGAAGAAGAGGCCTCCGAAAGGAGGCTTCTTTGTTTTTATTTATTTCTGGTTACAATCACATTCAATTAAAAATAACCGGAACCGCTGGGACATTTGCATACATTGATATCAAAGGAATCCGTAACGACAGTAAGAAAATGTATGTAACGGTTCAGCCAAATCCATCCAACGGTACAGTAAATGTTGCTGTGCCTGTTGGTGCAGGTGTATATGATGTAATACTTACAGATTATATCGGAAAGACATTTAAAACAATGAGCGGGTTAAAAAATCAGTCATTGTAAGTAAACAATCTGCGTCCCGGTTTTTATATGTTGAAAGTCAATTTCCGTGAAACAGGGGAAAGCTTAACTGAAAGAGTGATCGTTCAGTAGTTGAAAAAGGTGAATTGAGGTTAACGGGGCTTTTGCAAAGCCCGTTTCTATTTGTAGGAATTTACCCGTTTTTCTAATTCTGTTTCCAAATTATAGTAACTGCAGATTTTACGTATCACTGTTTCAACCAATGAATCGGGACAGGATGCTCCGCTGCTGATCAATATTCTTGGAACTCTTCCTGATGGTAGAAAGTCTTTTGTTACATATTCCTCCCTGTCGTGAAAGTTGAAATGCATAATCTCTGTTGATGAAAGAATTTTTTTCTCACTGTTGATAAAGTAAGTGGGAAGCTTATCCTCACATAATTCAACCAGGTGTGTTGTATTTGAACTGTTGTACCCCCCTACAATAATTGCAAGATCGGCTGTAGTTTCCAGCATAGCTGTTACAGATGTCTGGTTATCATTCGTAGCATAACATAGTGTATCTCTTGTATCGGCAAAACGTTCTCCGATATTTTTTTCAGTCAGCCTGAAATGCTGCACTACAAGTGCTTTGAGATATTCAGCAATGGCCTGTGTATCGCTGGCGAGCTGTGTTGTTTGATTCACAACTCCAAACCGTTGCAGGTCTTTTTCAATATCAAATCCCTCAGAATGAAGACCTTTAAACTCTTCGTAAAATTGTTTGGAAGGTTTTTCTCCCGTAATATATTTTCCCAGTTCAATGGTATCTTTCATATCGTTTACAATCACTGTTGCAATGTGTGAACTGGCATGCGAAAAAGTTGCTCTTGTTTCTTCGTGTTTTGGTTTTCCATGTACAACAATGGAATATCCTTTTGCTGCAATCTGCTCACTCCGGTTCCATACTTTTTCTACAAAAGGGCAGGTGGTATTATATTTTTCAGTTGCAATCCCTTTTTCATTCAGCATCTGTTCAATGGCAAGGGTTGTTCCGAATGCCGGAATGATCACCACATCATCACTCGTTATTTCATCAAATGAAATCACCTGTTTTCCATATGTATCCTGCAAAAATTGCACGCCTTTTTCTTTGAGTGTTGCATTTACCTGCGGGTTATGAATCATTTCACTCAATAAAAAAATACGTTTACCTGGGTTTTCTTCGATGGTTCTGAAGGATATTTCAATCGCATTTTCAACCCCATAACAAAACCCAAAATGACGGGCCAGGTAAAACTGAACAGCACCCAGATCAAGAAGAGTGGGAGTAAAGTCTTTCTTCAATTTGTCTTCCTGCTTCCGTTTATTCTTGATAGCGGTAATTAATGAACTGCGGTAAATATTGGGAACTTCAAATTTTTTCATATTACTCAATAACAACCGCAAAGGTAAAGAGTTTGAAAGTGGGTATGAGGTATAAAAAATGCTTCGATGCTCACTCTTATTTGGAGGTTTATTTTTATGGCGAATACTCTATGACCGAAAAACTATAAAAATGAACATAGAAAAATCAGAATGGGCTGTTTGCAGTTTGGTTCGTATCATTGAAGCCGAATTACGACTAATATGGCTACTGCTTTTAAGCCCGCTGATTGGGTTCATTCAACGAATATTTATGAAGTAAACCTGCGGCAATATACCGCTGAAGGTACCTTTGCTGCATTCGCTAAGCATTTACCCCGTTTGAAAGATATGGGTGTGGAAGTGATCTGGTTTATGCCGATTACTTCCATTTCTGTTAAGAACCGGAAAGGAAGCCTGGGCAGTTATTATGCCTGCTCCAGCTATGTAGAAACAAACCCTGAGTTTGGAACAATGGATGAATTTAAACAGTTGGTGAATCAAATTCATGAACTGGGAATGAAAGTAATCATTGACTGGGTAGCTAATCACACAGGATGGGATCATGAATGGACCATTTCTCACCCGGAATATTTCACACAGGATCACCTGGGAAATTTTAAGCCTCCTGTTGAAAATTGGGAAGATGTGATTCATTTGAATTTCCATAACCCGGCTTTACGTAAGGCGATGATTGATGCCATGAGGTTTTGGGTGAAAGATAGTTCTATTGATGGTTTTCGATGCGATATGGCAATGCTTGTGCCGGTTGATTTCTGGGCCGAAGCACGAACAGAGCTGGACAAACTGAAAGAGTTATTCTGGCTGGGTGAGTTTGATCAGTGGAACGACGAACCGTTTGCTTATGTATTTGATGTAAGCTACAGCTGGCACTGGATGCATATAACACAGGAGTTTTATCAGAAACATCAGCCAATTGTTGAGCTGGATAAAGCATTGAGCGGCTATCAAACGAAACATCCCTTTCAGCATATCCGTTCTTTTTTTACCAGCAATCATGATGAAAACAGCTGGAACGGAACAGAGTATGAAAAGTATAGTGATTTTGCAATTCCTTTAGCAGTATTCAGTTGTATGTGGAATGGCATTCCGCTTATTTATAGTGGCCAGGAATTACCCAACCTTAAACGATTGCAGTTTTTTGATAAGGATGAAATTGAGTGGACAGGCAATCCTGCACTGCATCAGTTTTATAAAAAGCTGTTGTTGTTGCGAAAGCAACAGCCTGCATTATTAAGCGGACATAAAGATGTGATCACCTGGCGTATTGCAACTGATCATCCTGATCAATTGTTTTGTTTTGTACGAAAGAATAAGGAAAATGAAATAGTTGTAGTCCTTAATTTCTCTGCAGAAAAAATCAATTTTCAGTTACAAGATCATCGTGTAAGGGGAGAGTTTACAAATGAACTTACTACTGAGAAGAATGATATTTCATCCGACTTCACAATTGAATCCTGGGGCTATCAGATCATGACGAAATAAATAAAAAAATCCCCTGAAATTTCAGGGGATTTTTTTATCATTTAAATCTGATATTGTTATGGTTCATTCCTGATGTCATTGATCGCATATTGATAAACGCCTTCATAACCGGGATAGATACCTTCAATGATAATGCTGTTTCCTGCTGCATCAATTGCATGTTTAAGATCATCTACTGTTTTAATAGTTTTGCCCCCTGCACGAACAATGATAAATCCTTTCTTGATGGTTGTTTGATCTGCAATCAATCCATCAGATAATGTTTTTACAATTACACCACCTTCAACACCATATTCTTTTGCTTTAGCAGCAGATAGGGCTTCAAAGTCTGCACCCAATTTATCAAGTGCTGATGTTTTTACAATCTCAGTATTGCCTGAACTGTTTTTTAAAGTGAGTGTAGCAGTGTTTTCTTTACCTCCACGTATGTATGTAACAAGTAGTTTTTGTCCGGGACGGTAACTGGCTACAGTTCCTGTTAATTCAGCCCATGTGGTTACTGATTTATTTTCAAGCATCACAATTTTATCGCCTTTTTTAAGCCCTGCCGCTTCGGCAGCACTGTTGCTCATTACTTCACCAATAACAACACCATCGCCTTCTTTAATATTTGAATCAGTCCCTTCATCACCATTGGCTTCAGGGCGAATGCCGAGGAATGCTCTTTGTACAGTTCCGAATTTAATCAGGTCGTCAACTACTTTCTTAACAATGTTAACCGGGATTGCATAGGAATAACCTGCATACGAACCGGTAGGAGATGCAATGGCAGCATTGATACCAATCAATTGTCCGTTTGTATTCACCAAAGCACCGCCACTGTTGCCCTGATTTACAGCCGCATCAGTTTGTATGAAGCTTTCCACAATATTTGCATTGCGTCCGGCATTACGTTGATTGATTCCAAGGAAACGGAATTTAGCACTTACAATACCGGCTGTAACGGTTGTTTCCAATGTTAATGGATAACCCACAGCCAATACCCACTGGCCAACTTTTACTTCATCAGAATTTCCATATAACAAATAAGGGAATCCGGTTCCTTCAACCTTAATCACTGCCAGGTCAGTATTTGCATCTGTTGCAAGCACTTTGGCTTTGTATTGTTTTTTATTGTGCAGTGTAACGGTTACTTCGTCTGCACCATCCACTACATGATTGTTTGTTACGATATAGCCATCGCTGGTAACAAATACACCACTGCCACTTGCCATTTGCGGCTGATTTCTGTTCGGGCCACCAAAGAAGTCATCAAAGAAGTCATCACCAAATACCTCACCGAATGGATTTTTTTTCTTTTGCTGATTGCTTGTTTGGGTAGGATTTGTTTTTGTTTTGATATGTACCACTGCCGGTGTTGTAGCACTTGCTGCAGATTCAAAATCAACAGGACCACTACCGGGAATTCCGCCATCATCAAATCCTGCATAGTTTACAGGAAGCTGTGCCTGGGTTTGTGATATCAGCTGATTGTTTTTTGTGAATTTTGAATACAGAAAAACACTTGTAACAGCTGTAACAGCACTCACAATGATCATTACAAGAATGTGTTTTGCTTTCATTTTTTATGGGATTATTGTTTTAATTATAACAGTTTATCAAAGCATGTGCCTTTTAACACTGTAAAATAACAAAGCTGACATCATTTCAGATACACCACGAATCCAAATTAACAAACAGTTATGAAGGGTTTCGTAGTGGACTGCTAAAGTTACAGAAATTCTGCAAGTTAGTCAGTATGATATGTGGGCAGAAGCAAACGAGAAGAAAAGGACACATGCAGACCTAAAAAATCCCGCCATTTTGTGACGGGATTGATAAATAAGCAATTGGGTTTGTTTATGGGAAAATGCCAAGTTCCAGGTATGTGGTAGCTACTTTGTCAATAGCAACTACATATGCCGCAGTTCGCATATCGGGAATTGCGGGGTTTTTCTTCCAGCAATCCATTACTTCAGTTACGGCATTGATCATGGTTTCTTCCAATCCGCTGTAAACAAGGTCAACTTCATCTGGTCCGTGTTTAATCGTTTTACGAATTTTATCTTCCACTCTTTTACCGGTTAATTCTTCCACTTGGTTCAGCATATTTGCATTCTGATTTTCAGTAAAACGTTTTTCCAAACGGCCGTAGCGTACATGGCTTAAGTTTTTCAGCCATTCAAAATAAGAAACGGTTACGCCACCGGCGTTCAGGAACATATCAGGAACAACCAGTATACCACGTTTTGCAAATTCTTCATCTGCCTCCGGTGTTAAAGGGCCATTAGCAGCTTCTCCAATAATTTTTGCTTTTACCCTTGGTGCATTATCACCATTGATTACATTTTCAAGTGCAGCTGGAATAAGTATATCACATTCAAGCTCCAAAGCATCTGTATTTTTTTCACAATTTGAAGCTCCCGGAAAGTTTAAGATGGATTTTGTGTTTTTACGGTGCTGAACTACAGCATCAACATCTAATCCGTCGTAGTTATAAATACTGCCTTCATATTCTGCAAGAGCTACAATTTTAGCTCCGGCTTGCTCAAAAAACTTCGCTGAATGATAGCCCACATTTCCAAGTCCCTGGATAATGATACGCTTTCCTTCAATACCGGTTGTCATTCCCAGTTTAGACATCACGTCCGTCATATTACACATTTCACGGAGACCGTAAAATACCCCGAGCCCGGTTGCTTCCCTGCGGCCATGAACACCACCCTGCGTAAGCGGCTTACCGGTTACACAACCTGCAGCATCAATTTCTCCGGGACGGAGTGATTGATAAGTATCAACGATCCAGGACATTTCTCTTTCGCCGGTACCGTAGTCTGGGGCAGGAACATCAATGCCGGGGCCGATAAAATTTTTCTTTACCAATTCTGCCGTATAACGGCGTGTGATTTTTTCCAATTCATAAGCTGAGCGTTTTCTGGGCTCAATTTTAATACCACCCTTTGCACCACCAAACGGAACGTTTACAATAGCACACTTGTAAGTCATCAGTGCTGCTAATGCCATTACTTCGTCCTGGTTTACTTCCATTGAAAAGCGGATACCACCTTTACAGGGAGTTTTGTGATGTGAGTGCTGTACACGGTAGGCTTCAATTACTTCAATGCTGCCGTCATCCATTTTTACAGGAAATTTCATACTGTAAATACTGTTGCATTGCTGAATCTGTTCAAGGATACCTTTGTCCCATTTGGTAAAGGCTGCTGCTTTATCGAAGCTTTGTTCTACTGCTCCGAAAAAACTGTAATTCGTAGTTGACATACAATCGTTTTTTAAATTTTAATATAGCAAATCGTTAATCTTTCTTTTTTTCCATTCTTGATATCTTCCGGTCAATACGAACCAGATAAAGAACAATACCTGCGAAAATGGTGAGACAAACAGCAAGCACAACATAGATTTTTCCATTGCTTGCCATTACTGAATTATCATCAGTGGTTTGTGCCATTAATTCAAACGCAGAAAACAGGAGGGAAAGGGTTAATAAAAATAATTTACGCATGTATCCAGTTTTTTTCTTTGAGTTTATAAAGGCGGATAAGTAAGGTAGTCATCCATACACCCAGTAAGGTCCAGCCAATGACGCCGGGCCAGAAAACCAATCGCATTGTCGGGTCAAGATCCTGGCCGCCTAAGGCCGGATTACCTTCCACACCCTGTCCACCGGGGTGTAATGATTGTACCAGCCTTGGTAAGATCATGATCAATGGCACATAAATAAAATAAGCAAAGATGTTATAGACGCTGCTCACTCTTGCACGCTTATCCATATCGGGCATGGAATTACGCAAAACAAAGTAGGCAAGGTAAATAAGTAATGCAATAGCAACTGCAATCTGTTTGGGATCATTGCTCCAAGGTTTTCCCCATGTAAAATTTGCCCAAATGGCCCCGGTCAGTAATCCAAGTAAACCATAAATTACTCCGGTGCGTGCATATTCACGGGCTTTAATATCATCTTCTAAATTTCCGCTTCTTAAGTAACGGGTAGAAAAAATCAGTGATACGAGTAAAAGAATCATCTGGCCAAACCACATGGGCACGTGGAAAAATAAATTGCGGATGGTTTGGTGCAGGTTGCCGATAATGGGGACTTTGATAAGGAGTCCTGCGGTAAATGTGTAAAGCAATAATACAACTGCTAATATCTTCCACCAGGATTTTTTCATAAACTTTTTTAAAAGTTAATGCAGAAAGGGAGAGGTTCATTATTACTTTGATTGACTGTAGATTATTGGATAGCCATTCAGCCTTTAAAGAAATATGAAGTGGTTATTGTATATTTTTCTCTGCCTTTTTACGTGCGCAAAGTTAGGGAGTTGGTTCTAATCTTTCCATAAAAATGGGAACAAAATAAGGCTCAGGATTACAACCAGCAGATCCAACCCGCTTAATAATAAAATCATTTGCATTAAAGCCCCGTCTCTGAATATTTCTCCAAAAGCACTCTTTGAAATTTTTACCAGCAGTAACAGTTGCGGAATGATAAGGGGAAAACCAAGAATAGCCATCAATGCAGCATTTTGATTAGCTCTTGCAGCAATGGCTGCCAGTAATGTAAATACCAAACTGATGCTGATGCCTCCTAAAACGCCTATACCAAGAAAGTTTAACGTATTTCCATAAGGACTTCCCAGAAAAAAACTGAAGAGTAAAATACTGAGCAAACTCATTACCAGCATCAACACAACATTATACAACACTTTTGCAATAATGAAATCCAATGCACCTGCAATGGAATAATAATAAAGCATTCGGCCACGGCTTTCCTGCAAAAAACTTTTGGCAACTGCATTGATACAGATAAACAGAAGGTTCATCCAGAATAAACCATTCCATACACTTGCTTCGGGCTGACCCATGGCCAGGAATAATACAAAAATGGTACTGGCGATGTACAATAGTATTCCATAAAAAGTGTACTGCTGTCTAATTTCAAGCAGCAGGTCTTTTTTAAAAAGGGCCATTATTTTTTGAGAAGAAAGCAAAATGAAGTTGTTTTAATGATGATGATAACAATGACGGCATCTTGGTTCATATTTATCTTTTTCGCCCAACACTACCTGACCACCTTCACTTGAAGTTCGATAAGAATAGTTGGCGATATTACCGCACACCACGCAGATGGCGTGCAGTTTGGTAATATAATCAGCAACTGCAAGCAGGTTGGGCATTTGACCGAATGGCTGCTTTTTATAATCCATATCAAGCCCCGCAACAATTACTCTTGCACCACGTAAAGCCAGCTGTTCACAAACATTGGTGATTTCCTCGTCAAAAAACTGTGCTTCATCAATGCCAATCACTTCCACATCCTGGGAAAGGAGTAAAATTTTCTGTGAGTTATCAATAGGAGTAGAGAGGATTGCATTTTCATCATGCGAAACAATCTTCATTTCATCATAACGTACATCCACAGCCGGTTTAAAAATTTCCACTTTCAGGTTAGCGATGCGTGCACGTTTTAACCGGCGGATCAGTTCTTCGGTTTTACCGCTGAACATGGAGCCGCAGATCACTTCAATCCAGCCTCTTCGATCGCCTCTTATATTAGGTTCTATAAACATTATCAATATTTTATGCCAAACTGTTTGTAACTTTCACAGCAAATTTTCGATACCGCCAAAAGTAAGGACTATTCATGGAACGTATCGCATCTCTCATTGAACAATTACAACAGGCCCTGCAAAGAAATGCCGATGCGGCTCACCTTCTTGTGCTTACAAATATGCTCCAGGCTGAGCTGGAAAAGATCAGTCAGCATAAAACAGAAACCTTCAGTTCTAAAAGTGTGGCGGTGGTTTTACCAACATCCACAAGAAGTATTAGTCTATCCTTACAACCTCCTGCACAAGTTTATGAACCTGGCCCGTCAAAAGTGGAAGAAGTTCATGAAAAAATTGTAGAGGTATTGCAGGTGGATGAACATGAATTGGAAGCTGAACTGGAAGAAATCAGGCAGAAAGCTGAATTTGCCAAGCGAATGCAGGCAAAACAGGCGCAGCAGAAACCGCCGATGTTATTTGAAGATGAACACGGAATTCCAACTCTTATCCATCAGCCCAATTATACAGACCCTCCGAAACAAAACGGTTCGAAAGAAGTAAATGAAGCAATAACAGGCGAAGGAAGATCTATTAATGATCACCTGAAAGAAGAAAAAACTGAAGTTGGGCATAAACTTTCTGAATCAACTTCTATTAAAGATTTGAAAAAAGCAATCGGCATTAACGACCGGTTTGTATTCATCAATGAATTGTTTCGTGGTGATGAAGTAATGTATGAACGTAGTATTAAAACCATCAATAATTTTTCTATCTACGCCGAAGCTCAATACTGGATGGAACGGGAACTTAAAACCAAACTGGGATGGGATCGGGACCGCCTTACTGTACAGGAATTTTATACGTTGGTAAAAAGACGTTTTTCCTGAAGCCAGTTGAAGATGGTATCTGTTGCCCCACCATTCTCCCTTACATAACCAGCTGCTGCAGTTCCTGCATCTTCAATGTTCATAGTAAGCATTACCTGCTTTAATTCGGTGGCGTTTTCAATTGCAAAACTTCCTTTGAGTTTTTTCAAATCAACACTCTCTTTAAACTTTTGAAAATTTGGCCCGGTAATGACAGGCTTGCCATATACAGCAGCTTCTAAAATATTATGATGCCCGCTTTTATTAAATCCTCCGCCAACATAACATACCGATGCGTATTTATATAAACGGGAGAGATAACCGATATTATCAATGATTAATACATGATAAGAATTAATCGGCGTTGAAAGCTTGCTGATCTCAGAGAAAAGAATTGAATCAGGAAACAATTCTTTTATCCTTTTAATATTTTCAAGTTTTATTTCATGCGGAGCAATGATGAGTTTTTGATTATCCCAATGCCCTTTAATGAATTCAGAAAGGATGGCTTCGTCCTGCGGCCAGGTACTGCCTGCAACAATCACCAGTTGATCTGCACAAAAATCATCGATATATTGAACAGGTTTCCATTGCTGCACTGCTTCGAGCACACGGTCAAATCTTGTATCACCTGCAACGGTAGTTCTGTCGCCTAAACCAATTCCAGCCAGCAATTCTTTTGATTCTTTATTTTGTACAAACAAATGAGAGAAATTATTCAGCATATTCCTGTGAAAACTTCCCCACCATTGGAAGAATGGCTGGGAGGGACGAAAAATGCCTGAAACAAGAATGGTTTCAATTTTTCTATTCTTCAGCTCCTGTAAGTAATAATGCCAGAATTCATACTTCACAAAAAGGGCTAACTGTGGTTTCACCAAGTCTAAAAAAGCAACAGCATTATCTTTTGAATCAAGCGGCAGGTACATAACATAATCTGCTTTCTCATAATTCTTCCTGATTTCATAGCCGGAAGGAGAAAAAAAAGTAAGCACTATTTTAGAAGCCGGTATTTCTGATTTCAGTTTTTCAATGATGGGCCTTCCCTGTTCAAATTCACCGAGAGAAGCACAATGCACCCACACGATAAAATCAGCATGTTCGGGTTTCCATTTCAGGGAAAGCTCCCGTTGCCAGTTATTCCGGCCATCGACCCATTTTTTGGCCTTGCTGTTCCAGCCGGCGGCTATGGAAATTCCTGATTTAAAAACCAGTCGGAATATGTTATAGAAGAAAATCATCGGGCACAAATCTAAGTGGATTGTAACTGCTAACGAAAACTTGAGATTTGTGAAACCGTTTCAGACAAAAAAACGGCTTTTTTAGCTTACTTTCGCCACCGTTTAAACAAGCTTATTATGCGACCTATTCAGATGGTGGATCTTAAGCAGCAATACAATGCAATTAAGCAGGATGTGGATGCTGCTATTTTGGAAGTTCTTGACAGTTCAGCCTTTATTAACGGAAAAGCAGTACAGGAGCTGGCAACTGACCTCAGTAATTATCTCGGTACAAAACATACCATTCCCTGCGCAAACGGAACAGATGCTTTGCAGATTGCCATGATGGCGCTGGATCTGCAACCGGGCGATGAAGTAATTACGGCTTCCTTTACCTACATTGCTACCGTTGAAGTGGTAGCACTCCTCCGTTTGAAACCGGTGTTTGTAGAAGTTGATCCAAAAACATTTTGTATCGATCCCGAAGCGATCCGTAAAGCAATTACTCCAAAAACAAAAGCAATTGTTCCGGTTCATTTATACGGTCATGCAGCGAATATGGATGAGATTATGAAAATTGCCGCTGAACATAACCTGTATGTAATTGAAGATAATGCCCAGGCAATTGGTGCAGATTATATTTACCCCGATGGGACGAGAAGGAAAACAGGTTCAATCGGAACAATTGGATGCACTTCATTCTTCCCTTCCAAAAACTTAGGCTGTTATGGTGATGGCGGTGCAATGTTTACCAATGATGATGCATTGGCTGACAAGTTGAAAATGGTTGCCAACCACGGACAAAAAGTTCGTTATTATCACGAAGTTGTGGGCTGTAATTCAAGACTGGATACCATACAGGCTGCTGTTTTAAAAATAAAACTGAAAAAGCTGGATGAATATATTGCTGCCCGGAGAAAAGCGGCAGATTATTATGATGCAGCTTTTGCAGGTCATAAAAACATTACAACTCCTTACCGTGCACCGTACAGTAATCATGTATTTCATCAGTACACATTAATACTGGATGGATTTACTGATGTTGCCGAAGTGCGGAACGGGCTGAATGCTTTTTTAGCTGAGCAAAAAATTCCTTCCATGATTTATTATCCTGTACCTGCTCACCGTCAAAAAATGTTTGAAGCATTTGGCGGAGGTGATTATAACTTGAAGATCACCGATTGGCTTACCGACCGGGTGATTTCTTTACCGATGCATACTGAATTAGAGGAAGAACAATTGAGCTTCATTACAAAAAATGTATTGGATTTTCTAACACATAAAAATTAAACCCTGAATAACACATGAAAATCGCAGTAGTAGGAACCGGTTATGTAGGCTTAGTAACAGGAACCTGTTTTGCCGAAACCGGCAACAGAGTAACGTGCATCGACATTGATCAATCTAAAATTGAGAAATTATCAAGAGGTCAGATCACTATTTACGAACCCGGATTAGAGAAAATTTTTCTACGTAATTTAAATGAAGGCCGTTTGAATTTTACGACTGATCTTACTGACGGGATAAAAGATGCAACTATTATTTTCCTTGCATTACCTACACCTCCCGGTGAAGACGGAAGTGCTGATTTGAAATATATTCTGGGAGTGGCTGATGATTTAGGAAAAATTCTCACCGACTTTAAAGTAATCGTAGATAAAAGCACTGTGCCTGTTGGTACCGCTGATAAGGTTTCTGCAGTTATTGCTAAAAATTGCAAAGTGGAATTTGCTGTGGTAAGTAACCCTGAGTTTTTAAGAGAAGGTGTTGCTGTGGAAGATTTCATGAAACCTGACCGTGTTGTTGTTGGAACCAGCAATGAAAAAGCGAAAAAGGTAATGACAGAATTGTATGCACCTTTTGTACGCAGCGGTAACCCGGTCATTTTTATGGATGAAAAGAGTGCCGAGTTAACCAAGTACGCAGCCAATTCATTTCTTGCTGTTAAGATTTCTTTCATGAACGAAATTGCCCGCTTATGCGAAAAAGTAGGCGCTGATGTTGACATGGTGCGTAAAGGTGTTGGCAGTGATGAGCGTATCGGCAAACGTTTTTTATTTCCCGGCATTGGTTATGGCGGCAGCTGCTTTCCAAAAGATGTTCAGGCATTGGTGAAATCATCAACAGAAGTAAACTATGATTTTGAAATACTGAATGCAGTAATGAAAGTAAATGAAGAACAGAAATTGTTCCTCATGCCAAAGATCAATGCTTATTTTAAGAACGATTTGAAAGGCAAGCGTTTTGCATTGTGGGGACTTGCATTTAAACCCAATACTGATGATATTCGTGAAGCACCGGCTTTATATATGATTGATGCATTAACAGAAGCAGGTGCAACTGTTTGTGCCTACGATCCTGAAGGAATGCCGAACGTAAAACAACTGATAGGTAACAAGATTGATTTTGCAGCGAATCAGTATGATGCATTAGAGAATGCAGATGCGCTGATTATTGCAACTGAGTGGAGCGAATTCCGTACGCCAGAATTTGAAAAGATTGTTTCTTTATTGAAAGACAAGGTAATATTTGATGGGCGGAACGTATACGACAGAGATCAAATGAAACAACTCGGCTTTCGTTATGAAAGCGTAGGAAGGGAAGCCGTTAAATAAATGAAGAACATTAAATAATTATTGTATGGATCGTAAAAAAATTTTAATCACTGGTGCAGCCGGGTTTCTTGGTTCACATTTGTGCGACCGCTTTATCAAAGAAGGATTCTGTGTTGTTGCAATGGATAATCTCATTACCGGTGATTTGAAAAATATTGAACACCTGTTTAAACTGGAGCAGTTCGAGTTTTATCATCATGATATTACTAAGTTCATTCATATACCCGGCAAGCTGGATTATATCCTGCATTTTGCTTCACCTGCAAGTCCTATTGACTATTTAAAGATTCCTATTCAAACATTGAAAGTGGGTGCTCATGGCACACACAATTGTTTAGGACTGGCAAAAGCAAAGGGTGCAAGAATACTGGTAGCATCGACTTCAGAAGTATATGGGGACCCGATGGTGCATCCTCAAACAGAAGAATACTGGGGAAATGTAAACCCCGTTGGGCCACGTGGTGTGTACGATGAAGCAAAGCGTTTCATGGAAAGTATTACGATGGCATATAACCGTTTTCATGGTGTAGAGACGAGGATTATCCGCATCTTCAATACCTATGGTCCACGTATGCGCCTCAACGATGGGCGTGCCTTGCCTGCATTTATTGGCCAGGCTTTGCGTGGTGAAGACCTCACCGTTTTTGGTGATGGCAGCCAGACAAGAAGTTTCTGTTATGTAGATGACCTGGTGGAGGGTATTTACCGTTTACTGATGAGCAATTATGATATGCCGGTAAACGTTGGTAACCCTTCTGAAATTTCTTTGAAAGATTTTGCCGAAGAGATTATCAAATTAACAGGTACTGCACAAAAAATTGTGTACAAAGATTTGCCTGTTGATGATCCCAAACAACGTCAGCCCGATATTACAAAAGCAAAAGAACTTCTTGGTTGGGAGCCAAAAGTGTCAAGAAGCGAAGGCTTAAAAATCACCTATGAGTATTTTAAAAATCTTCCAAAAGAAGAATGGACAAAACTGCCTAAAGAGTTTGTGAGTTTGATGTAAATATGGTGATGAAAGACAACCTGATTTGAAAAATTAAACCTGTATCTGAAATGTATAAAGAGCTCATCAATAAAGAAAAGAAAATTGCCATCGTTGGGTTGGGTTATGTAGGGTTACCCCTCGCACTGGAACTGGCTGCACACATGAGTGTTGTTGGTTTCGATATCAACCGAAAGCGTATTGAAATGATGCAGCACAGTGAAGATCCCAGTAAAGAATTAGACGCAGATATGTTTGCAGGTAAGGATATTGTTTTTACTGATGATATCAACGTGTTGAAAGAAGCTTCATTCTTTATTGTAACAGTACCAACTCCTGTTGATGAATATAAAGTACCTGATCTTACTCCACTGGAAAAAGCAAGCGAAACAGTTGGAAAGGTGCTGAAGAAAGGTGATTATGTTGTGTATGAAAGCACAACATATCCCGGTTGTACAGAAGATGATTGTATGCCGATTCTGGAGCAGTTTTCCGGGCTAAAAGGAAAAACAGATTTTAAAATCGGTTATTCACCTGAACGGATTAACCCGGGAGATAAACTTCATACATTATCCAACACAGTAAAAATCGTTTCCGGCTGTGATGAAGAATCATTGAGTGAAATCGCAAGGCTCTATGAATCTGTTGTAAAAGTTGGTGTTCACAGGGCACCGAATATTAAAGTAGCTGAAGCAGGTAAGATCATTGAAAATGCACAGAGGGATTTGAATATTTCTTTGATGAATGAACTGTCAATTATTTTTGACCGGATCGGTATCAACACATTCGATGTCGTAGAAGCTGCCGGAACAAAATGGAATTTTCACAAATACACACCTGGTTTGGTTGGCGGTCATTGCATTGGAGTTGATCCTTACTATTTAACATACAAAGCGCAACAGCTGGGTTATAATTCAAAAGTAATTGCAAGTGGACGTTTTGTAAATGATGAAATGCCCCGCTATGTTGCCAAAAAAATTATTCAGCATATTATTAAACATGCACCCAATCCGTCAGCAGCAAAAGTGCTTGTGCTGGGAGCAACATTTAAAGAAAATGTGTCAGATATCCGTAATTCAAAAGTGGCGGATATGGTAAAGGAATTGCTGGAGTATAATGTAGCTGTTGATTTTGTTGATCCATATGCAGACGCCGCTGATGTAAAACATGAGTATGGTTTAACAATGGTTCCAGAAATCGGAAAGGGGTATGATGCTGTTGTAATGGCAGTTGCACATAATCAATATAAAGAATTTACAGAAGATTTTCTGTTAAGCATTTCTAATCAGCATGCTTTGTTTGCTGATCTGAAAGGGATCTACCGTAATAAAATTTCTAAACTGAAATACTGGAGTTTATAATGGGCAAGTACAATAAAACAATATTGGTAACAGGCGGTGCCGGATTTATCGGCAGTCATGTGATTCGACTGTTTGTTAATAAATACCCCAACTACAGAATTGTAAATGGTGATGCATTAACCTATGCTGGTAATCTTGAAAACCTGAAAGACATTGCAGGGAAAGACAATTATGTGTTTGAGAAGATGGATATTACTGATGAAGCAAAAGTTGCAGAACTTTTTAATCAGTATCATTTTGATGCAGTCATTCATCTGGCTGCTGAAAGTCATGTTGACCGCAGCATTATGGATCCATTGTCATTTGTAAAAACAAATGTGTTGGGTACAGCCATACTGCTTAATGCAGCCCGCAAAGAATGGGCAGGTAAATATGAAGGAAAACTCTTCTATCATGTATCAACCGATGAAGTGTATGGTTCGTTAGGTGAAACAGGATTCTTTACAGAAGAAACACCTTACGATCCGCACTCACCTTATTCTGCATCGAAAGCGGCTTCCGATCATTTTGTAATGGCTTATTTTGATACCTATGGTTTGCCTGTTGTGATGAGCAACTGTTCAAACAATTATGGCTCACATCATTTTCCTGAAAAATTAATTCCACTGCTCATCAATAATATCAAAAACAGTAAACCCCTGCCTGTTTATGGAAAGGGTGAAAATGTAAGGGATTGGTTGTTTGTGGAAGATCATGCAAGAGCGATTGATACAATTTTTCACAATGGAAAATTAGGTGAGAGTTATAATGTGGGAGGTTTTAATGAATGGAAGAATATTGATCTTGTGCATGTACTTTGCAAGATCATGGATAGAAAATTAGGAAGGGTTGAAGGTGAAAGTGCCAAACTGATCACTTATGTAAAAGACAGGGCAGGGCATGATCTTCGCTATGCAATTGATGCAACCAAACTCAACAAAGAATTAGGCTGGTCGCCTTCTTTGCAATTTGAAGAAGGTCTGGAAAAAACAATTGACTGGTACCTGAATAATGAGGAGTGGATCAATCATGTAACCAGTGGAGACTACCAGCATTTTTATGCTGATCAATACGTAAAGCGATAGTTGCTTTTTTGTACCATCTTGCTTTTGTTCTCTTACTATTCAATTTGTTTTATGCCTTTTATTCACACTCAGTTTCCCGGGTTAGTTGTATTTGAACCAAACGTATTTGGTGACGAACGTGGGTATTTCTTTGAATCGTATAACCGCCAGTTGTTTGCAAGTGAAGGGTTTGACAATGACTGGATGCAGGACAATCAATCCAGCTCTGTTTATGGTGTAATCAGGGGATTACATTTTCAAAAAGGAGAGCATGCGCAGGCAAAATTAGTACGTTGTTTAAGAGGTGCAATTTTGGATGTGGTGGTTGATCTCAGGAAAGATTCCCCAACCTTCAAGCAGGTTTATTCAATTGAGTTAACGGCTGAAAAGAAAAATACATTACTTGTGCCAAGGGGATTTGCACATGGATTTTCTGTACTGAGTGATATGGCTGAAGTGATGTATAAATGTGATCACCTGTACAGTAAAGAAAGTGAAGGAGGTTTATTATACAACGACCCATCTTTGCAGATTGACTGGAGAATTCCGGCAGATAAGGAAATCGTTTCAGATAAAGACAAGCTGAATCCTTCAATGACTGATTTAGCAGCGGATAGTTTCTTTTAATAACATACCAGTATGGATAAGCCCACTGTTCTTGTTACAGGAAGTAATGGACAGCTCGGAAAGGAGCTGCAGGTTTTAGCTGAAAGCTATCCTCAATTTCGTTTTGTTTTTGCTTCAAGAGAGGACCTGAAACTTCATCATTATGGATTGGTTGAAAATTTTTTCCTTGCCACAATGCCGCAGTATTGTATAAACTGTGCAGCATATACAGCTGTTGATAAAGCTGAAAGCGAACCGGATATGGCCATGCTGGTGAACGGAGAATCGGTAGGTAACCTGGCAGCAATCTGTAAAAAATATCAAACTAAGTTGATTCACATTTCTACGGACTATGTGTTTAATGGGGAAAGTGAAATTCCCTATAAAGAAGATGATTCAACAGGTCCTATCAACACATATGGTATTTCCAAACTGCTGGGTGAACAATTATGTATGAAAGAAGATCCTGATGCGATTATCATCCGTACTGCATGGGTTTATTCTTCTTTTGGACACAATTTTGTAAAAACGATGATGCGTTTAATGAATGAACGCAATGAACTGAATGTTGTAAGCGACCAGGTTGGTTCTCCCACTTATGCTGCTGATCTGGCAAAAACAATTCTTACAATTATTTCATCCGGAAAATGGCAGGCGGGAATTTATCATTACAGCAATGAAGGAAAGATCAGCTGGTATGAATTTGCAGCAGAAATAAAAAAACTGATCGGTGGCAAATCAATCATACATCCCATATTAACGGCTGAATACCCCACACCTGCAAAACGTCCGAAATTTTCACTGCTGAATAAAGAAAAGATTAAAACCGTTTATCATATTGAGATCCCTGACTGGGAAGTTAGTTTAAAGAAATGTGTTGAACTTCTGCGGGCAGGATAAAAGCAGAATCGAGTAAAAGTTTCCGAATACCATATAATTGCAAAAGCCGCTCATTTGAGCGGCTTTTGTTGGCCTACCTGGATTCGAACCAAGACAAACAGAACCAAAATCTGTCGTACTACCATTATACTATAGGCCAATCTCCTTTTCAGGCTTGTCCAACGAAGCATTTGCATAGTTGGGGGCTGCAAAAATAAGGGGCTTCGGCAGATGAACCAAAATTTTCTGAATCAGCCTATCCATTGTCTTCTCTTGCTTTTAATTCTTTTATTTTATCCAGTGCTCCGGCAACTACATCACACATGATGGTGTATAGGGCGCCGTGAACAGGATTAGCATAAATATATTCCAGTGCTTCATTTTCATTGGCAATCACTTTTGTTGGAAGTGTTGGATTTACTTTATCAACTCCCTCCTTCAGCAATGCAATGATCTCATCAGCTGAACGCCCCCTTAAATTCTTATCGCAACGGATGATGATTTCATCAAAGCACAATGCACTGATTTCGCCCAGTTCACGGATATCCTCATCTCTTCTGTCGCCTGTACCACTGATCACACCGATCTTGGTTTTGTAATCCAGTTTGCTGATGAAATCACAAAGCAAACGCAAACCGTGAGGGTTGTGTGCAAAATCAGCAAGGAACGTATAATTCTTAAAATGGAAAAAATTCAAACGACCCGGTGTTAAACTTTCACCCGGAATAAATGTTTGCAATCCCTGCCTGATATCATCTATTGAAATATCCCTGTACAGATAAGTGGCAAGTACGGCAGGTAAACAGTTGGCGATATTATGCACGGCTTTTCCTTCGTAGGTCAATGGAATATCTTTTGCAGGCATCACCCTTATTTTCCATGTGCCTTTCATGATACTGATGAATCCATTTTCAAACACAGTTGCCAATCCTCCTTTTGCACAATGTTCTTTGATGCGTGGATTGTGTTCATCCATGCTGAATAATGCAACATTGCATTTCAGATTATTTTTTATGGCATATACCAGATCATCTTCTGCATTTAAAATAGCATAACCATGCGGAAAAACAGTTTCAGGAACTACTGCTTTTACTTTTGCCATTTGCTCAACGGTATAAATTCCGCCCAGACCAATATGATCGGCAGCTACATTGGTTACAATTGCCACATCACAATTCTGAAAAGCTAATCCTGATTTTAAAATGCCGCCTCTTGCACATTCAAGAACAGCAAAATCAACTGTTGGATCTTTTAGTACAAAAGTGGATGATATTGGTCCGGTGCAATCACCCTTCATCATCAAATGATTTTGAATATAAACTCCATCGCTTGTTGTATAGCCAACTTTTTTTCCTGCACTTTTGGCAATATGTGCTGTTAACCGGGTTGTGGTTGTTTTGCCATTTGTTCCGGTAATTGCAATAATGGGAATACGTCCTTCCGTTCCTTTTGGAAATAACATATCAATCACAGGCTCTGCCACATTGCGTGGTAATCCAACAGCAGGATCAATATGCATCCGGAAGCCAGGTGCTGCGTTTACTTCCAGGATGGCACCGCCATTTTCATTCACGGGAGTTCGAAGATCAGTAGCCATGATGTCAATACCGCAAATATCCAGACCAATGATTTTGCTGATGCGTTCGCACATGAAAATATTAGCAGGATGTACTTCGTCGGTAACATCAGTTGATGTGCCGCCTGTTGACAGATTAGCAGTAGTTTTTAATAGAACCAATTCATCTTTTGGCGGAACGGTTTCAAGTGTGTAGCCTTTTTCTTCCAGCATTTTCATGGTGCTGCCATCAACCGTAATTTGTGTCAGTACTTTTTCATGACCATAACCTCTGCGTGGATCTTTATTGGTTTCATCAAGCAGCCATTGAATGGTATGTTCACCATCACCAATAACACTGGCAGGTGTACGTAAAGCAGCACAGATAAATTTATGATTGATAACAAGTATGCGAAAATCAAAACCTGTAATAAAGCGTTCTACAATTACACTGCGGCTGTAAACCTTTGCAGCTTCAAATGCTTTTAATGCCTGTTCTCTTGTGGTAATGTTCGTTGTATTTCCTTTTCCATGATTACCATCAATCGGTTTGAGCACAAGCGGATAACCAAATTTTTCTATGGCTTCATCCAAACCAACTTCTGTACGCACAACAGTTCCTCTTGGTACAGGAATTTCAGCAGCTTCGAGCAACATCTTTGTTTCTTCCTTGTCGCAGGCAATATCAACTGCAATATTAGAAGTGGTGGAAGCAATGGTTGCACGGATTCTTTTTTGATGAACTCCATACCCAAGTTGAACTAAACTTTGTTTATTCAAACGGATATAAGGAATATTCCGTTTCAATGCTTCTTCAACAATGCATCCTGTTGATGGGCCAAGCCTTGTATCTTCTCTTATCTCTCTCAGCTTCTGGATATCCTCATCTAAATTATAGTCAACAGCATCAGCCAATGCCTGTGCAATTCTTACTGCAGCTCTTGCAGCGTAAACGCCTGCATCTTCTTCTAAATAAGTAAATACAACATAATACACACCTTCTTTTTCATTCGCTCCTCTTGTACGTCCGAAGCCTGTATCCATTCCTGCCAAAGTTTGCAGTTCAAGCGCCACATGTTCAATTACATGACCCATCCAGGTGCCTTCTTTTACACGTTCAAAAAAACCGCCGGGCTTGCCAACACTGCAACGGTGTTCATACATACTCGGAAATAATTTTTCCAAACGTTCCAGGAAACCGGGAATTTCATTCGTCGGCTTTTGCTCCATCTCTTCCAGGTCCAGTTTCATCTGGATCAGCTTGTTACGGCGAACACTCCAGTAATTGGGACCACGCAGGATTTTTATTTCAAGAATTTTCATACACAGTAGTTTAGGTTGATGGGAAATCCGAATATATCGAATTTTATCCGATGCTGTGAGTGAAAACAGTCTCTTCATCCGAAATATTTTCCCTTATTTTGTACCTAACCACAAAATACTTGTATTGCAGTATCCAAAAGGAAAGCTCATCGCAATAGGCGGCGCAGAAGATAAGGGAACCGATCAGGAAGCGGGTGAAATTAACCGCAACAATCTCAATTTTTTTGAACTGGGCATTCTCAAACGTGTTGTTGAAGAAGCAGGTGGCATTGATGCCCGTATTGAAGTGATTACAACAGCCTCAACCATTCCTTACGAAGTTGGCGATAACTACATGAATGCTTTTGGTAAAATCGGCTGTACCAATATCGGCGTGCTGCATATCCGTAACAGGCAGGATACGGCAAATCCAGAATACATTGAACGGATCAGTAAATGTGATGCGGTAATGTTTTCAGGCGGTAACCAGTTACGCTTAAGTGTTACAGATGGAGGAACAGAGTTTTTATCCATTCTGAAAAAACGTTACCAGGAAGAAGAAGAATTTGTGATTGCAGGCACATCTGCAGGTGCGATGGCGATGAGTAAGACAATGATCTATGAAGGAAATGCTGCCCGTGCTTATCTGAAAGGCGAAGTGAAAATGACAACTGGTTTAGGGTTTATTGATAGTGTAATCATCGACAGCCATTTTGAAAAGCGTGGCCGTTTTGTACGATTAACGCAGGCGGTTGCAACAAACCCTGCTTGCATCGGTATTGGTTTGGGAGAAGACACAGGTATGCTGATCACCGAAGGAAACAGAATGGAAGCGATCGGAAGCGGGTTAGTGATTATTATTGATGGACATGATATCCTGCATTGCAATGTTGCTGATATTCCTGATGGTAACCCGATCAGTATTGAAAACCTGAAAGTTCATTTGTGTGAAAAGGGAAATGGTTATCTCGTTAAGGAACGCTTATTTTTAATGGAAGCAAGTGATGGTTCAGTAATTAAAAAACAAGTTGATGTTGAATAAGAAACAAGATGTCTTGGTTTAATAACTATTTGAATTTTTATTTATGAAAAAGTTGATGTTGGTTCTGCCCCTTTTTATGCTGGTAGCTTTTACAAAACAGGATAAAATAAAAGTGATCTTCTTTGGCGATTCTATTACACAGGCAGGTGTAAATCCAGGTGGGTATGTTCTGCGTATTGACAGTATGAGTAAAGCACAGGGAAAAACAAATTATGAGTTTATTGGTGCAGGCATTGGCGGTAATAAAATATACGATCTCTATCTCCGTATGGAACAGGATGTGCTTTCAAAAAAGCCCGATGTGGTTGTGATTTATATTGGAGTGAATGATGTTTGGCATAAAAGTTCATCCGGTACTGGAACAGATGCAGACAAATTTGTAAAATTTTACCAGGCCATCATTGACAAACTGAAAGCACAAAATGTGAAAATTATTTTATGTACTCCTGCAGCAATAGGGGAGAAGATTGATTTCAGTAATTCGCAGGATGGTGATTTGAATGAATACAGCAAGATCATCCGATCTTTAGCAACAAAAAATTCTTTACAGTTGGTTGATCTGCGAAAGTCATTTCTTGACTACAATCTTAAAAATAATACGGCCAATAAAGACCGGGGAATCCTCACCACTGACCGTGTTCACTTAAATGCAAACGGCAACCAGTTGGTTGCCGATGAAATATGGAAAGCCATCCAGGCTCTTTAAACTGCTTTTACTAAATAGTAATTCTTTTTTCCTTTTTGTACAAGCAGGTATTTGCCGTGCAGTAAAATTGAAGCATCCACTTTAAATTCAATTCCTTCAATTTTCTTTCTGTTGATGCTTACTCCGCCTCCCTGCACTGTTTTTCTTGCTTCACCTTTACTGGGGAAAATAGTTGTCTCAGCTAAGAAAGAAACGATATCAATTCCGTCTTTTAATTTGTCTGCTGCAAAATCAAATTTCACTACGCCTTCCATTCCTTCAAGATCGTCCACACTTAAGCTTTCTGCAGGTGCAGTTTGATTAGCGAATAATTTTTCCGTTGTTTCAATAGCTGCTTTTAATTCTTCTTCGCCATGTACAAATTTTGTTACTTCTTCAGCCAAGCGTTTTTGCAATATTCTCTTTGAAGCATCCTGTTTATGCTCATTAATCAAAGCATCAACTTCTTCTTTAGAAATGAAAGTGAAAATTTTTATCCATTTTTCTGCATCAGCATCACCTGCATTTAACCAGAACTGGTAGAACTGGTATGGGCTTGTTCTGTTAGCTCCCAACCAAACAGTACCTGATTCTGTTTTGCCAAACTTACCGCCATCTGCTTTTGTGATCAATGGACAGGTGAAAGCAAATGCTTCGCCACTGGCTTTTCTCCTGATCAATTCAGTGCCCGTAACAATATTTCCCCACTGATCGCTTCCACCCATTTGCAGCTTACATTTTTTGTTTTGATAGAGCCAGAGAAAATCATAGCCCTGTAATAACTGATATGCAAACTCTGTATAGCTGATGCCGGTATCACCCTCAATTCTTTTCTTCACACTATCCTTGCTCATCATATAATTCACAGTGATGTGCTTGCCTATATCCCGGAGAAAACCGATGAAGGAAAACTCTTTCATCCAGTCGTAATTATTCACCAGTTCGGCGCTGTTGCTTTTGCCTGGTGTAAAATCGATGTATTGTGAAAGCTGATCTTTTAATGCCTGAACGTTGTGCGCCAGCGTAGCCTCATCCAGTAAATTCCGTTCCTCACTTTTACCGCTGGGGTCGCCAATCATTCCTGTCGCCCCGCCGACAAGTGCAATGGGTTTATGCCCGTAGTTTTGAAGATGGCGGAGCAGCAAAACCGGAACAAGATGTCCAATATGCAGACTGTCAGCCGTTGGGTCGAACCCCACATAGCCGGCAGTTGGTTCTTTGGCTAATTGTTCTTCGGTTCCGGGCATCATATCCTGAATCATGCCTCTCCATCTCAGTTCTTCAATCAGATTCATGTGTTTTTGTATGTTTTTTGGCAAAAGTAGGGCAGAGGAGCTCATATTGGTAAAAATGGGCAATAAACATTGAAAATCAACGTTTCGATTAACTGGTCGTCTTTTATATAGTAGTTGACTTTCGGGAAGATAATGTTTACATTTGTTCTATCCCTAAGCAGCCTTCTACATAAGAAGAGACTCTTTAAAACTAATTGTTTACCTGAAAACTGACCGGATGATAAACCGTTTCATCTTTAGCTTAACCGTTGCCCTGTTCCTCTGTAGTTCTGTTTATTCTCAATTCAGAAAATATTCCAACGAATTTTTAAATATAGGTGCGGGTGCCCGTGGTTTAGCTATGGGTGGGGCGCAGGTTGCCTCCGTTAGTGATGCAACAGCAGGCTATTGGAATCCGGCAGGCTTAACAGGCGTAAAAAATAATCCAACACTTTCTCTGATGCATGCTGAATATTTTGCCGGAATCGGTAAGTATGATTTTGGTGCACTTGCAATTCCTGTTGCAAATAACAAAAGAACAATCGGTATTTCTTTTCTCCGTTTTGCGGTTGATGATATTCCCAATACACTTTTCCTGGTTGAACCTGATGGAAGTATTAATTACAATAATATTAAATCATTCTCATCTGCTGATTATGCCTTTCTGCTTTCAGTAGCACAAAAGATCAGGGAAACAAAAGATAAAACCATCAGTATGGGAATGAATGCTAAAGTGATTCACAGAAGTGTGGGAAGTTTTGCAAAAGCATGGGGATTTGGTTTGGATCTGGGCTTTCAGATGCAGGGGAAAAACTGGTCGTTTGGAGCAGCCGCTAGAGATATTACAACAACGTTCAACTCATGGTCATTTACATTTACTGAACGTGAAAAAGAAGTACTGTACTTAACGAATAATGACATTCCAATAAAATCAACAGAGTTAACTGCTCCACGTTTGATTATTGGAGGTTCTTATGATTTCAGATTAGGAAAAGGGATTAAGCTGAAAACAGAAGCCAACCTGGAATTAACGTTTGACGGACAGCGGAGCAACCTGATCAGTTCGGATGCAGTAAGCGGAGACCCACGCATTGGAGCCGAATTAAATATTAAAGATGTTTTCTTTTTACGTGGCGGCGTTTATAATTTTCAACGTGCCCTTGCTGATGGCGATACACTGAATCAAAAGAAAGTGTGGATTTATCAGCCCGGAGCAGGAGCAGGTTTTAAATTAGGCAGTTCTTTTTTTGTTGATTACGCTTTTACCAATCTTGCCAATCAATCGAATCCTTTATATACCCATATTGTTTCTTTACGTCTCGACCTTTTGAAAACGAATAAGAACCCAAAGAAAAAAACCAATAAATCAAGATGAAACGATTTTTACTCTCCGCCATCATTTTGCTGACTGCTTTCACAGGCATCAGGGCCCAGAGCTTCATGAATGAATGGATCGATTTCAATAAAACCTATTATAAATTCAGTATAGCTGGAACAGGTGTTTACCGTATTTCGCAGGCACAGCTTAGCTCTATTGGTATTCAATCTGCCGATGCTGCACATTTTCAGCTGTGGCGTCATGGGAAGCAAATACCCATTTACACATCTGTATCATCAGGTGCAATACCGGCTAATGGCTTTATAGAGTTTTGGGGTGATTTTAATGATGGTAAATGGGAACGCAGAATGTTCATCGAGCCTCAGTACCAGATTAATGATAAATGGAGTTTGTATACTGATACAGCTGCTTATTTTCTAACAGTTAATCCTTCAGTTGTAGCGAACCTGCGTCTTGTTCAAACAAATAACGATTTGAGTTCTGCTTTACCCGCCGAATCTTATTTCATGCATAAAGCAGCGCTTTATTACAGAGCTTCAATTAACCCTGGCTTTGGCGCAGTGGTGGGAAGTACTGTGTATTCATCCTCTTTTGATGAGGGTGAGAGCTGGACAAGTTCAGCTTTCCGGCCTGCAAATCCATTAGTTTCAACACAGAGTAATTTGTATGTTGCCATGAGTGGGCCCAATGCAAGTTTAAAATTTTCTGCTGCGGGAAGGGCGTTAAATACCAGATCAGTAAAGGCACTTATTAATGGAACTGCAGTTGCTGATATACAGATGAATTATTTTAATGCCATAATTGATGAATCGACAACTAGTATTCCCCTGTCAGTAATCAGTTCAAATACAGCGAATGTAGAGTTCAGAACCACTTCTGCAGAGGTAAGTGATGCAATCGTTATTGGGATGTATGAATTAACATATCCCCGTCAATTCAATTTTAATGGTCAGGCAAATTTTGAATTTGAAGTTGCAGCAAGTACAACGGGAAATAACCTGGTGATTGATAATGCAAATTTTGGTTCACAGGCACCTGTCTTGTACGATCTTACAAATGGGTTGCGAATCACAGCTGCTGTACTTTCACCAACACAGGTAAGAGTAGTACTGCCTCCTTCTGCTATTACAAGACAATTAGTTTTAATCAGTCAAGAGCCAGCAAATATTAAGAGCGTTGCAGGGCCTTTTACTGCAAGGACATTTACCAACTATGGACTTACTGCAAACCAGGCTAATTATATTATTATTTCAAACCCGCTTTTATATAATGATGGTAATGGAGTTAACCAGGTAGAACAATACAGGTTATACAGAAGCAGTTCAACAGGTGGGGGATTTAATGCTAAGATTTATAATGCCCAGGATATTATTGATCAGTTTGGTTATGGGGTAAAAAATAATGCTTACGCAATTAAGAATTTTTTGCGTTTTGCTTACAGCAGTTTTAATGTAAAACCTGATAACTGTTTGCTGATCGGGAAAGGGGTAATATATACTAACTACAGGAGTGTTGAAAACTCTTCAACAATTGATCAACTGAACCTTGTTCCTGTGTACGGAAGTCCAGCTTCTGATATGCAGATGGCTTCAGATGATGGAAACATCGTACCAAGAATACCAATTGGGCGTTTAAATGTAATCAACGGAAAAGAAGTAAAAAATTACCTGGAAAAAGTAAAACAATACGAATCTTATTACAATTCTAATTCCTGTAAAATAGAAGATGAAGCATGGAAAAAGAATGTAATTCATATTGGTGGTGCTAATGATTTCCTGGGCGAGCAGATCATGTTTTACCTGAGCCAGTTTTCAAACATTATAAAGGATACATTATTTGGCGGAGATGTTTATTCACAACAGAAATCGGGAGTTGCTACGGTACAAACAGTTGCCAGTGAAAATATAAGCCGGTTGTTTAGGGAAGGATTTTCATTGCTGACATATTTCGGGCACTCATCACCAACAACGTTAGAGTATAATCTGGATAATCCTTCAGCCTATCCTGTAACCGGTAAGTATCCTGTATTTCTGGTAAATGGCTGTCAGGCAGGTAATTTATTTTTATCTGACGCAACAAGACTTACCGGGAATATGATTATCAGTGAACGTTGGGTACTTACACCGCAACTCGGTTCAATTGCTTTTATTGCCAGCACACATCTTGGTATTGTCAATTATCTGAATTTATATACGGATGAATTTTATAACCAGGTTGCACATGATTCCTATGGTCAGTCCATTGGTCATATCATGGCTAATGTAAATGATTCTTTGATTAAAATGAACTCCTTCCATGATTTTTATGTAAGGATGCACATTGAAGAAATTGCACTTCATGGCGACCCGGCGATTAAGTTTTACAGTTTCCAGAAACCCGATTACGCAATAGAATCATCCATGGTAAAAGTTGCACCTGAGTTTATTTCTATAGCAGAAGATAAATTTAAAATAAATGTAAAGATTGCAAATATTGGCAGGGCAGTGAGTGATTCTGTACATGTGGTGATTACAAGAGAAATTCCAGATGGGACAAAAACCATCGTGTACGATCAGAAGATACGGGGTGTACGAAATACTGATTCTATTGAACTGGTATTGTTAATTAATCCATTTACAGATAAGGGATCAAATAAAATAAATGTTTCAATTGATCCTGAAAATAATGCAAATGAAATTTGCGAAGCCAATAATATTGTTACCAAAGAATTTTTCATCTTTGAAGATGAAATACGCCCGGTTTACCCGTATAATTATTCTGTTATCAATAAACAGAATATTACTTATTACGCCTCAACTGCAAATCCATTAGGAACAACCCGCAAGTATTATTTTGAAATTGATACAACACAGAATTTTAATTCAACTTTAAAGAAGCTTGATTCTGTAACATCAGTAGGAGGTTCAATTTCTTTTAAGCCTGCAGGTATTAGTTTTAATGACAGTGCCGTGTATTATTGGAGAGTGGGAATGCGCCCCACAGAAACATCTGCTATTCAGTGGAATAATTTCAGCTTTGTATATATTGCAGGACCTGAAACAGGATTTAATCAGTCGCATTACTTTCAGCATAAGCAAAGCAGTTACAAACAGATTTTCCTTGATCCAAACAATAGGATATATAAGTATGACTCAGCAATAGCAAGGTTACAGGTAAGAACAGGTATTTATCCGTATCACACATCACCTAGCATTGATGTTTCCCTGAATTTTAATTCCGTTGAGCGATATGGCTGTCGTTATGGAACCTTCCAGTTTTATGTCTTTGATGGGAAAACTTTACAAAATTGGAAAAACAAGCTGCTTCCTAGTGGAGAAGGTAGGTATCGCAGTGCTCACCCTGCATGTATCGCACCAACTGATATTCGTTCATTCTTTGAATATTATTACAATGATCCGGATTACCGTAAACGTGCAATGGACTTTATGGATAGCGTAAAGGATGGAGATTATGTGATTGTGACTAATCTCGGATGGACACCCGGTCCTTTTGTTGATGCTTCAATTTTGAAATCGGATGAAGCAACTCTGGGTGCAGGGAACTCTATTTATCATAAGTTAAAAAATGCAGGTTTTGGTTTAATTGATTCATTTAAGAATACATTGCCAATGATTTTCATTTATAAGAAAAATGATCCATCATTTACTCCTGTACAGCATATCGGTATTACAAATGAACAGATCACTGAAGTAGTTGAAATACCCAGCTATTATACAACCGGAACCATTGAATCGCCTTGGTTTGGTCCTTCAAAAAGCTGGAAAGAACTAATATGGAAAGGAACTGACAGAGAGCCATCGATGCCAGATACCACAACTATTGATATTATTGGTAAAACCGGTTCAGGAATAGAATTATTGCTGGCAACAGTGAAACAATTGCGAGATACCAGTTTAACATTTATTAACCCACTTTCATTTCCATACATTAAACTCCGTATGAATAATATGGATAATGTGAACGTAACTCCACATCAGTTGAAGTCCTGGATGATACTTGCAGATTATGTTCCTGAAGGTGCAGTTGCTCCAAACCTTACTTTCCGCTTTCAGGATACCGTTGAATTAGGTCAGCCACTCGACTTTGCTATAGCTTTTAAAAATGTGAGTGAAACGGCTTTTGACAGTTTGAAACTTAAACTGATTATTACGGACAGGAATAATGTGCCAAAGCAGATCATTCTTCCTAAAAAGAAACCATTGCTGGCGGGTGATTCAATTGTGGTAAGTTACCAGATTGATACAAAAGATATGGCAGGATTGAATACGCTTTATTTAATGGTGAATCCCGACAATGATCAACAGGAACAGTTCCTTTTCAACAATTTCGTGTTCAAAAGTTTTTATGTAAAAGCTGATAACTATAAACCATGGCTCGATGTAACATTTGACGGAACTCATATCCTGAATCGGGATATTGTATCTTCAAAACCTCACATTCTGGTAAAGTTGAAAGATGAAAGCCGCTTTATGGCATTGAGTGATACTGCGGGCATGAAGATTCAAATCAAGTATCCGGGTACAAATGGAGCATTAATTGATTATAAGCCAAATTCAGACAGTGTTCGTTTTACACCGGCTAATCTTGCTAATAATGGTGAAAATACTGCAACAATTGATTTGTTCCCGACACTGAATGAAGATGGAGAATATGAACTCACCGTTTCCGGTACTGACAGAAGCGGTAACAAGGCAGGTGACCTGGAATACAAGGTTGCATTCCAGGTGATCAATAAGCCAATGATCTCGAACCTGCTGAATTATCCTAATCCGTTTACTACATCTACTGCATTTGTATTTACAATAACGGGTTCTGAAATTCCCCAGAACATCCGTATTCAGATTCTGACTATAACAGGTAAGGTTGTAAGAGAAATAACAAAGGCCGAATTAGGTACGTTAAGAGTTGGTCGGAATATCACTGATTTCAAATGGGATGGAACTGATCAGTATGGCAATAAGCTGGCGAACGGCATCTATCTCTATCGTGTCATTACAAATCATAATGGCAAGGCATTGGAAAAATATAAAGCCACTGATGATAACACAGATCAATATTTTAATAAAGGCTATGGAAAAATGTATCTGATGAGATAAACGATTTTTTTTATAAGTTGCACCCGGCACGTTAAATTAACTGCCGGGTGTTTTATTTATAACTGAATGGTATAATGAGAGTTAAAAAGCTTTTTCAAAAATTATCTTCCTACTATTTCTACTTTGTTGGGCTGGTGGTTTTTTTTGTATTACACAGATGGAATGAGTTATTTGATTTTTTAAATTTTTGGGAGGTGTCGAAAATTTTGTTCTTTCTGATAATTCTAATTCTTGTGTACTTCTTTGTCGGCAAATTCATTTTCAGAGATAAGAATAAATCTGCACTGTTTACACTATTGTCGTTTTCTCTTTTTCTGTTTTTTTCATTCGTAGAGGTTTGTTCAGCCTTCTTTGCAAAGGCCGGAGTTCATGTAAGTTCTAAAATATTTCTTGCCGTCTTGCTTCTTCTTTTGTTTTTTGTCATTTTATTTCTGAAAAAGGACAGGGTTAGGGGCGTCATGTATTTAAATACCCTTTTTTTTATTTTAATCTTTTTTGAGATTGCTCAGTTAACAGGAAAAAATTTTTCAAAAAAACAAATGCCAAATGAGTTAATGGCAGAAGTAAACAATGCTGACTCTTTAATGCCAAAGCCTTCTGTATATCTTATTTTGCTGGATGAATATGCAGGTGCAGAATCGCTAAAAAAATATTATGGATTTGAGAATCGGTTATTTATTGGTCAATTGGAAGAGTCAGGGTTTAATGTTACGAAAAAATCATATGGAAATTATGATTATACTGTCTTATCTATTGCGTCAATGCTGAATGGAGAATACCTGAAATTCGCAGGTACAGGATCTGTTTACAACAATAAAAATTATATAGCTGCACTTAATGCTATTTATCACAACAAGACATTTCGTACGTTCAAACAGCTTGGATATAAAACGACTAATTATTCACCATTCGATATTGAAGAATCTGAGTCAGAATATTCAAACAGTTATTTGCCTGCCAAATCATCATTGATGCTGCATCCAACAGTGTTTAATGAAATTATTGAACTTCTGCCGTTTTATGTTGCAAGGAAGTTAAAGGCAAAAAAATGGCTGGCAAATATGTTTAAAGAAAAAATTGCAACGAATTATCAGCTGATTGAAAAAGTAATTAATGAAAGTTCAAAAAGCGATACTATTCCGGCATTTTATTACGTGCATTTAATGATGCCGCATGCTCCTTTTGCGGTTGACAGCAGTGGGGATATTAATATGAGTTTTTTAGGAGCCGCTTCTATGAACACTGAAACAAAGAGACAGGCATATTTCCAGTATCTCGTTCATACAAACAAAGTAATACTAAGCTTTATCCGTAAACTGCAGAAAAATACAAAAGGTGAAGCTGTTATAATGGTTATAAGTGATCATGGCTCAAGGGACCTGGTGACGGCAGATGATACAGAGTCAGGGTTTAATTCAATAAATGCGATGTATTATCCGGGAAAATATTCTCTGACGTATGATGGTCTTACAAATGTCAATCAATTCCGTATTTTATTTTCTGCAATCATGAACAAAAGAATACCTCTGTTAAAAGATTCGATTATAACAAAATAGGCGAATCCTCTTTTTTTACTCTTGGCAATAACAGCAAAGCAATCAGAAGCAGTATGAAAGTAATAAGAGAAACAATCATCCATATTTTTATTTTACCGGGGATGAATGAATAGGATACTAAGTATGTTCCAGGTTTTGCAATATTGAGTTTACTAAATGCATTCAGGTAATTTTCCGGTTGAACTGATTGGCCGTTTAATGTGTACTTCCAATGAGGATAGTTTTGGTATAAAAGAATAATATCTCCCGGCTGAGTGGCAGTTAACTTTGCCTGTATATTGTTAGGAGTAAATGCAAGCAGTTCAATTTTCTCCGAAGATATAGTTACAGAATCAGAAGTATGTTGAATCAGCATGCTGCTGTCTGGTAAATTTGATGAAAAGAATAAGAAAGGTTTTTGCTCCAGAAAATGCATTATCTGTTGCTGAAATATATATTCTTCATTTTTAAACTGAATAGGGTAGGCGGCCTGTTTATTTGTTGCCGGCTGTTTGTTGTAAAAGCTCCACTTACCAAGCACATCTGTTATGCCGGCAATGCCCGGGTTGTTTAATGAAATTGGCTGTAATGCAGGAACAGGAATTCCACGGGGAGATGCATTCAAAAGCGTTTGGAGTTCTTTTGTACTTTTAGAGCCAGCACCTGTAAATGGCAGGTTAATCAATGTGGCAACACATAGATCCAATGCAACAATCAGCAACAAACGATTGATCTTTTTCTGCAGGGTATATTTTCTGATGAGTAAGAGTATAGGCAATTGAATTAAACTCTGTATAACCAGCGCATCAAAGAAGCTTAGATTATCTGCAATTGATTTAAAGAAAGTAACTGCTGATAAATGTTCAAACGAAACTGATGTAAAGAGTATACTGTCCTTTGTAAGTATACTATTTATTGCTGCCCAGAAAAGCACAAATAAAATAATTAATCCGAGAACGGAACTAACTCTTTTGAACAGCTTACTATCGCCTTCTCCTTTTTGATAATACTGTAAATTATTTGTGGCAACAAGAATAAATGAGAATAGAGCAAAAATTCTGAACTCGCCATTGAGACGAACATAATTTAAAAGGGGAAGATATTTGAAACAAAAGGTATGAACGAAGTTGTTAGAAGATAAAATGAGGAACAGGAAACCGGCTGCCAGAAAAAAATATGTGTGGTTTTTCTTTGCGGCAAAAAAAGTAAAAAGGGAAATCAACAGCGTTAAACCAAAATAATTGTTTCTTAAGGAAACATCGTTTCCAAAAAAAGAATCTTTTTTAACTGAGGAAAAGGGGAAAATAAAACTGATCCAGCTTTGAAAAGAATTTGAATTCATAGCCTTATCAGTAGATATAACTTTATCACCACGAGTAATAAAAGGTAAAATTTCTGTGTAACTGATGATCAATGCTGAGCTCACAATGAGAAGTAATGCAATCAGCAGAAGAATTGGTTTAGAGAAATTCCAAAGCGTAATTTGCCGGCTGTCTGATTTTCTGTTTGAGAAGAATGAGTAAATGCTGTATGCTGTAAAAAAGTAAATACTGCCGATAATGATACCTGGGTGTGAGGATGAAATGAGCAGGTAAAATAAAATCACAGATATGAAAACACGCTTCAACGAATATCCATTCAATAACAAATGGTATGACCAAAAACACCAAGGCAGGAATCCTGAACCTGCAATCCAGTTAAGATGCTGCAAATGTCCAACCATATAGCCGCAGCACATGTATGAAATGGCTGCAATTACTTTTATTTCTTTAGTCCAGCCAAAAAGTTCACCGCATTTATACATGCCCCATGCGCCCAACAGAATATAAAGCAGGAGTTCAAGTGTTATGGTATATATATTATATCCAACAGTACCTGCAATAATCCATGTAACCGGGCTCCAGAAGCTGCTGCTCATATCAGCATATTGAGGAATCCCAAAGTTTACATACGGATTCCACCAGGGCATGTAACCTGCCGAAAGGCTCTCACTCATAAAAAAACGAACTGGAAGATAGCCGGTTAAAATATCATTCTTTACTCCGGCAATAAAACTTACAATCGGAAAGTAACTTACAAGTAAGATAAAAAAAAGAAGCGCATATGGTTTAAAACCTGTTTTCAAAATGATTGTCTAAGTTTGGATAAAAATACAGGACTTACTTTGTATGAAAGAAAGAAAGGAACAAAATTTTGATGTATTTGCTGAAACTTACAGAGAAGCACATACGCACAATATCAAATTGATATCGGGCACTGACAGCTATTATTTTGCAGAATATAAAGTAAAGGAGCTTCAGGAGTTTGAGGAAAACAAAAACCTAACTGTTCTTGATTTGGGTTGTGGTGATGGTGTAACGGAGATTTTTTTCGAAAAGTATTTTCCACAATTTAAAATTCAGGGGATAGATGTTTCAGTTAAAAGCATTGAAGAAGCCCAAAAAAAACTGTTAAAAAATACTTCGTTTCAATTATATGACGGGAGCCAGATACCATATGGAAACGAAATCTTTGATATTGTTTTTGTTGCAGGAGTGTTGCATCATATTGATGCAGCTGATCATCAGAAAGTAGTTGATGAAATATTCAGGGTATTGAAACCAGGTGGTCGTCTTTATTTGTTTGAACATAATCCACTCAATCCGTTAACGAGATATCTTGTCAATACTTGCGAATTTGATGAAGGTGTTAAATTACTGTCCAGCAAAGAATGTAAAAAACTCTTAAGCAACAGTGGATTCAGAATTAAAAACCTGATCTACACTATTTTCTTCCCACGCAAATGGTTTTTTAACTTAATGATACTGATGGAGAAATATTTGAGAAGTATTCCGTTTGGAGGGCAATATTATTTCCGGGCTGTAAAAGACTAATCAACATTGATTTTTTCATTAATAATATAGAGAGGACGTTTTTTGCTCTCACGGAAAAGGCTGGCAATATATTCTCCCATCAAACCAATTACAAGGAGTTGCATTCCTCCCATAAAAGTCACAACCGTCATTAAAGAAGCCCAGCCGGGAACTGTTTTCCCCTGGTAATAGGCAACAACAGCCATTATCAGCAGTAGAAATGATAAAAACGAAACCAGTGTTCCTATAAAAAGCGATATACGCAGTGGTTTAAAGCTAAAAGATGTTGTACCTCTCAGTCCAAGTTTGATCATTTTCCTGAAACTGTATTTACTGCTGCCATACATACGTGAAGGCGCATCAAATGGGATCGTTATTTTTTTGAAACCTATCCAGCTAAAGATCCCTCTTAAAAATAGATCTCTTTCTTCAAACTTGTGAATGGTATATAAAACCTTTCGGTTAAATCCCCTGAAATCAGAAACGTTTTCCTCAATAGGTATGTCGGACAGGAAATTGATTAACTTATAAAAGATTTTTGTAAAAATCTTTTTTAACCATCCAAGGTCGTTTGTTTTTCTGCGCTGCGTGGATACAATATCATATCCATTTTCCAGATGAGTAATGATTATTGGAATACAGGAGGGCGGATGTTGCAAATCGCCATCCATAGTAATTATATACTCACCTGAAGCATAGTCCATACCTGCCATCAATGCATTCTGGTGGCCAAAGTTTCTTGAAAAGGAAATACATTTTACCCGTTCATCTCTTTCTGATAACTGTTGTATTTCAAGAAAAGTGGAATCGTTGCTCCCGTCATCAATAAAGATGGCTTCAAAATCTTCCGGTATAAACTTCTTTACTTCATAGAAAAGCGGCAGAATATTTTCAGCTTCATTCAATACCGGTATAAGAATGGAAATTCTCGGCATTTGTAGTTGTTTTGGGTTAAGGCTTTGCCGCAGAAATGATCATATCGGCATTTTCACGGTTTCTGTATGCAATATTAACGTAAGAAGCATTATTAAAGTCTGTGATTTTAACCAATTTTCCTGCTCCGTAATTTTACTTTACTGTGTGAAGCTGATTGCTGCGCAGTACATATTTGCCGATAATATCAAACTCCAGGTTTACTCTTGATCCTTTTTGTATATCCTGCATATTCGTATGTTCGTATGTATAAGGGATGATTGCAACGTTGAATGCATTCGTGCCGACGTTGAATATTGTAAGACTGATTCCATTTAAAGAAATGGACCCCTTTTCAACAAGTAATGAAGCAAAGCTTTCAGGAAACTGAAATTGATATAACCAGCTTCCATTCTGTTCTTCAACACCTGTGCAAATGCCTGTTGTGTCTACATGCCCCTGAACCATATGCCCATCAAGTCTTCCATTGAATTGAAGACATCGCTCAATATTTACTTTTGTAAGAACAGACCATATGTTCAGGTTTGATTTTTCCAGAGTTTCATGGATGGCGGTAACTCTGTGCCGGTTCCCATCAACTTCCTCAACAGTTAAACAAACACCACTGTGAGATACACTCTGATCAACCTTTAATTCTGTTGAAACAGAAGAACTGATCCAGAATGTTTTGTTGGTTCCATTTTCAATAATTTCATTTACTAAGCCAACTGATTCAATAATTCCGGTAAACATATGGTAGAAATAAAATGGTTTGTGTGGGAATTGAACAAAGTTAAGGGAAGTGAGTTTTGCTTTTTTAGATACTAAACTGAGGGGAATATTCCCAGTTTTAGACTTAGACTTGAAGGGACAGAGCCAGTGAGAAAAATTATTTGACTAATTCTTCAATATTTGCCGATTCCCCTTATCTTTGCGCCTCTAAAAACCTTAAAGGAGGTATTATATTATGCTGATAATTGATTCAAAAGATTGCGAAAACATTGACAAAGCACTGAAAAAGTACAAGAAGAAGTTTGAAAAAAGTAAAACTCTGCTTCAGTTGCGTGAGCGTCAGGCTTTCATTAAACCATCTGTACGTCGCAGAGGTGATGTATTGAAAGCAATCTACAAACAACAGATCGCCAGCGGTAAGATTGAAGTGAAATAATCTTCTCTTTCGAATATAGCTGATAGCCGTAAGGTTTTGTAACTTTACGGCTATCTGTATTTATGACCCATCAACTCCCTTCAGAGGCTGATTCTTTCCTGGAGTATCTTAAATTCGAAAAGCGATACTCTCCCCACACCATCCGGTCGTACCATGATGATCTTACTTTCTTTTTTGAATACCTAGCTGCAGAATATGCTGAATTGTCTATTAAAGACATTAAGCCCACATTTATCCGTAGCTGGCTGGCTAAGCAAAAGGAAAAAGGAGCTTCTGCTAAAACCATCAACCGCAGAATTTCCACGCTCAAGTCTTTCTTTAAGTATCAATTAAGGCAGGAGGTGATTGAAACATCGCCCATGACAACAATCGTTTCTCCAAAGCAAAGTAAGCGACTGCCAAATTATGTGGAGCAAAAGGATACAGAGGTGCTGTTTGAACATGTTGAGTTTCCTGATAACTGGGAGGGGCTCATGAATAAAATGATACTGGAGTTGCTTTATTGCTCAGGTATGCGCCTGAGTGAATTAATTTCCCTGAAGGAATCACAGGTAGATCTGCATAAAAACAGCCTGAAGATTTTAGGTAAGGGTAATAAGGAGCGGATCATTCCTTTTTCACAGGAAATGAAAACTAATCTGAAACAATACTTAAAAGAAAAGAAGAGTCAATTTGGCGAAACAGCGGTTGAGTTTTTACTGGTGAATGAAAAGGGGAATAAGCTCTATCCAAAATACGTACAGCTGGTTGTTAAAAAATACCTGTCACTCATCACTACAATTGAAAAGAAAAGCCCTCATGTGCTGCGCCATACGTTCGCCACTCATTTAATGAACAATGGTGCGGAGCTCAATGCTGTAAAAGAATTGCTTGGTCACAGCAGCCTTGCTGCTACACAGATTTACACGCACAATACAATTGAGAAGCTGAAGGATATACATAAGAAAGCTCACCCGAAGGCCTAAGTATATCAGAAACAGATGGTATTATTTTTTGGCCAGATTGAGCTGTTAAATTATACAAACAATCCTTAAAAAAATTTTGCAAACCAATATTACTGTAGTAACTTGATGTCACTGGAAAATACCGTTACCCAAAGCGAAAAACCAGTTCTTTCACATTATTTTTAACCAGCTAAAATTTGGAATGCTATGACCGTTAAGATCCAAACCGTTCGTTTTGACGCAGACGCAAAACTCATTGAGTACGTTAAACAGAGAGTACAAAAGCTTTTAAATTTTCACGACAAAATTATGAAAGTGGATGTTTTTCTGAAACTGGACAATGTGGTGCACAACATTAAAGACAAAGTAGCCGAAATCAAAGTGCATGTGCCAAGACAGCATTTGTTTGTAAAACAATCATCCAAGTCCTTTGAACAATCATTTGATGAAGCAATGGAATCACTCATTACTCAACTAAAACGAAAAAAAGAAAAACAATACGATCTCTAAAAACATTGAATCCTCCGCTAAAAGCGGGGGATTTTTTTTGCCGGTTATTCATCTTCTTTCCACATCATCTTTTTTCCTGTTTAAAAAATTTTTCCGTTTCATGATTTCCTTTACCTTTGCCTTCCCAAAAAAGGGGGTGCATTAGTATGCACAATTGCGAAGTTCTTTTTTTCATACAGATTTTATGACAATCAGCTCATTTTAAACTGGTAAGAAAACCTTCCGTTTTTTTCAGATGAAATGGAAACTGATTGAGATAAAAGAGCTTGCAGAAAAGTAGTAATAAGCCACTTTAGCTCAGTTGGTAGAGCAGCTGATTTGTAATCAGCAGGTCGTTGGTTCGACTCCGACAAGTGGCTCAGAAAAGTAAGAAAGATGAAGTTTGATGAATATGATTGATTGAACTTCTTAATTGAAATATGGGCAGATGGCCGAGCGGTTAAAGGCGACAGACTGTAAATCTGTTCTCTCACGAGTACGCAGGTTCGAACCCTGCTCTGCCCACAGTTCTTTACATAATGTTTTAATATTTTAGCGGGAGTAGCTCATTTGGTAGAGCGATAGCCTTCCAAGCTATAGGTGGCCAGT